>NZ_LGDE01000012.1 GCF_001279725.1 Streptomyces sp. WM4235 | reverse complement strand
GAACAACGCCACTCCCACCCCTCCGACAACCGGAGGCCCACACGACCCCTCTGAGCGCCCGTCAGAGATTGAGAAGTGCCGCTTCCGTGACAGTGACGGACCTGCGTACCTATGCCCTCATGTCAGCGTGTACCGCCAGGACACCACCACCGCGTCAGCGCCAGGTACGCCCACCCGGCCCACCAGCAGCGGGAACACCACAGGACTGACGGGCTGTCACTGACACCCACCCCCCACTGACACGAAACCGGCGCTTCGCAGCCAGCAGCTCCGTTCCGTCCGCCTGGAGGACGTCGAAGGCCACGAAGTGGGCGGGCAGGCGGGCCGCGAGGGCAGGGGCCGTGCGGGCCCGGGCGGCGGCCCGCCGCTGCAACGCCTCGAAGGACAGCCCACCGGCCTCCGGGTCCCAGACGAGGAGTTCACCATCGAGGTCCAGGCCGCCGGGCAGTTGCTCCGCCGCCGCCACAAGGTCCGGGAAACGGTCCTGAACCAGGGACCCGCGGCGGGTCTGCAACAGCACCCGCCCACCCGGGGCGGCCGGGGTGAAGAGGATCGCGCGGTGGCCGTCGAATTTCTGCTCGTAAGCGACTGCGGCGTACGGGCGGGAGCTCCTCCGCGGCCTGCGCCAGCATCGGCTCCACCGGCGGATACAACGTCACCCCGGCACCTCCCTCGTCATCCCCCTGCCTCCAGGGTCCGCCGCCACGGCCGGAACCGGCGCGGTACGCGGCCGGGAGGGTCGTCCATCCGAGAGGCCGATGGTCGGGAGCGCGGGACGGCCGGCTGGCTGTGACGGTGACTTGTGACTCCACTGGTCAGGGCCGCCGGATCGGCGGACCGCATGAAGTGTCCTCCGATCCCAAACACACGTTCCATCCCCCATCCTGCCGGCCCACCCCCACTCCCGCGTCGGACGCACCCGTGACCCCACGTCAGCCTTCTCTCGCAAGCCGTGTTGTCAGTGCCGGCGGTTAGGTTCGGGGTGTTGTGAGGGACGTTTCGACGAGGGGTGGACGATGACCGCGAGCAGTGCGCAGCCCGGGCTCCGGGTGGTGCTGACGGACGTCAACGAGCGTGTGGTGGAGGCGTGGCGGGCGGCGTTCGAGGACACTGCGGGCATCGAGATCCACCGGGGATCCATCCTCGACGAGGACGTCGACGCCTGGGTCACCCCGACCAACTCCTGCGGACGGATGGACGGCGGGGTCGACGCCGTCATCAGGCGGCACCTCGGTCCCGGCATCCAACTGCGGGTGCGGCGCGCGATCCGCGAGCGGTTCGCCGGCGCCCTCCCAGTGGGCAGCGCCGTTTGCGTCCCGTCGGGAGCGGATGTTCCCCGGTACCTGATCTCGACGCCGACCATGGTGAGCTCCTCGCAGAACGTGAGCGACACGCTGAACGTGGCCCTGTCCTGCGCCGCCGCGTTCCAGGCCGTGCACCGACAGAACCGGAGGGTTCCGGGCAGCATCCGCTCGGTGGCGCTGGTGGGCATGGGCGCGCAGACCGGTCGGGTCCCGGCCCGGGTGTGCGCCAATCTGATGTGGACCGGCTACACGCTCTTCCACGACCACTGGTTCGAGGACGACGACGAGCTGCGCGCCACGATCCTCACGCAGCTCAGCGGCATCGAGAACGCGCCGGTCGAGGAGCGGGTGCGCATCGTGCCGCCGAAGGCCGCGACGCCCGCCGAGCCCGCCGACCACTCCGCCCAGATCGTCCCTTCCCCGACGACCACGGTCACGATGACGACCACGACGACGACCACGACGATCGGAAGCACTCCTCCCATGACCGACGCCACCGATCCCCTCGCCCTCACCGAGCTGTTCCACGGCGGCGGGGAGCCCTGGCTCCCCCTGCTGAAGCCGGTCATCGAGGCGCAGCCGAACGCCGGCGGGTTCATCGGGAAGGGGCGCGGCCCCGAGGTCGTACCGGTCCGTGAGCTGACCTTCCAGGCGCTCAAGCCCCATCCCCCGCACAAGTGGAAGGTCGTCGTCTTCGGCCAGAACCCGTACCCGCGCCAGGAGAGCGCGACGGGCATAGCCATGTTCGACAACACCTTCAACGACTGGAAGGACAGTCAGTTCGGCAGGGTCGTCAGCATCCGCTGCCTCATCAAGGCCGCGGCGATGTGGAAGTACGGCATCGCCAAGAAGACGCCCATCGCCGACGTCCGCGCGCTGTTGAAGGAGCGGGAGACCGTCCAACCGCCGGAGTGGTTCCAGGCGATGCTGACGCAGGGCGTGCTCCTGCTGAACGCCTCGCTCACCGCCAGCGGCGACGGGGCGATGGGCGCCGACCAGCACACGGCGTTCTGGCGGCCCGTGGCCGAGCGCATCGTCGAGGAGATCCTCAGGTCGAAGCAGGACGCCGACGAGGAGGACCGCGGGGTCGTGTTCGCCTGGTGGGGGGCGCACGCGCGCAGCCTGAAGAGGGTCGTCCTGCGGCTCCAGGAGAAGTACCCGGACGTCGAGGTCCGGCACATCGACCACGCGAACCCGGCGGCGCAGGGCGACATCTTCTGCGAGGGCGACCACTTCGCCCAGGTGAACGAGGCCCTCGCGTCCTTGGGCGCCGACGGCATCGACTGGCTGCCGAGCAAGGGCTGGAACGAGGGGGCGGTCGGCGCCGGCTCGGACGGCGGCGTCGCGGCGCGCATGGGCGCCTTCATCGAGTCGACCATGAACCTGCACCAGATGTACCTGGAGCGCCTCACCAGCGTCAAGGACGAGGGCCTGGTCCTCCCCGCGATCACCGGTGTGTTCGACACCCCGCTGATGGACTTCCGCAACGCCGTCGCGCCCGTCGCGGAGACGCTGGCCGGGCTCGCGGGGCACATCGACCGGTCCCTCGACTTCGGCAAGCGTCGGGCGGACGGGACGACCGGCGGGCCGTCCGCCGACGCGGTCTCGGCGCTGTACCTCTACACCTGCGAGTCCGCCTTCTACCGCGAGATCAACGCCGTCCTCCGCTCCCCGGACCGCACCAGGATCACGCCCTACCTGCCGTACCTGCGGCTGCTGTTCTCGGCGATCTCGGAACTGCCCGCCCACACCCAACCGCTTTGGCGCGGGGTGTCGTTGGACCTGCGGGCGCAGTACCCGGTGGGTCGGACGGTGACGTGGTGGGGCGTCTCCTCCTGCACCTCCGAGCGGAGCGTGGCCCGGTCCTTCCTCGGCAGCCGCGGCAAGCGGACGCTCTTCGAGGTGACGCCGGCCCAGGCGGTCGGGATCCGGAACTTCTCCGCCTTCACCGGAGAGGAGGAGTACGTCCTCGCGCCGGGCACGCAGCTCAAGGTGACGGACGTGCGGAACGAGCGCGGCGGACTGTGCACGGTCAGGCTGACCGAGGTGGAAGCCGCTCCCCTGGTCTCCTGAGGCCACCGCTCGGCGGTGGTCCACGTGCCGGCCGCCGCTGCACGGCCGAAGGCCCTGGCACCGCACCGGCCGACCCGCCCCGCACCCCGTGCCGGTGCCGGGGACATGAGAGAGCTGTGCCGGGCCGCGCACGGCGTCACCAGCCCTGGCATCGCGGCCCTGTGCCACCAGACCTACCGCTGACCTTGAGTCCCCGCCGCCGCGGCGGCAGGGCTCAACCTTCCTACGCGGCGCCGCTCGAACTGCGCTGCGCCTTCTCCAGGCGTTCCAGCACCTTGGCCGTGATCGCGATGGCCTCCTTCTCATCCCCTCGCGCCAACGCCTCCTTGGCCTTGTCGACGTGCTCAGCAACCGCCTTGTCGAGGCCCTCGCTGGAGGATCCGACCGCGGCCAAGTAGTCGTCGATCTTCTGAAGGTTGGCCACAGCAAGACTCATGACCATCTCCCAATTCAGATATGCACAGCGATAGACGTTCACTCTGTGCAGTTGCTGCACGTGCCTACCCCGCAGGCTTCAGGGATAGCCGGGATCCGGAACGCAGCACTCCCTACCGCTGACCTGCGGCGCGCCCCTCGCCAGGTAAATCGAGCACATGCTCACCGCCACGCCTCGCATCCTGGCCGCTGCCCGGCCGCAGAAGGGCACCGGCGGCCAGGAGGCGGAGATCGCGTCCATGGCCGACGACCCGGACGGCGCGTACGGGGCGTGGCTGGCCGGCCATCCTCGCTCGGCGAGCTCCTGCAGGCTGGAGTCGAACCGCTGCGACCCCGGACGGAGCACCCAGCGGTCGTGGACGTCCTCCGTGTCGGCCCACACATCGCGGTCGCCGTGCACGGTGACGGCGAACGGCCCCTCGCCCCATCCCTGTTCGTGGTGAACGTAGGCCCGGTTCGCTCCGGTCGCGTCGACCACCCACACGGTGCGACACCAGGCGCGGGGTCGTCGGCGCGGGCGGTCCGGAATCGCGGGTCCGGCACGGTCGCGCCGACGACCGACGCCGCCTCCCGCTCGTTCGGTCGCACCGCCCACGGGGCCAGGGTGGAGACGCGCTCGCGGGTGGGTGTCGTGGTCCACGGCCGGCGGGTCCGGGTGGTACCCGGCCGCCGCGACGCGCGGCGGCACGAACGATCCCGGTGCGGCGAACGGGGCCGACGCTCGGCTCAGCGCGGGGGGCCCGTTGTCCAGGCGTCGAGCAGAATCCCGGCGTGGTCGGCGAGCAGCGCGGCGGGCGTCAGGGGGTTCCCGGTCTCCAGGATGACGGCGACGACGGGGCCGGCGAGTTGGGCGGCGGCCAGTGGCGAAGGGGGCATGGCGGGGGCGTGCGGGCGTACGCGAGCGAGCACGGCCGAGGTGGCGGTGCCGACGAGGTCGGCGGCGCGGACGAGATCGCGTACCGCGGTGTCGTGCTGCGCTTCGCCCAGCAGTGCCCGGTAGGCGAGGCCGGCCGGCGAGGTGGTGAGGAAGGTGGTCAGCGCTTCGAGGAAGGCGAGGAGGTCGTCGGCGGGACGGGCCCGCGGCTCGACGTCCAACTCGTGGGCGGCGTCGGACGTGCTCGCCTCCAGCAGGATCTCCGCCTTGGTGGACCACCACCGGTAGACGGTCTGGCGCCCGACTCCGGCGCGTTCGGCGATGCCCTTCATGGTCATCGCCGCGTACCCCTGCTCGACGAGCATGTCGTCGACGGCGTGGAGAACGGCGATCCGCGCCGATTCGCTGCGGGGGCGTCCGGGTGTGGCCTGTCCGTGGGCTGTGCGTGGCATGTGATCAGCTTATCAAGACACGCTGCCTCGGAATGGTGCTAGCCTCATATCGAGGCACAGTGCCTCGAAACTGATGCGGGCGGCCGTACACATGTCCAGCCGTTCCCGCCGCTCTCGGACACCAGAGGGAAAGCCCATGAAAACAACCCATCGCTGCACGGTGCTGGCCCGGCGCCACCTCACCCCCCGCACGGTCAGACTCACCGTGGGCGGACCGAGTCTCACCGGGCTCACCCCCCACCCGGCCCAGGACATCGAGATGCTCCTCACCGACGCCCGCGGAAGCCGGGTCAAGCGGCGCTACACCATCCGGCACGCCCGCCCACAGGTCGGCGAGTGGGACATCGACGCGGTCCTGCACCCGGGCGGCGGGCCGGGCAGCACCTGGGCGGCGAGCGCGGAACCCGGTTCCCCCGTGGAGTTCGCCGGCCCCCGAGGGAAGCTCCGACTAGGCCCGGCCGACGGCCATCTGTTCGTCGGTGACGAAGCCTCCCTGCCGGCGATCGCGGCCCTGACCGAGGCGCTGACGGCCGGTCAGGAGGCCACCGCCGTCGTCGAGACCGAGTCTCCCGCCGACCGGGTACCGATCGCGGCGGGCCGGGTGCGCTGGCTCGAGCGCGGCGGCCGGCCTCCCGGCGACCCGCAGGCGCTTCTCGCCGTGGTCGCCGAGGAAATACTGGCGGGCCGCTTCGACCAGGTCTACGTCCTCGCCGAGGCCGGCGCGGCGCGGGCGGTCCGCGAACTCGTGCACAGCGCGGGCGTCCGGCCGGACCACGTCTTCGCCAAGGGCTACTGGACGGCCGACCGCCGCCCCGCCGTCACGTCGCGGAACCCGATGTGACGGCCGCAGCGCCCGATTCTCGGAGCGGACCGACGGCGCGACAGGTCACGGTGGCCTTCCGAGGACTCCTGGTCGTCCGGCTGCTCGGTGCCCTGGCCGGCGGCGTCATGCTGCCCTTCGTCATCCTGTGGGCCGATCGCGTCGGCGGGCTGAGCGGAGCGGCGGCCGGCACGCTGTTCCTCGTTCAGGCCGTCGGTGAGTTCACCGGCGGTCTGGTCGGGGGCGCCCTGGCCGACCGCATCGGCCACCGCCGCATGTTGCTGCTCTCCACGACCGGGATGGCTCTCGGCTACGGCAGCCTCTTCCTGGTGCACCACCCGGTACCCGCCCTCGGTCTGTTCCTCGCCGCGGGACTCTTCGAGTCGGCGTTCCACCCCACCATCGCAGCGCTCATAGGCGAGCTGCACGCCGACGAGGACCTCCCCCACGCCTACGGGCTGACCCGCGTGGTGGCGAGCGTAGGCGGCGTCATCGGCCCGATCCTGGGAGCCGCAGCCGTCGCCTTCTCGCTGTCGGGCGTGTTCGCCGTGGCAGGCGTCCTGCTCGTCGGCGCCGCCCTGACGGTGCTCGTCGCCGTTCCCCCCGACCGCGTCATCGGCCCGGAGACAGCCGAGACGGACACCAAGGAGGCGTACGGCGCGCTCGCCCGGATCCTGCGCGACCGCAGACTGGCGCTGCTCATCCTCGGCGGCAGCCTGCTCAGCATCACCTTCACCTGGTGGCAGGCCGACGGCCTGGTACTCCTGAACCAACTCCACCCCCTGGGCACCACCGCCTACGCGGCCCTGTTCGTCATCGACGCCCTCGCGATCATCCTGTTCCAGATCCCGGTCAGCCGCTGGACCCGCCGACGTGACACCAGGCGCATGCTCTTCCTGGGCGCCGCGCTCCAAGGCGTGGGCCTCGCGGGATTCGCCGCCGCCGGACTCGGCTACCCAGCCCTCGTCGCGGCCGTTCTCGTCGTCTCCTTCGGAATGATGATCTCCGGCCCCACCACCTCGGCATTCATCACCCGCTACGCCCCACCGGGACGCAGCGCCACCTACCAAGCCGCCCTGTCAACCACACAAGACATCGGCGCCGCGATCGGCCCCACCTCCGGCCTCGCCCTCGGCCGCATCGGCGCACCGGCCCTGGTATGGATCTCGGCACTCCCCCTGGGCCTCCTCGCGGGCCTCGCCACCGCGCGGGCCGCGGGCCCGCCGTCACGACCGGACCCCCATACCGCGACGGCCGGCAGCGCACATCCGTCGTGAAACACGCGCCTCGTCACGGCGGAAGGGGAACCAGCAGGTCAGTCCATTGGTCCGACGCGGACACGGCGCGTAAGGCCCAGCTTCACAGAAGTTGAGCCAGAACCCGAAAATCAGCAGCGCCCGCAGGGGAATCCACGCCGACCAGCGACAAGTCCGTTCTTCCCACCCGGGCACCCTCGACGATCAGACCTTCCAGCAGAGCGGTGAAGACACCGGCGTCCCGCCAGACGCGAAAACGTCCGTACACGGTGGCCCAGGGACCGAACTCGGCAGGCATCTCCCGCCACCGACCACTGGACCGGAACCGCCACATCACACCCTCGAACTGCTCCCGCAACCGCTCCGGATACGGCCCGAACCCACCGAACGGCAGGTACGGCTCGATGAACTTCCACTGAGCATCGGCGAGTTGCCTCCGCGTCACCATCACAGTCCTACCGGAATCCACCCCACGAAGAGGACAGAACCCAACAACTGATCACAACACCACACAGGCCCTAGCCGAAGTGATCAACGAACAGCAAAGGGCCACGACATGCCACGTGGGCGGGCCCGCCGGTCGCACGGCGTGACCGGCTCAGTGCACGTCACCGCTGGACGGAGCCGCACACATCACCCGAGGGCCGTCGCGGCACTCGTGCCCCGCATAGCCGCGCGCCGATCATGAACGGAGCGTACGAGCCGGCTCCGACGGCTCCGACGGCTCCGATGGTGCGGGTGGGACCGCTGCCGACCGGCGGACTGCGCATCGCGGATCGTGCCCCACGACGCCCTGCGGCGGACCTCGCGGCTCCGTGGAGGCTGCGTAGCGGAGTCGGGTGGGTGTGCCGCTACATCCCCCGGTGTCCCGCCTGGAAGGTGGGGACGAAGACATAGCGTTCACTCCCATCCCATTGCAACACGCAAGCGATCAAGCGTTGCGTTGACATGCAACACATTGCAACGAAAAGGCCTAGCTGAGCTGCGAGTTCACTTCTGGTGCGCAGTAAGATGATTGCTGGACCTGTAAATGCAACGTAGCGTTTGCGTCACCGGAAACAGCGAGTGCGGAAAGTGAGGAGAGCGCGATGCAGAAGCTCGACACCCCGCCCCCGGATTCTGCGCCGCTTCCGGCGGCATTTTTACGATTGCTGATACAAGGAGCCGACTCATGAGCGACCTGACCAACACCGTCACCCGGTACCTCGCCCTGTGGAACGAGGCCGACGCCGACCGTCGCGCCGCGGGCATCGCCGACCTGTTCACCCCTGGGGCCCCCTACATCGACCCGCTCGCCGCGGTCGAGGGCCACGCGGGCGTCGCGGCCGTCCTCGCGGGCGCCCGCGAGCAGTTCCAGGGCCTCTCCTTCGAGCTGCACGGGAACGTCGACACCCACCACAACATCGCCCGCTTCCAGTGGGCCCTGGTGACCGGCCCGGGCGCCGAGCCCATCGCCATCGGCTTCGACGTCCTCGTCACCGACGACTCCGGCAAAGTCACGGGCGTCTACGGCTTCCTGGACAAGATGCCCGCCGCCTGATCCGCACCACTCGACCCTCACCGCGGCGGCAAGAACACGTCCGTGACACCCGGGCCGGGACGCGCACCGCGTCCCGGCCCCGGCCTAGCACCCCATACCGTGCGCGCAACGGGCACCGCCGACGCCGGACAGGCCCGCCTCCCGGCCACGACCCGGCCGCATCCCAACTCTCCGTCGGCACCCGCGCCCGCGCCTGAGGCACCGCCTGCGTCCACGAACACGCCTGCGCCCGCTGCTCACTTCTGCGTCCCGGCCCGGCCCGGCGTGGCTGGCTCGTGGAGATCCGTGGCAATCTCTTGGACCGGGTCGTCGAGGCCGAGTGGGAAGGCCGGCTCGGCGAAATCGAGGGGCTTCGCGTCAGCCTCCCTGGCGCCGAATCCTTCATCGAAACCTGCGCCTGGGCTGCAGGTTCAGCAGCTGGAAGAGAGAGTTGCGGTAGACGTCCCTGCCCGCGTGGGTGCCAGCGGTGCAGGACAGCGTGGCCTCCGTGGGAGCGGACTCACGGACACAGCAACTCCGCGGTACCGCAACCGCCGAGTTCAAGCTCCGCAGAGGGAGCAGGCGCTTGTCCGCCGGCCGGCGCCGCAGCAGTACAGCACCGTCCTCGCGCCGGACACGGCGGTCGTGGGGCGGATGCCTTCCTTGGCAGCCTCGTCGAGGAAGGCGCGCGCCGCGGCGCCGGCCCGCCAACCAACCGGCGGCCCGGCGTGGCCACCAGTACCGGACGCGGAACCGGCCGGCCTATCCCTCATCGCCCCCCTGGTCGTTGGCTTCGTTGGCGCGGTCGATCTCGGCCATGTGCTCCTCCGCCCAGGTCCGAAGCCCCGCAAGCGCGGCTTCAAGGGACAGCCCGAGTCTGGTGAGTCGGTAGAAGACCCGAGGCGGCACGGTCGGTTCGACCCGGCGCGACACCAGCCCGTCGCGGGTCAGGCTTCGCAGCGTCACGGACAGCATCTTCTGCGAGACGCCGGGCATCCGGCGTCTCAGCTCAGCGAAGCGGACCTCGTCCGGTGCGGCATCAGCGAGCGTCTTGACGGCCATGGACGTCCACTTCGTACCGATGCGGTCCAGCAACTGCCGCGTCGGGCAATAGGGGTCGAACAGACCGCCGCGTACCCCACGATCTGCGGCTCGGGCTCCCGGGGTGGTCACCTGTGGCTCACCACCTTCCCTGAAAGTGCCGTCTAGGCAGCCATCAGACAGTTACCTATCGTTCGTTGGTAACCAATGGTAACCAGCTGGAGGAGCCGCCGTGCCCGCCACCACCGCACACCAACTGCGCCGCATCACGACGAACGGCGTCCAACTCAACGTCGCAATCGCCGGAGACGGACCTGCTGTTCTCCTGCTGCACGGCTTCCCGCACACCTGGCGACTCTGGAGCGGCATCATGGGGCGACTGGCCAGGCAGTACCGGGTCATCGCCCCGGACCTGCGAGGCCTTGGTGCCAGCGCACGTGCCGTCGAGGGTTACGACGCAGGCACCCTCGCCGCCGACGCCGAAGGGCTGCTCGACGCACTCGACGAGCCCTGCGCAGCAGTGGTCGCCATCGACGCGGGCACCGCCCCCGCCGTCCTGCTCGCGCTGCGCCGACCCTCCCTCGTCCGCCGCCTGGTCGTGATGGAAGCACTGCTCGGCCGCCTGCCCGGAGCAGAACGCATCGTCGCGGGCGGCGCCCCGTGGTGGTTCGGCTTCCACGCCGTCCCCGGCCTCGCCGAGACCGTCCTGACCGGCAACGAAGCCCCGTACATCGACTTCTTCCTCGACTCGGGGACGCTCGGGCGAGGAGTACCCGACGACATCCGCGCGGCCTTCGTCCACGCGTACACCGGAAGCGAGGCCCTTCGCTGCGCGTTCTCCCATTACCGGGCCCTGCCCACCAGCGCACAGCAGCTCCAGGACGCCGCCGCGACGGCTCGGCTGACCATGCCCACCATGACCGTCGGCTCTCACCCCGTCGGCACCGGGCTCGAACGCCAACTCCGCCCCATCACCGATGACCTGGTCGGACACCATCTCCAGGACTGCGGCCACATCATCCCCCTCGACCGCCCCGACGCATTGTTCGCGCTCCTTGCTCCCTTCCTCGCCGCCGATCCACCGAAGTGAGCCGACGCGGGGCCCAAGGACCGCCGGATCAGGCTGCGCACGGTGATGACCGTCGGCTCAGCGTTCCGGAAGCTCCCTCGCGCGCTCACGGACCCGCAGCACGTCAACCCGCCGTCGCCACAGGCCGGCCTCCTCCGGTCTGCCGGGCCTCTCCAGAACGCCGGCCGGCAGGCCGGCGGCCACCGAAGAGCCGGCTTCCACATCCGTTGTCCAATACCCCGAGGCTTCCTCCAGGCGCCCCTGCCTCATGAGGAGGTGGGCCAGATCGTTGCGGGCATGACGGCCGATGAGACCGGATTCGCGACAGGACCCGCGGTACCACTGTTCTGCCTCAGCGGTCCGGCCCTCCTCGTCAAGCAGATCGGCAAGAGACGTCCCCGCGTACGGACCGACCGTTTCCACCGCCTTCCGGAGGCAGAACTCGCGTTCATCGGGCTCCGCCCATGAACTCACGCTCCGGATCGCCGCGACCCAGCCGGCCTCTGCAGCGCGCCTGCACCAGACCGCGGCCGTGGCGTCGTGCGCCGTGCCGTGCCGGGTCGCATTCACCGCCCGGTCGCGGTGGACCCGCCAAAGGACATCCATCGCCTCGGCGTCACCGGACTGAACGGCGATCAACAGCCACTTCTCCGCTGCCCCGTCGCAACCGGATTCGTGGAGGTGTTTTCCGAGCTGCTTCACCGCGCCAGCAGCGCTCGCCCCGCAGCAACTGACCGAGCGGGTCGTGGGCCTCGACGTGGCGGCAGCGCTGCTGCCTGGCTTCGAGCGGGCCTCCCCCGCCGAGATGCCGGTGATCGATCCGCTCCACGACTGAATTCACGGCGGACGCGGCCGGGGCGGCGGGCGTGGCGTCAGGATTTGTACGGGTTGTCAGGTGATGATGGCGCCGTGCGACTTGATCACGTGTCCTATGCCGTGGCCCGCGACAGCTTCGTCTCGACCGTCCAGTGGATCGGATCGGCCCTAGGCGCCGGGTTCGTCGACGGAGGCGTGCACCCGCGATTCGGCACCCGCAATTTTATTCTCCCACTGAGCGGCGGCACCTACGTCGAGGTCGTCACCACACTCGACCACCCCGCCGCCGACCGCGCGCCCTTCGGCCAGGCGGTCGCGCGCCGCGCCGCCGAGGGCGGCGGCTGGCTTGGGTGGGTGGTCTCCGTCGACGACATCGCCCCAGTCGAGGCCCGTCTGGGACGCACCTCGGCCGAAGGCCACCGCGTCCGCCCCGACGGGTTCGACCTGAGGTGGAAGCAGATCGGCCTGCTGGAACTGCTGGAGGACCCGCAACTGCCTTACTTCCTACAGTGGTTGGTCCCCGTCGAGCAGCGACCGAGCGCCGACCCGAGCACCTCCACCACCATCAACGGGCTCTCCATCGCCGGCGACGCCGGCCCCATCGCCGAATTCCTCGGCGAACCGGCCGACCACCCCCTCGACCAGATCGACCTCACCTGGGTCGACGATGAGGAACCGGGCCTGGTGTCGGTGGAGTTCGCCACCGCCCACGGCCCGGTCACGATCTGACCAGAGCCAGACTGCCCCGCGGGAGCAACCGACTGGGATTTCCCGGCTGGCGCGTGTCCCCCTGACGGCAGGAAGTCGGCGCAGGTCAAACACGGCGGTGAGCGAGGAGGCCAGGCAGGGGACGATCAACGCCGTAGCGTCGGCGGCAGCAGCCGCCCGCCCGGCCCGGCCGAGATGAACAAGATCGCCCGGCGGCCGTCGAACTTCTGCTCAAAGGCCAGTCCGCCCGCCATGACGCCCGGGGCAGGGATCGCCTCGGCGGCCTGCGCCAACATCGGCTCAACAGGCGGTCTCAGTCACACTCAAGGTCTCCAACACGGGCGGTGTCTTGCGGGGCTGCCGCCTGACGTTCGGAGACGGGATCCTCAGGCCCGCGGGAGGGACTGCCCCCGCCCCACCGTGAAGGGGCTACGACGGCCCCGCCTCCGGGCGCGGCGGGCGAGGCCCCCACACGGATCCCGGCCCGAGACGGACGGGCGGTCACCTGTCGTCGTGCTCAACACCGGGTATGGCCCGCTGTCACGCCGGTTGGGCCGTTCAGGCATGCAGGCGGCCATCGGCGCCATCCTGGGCCTCCGCGGTCCCCACGCTGAACCAGTAGTCCCCGGCCGCCAGGTAGCGGAAGGAATGGGCGCTCGCGCTGGGCAGGGCGACCGTGACGGCCCGGTTGCCGTCCTTGCGGGGCGTCAGAGTGTGGACGCCCGGCCGCCAGTCGTTGAAGTCGCCGACCACGCCGACCGAACCGGGCGGGACATCGGCGGGAAGAACGAAGGTGACCTCGGTGCGGTCCTTGCGCCTGGTGCGCTCCACCATGACGGTCGACTCCTGACGGTCGGGCGACGGACGGGTTCGCGGTCATCTTCGGCACCGACACCGCGGCCCGCATCCCGACGCATCCCACTCCCGGGGACAACACCACCTCCCCACGATCAGTAGTCACCAAGGTGCGGGAAGTAACGCTCTGTGTCAGCTTGGGCGAGAGGAATCCCCCCCACGCATCAAGGAGCCGTCATGAGCGGTAAGCAGGACAAGCGTCAGCAGCCGGGCAAGGACCGCGAGCAACAACAGCGCCCCCAGCGACCCGGCCAGGCCCCGATCCACCCCGAGCCCCGCACCCCCTCGCGTGGCGGTGAGCGCCCCGAGAATGTGGAGCGCCGCCGCGAGGAGACCGCGCACGACGATCGCCACCTGCGCGACGACGCGTACTGAGCCCAGACGGTCCCCCCTGCACGCAGAGCCCGGCCGTGTCCGTAGCCCCCGGCCGGGCTCTGTCACGCCCACCGGAGAGACTCGACGCGCCGGTACCAGGACGGCACATCGCAGCCGTCACCGGCGCGGGCCCCGGGCACGACAACCCGAGACCACCGCCGCCCGACCCGCCCCTCGGGCGGCCGAGCGATCGGGCAGTCAGGGATTTGCAGCACCATGCCTCTGGTGCTGCAGGGCCTCCCACCCATACCGTTCGGAAATGTCCGATCAGAGCAGGCCAGTCATACCTGCAGCACTCAAGCGCGCGGTCCTTGAAGAAGCGGGCTACATGTGCGCCATCCCAACCTGCCGCTACACCACCACGGAGATCGCGCACATCGAACCGTGGGCGAAGGTCCAAGAGCACACCTTCGAGAACCTGATCGCCCTCTGCCTCAACTGTCACACTCGGTTCGACCAGAAGAAGGACATCCCCAAAGCATCCGTTCTGCGCTTCAAGGCCAACCTCTCCGTGATCAACGCCAGGTTCGGGCCGATGGAACGCCAGGTACTCGAAGCCGCCGCAGACCGGCCTGAACAGGAGTCCTTCCGATACCCCCGAGGGATGTGAGGTTCCCCCGAGATGCGGGAAGTGGTGACAGGCTGTCAGATGGGTCGTATGAGAGGAACCCAGACGATGTCTGCCCCGAGGAAGTACCCGCTGGA
>NZ_LGDE01000011.1 GCF_001279725.1 Streptomyces sp. WM4235 | reverse complement strand
GGTGATGACCGACGACCGAGCCCTCGACAAGCCGTGTGGGTCGGTTGAGCTCCGATCTGGCAAGAAGGACGGAAAGTGGTACGCGTGGGCGCGCGTCAACGTCGCCGGCGGGTGCTACGGCTACGAGGCCTGGATAGACCGCAAGGGCCCCAACGGCACCATCGAGCACGTGCTCGGGTACTGCACGGTGAACGACATTCAGGGCCAGAACTTCGGGAACATGTACTACTGGCCCGATGGGGTGCAGATTCGAGCCGGCTTCAAACATCCCAACGAGGGCTGGGACAAGTCCGGCGTGACGTCCTGGCACTGAGCCTCACGGGTGTCCGGATCGAACCAGGGGGCCGGACTGTTCAGTGACCTCTGCTCCTGCCATCCGGCAGGGGCAGAGGCCGTGACTGCGCAGCTCTCTCGACGGTGACGGGAACGGGAACGGACCAGTAGCTGCCCTGTTCGGGCCGCCGCCCTCGGCAGCTCGCCCGTTCGCCGTACCCAGCACGAGCGCGGTGCTGACGGTCATCGCCTCCGACGGGCTCCAGTCGGTCGTCTGTTGCCGACGCTCGACCTCCTCCCGTACGCGTCCCGCCCTGCACACGAACAAGCCGCCCTCCTTGAGCATGCCTCCCCATAAGGGAGTTGGGGCCACAGATGCCGTTCGTCGCGGCTACCGGCCACGTGCCTGCGGAGCGCAGGGGTCGGGCTTGCCGGGGACTGTTGGTGTCGGTGAGGGGGACGGTGTGGGTGAGGGAGATGGTGTGGGGTCGGGGCTCGGAGTCGGTGAGATGCTCCGTACCGGCGAGGGGTCCGGGGAGGGGTCCGGCGTGGGGTCCGGGAAGGGGTCCAGTGAGGTACTGACGGAGGGTCCGGGGAAGCCCCGGAGGGGCGCGATGGGGCCGGGGATGAAGGCTTCCGGCTTGTGGGCGAATGCCGCCAGTCGCATGGTGCCGCCGCCCTGTACGGCCATGGTGCCTCCGGCTTGCGCGGCCATGACGCCTCCGGGTGGTGCGGCTCGGTGGACGAGCTGCTCGGCGGCTTGGGTCCGTCCCGTCTTGCAGCCGTCCGAGGGCCCGGTGAAGGAGTCCCCCGCCAGGATCGCGGCGAGGGTCAGGGCGGCCACTGCGGTCGCCGCGGCCACCGGACGCAACGCCGGGCGCAGGAGATGGTCTCTGCGCGCCCTCCATGACCGCCCGTTGGAGCCAGCGCCGGCCGCCCGGCCGTTCGGGCTTCCCTCGCTCGCGTCTGGTGTTCCGTGATCCCCGTTGGCTTCCTGCCGGGCTCGGTGCAGAAGTTCGTCGGCGTCCTGCCGGGCCCGAGCACGTAGTTGTTCGGCTTCGGTTTCCGCGCTCGCCCGAATGCGGTCGGCTTCGGCGCGGGCATCCCCGCGGAGGGTTTCGGCTTCCTGCGAGGCGTCGTCCAGGGTCTGCCGCACGGTGGCGCGCAGACGCTTGCTCCCGGGCTGGGCCTGGCGCTGGAGCAGCTTCACGTCCTGCCAGCGGCGTCGCCAGTCGTCCACGGTTGCCGGGTCGGCCCGGAATCCGGCAGCGGCGGCCGGTTCCATGTCCCGCGGAGTGGTGACCACCCGGACGAATTCGAGGAGCGCCTCCAGGGAGGTGAACCGCTTCCCGGCCAGCAGCTCGTTGAGTCCGGCTTTGGTCAGCCTCGGTCTCACCGAGGCACCGGCCACGGTCGCGTAGGTCGGCGCACCGTGGACGATGTGGAGCCGGTTCAGCTCCTCGGTGAACTCGTGCAGCGCGTCCTCGAACGCGGTGATGGCGGCTGTGTCGTGCGGCTCGATCCCGGCATCTTCAGGTGTCACCGGATCACCCCCCTTGTCCGGAAACCAACGCTAGAGGGCCCGGCGCCGTACGTACGCGGAATCCGCCGAACGATGCCGAACGCTCGGCAGCGTCCGGGTCAGCGCGGAAACCCGTACGCGGCGACCGGTGTCGTCCGGGTCCATGCGGGCCCGTACGGATCACTGGGAATCCGCCGCGAGTGCCGCTCTCCTTGAGACATGACGCACTCCGAAGCAACACCCCAGACACCCGAACCCGTACCCGAACCCGAACCTGCCCCGGTACCCGTGCGACAGGAGCCGTCCGCACCCCGCGAAGCAAACCGGTACGGCAACGGCGACAGCGTCGTGCTGATCGCCCTCCTGGCCACCTGCGCGGGCATCTACCTCGCCGTCGGAGACACCGGCTTCGCCGGAGTCATCAGCGCCGTAGCCGCCCTCTACGGCACCTGGCGCACCCGACGCTGAACCACCCCTCGCGAGCGAAGCGACCAGGCGCCCTCGCCCGGCGCGACCGCGATGGTCCCCGGTGGCTCGACCACACAGAGATCAGCGGAGGTGTACTGGCCGCGCTCCGATCCGCCCAGGACATCGGCATCCACGTGGTCGGACGCGTCCGCCCCTGGGAGGACCGGCCCTGAGCTCGTCGTTGACGTCCGGTATCGAACTCGGGCTTGCCCAGTGGGGGCGTCAACAAGCCCGTCTGGCTCCGGTGGTCGAGCGCGGACGCGCTGCGGCTACCCGCCGGAGCCCACTGAAGCCCCAGGACTAACCCGACACGGGCACCTCGCCTGACACCGCGATGCCTGCCCGGCGGAAGTCACCGAGGGTGGAGGCGACGGTGTCGGGGGCGACGCCGACCGAGTAGTCCAGGCGTACTCGGGTGCCGAATCCCGCCGCGGCGGCGTCCAGGGCGGTGGCGCGCACGCAGTGGTCGGTCGCGATGCCCACCACGTCGACGTTCTTCACCCCGCGGGCGCGCAGCCAGTCCGCGAGGGAGGTCCCTTCGGCGTCCGTGCCTTCAAAGCCGCTCTTGGACGCGCTGTGGGCGCCTTTGAAGAAGACGGCATCGACCTTGCCGCCCGCGACGGTGGGGGCGAAGTTCGGGTGGAACTCGCCGCCTTCGCCCCCGGCCACACAGTGCACGGGGAAGCTGTCCTTGAAGTCGGGGTTCGAGGAGAAGTGGCCTCCCGGGTCGATGTGGTGGTCCCGGGTGGCCACGACGTACTGGTAGTCACCGTCCGCGCTCCGCTCCACCAGTTCGGCGATGGCGGTGGCGATCCGTGCGCCTCCCGCGACGGGAACACTGCCTCCTTCGCAGAAGTCCTTCTGCACATCCACGACAATCAAGCCTCGGCTCATCACGAACACCCTTCAGGACGAGGAAACGACCCACGCGTTCTACCGGTCTCCTGATCTCCGCCGGACGAGGAGCGGGTCCGCGCTCACCCACACAGCCGACGACATTCACCGCAGGAACGATTCGCGCCTCGCGAAGGTCAGGACCCCCCACCGATCCGACAAGGACCGGTTTCGCGATCCGGCCGCGCAAGTCGGCCCGTGTACGCCATGGTCGTTGTCGACGACGAATGCGACGGCGTTTCGGAGGCTCACCGATGTGGCAGATCAGCGAGTTCGCGGACGAACACGAGGGCCGGCCCACGGCCGTCCTGCCGGGCGGGGATGAGCCGGCGCCGCTGGTCTTCGATGTCGGCAGTGGGTCCGAGGTCCACACGAGCACCGATTGGTGGGACTACGACGGCGCCCTCGGTGCGCCGAGGGCCGAGAGCGTCAAGGCGGGCTGCTCGTGCGGCTGGCGCGGCTCCTACCCGTATCCGATCGACTGGACCAAGGTCAGTGACGGGCTGCCGACCCCGTTCCTGCTGGATCCGGACGGACCGCTCGGCGACTGGCAGCTCCACATCGCGACCATCCAGGCCCGGGCCGTTCCCCTGCCCTCACACGTGCAGGGACTGTTGGAACGCATCGACACCGAACTGGAAGACCTCGCCGATCAGGCACCGTTGGCCGCGCTGCGAGCGGCCGCCGCACTGGAGCGCACCGTCGAACGAATCGCCAGGACCGCGGCCCACCACCTGGAGCAGGACGGGACGCCGGTCGCAGACATCGCGGATGGACTCGGCATCAGCCCCCGGGCCGCACACAGCCGACTCCTTCGATACGGATTTCGATACGGATACTGAACGAACACCAGACGGTACGGCTGCCACTCTCCGGGCGGGATGGGCGATGAGGCGGGCCGACCCGCCCGGCACCGTGCGATCCGGACTACGAGGACGCCGCCCGCCGGTCGGGCAGGTGCCAGTGGTACGGAGCGACGAGGGCCTCGATGCTGTCCGGCCCCCAGCTGCCGGGTGCGTACGGTTCCACTGGTGGTGGCGCGTCGAGCAGCGGGGCGGCCACCTCCCAGAGCCGTTCGACACCGTCGGACCGTGTGAACAGGGACTGGTTGCCGTGCATGGCTTCCAGGAGGAGGTGCTCGTACCCCTCCAGCGAGTTCTGCGCGGCGAACGAGGTGCCGTAGTTGAAGACCATGTCGGCCTCGGCCAGCTGCATCGACGGCCCCGGCTCCTTCATCAGGAGGCGGGCAGTGACGGAGCCCGGATCGTCGAAGTCGATGACGAGCTCGTTGCTCCGGCCGTCGGCAGCGGCTCGCGCGTCCAGCGGGAACATGCGCAGGACGGGCTCGCGCAGGCCGAGCGTCACCACGTGGCGGCCCTCGGCCAGGGCCTTTCCCGTGCGCAGGTGGAAGGGCACCCCCGCCCAGCGCCAGTTGTCGATCTCGACCCGTAGCGCCACGAACGTCTCGGTGTCCGATGCCGGATCCACGCCCTGCTCGTCGCGGTAGCCGGTGTACTGGCCGCGCACGACGTGCGCGGGGTCCAGGGCGCGCATGCTGTGGAAGACCTTGACCTGCTCGTCGCGGAGCGCGTCCGCCTCCAGGACGACCGGCGGTTCCATGGCGACGAACCCGAGCAGCTGGAACAGGTGGGTGACGACCATGTCGCGGAACGTTCCGGTGCCCTCGAAGAAGCGGGCGCGGCCCTGAATGTCGATGTGCTCGGGCACGTCGATCTGTACGTGGCTGATGTGCTCACGGTTCCACAGCGGCTCGAAGAGACCGTTGGCGAAGCGGAGCGCGAGGACGTTGTCGACGGCCTCCTTCCCGAGGAAGTGGTCGATCCGGAACACCCGTGACTCGTCGAAGACGCGGTGGATGGCGGAGTTCAGCGCGCGGGCGGACGCCAGGTCGGTGCCGAACGGCTTCTCCACGATGACCCGGCCACCCTCGGCGAGCCCGGTCGTGCCCAGCAGATCGATCATCGAGGTGAACGCGACGGGAGGCACGGCGAGGTGGAAGAGCCGGCGCGGCTTGCCCCCGAGAGCCGCCTCGGCCTCGCGCACCGCTGCCATCAGGGGGTCCGCCGCCCCCGTGTCGGCCGCGCCGAAGGACAGGGTGGCCGCGAACGTCTCCCAATCCGGCCCCTCGGGCCGTGAACGCCCGAACTCCGCCACGGCCTGTCGCGCATGGGCGCGGAACTCCTGATCGGTGAGTGCTTCCGCCGCCGGGGCGGTACCGACGACGCGGTAGCGGCGCGGCATCAGCCCCGCTCGCGCAAGGTGGAACAGCCCGGGCAGCAGCTTGCGCCGGGCCAGGTCGCCCGTGGCGCCGAACAATACGATGACGTGGTCTTCAGGGGGCTCGGGAGACTGGGCCGGCTGGACCATCGGGCATCCTCACTCGTCCGCGCCTGAGCGCTGCACCGGCACGGCCCGGGCCCTGTGCCGCGTCCGCCGTCGTGGCGGCGGCCGTGCGTCCTCAAGCCCCCCTCTGCGCGCCCCCGGCCGATCCGGCACCCGGACCCGTCCAAACCGGTCCCTTGCCCCATCGGCCCCACACCCGCCCGGGCGTCGGCGGGGGCCTCGGTGACGGTGGAACTCGACCACGAAGACGGAGGCATCGCGCACGTGCGGATGTCCGGAGCAACCATCTGACGGCAGCCGAACACCGTGTGCCGGATGCGCGCAGCGTGGCCGCTCCGCGGCGCGCCCGCCTCACGGTCGACCTCACCGACATCACGGAACGTGCCCGATGCGCCTGCCGACCTCTGCCGCTCAGAGCCCCTTGTGGCCCGCTTCATTGGCGAAAGCCAGACGACCGGCGAAAGTCCTGGCCCCGCCAACCGGGGTTACGCGGCTTCCGCGCCACACTCGCAGGCGCATCGACATTCATGAAATCGCCGGAATGGCGGAATCTTCGCATCCGCTGGCGAGGTCGGATTATCGGCCCGGAGGGCATGCAATAACCCATGTAGGGCAATTGCGACCCCAAGAGGGGGTCGCACATCGGATTACCATCAATGTTAATTCAGGTATTACCCGCGCACATGACGACACCCCATACCCCCCTGCACGCCCTCCCATTCGGGCCTTGCCCCCGCTGCGCGCAACTCTCTGCGTAATATGCCGTCTCGTCCATCAGGCTTCCCGGGCAATCGGTCGGGCCCGGCACGCCACGGCCCCTCAAGGAAATGGCCTCTCGATGAAACTGAGAATTCTTCAAGCGGCTCGGCGCCGCGCCGTGTCCGGCGGCTTGGCGTCGGGCATCGCGGTGGCGGTCGCCGCCGTCATGGTCGCCGTCACTCCGACTATGGCACTGGCGATCGCCACCCCGGTGCCGCTGGCCACGGCGGCGAGCTACTCGGTTCTGGCAGGCGAGGAGATCACGAACACGGGCCCCTCGGTGATCAGCCACGACCTCGGAGTGCACCCGGGTACGGCGATCAGCGGATTCCCGCCGGGTCTGGTCCTCGGTGCCGTGCACTCGGCGGACGCCGCCGCCCTCCAGGCCAAGAGCGACCTGGTCGTGGCGTACAACAACGCCGCCGGGCAGGCCACGGACTTCGCGCTGGCGGCGGGGATCGGGATGGGCAACACCCTTCTTCCCGGTGTCCACACGGCTGTGTCGGGCGTCGGTCTCACCGGTGACCTGATCCTGGACGCCGGAGGAAACCCGAACGCCGTCTGGGTGTTCCAGATTCCCGAAGCACTGACCACGGCTTCCTCCAGCCGGGTGCTCCTCACCAACGGCGCCTCGCCGTGCAACGTGTACTGGCAGATCGGTAGTTCCGCCACCCTCGGCACCAACTCCACCTTCGTGGGCACCATCATGGCGCTGACCTCGATCAGCGTCACCACGGGCACGAACATCGAAGGCCGGGCACTGGCCCGCAACGGCGCGGTGACCCTCGACACCAACCGGATCTTCCTGGGGTCGTGCTCGACCGGCACCACCGGGGGGACGACGACCGGAACGACCACGGGCACGACCACGGGCACGACCACCGGGACGACGACGGGCACCACGGCCGGCACCACGGGCGGCACCACGAGCGGCGCGACATCGGGTGTCCTCGGCGGCGTTCTCGGTGGCGTGACGACGGGCGGCGGGCTCCTCGGCGGACCCATCGCCAACGTCGTGACCGGAGGCACCTCGGGGAACATCTCCGGCAACACGTCGGGGAACACCGCGGGCAACACCACCGGAGCCGCCACCGCGGGCAACACCACCGGCGGGCACACCACGGGCGGAAACATCACCGGCGGGAACATCACCGGTGGAAACGTCACCGGCGGGAACGTCACCGGCGGGAACGGCGGCAAGCCCGGCAAGCCGGGACACGGCCACGGGCACGGGCCCGGCAAGGGTCCCGGTAAGCACGACCAGTGGCACGGCGAAGGACCGGGCAAGCCCGACCACGAGCACGGCGAGGGACCCGGCGAGCACGACCACGGCGGGAAGCCCGGCGAGCACCACGGCTACGGCGACGCGCCCGTGAACTTCGACCACGAGGCCTTCGAGGGCTAGTCAGCGGACTGTACGAAGCCCGCTCACCGGACAGCGGCGCGCGGCGGAATCCTCATCGGATCCGCCGTGCGCCGCCGCCGACTCCGACAGCGAACGCGGATGCGGATGCGGATGCGGATGCGGATGCGAGCGGCCGATACGAGAAAGGCAGGGTGGGGCGGTGTCGAGCGGAATCGCGTCAGCGGCCGTGAAGGAACTCCCGAAGGACGGATCTGATCCGGCCGTGAAGGAGCAGCACGACGAAACGGTCGTGCCGTGCCGGCCACCCCGGCACACCCGTGTACTGGCGGCAGTACTCCGTACGTTCGTAGTCCTGTGCATGGTGACGACGGTGACCCACGTGGTTCTGTTGTTCCTCCACGTGGCTCCCCCCAATGCCGTCTCAAAGCGGTTCAGCCCACAGATCAACGCTTGGATCTATCCCCTTTTCGAGCAGAATTGGCGGCTGTTCGCGCCGGATCCCGACTCCGTCAACCGACAGATTCTCGCGAGAACCGCACACACCACCCCGGGCGGTACCGCTCAGGTGAGCCCCTGGTTCGACCTGACCGCCGTGGACAATTCCGCGGTCGAGCACAATGTCTTCCCCAGCCACACGACGCAGAATCTCCTGCGCCGCGCCTGGACCTCCTACACGGAAACGCATGGAGGCGACGACACCGCGAACTCGGATCGCGCCGTGATGATGCAGGAGTACCTGCGGAACATCGCCGCCGACCGCGTCTCCACCCACAGGCGCACCGGCGCTTTCGAATTCATCCAGCTCCGCGTTCTCACGCTGCCCGTCGCCGCGCAGGGCGCTCCGGCCGGCAACCGCTCGCCGAAGCCCGTCGAAGAGCGGCTCCTGCCCTGGTGGAAGGTGACCTCCCATGGGAAATGACCACGTCGTCCCCCAGTCCCCTCCCGCATCGACGGCCTCGCAGGACAGCACCTGCCGCAAGTCCTCAGGAACGGTGCAACGCCTCATCACGCTCGTCACCGACCGGCCGGTGTCCCTGTACGCCGTGTCCGTCTTGCGGGCCGGTTATGGGCTGCTCTATCTGCTGTTCCTCCTGCGGGAGTTCCCGCATCGTCACGAGATCTGGGGCCCCGCCTCCCCGTGGACGCCCACGCTCGCGCGTCAACTCTTCGACCAGACGGGCTGGAGCAGCGTCCTGGCCCTGTCCGACAGCCGCGCCTACTTCGAACTCTGCTACGTGATGGCTCTCCTCACGTCCGCGCTGTTCATGCTGGGGTGGCGAACTCGCGCCGTGTCCGTGCTGTTCGCCGTCGTGGTGACGTCGTTCCACGCGCGATCGATCTTCATGACGGACGGCGGCGACAACCTGATCCTGCTGATGGCCGTCTACCTCCCCCTCACCGCGTGCGGTCGCCGCTGGTCGCTGGACGCGCGCAGGAACCGCGTGAAGGCGGCTCGCGCGGACAGTGCGGCCGGCCGTACGAAGCATCCGTACCTGCTTCAGCTGGGCGAGGCGCGCGGCACCGCGATGACGGTCGTGCACAACTGCGCCCTCTTCGTCATGGCCGCGGAAGTATGTTTCCTGTACGGGTCGGCCGGGCTGTACAAGGTCCAGGGCGCGTCCTGGGGCAGCGGGACCGCCCTCCACTACGTCCTGAACCTCGAACTCTTCCAACCTTGGCCCACGCTCTCCCACTTCGCGGACGAGCACACGATCCTGATCGCGATCGCCACCTACACGACGGTGCTCCTCCAGGTCGCTTTCCCGTTCGTACTCTTCGGCAGGCTCAAGTACCCGGTCCTGGTCATGCTGTTGGGCATGCACATCGGCATCGCGGTGATCATGGGACTGCCGCTCTTCTCCGGAGCGATGATCGTGGCGGACGCCGTCTTCCTCCCCGATCGCTTCTACACCTCCCTGCCCGGGCTGTGTCGGCGCGCGGTCCGACGGACGGGCATGTGGCGACCGGCGTCCGCCGAACGTGGGGCCGGCGCATCATCGGTGCCCTCGCAGGGCCGACACCCTGGCATGCCCGGTCCGCGAAACCAGATCGTGCCGGACGACCGAGAGGGGTCTGTCCCCACCACCGAGGCCACGCCCGCCCGCGGTTGAGGAGCAGACCGCACTCAAGCCCGGGTCACGGGCCGGGAGGCGTTCCTCACACGGGCGAGTGTACGTCGGACCTTCCGGCATGGACCTTGATGGCGTGTGTGATGAGGTGCGCGGTGTCCTCCGGGCTGAGGGCCTGGGCCTGTAGGTGGTCGTACATCACGCCGTAACGCTGCACGTCGGCTTGCCTCTCCAGATAGAGGTCGCTGGTGAGCCGTTCGAGGTACACCGTCCCCGCACCCGGCTCACCGGTGAAACGCAGGAGGGAGAACTGTCCCGACACGCCCGGGTGGGCTCCGGCGTCGTGTGGGAGGACCTGCACGGTGATGTGCGGCTGCGCACCGAGGTGGTTCAGACGCTCGAGCTGTTCGCGCATGGTGTCGGGACCGCCGACCACACGCTGCAGTACCGATTCGTCCAGGACGACCCACAGGCGCAGGGCGCGGGCGGGATGGTGGGCCCGGTGCTGACGGCGCATCCGTACCTCAAGACGTGCGCTCGCCTGCTCGGACGTGGGCCGGGGAATCGTTTCCGATACGACCGCCGCCGCATAGGCGGGGGTCTGGAAGAGGCCGGGAATCAGCAGGGGCTCGTAGGAGCGGATCGAGGAGGCCTCCGTCTCCAACCCGATGTAGACGGCGTAGGGGACCTCGCCGTAGGCAACCCACCATCCCCGGCGCCCCGATTCCCCGGCCATCCGCATCAACGCGTCGACGACCTGGTGGTCCACGACTCCGTAAAGGCGGCACAGATCGCGCACATCGCGGGGACTGATGGCGCGACGACCCGTCTCCATGAGGCTGATCTTGGGCTGGGAGATCAGCAACTGATCTGCGACCTGCACACCTGTGAGGCCGCAAGCCATGCGAAGCCTGCGCAGCTCGGCACCCAGCCTGATTCTCCTGATGGTGGGGTTCTGCTTGACCGGCACTGGCGCTCTACCTCCCGTTCGGACCGTCATCCGGTCCCCCAAGACATCATGACCGAGGTGACGAATCGATTCCCCACGCCGGAAATCGACGCGTCTTCACCGCCACGGACTGTCATTGGTGGCAGTGCCTCGGCTGATCGTCGCGGTACTCAACGACGTTGGCCTCACGAGGTCACCTCGGAGTTGGCGCGACGACACCAGCCCCTCGGCTCCTGCCCCCTCAGTCGCTTCTCTGGAAACCCTCGGGCAGCCGGCCGTCGACACGGAGCACGCCGACACCGTGGCGCTGGTCGTCTCCGAGCTGGTCACCGACGCCCTGCGACACTGCGGCGGAACCTACCGCCCGCGCCTGACGACCCGCCCCGGCACGGGCGGGCGAGGTCGCCGTCGGCGACTCCAGTCCGAAGATGCCGCGCATGCGCACACCCGACCTCGTCGGCGGCACGGGAGGGTTCGGCCGGCACATGGTCAACGACCTCGCCCGCGACACCGTCGTCACACCCAGGCCCGACGGCGGCAAGACCGCACTCGCCCGACTCCCCTGGTATTCCCGGGGCGACGACGTACCCGGACGCCGGCTGTGACCGCGCACTCGGTGAACTCGGGGCAGCGGGCACAGCCATGCCGGGCCCCGGCCCCCGAGCCCCTCTCAGGCCGCGAACGTCAACAGGCACGATCACCTCGACTCGCCACCAACGAGATGCCGTTGGCCTCGCCGCCGCACGAAGCACGAAGCACGCACCGCGCGCCGGCGAGACACGAGCGGGGCAAACCACCGAAGGCGGTTTCAGGGTTGAGTACCGCCGCCATCGGACGTGGGCAGCCTCGACTTGCCGAGGCCCTCAGTGGCACGTGCTGCACTGAGGTCACTTGGCATGGCCGCAGTGGGACGACGACGGGACGCCCCTGATCGCGCGGTCTGACTCCGGGGTCACCATTCGAGGACCGGACCGGACCGGAGCCCGTGGGACGGAGATGTACCGACCAGATCCGTCAGGATCCGGGGCACGAACCTGCCGCGGAATCACCCACGACCCGACCGCGCCTGCTCCTCACCGCGGCGGAGGCTCGATCAACGCCTCTTCCCTGCTCGACAGTCACCAGATCCAGCCGGCGCCCCAGGGGGGCGAGCCGCCCCCTGCGCCCCCTCACGAACATGGGCCACTGGGCCCAGACCGGTCGCGAGGCGCGGGATTGCCAAGGAGTCGGCACCACGGACATTCCCCGCGGTCGGGTACAGCGCTCTCCGGGGGAGGCGGACGCAGGGCGAAACCCGCCCGGTATTCGTCCCGAAGCATGTGCGTCGACGTGGAGTTCGTGCGGGGCGGCTTGGTTCCGCGGGCAGTGCCTGCTTCCGCCAGACGGCGTGTGACCTGCATCAAAGCCACTCGCGTGGTGCGCAGCGCTCGCGTTGCCGCCGACCACGGGCTGCGAGCGGCCGACCCACTGCCGGCGGCCATCCTCACACTCCCCCTTGTCGCGGGCCATACCCCGGCTGCGGGGAGGCCCTTCTGTCGGATGGGAGTGAGCCGGGTTCCCCCTCTGCCGCGCGTCTGTGGAGTGGGAACCTGCTGCCGGGGCACTCGCCGGAAGGGAGGCGGTTCCTCGGCCATGGTCGTACCGGGTCTCCACGTAAATAGATGGTGATACTCCTTTCGGTTGAGGATTGTCTCCACACCTCCTCAACGCCCGGCACAAGGTTCGCCGAGCATGGATGGGACAGGTCACCGCTGCTTTAGCATGCCCATTCATCGCCCCAAAGACGAGTAGCACCCGGACTGTCGGGGCTTTTACTCGTCTTCACCAACGTCCGGATTGCCGGGGTTTTGACATGCACGATCATGTACGAATTGCCGGGGTTTTTCAGCGATATCAGCCATCTCTTTCGGTTTGACACGCGCGGCCAGGAGTCGGGTAGGACGGCTTCTTGGTGAACTCCCCTCGGGTCCACTCTCGTCGACTACGACGCTCGGGCTCGCCGCGACCCGGAAGCCCGCACCAGTGGGAGCGCAGGCGTCACACACCTTCCGGCGGAGCCCGGAAACGCAACGCAGCCAACCCAAAGCCATCGCCCCCGAGAGTGGATGCGAGGCAGGCGTGGTCAGAGGCGCGACTGTTCGGGGAGGGGCGCCGACTGCCGCTCAGGAGCCCGGTCGTGACGCTCTGGCATGCAGGGTGACTGACCCGGCTCGTGGACGAGTTGGAGCGGCTCCCCGCTCAAGTGGGTGAAGTCACGCACGGGTTGCTCGCCCGGCTGCACCAGTGCCGCAGCTGCCGAACGAGAGAGCGAGACCGCATGCACATGAAGGGACAGGACGTGTGTGAAGCGTTGTTGGCGCCTCAGTTCCAGGGTGTCCACAGACCAGAGTCGACCAGTACCCGATGACGTGAGCGCTGTGAAACCTGTGGCTAGCGCGACGAGAATGAGCATGATCCACAGGAGGGTGTCTCCCACAACCAGTCCTTTCGAAGGTGAGATTCAGAGGGCCACACGAGAACCAGGCCCAGGCGTTCCTTCGACATAACGCAGAGGCATATGCAGAGTTGCGCCCCCTCCTCCGATTGCAGTCATGCGCGGCAACTTCGCGACGCCGACATCCCGGCCTATCTACAGATGATCGGTCGGCGGCCGTGACGGCCAGAGAGGCCAACAGATGGCCCGGTGGACCGCGAACCAAGGTTCGACACGCGGGGCGGCGTCGCCTTGCGGCCGCGGGAAGCAGAGTCGACGGAGCCGGCGACGGGCTCTCGTCGTCGAGGACAGGTCGGGGTGACGGCATGCGCCGAGAACCGACGGCACACATGGACAATCCGCCGTGCACGCGAGCCACTACGGAGCGTGCACGGCACTCGGCAAGGCCGTCGCATCGGAGTACGTGCGCCGCCTCGGCGGTTGCGAATGGCTCGCAGGAATGACGGATCCGTCGGGGAGTCCGGCGTCACGCCACGGCCCATCAGCCCCCGGCCGCGGCGTGACGACGCGAGAGGTCGCGATCCTGGTTGATTCGCAGAACCGATAAGACTGCGTCAACGCCTATTCGTCAACCACCATCACCCGGATGGCACACACCCAGACCAAGATCAAGAGCGTTTAGGGAATATGACAACAGCAAAGCTCCCCTTCTCCCTTCGCGGCGCGCCGGAAGAAGAGGAGCAGAGAGACAACTTTCACTCCGGCGCCACCCGGATCGGGAAGTGGATGTTCACTCCGCCCTCGACCGACCGCGGCGAGACCCGGAACGCGACGCCGGGAGCCGAGGGCCTGGAAATCGATCTTCGTTACTCCTCATCGACCTTTGCGGCTTTCCTCCGTGCGATGAGCACGATCCAGGACGATTTCAGCAGGCGGCCGGCGAGGGTGGCAGCACCCGACCCGGCCCTCGGCGAGCGTTCGGGTGGCAGCTCCCGTGTATGAGCCGTACGGATATCCGGGCGTCCATGGTCTCCAACCCCAACCGGAGACCTCCGTGTTCCGAGGCCGACCAGAGCACACACAACCCCCCTCCCCCGGGCACCCTCTCGGAGGGCCGGGCGAGGCGCAAGCGCTGTGGGACCCGGCAACGGAGTTCGCCGGCCTCCGCCAAGAGGACCCTGCTCTCGGACAGGCGGAGTTGTTCACCCGAGTCGGCTCCGGCACGGCCGGGGACGCGGCCGGCACCCTCGGGTTCGTCCCAGGGCCCCAGCACACATCAGCCGCCCGGCCGCGCACACCCCCCCCCGGCGGGCACCGCCGAAACCACTCCAAGCCCCCCCTGGTGACCCTGTTGCAGACGGGGAGTCTGTTCACCGCCGCGCTGGTCGCCGCCATCGCCACCGTGGTGAGCATCCTCAGTGGACTGGCCATCTGTGACG
>NZ_LGDE01000010.1 GCF_001279725.1 Streptomyces sp. WM4235 | reverse complement strand
CGAGACGGGTGGTGCGCGGCCGGCTCGGGCGGGCCGGTGGGTCGACGGCGGGGAGCCGGGAGGTCGTCGGCGGCGCGGTGGTGGAGGGGCGTCGCGGTCAGGCGTCGGAGGGGCGCGCCGCCTCGGTGACGGGCCGCGGGGCGGCGTCCTTGGTGAGGGGGTCCGGAACGGTGAGGGCGTCCGGGACGGTGAGGGCGTCCGGGGCCTCGGGGGTGTCGTCGTCCTCGCGGGGCAGGGTGGCCCGGCGCAGGCCCGGTACGGCGATGGCCACGCCGACGGCGGCGACGGCGCAGACGGCGCCGTTGAGGATCGCCGCGCCGGCCGGGCTGAACCAGCGGGCGATGGAGGCGACCTCGGCGTCACCGAGGACGCCGCCGGTGGTGCCCTGGGCGGTGATGACGCTGACGATCCGGCCGCGCAGACGGTCCGGGGTGCTGTGCTGGACCAGCGCGTATTCGAGGATCTCGTAGACCGTGCCGGCCGCGCCGCCCACGGCGAGCATCAGGAAGGCGACGGCCACGTGGCCGCTGAGGCCGAAGCCGACGGTGGCGAGCCCTCCGGTGAAGGCCGCGGCGAGCAACAGGCCGCCGGGGCGTGCGGCGCGGCCGATCCAACCGCTCGTCGCCGACGCGAGGACGGCGCCGACCGCGGGGGCCGTGTAGAGCAGGCCGAGCATGATCTCGTCGCCGTGGAACTGGCGGTCGACCATCTCGGGGAAGAGCACGACGGGGACGTTGAACACGGCCACCACGCCCCCGAGCAGCACCAGCCCACCGACGACCCGGTTGCGCAGGGCGTACCGGAAGGCGACCATCGGGGAGCCGGAGTCCTGCTCGGCGCCCTCCTCGTCCTCCTCGTCGGTGACCGGCGGCAGCGGACGGATGCGCGAGATCAGGAACGTGGTCACCGCGGTGGTGACGGCGGCGAAGGCGAAGACGGGCCCCGCGCCCCAGGCGGCCAACAGGACGCCGCCGAGCAGCGGCGCGCTGATGGAGCCGATCTCGCCGGTGAGGGAGATCAGGGCGCCGGCCGCCGGGAGTTGGTCGGGGCGGACCAGTGTGGGGGCCACCGCCATCAGGGCGGTCACGCTGACGCCCGTCGCGAGGCCGTCCCACGCGACGCAGACGTAGATCGCCCACAGGGAGGGGTCGGGGAGCATCGCGTTCACCGCGAGCCCCGCGAAGGCGAGGGCGGCCGCCCCGCGCGCCCAGACGATCAGCCGCTTTCGGTCGGTGCGGTCGGCCATGACGCCGCCCCAGAGCGAGCCCACCAGCACGGTGATGCTCATGATCATGCTGGCCACGGCGACGTCGAAGGTCGAGCGGGTCAACCCGTACACCTGGGCGGCCAGGGCGACGGTCGCCATGCCCAGGCCGAAGAGCGAGACCACCCGGGCGATGAAGATGGCCCGGAAGTCGCGGCTGGTGCGCAGCGGGTCGATGTCGATGACGAGGTCGCGCAGGGACACAGGGGGCTCCGTTGACGGCAGGGGCGGCGGGTGGGGCGGATCAGGCGGCGGTGGACAGGAGAGCGGCCCATTCGCGCAGGGTGGGGCGCTCGGCGAGGTCCACGAAGCTGATCCGGGCGCCCTCGGCGCGCCATCTCTCGACCAGGGTCATCAGGCGTATGGAGTCCAGGCCCTGGTCGATCAGGTCCTCGTCGGGCGAGATGTCGGCCGGCTCGACGTAGAGGACCTCGGCGACGTCCTGGATCAGGCGATCGAGGCCGAGGGGCTCGGTGGTGAAGGAATCGGACATGTCACGGCTCTCTGTTCTGTGAGGAGGAGCCCGCCTGTCGATGAGGCAAGGCTTACCTAACTAAGGATGAGGCGGATGCGTCAAGTCGGAGGTGGAACCCTTTCGACCTGCGGACGGTCAACTCGCCCGGACCGAAGGGCGGGTGAGGCTGGAGTGGCGAATTGCAGGTCAACTTAGGCAAGGCTAACCTAAACCTGTGTCGATCATTGTCGCAGCCTCCGTCGAGGCAGACCTCCCCGCGCATCCGGACCTCCCCGCCGCCCCGGCGAGCCTCCCGACTCCGGAGCACCTCCCGACGCCGGAACCCCCCTTCCCCCACGTCCGGTCGGCCCGCCTGCGCGACGCGCCCGACCTGTACGCGCTCTCCCGCGCCTTCGTCCCCTCCGGCGCGCTGAGGGCCCGTTCGATCGGCCACTACCTCGCCCACGCGGGGGAGTTCCTGGTCGCCGAGGGCGCCGGCGGGGACCGCGTACGCGGCTGCCTCGCCCTGCGGGACGAGGCGCCCGCGACAGCGGTGCTCTACAACTTCTGCGTGGCACCCGGCTGCCAGGGGCAGGGCGTGGGATCGGAACTGCTCCGAGCCGCCGTCGAGCGGGCCCGGCGGAGCGAGGTACGGACGCTCTTCACCGCCACCACCGGCTCCGCCCGGCTCTTCCTGCGCCACGGCTTCGTCCCGGTCGAGCCCGGCGAGGCCCCGGCCGACTGGGCCGCCGCACTCGATCCCGCCCGGGGCTCGCGAGTACTGCGCCTGACGGTGTGAGACGGGCTCGCGGAAGCCGGGCCGGAGCGTTCGCTCCGGCCCGGCTTCCGTGTGTGCGCCCCGGGCGGGGCGGTGCGTCAGCCGCGGGCCACGAGGCTCGCGGGACGCATGTCCGTCCAGTGCTCGTCGGTGTAGGCGGCGCAACCCTGTCGGGTGTCCTCGCCGTGGGCGACCGTCCAGCCGGCGGGGACCTCGGCGAAGGCGGGCCACAGCGAGTGCTGGTTCTCGGCGTTCACCAGCACGAAGTAGCGGGCGTCGTCGTCCTCGAACGGGTTGGTGGTGGCCATGGGGACTCTCCTTGGATGTGTGGGTGGTGCGGTGGTGGGTGGAAACGGTGGACGGGTCGCTACGGGGACGCGGTGCCGACGGGCCCTCAGGGCCTTGTGGCGCCGTCCCCCGGAAGAAGGGCGAGGGCGCGAGCGGTACCGGTGGCCTCCTCGGCGAGGGCGAGCGCCTCGTCGGCGGTGAACAACCGGTCCGACCAGCGCCAGGCCACGGAGACGGCCCTTCGGCCGTCGACCGGCGGGCCCGTGTGGACGGTCAGCTCCAGAGGGCCCGTCAGCGGCGGTGCCGTGCCGGGGACCTCCAGCAGGTGCCACTCGCCGGCCGGGGCCGGACCCCACGCGGAGGTCTCGTCCGCCGCCCGGAGCACGGTCCGGCGGTGGTAGCGGACGCCGCCCCGCGGCAGGTCCGCGAGCCGGGCCGCGGTCTGCGGATTGAGGTGGCGCAACTGTTCCAGCCCCTGGCCCCGGTCCGGGACGGAGGCCAGGGCGTGCACCACCCGACGATGGGTCCGTGCGGGCTCGGCCGTCCCCTCCGGGCCGAGCGGCAGGCGCAGCAGGAACGCTGAGGTGAGGCGGCCCGCCGTGCGCGGCGCCGCGTCGGACCGGGGGAGTTCCAGGTCGACCAGCAGGCCGGTGCCGTCGTGCAGGCGCGGCCGGCTCGACGCGATCCGGGCCAACGCGGCGAGCAGCAGGGCGTCGACGGGGTCGACGCCGTCCGGAGCCGGCCCCCGGCGCGGGACGGGCAGCTCCAGCCGCGTCACCACCCGGTGGCCCCCCTCGGTGGCCGCCCAGGCCCGCCCGGCGGTACCGGAGGCGAGCGCCGACCAGTGGGCCAGCTCCACGACCCGGGCGGTCGACTGGGCCTCGGCGGCCAGCGTGGACGCCCAACCGGTGAGCCCGCCGGCCGGCGGCAACGCGTCGTCCGCGGAACGCTCGCCGAAGGCGTACTCCTCGTACAGCGGGGCGATCTCGTCGGCCAGCGACTGCCAGGTGACGTCGTCCACGGACAGGTGGTGTCCGACGAGCAGCAGTCGTCCCGGCTCTCGGGGGCCCGCGTCGAACCAGACCGCCCGCAACACGGCGGCGGTGCGCGGGTCGAGGGCGGCGGCGGCCGTCCGGGCCGCCTCGGAGACCAGCCGTTCCCGTTCGGGCTCGGAGCGGCCCGCGACGCCGATCCGGCGCAGCGTGGCCGGGTCGGTCACGGCGGGCGCCGAGGCGGCGGGCCGGATCTCCTGGCTCCAGATGCCGTCTGTGCGGTGCAGGGCCAGCCGCAGCGCCGGATGACGGCGCGCGAGGGCCGCCAGGGCCTGGCGCAGCGGGGCCGCCCGGAGCCCGGCCGGGACCCGCAGCAGGACGGACTCGTGCAGATGCTCCACGGCGCCCTGTGCGCCGCGCAGCCGGTGGGCGGACGGCAGCAGGGCCACCGTCCCGCTCTCGTCGTCGGGTTCGGGTCCGCCGCGCCGGGCGCGCGGGGGAGCCGGGTCGGACCCGGGCGAGACCGTGCGCGAGCCCGGCGCGGAGGCCGCGAGTTCCGCGACGAGGGGAAGCGCGGCACGGCCGGGTTCCCGGGCGAGGGCCACCAGGGCGGCGGCGCACACCTCGGCCTGCCGGCGCAGCGAGGTCTCGTCGTACAGGGCGGGGTTGGCGTCGAAGTCCAGGCGCAGCCGCCCGTCCGGGTAGCCGGACGCGGAGACCGACAGGTCGTCCACCGGCCCCGACGCCAGGCTGACCACGTGACCGCGGGTGCCCGCGAAGTCGAGCTCGGTCTCGAAGGGCCGCAGGTTGACCAACGGCCCCGGCACCCGGTTTCCCGGCAGCTCGGGCCACAGGGCCCGGGCCAGCACCTCGCCCCGGACGCGCTGGTGGCGCCGGAGGAAGGCGAGTTCGTCGGCGGCCCGGCCCAGCAGGACGCGGAACGTGTCGGACGGCGACACGGGGACGCGCACGGGGAGGATGTTGACGGCCATGCCCGGTACCCGCAGGGTGCCCGGGGCGGTGCGTGCCGTGGTGAACAGCGCCAGGGTCGCCTCCGCCGCGCCGGTCCGGGCGGCGAGGTCGACGGCGGTGGCCGCGACGACGGCCTCGCCCCAGGTGACCCCGGCCGAGCGGGCGGCGTCGGCCACGGCGGCGCTGTCGGCCCGGTCGACGACCACGGTGTGGCGCAGCGCGGTGTCACCCGCCGGGGCGGGGCGACCGGCCGGCCAGGCCGGGGCCGGGGGTTCGGCGTAGCGCCTCGTCCACGCGGCCAACTCGGTGTCGTACGCCGCGGAGGCGGTGTAGACCCGGTCGGCGTCGGCGAGCACGGAGACGGGCGCGAACGGGGACGGGGTGGGCGTCGTGCCCCGGACCAGGGACGTGTAGTGCTCGGCGATCCGCCGGCTGAGCAGGGCCACGCCGTACCCGTCGACGACGAGCTGGTGGAAGTACTGGACGAGCAGGTGGTGCCGGGGACCGGTGGTCACGAGGACGGCGCCCGCGAGATCGGGCACCAGGTCCGGCAGCGGAGGGTCGATCAGCAGCTCCAGCCTTGGCGGGCAGGCGAGTTGACCGCGCACCAGTTCCACGGCCGCGGCCACCGGGTCGGCGGCGCCGGACGTGTCCAGACGGGCCAGACTCCGGGCCGGCGGGCGGACCGGTACGGGCGCCTGGCGGAACCGGCCGCCGTCGCTGGTGACGCTGAAGCGGAGCCAGGGCGCCTCGTCGAGGGTGCGCCCGACGGCGTCGTCCAGGGCCTCGGTGTCCAGCGGTCCGACGAGCTCGATGTACTGCCCGACGTTGTACCCGGCGTAGGACGGCGCCGCGGTCTGCGCCGCGAGCACATGGGCCTGGGCGGCCGTGAGGTCCACGGCGGGCGGGGCGGTGGGGGCCGTGGGGGCGGTGATGGTGGGCACGGGCCGTCAGCCCCGGTTCGCGGGGGCGGTGGGCACCGGGGCGCCGGCCCGCAGGTCCCGTTCGGCGGCGTTCAACAACAGGGAGTCGCAGATCTCGCCCGAGCGCACGGCCAGGGTGGACAGCAGGGAGGAGGTGATGCCGTGGCTGTGCTCGGTGGAGGCGCCCTGGAGGTAGATGCCGGCGCGCAGCCGGGGCGTGGTCTCCACCCGGTGGTCGCGGCCGATGCGCAGGCGTCCCTGACCGTCGGTCAGGCACTCGTCGGCCAGGTCGCCGAGCAGGTCGAGCGGGTCGCCGGCGCGGTAGCCGGTCGCCAGGACCAGCGCGTCGCAGTCCAGGGCGAGGGTCTCGCCGCCGGTGAGGGAGCGCACGGTGACCCGGACGCCGTCCGAGGTCGGGGTCGCCGCGGCGAACTCGCTCGCGCCCATGATCCGCAGCCGTTCCGTACCGGCCACCTTCTCCTGGTACACCGTCCGGTACAGCTGCTCGATGAGGTCCCCGTCCACCACCGAGTAGTTGGTGTTCGCGTGGTAGCCGAGCAGCTGCTGCTTCACGTCCTGCGGGGCGCGGTAGAACTCGTCGACCGCGGCCGGGTCGAAGATGCGGTTCGCGAACGGGCTGTCGTCGGCGGGGCTGTAGCCGTAGCGCCTGAAGACCGCGCACACCTCGGCGTCGGGGAAGGTCCGGTGCAGGTAGTCGGCCGTCTCCGCGGCCGACTGGCCGGCTCCGACGACCGCGAACCGGCGGTGCGTCCGCTCGGTCAACAGCGGTGCGCGGTGCAGCAGGTCGCGGTTGTGCCAGATCCGTTCGCCGGTCTCCACGCCCTCCGGCAGCCGCGGGACCAGGCCCGTGCCGATCGCGATGTTGCGCGCGCGCAGGCCCGTGGAGGCGACCGCCTCGGGGGCGCCGGCCGGGCGGGTGAGGACGTCGAGCTCGTCCACCACGCCCGCCGTGTCCGAGCCCGGTGCGGGGACGACGCCGGTGACGGTGGTCGCGTAGCGGACCTGCTCCCGGAATCGGGCCGCGCACCAGCGGAAGTAGTCGTGGAATTCGATCCGGGTCGGGAAGAAGGTCTTGTGGTTGACGAAGTCGACCAGCCGCCCGCGGTCCTGGAGGTAGTGCACGAAGCTGAACGCGCTTCCGGGGTTGCGCAGCGTCACGAGGTCCTTGAGGAAGGACACCTGCATGGTGGCGCCTTCGAGGAGCATGCCCCGGTGCCAGTCGAAGTCGTCCTGCCGCTCGACGAACGACGCCCGGATCGCGTCACCCGGTGCGCGCTGGTCGTTGTGCTCCTTGACGGCTATCGCCAGGGCCAGGTTGGCGGGGCCGAAGCCGATGCCCACCAGGTCCCGGGTGTCCGGGAGTCGCTCCCCTGGAGTGGTGTTCGCGTGTGGTGCGGACATTCCCATCCTTCCTCTGTCTCACCCAGATACTTAGGTAAGGCTGGCCTAACATCACCGATTGTGGGGGTCGTGTCAAGTTGGCGGAAACTACCCGGATGTCGAATCGCCGGATCGCCAACTGCCCTGGTGCGCAATCGATGTGCGGACACGACGCCGACCCCGGCGGCCGAAGCCCGCCGGGGTCGCGTCGTCGAGAAGGGGCGAAGATCAGCCGGCGGGGGAGGAGTCCAGGGGGTCCGTGCCGGCCGGAGGGACGCTCGCCGTGCGGGCGTCCGCCGGGTCGTCGGGCACCACGGCGGTCCCCGTGTGCTCGTCCGCGAACACCTCCAGGAGCAGTGCGTGGGGGACGCGGCCGTCCAGGACGTGCGCCATCCGCACCCCGGAGCGCACCGCGCGCAGACAGCCCTCCATCTTGGGCACCATGCCACCGGCCAGACTCGGCAGCAGCCGCTCCAGTTCCCCGACGGTGAGGCGGTCGACGACCTCGTCGCTGTGGGGCCAGTCCGCATACAATCCGGCCACGTCCGTCAGCATGATCAACTTCTCCGCGTCCAGCGCCTCGGCGAGGGCCGCCGCCGCCAGATCGGCGTTGATGTTGTAGATCGCGTCGTCCCGCTCGCCCCGGGCGATCGGGGACACCACGGGGATCCGCCCGCGTTCCAACAGGCCGCGCAGGGTGTCCGGTTCGACGCGGACGATGTCGCCGACCAGGCCGATGTCCACCTCGCGGCCGTCCACCACGGCGGGCCGGCGCACCGCGGTCAGCGTGCGCGCGTCCTCGCCCGTCATGCCGACCGCGAACGGACCGTGCGCGTTGATCAGGTGGACCAGATCGCGCTGCACCTGACCTGCCAGGACCATCCGCACCACCTCCATCACCTCGGGAGTGGTGACCCGCAGCCCGGCCGTGAACTCCACCTTCAGGTCCAACTGCCGCAGGAGCGCGCTGATCTGCGGCCCTCCGCCGTGCACCACGACCGGACGCAGCCCGGCGTAGTGCAGCGACACGATGTCCTCGGCGAAGGCCCGTTTCAGTTCCTCGTCCACCATGGCGTGCCCGCCGAACTTCACCACCACCGTGCGGCCCTGGTATCGCTCCAGCCACGGCAGGGCCTCGATGACCGTCCGCGCCCTGACCGGCGCCCGCCCCGTGACGGTCACGGCGCCACTCCGTCGAACGGCAGCCCCGACGTCTCCGGCAGACCCAGCGCGATGTTCATGCTCTGCACCGCTCCACCGGCCGTCCCCTTGGTGAGGTTGTCGATGGCGCACACCGCGACGAGACGCCCCGCCGCCGGATCCACGGCGATCTGTACCAACGCGGTGTTGGAGCCCGCCACGGCGCCCGTCGTGGGCCACTGCCCCGGCGGCAGCAGGCGTACGAACGGCTCCTCGGCGAAGGCCGACACGTAGGCCGCGCGCACCTCACCCTCCGTCGCGCCGGGCAGTAGACGGGCCGAGCAGGTCGCCAGGATCCCGCGGGCCATGGGGGCCAACGTCGGGGTGAAGGAGACGCCGACCGGCGTGCCCGCCACCAGGGAGAGGTTCTGTACCAGCTCGGGGGTGTGCCGGTGGCCGCCCCCGACACCGTAGGGGCTCATCGACCCCATCACCTCGGAACCCAGCAGGTGGGGGTGGACCGCCCGCCCGGCCCCCGAGGTGCCACTGGCCGCGACGACCACGGCCTCCGCCTCCAGCAGCCCGGCGCCGTAGCCGGGCCACAGCGCCAGGGTGACGGCCGTCGGGTAACAGCCCGGCACCGCGATGCGGGTGGCACGGGCGAGGACCTCCCGCGCGCCGGGTAGCTCCGGCAGACCGTACGGCCAACTCCCCGCGTGCGCACCGCCGTAGAACCGCTTCCAGGCGTCCGGGTCCCGGAGCCGGAAGTCGGCCCCGAGGTCGATCACCAGCGTCGTCTCGGGCAGGCGCGCGGCGAGCGCGGCCGACTCCCCGTGCGGCAGGGCCAGGAAGACGACGTCGTGTTCCGCGAGCCGGTCGGGGGAGGTCTCCTCCAGCACCCGGTCGGCGAACCGGTGCAGGTGGGGCTGGACGGTGCCGAGCGCGCGCCCCGCACTGGTGTGCGCCGTCAGCGCGCCCACCTCGATTCCCGGATGGGCGCCGAGCAGTCGCAACAGCTCACCACCGGCGTATCCGCTCGCTCCCGCGACGGCTGCCCGCACGTTCATCTCCGTCTGCCTTCGGCCGTGTTCGGTGCAGTGGTCATCAGAGTTCCAGTTCGTCGATCAAGGTGGTGGTGGTGCGTACGACGGCTCCGCGCGCGGCCGACCAGCGCAGCGCGAGGGCGTGTTCCTCGGCGGACACGTCGGCCACCGCGTCGGCGACGACGAACGGCTGGATGTCGTTCATGTACGCGTCGGCGGCGGTCAACAGGACCCCGGAGTGCGCGAAGAGACCGCAGACGATCAGCTGGTCACGCCCCGAGGTCCGCAGGATCCGTTCGAGATGGCTCCGCAGGAACGCGTTGTCGCGGGTGTTCGTGATCACGTGTTCGCCCAGGGAGGGGGCCGGCGAGGCGGCGATGCGCCCGTCCGGAGGCGTCGCGGCGCCGTCCTCGTCCGCGTGGGGGCCGGCCGGGCGGGGGGCGGGGCCCCGCCGGTCGGGGGAGATCGGGGGTTCCGCGCTGAACACGACCGGGAGGCCGAGCCGGTGGGCGGCGGCCCGCAGCCGGGCGACGTTGGCGACCAGGTCGACCAGCGGCGAGACCCCGGGCGGGAAGACCTGGAGCAGATGGTGCTGCATGTCGTGGATCAGTAGTGCGGCCCGCCCCGGATCGACCTTCCACGGTGCGACGGACCGTGGAAGCGTGTCCTCGTCGGGCATGGCGTAGCGCTCGGCTGTCGGAAGTCCCACGGCCGCATTCCCCCTAGGCGAAGGCCGGTACTCGCCCCTCAATGGGACTTAGCTTAGCCTAACCTAAGTGACGTTGATCTTGGGGGTGTCGGTTCACCCGGAGCCCCCGGTCGCGCCGCGACCGGGGGACGCCTCCCCGGGAGGGGCTCAGCCGGACAGGGCCGCCGAGACCACGCTCCGGGCCTCCTCCTGGACCGTCGCCAGGTGGTCGGGGCCGAGGAAAGACTCGGCGTAGATCTTGTAGACGTCCTCGGTGCCCGAGGGGCGCGCGGCGAACCAGGCGTTCTCCGTGGTCACCTTGATGCCGCCGATCGCCGCCCCGTTGCCCGGCGCCTCCGTCAGCACCCCCGTCACCGGTTCGCCCGCGAGCGTGTCCGCGGTGATCTGGTCCGGGGACAACCGGCCGAGCACCGCCTTCTCCTCGCGGGTCGCGGGGGCGTCGATGCGCGCGTACGCCGGTTCCCCGAACCGCGCGGTGAGTTCCGCGTACCGCTCGCTGGGCGTCTGCCCCGTCACCGCCAGGATCTCGGACGCGAGCAGCGCCAACAGGATCCCGTCCTTGTCGGTGGTCCACGGTGAACCGTCGTGCCGCAGGAACGAGGCTCCCGCCGATTCCTCCCCACCGAACCCGAGGGCGCCCGAGGCCAGTCCGTCCACGAACCACTTGAAGCCGACGGGCACCTCGACCAGTTGGCGCCCCAGGTCGCCCGCGACCCGGTCGATCATCGCCGACGACACCAGCGTCTTGCCGATGCCCGCGGCGGCCGGCCAGTCCGGGCGGTGCGCGAACAGGTAGGCGATGGCGGTGGCGAGGTAGTGGTTGGGGTTCATCAGCCCGGCGTCGGCGGTCACGATGCCGTGCCGATCGGCGTCCGCGTCGTTGCCCGTGGCGATCTGGTACCGGCCAGCGCTCTCGATCAACGAGGCCATGGCGTAGGGCGAGGAACAGTCCATCCGGATCTTGCCGTCCCAGTCCAGCGTCATGAACCGCCAGGTGGGATCGGTGTACGGGTTCACCACCGTCAGGTCGAGACGGTGCTCCTCGGCGATCCGGCCCCAGTACGCCACGGACGCGCCGCCGAGCGGGTCGGCCCCGATCCGCACGCCCGCCGCGCGCACCGCGTCCAGGTCGAGCACGGACGGCAGGTCCGCCACGTACGCGCCGAGGAAGTCGTGGCGCCCCGTCGTCCGCGCGGCCAGCGCCCGCACGTACGGGATCCGCCGCACCTCCTTCAGCCCACCCGCGATGATCTCGTTGGCGCGCGTCTCGATCCAACCGGTGGCATCCGAACCCGCCGGGCCGCCGTGGGGCGGGTTGTACTTGAAACCGCCGTCCGCCGGCGGATTGTGCGAGGGGGTGACCACCACGCCGTCGGCCAGGCCGGAGGAGCGCCCGCGGTTGTACGTCAGGATCGCGTGGGAGACCGCGGGCGTCGGCGTGTACCCGTCGGCCGAGTCGATCAGCACCGTCACGTCGTTGGCGGCGAACACCTCCAGGGCGGTCACCCGGGCCGGCTCCGACAGCGCGTGCGTGTCGGCGCCCAGGAACAGCGGCCCGTCGGTGCCCTCCCGCGACCGGTACTCGCTGATCGCCTGGCTCGTCGCGGCGATGTGGTCCTCGTTGAAGGACGTGGTCAACGAGGATCCGCGGTGCCCGGACGTGCCGAAAGCGACCCGCTGGACGGGATCCGAAGGGTCGGGGCGCAGGGCGTAGTACGCGGTCACGAGCCGGGCGACATCGATCAGATCGCCCTGCTCCGCCGGTCGGCCCGCTCGCTCGTTCGGCATCCGCCGGTTCCTCCACACTCGTCGGGGTGATCGGCCCGGTTCGGGCCGCGCGGAACACCGGACCCGCCCGGGCCTCGGCCCGCGCCGCCCGCCGCGTCATCGTCCGCCCAGCCTTCCCCGTACACGCGCCCGTCACGCCTTCGGCCGCGGCCCGACCCGGCCGGTGAGACGGCCGGGGGAGCGCGATCGGGGGCGGCCGGGGGGCGACGACCGGGTCCGGTCCGCCGCCGATTCGACCGTACGCCGGACACCCACCTGGCCCACCGGGGTACCGGAAGCCGACCGGCGGTCCGGCGGTCCGGCGGTCCGACGGTCCGACGGTCCTGCGGTCCTGCGGTCCTGCGGACCGGCGGAGGGCAGGCGCGGCGCTCAGTCGCGCGCGGCGCCCAGCGCGGCCACCGCCGCCACCATCCGGTCCCAGAAGAGGTCCGTTCGCAGACCCACGGCCACCCGGGCGTTCGCCGGCAGGCCCAGGCGCCCGTGCAGGTCCACCACGGTCGCCCCGCGCGTGTGCCGGCCGTGCAGCTCGACGGCGACGTGCGCGTCGACGCAGTCGACGATCCGGGGATCGATGACACGGGCCACCGCCACCGGATCGTGCACCGGGGGAGCGGAGAACCCGAACAGCCGCCGGTAGGTTCCGGCGAAGTACCGCAACAACTCGACGCAGATCCAACCGAGTTCCGAGTCCAGTGCCTCGAACCGGGCCAACACCCCGGGGGTGGCGAGCGCCTGATGGGTGACGTTCAACCCGCACATGGTCACCGGGACACCACTGCGGAAGACGATGTCCGCGGCCTCCGGGTCCACATGGATGTTGAACTCGGCCGCCGGGGTCCGGTTCCCCCGCTCCGTCGACCCGCCCATCAGCACGATCTCCTTGATCCGCCCGGCCACTTCGGGGTACCGGGTCAACAGGAGCGCGATGTTCGTCAGCGGAGCCGTCGGCACGAGCGTCACCGGCTCGGGGTGTCCGATCAGGACCCGCCGCAGCAACTCCACCGCGTGTTCGGGGACCGCCGCCACGGTCGGCACGGGGAACCGCGGACCGTCGATCCCCGACACCCCGTGCACGTCCTCGGCCACCTCCAGCGGCTCCACCAGCGGTTGCGCGCACCCCGCCGCGACCGGCACCCCGGTGATGCCCGCGACCGTGCACACCCGGAGCGCGTTGAACGTGGTCTTCTCCAGGGTCTGATTGCCCGCCACCGTGGTCACGGCCAGCAGGTCGATCCCCGGATCCCCCGCCGCCAGCATGATGGCCAGGGCGTCGTCGTGCCCGGGGTCGCAGTCGATGACGATCGGAACGGCCAACGCCGGCCACCTCTCCTCGGCCCGCCGAGGAGGCGGGTCCCGTCCTGGTCCCAGTGTGACCCCCGTTCCCGTGCGCGGGCCCACTCGAACCGGCCGTCCGCGCGCCCCCGTCACCCGCCGCTCCTCGGCCGGATGGAGCAGGCCGCAAGCGGCGGGCCGGCGGTGACCCGATGCTGGGCCGAGACATCGCCCGGGCCCGCCGTGGCCCGAAACCGAGGAGGTACCAGCGTGCGTCCGCTGCACACCCCGAGCCGATCCGCCGCCCGCCCCCGCCCCCGTCCACGTGGCCTGCGGCGGGCGGCCGTCGCCGCCCTCGCCGCGACCGCCCTCGCCGGCAGCCTCACCCCGGCGGCCGCGGGGACCGGCCCTGGGGAGCCGCCCCGGGACCGGTCCCTCCAGCGGCAGCTGCGGGAACTCGTCGAGGCTCCGGGCGGCCCGCCCGGAGCCGTCGCCGTGCTCCGACGCGACGGCCGCCAGGAGGTCTACCGGGCCGGCGTGGCCGAGATCGGCCGCCGTGAGGCGCCCGGCCTCGACGACCACATGCGGATCGCCAGCGTCGCGAAGGCCTTCAGCGGAGCGGTCGCCCTGAGCCTGGTCGACGACCACCGGCTCGGCCTCGACGACACGATCGGCCGACGCCTGCCCCGCCTGCCCCGGGACTGGCACGCGGTGACGCTCCGCCAACTGCTGAACCACACCAGCGGTCTCCCCGACTACACCGAGGACCCCGAGTTCCTGGAGATCCTCACCGCCGACCCCCGACACCGCTTCGACTCCCGCCGACTCCTCGACTACGTAGCCGACGAGGACCTCCGCTTCGCACCCGGCTCGCGCTACCAGTACTCCAACTCGGACAACATCGCCGTCGCGCTGATGGCCGAACAGGCCACCGGCCGCCGCTACGAGGAACTGCTGAAGGAGCGGGTGTACCGACCGCTCGGCCTGCGCAGCACCAGCCTCCCGCAGGGCTACCGGCTGCCCGAGCCCTTCATGCACGGCTACGCCGTCGATCCGCCGGCCCCACCGGAGGACGTCAGCGAAGCGCTCGGAGCCTCGGGCGTCTGGGCGTCGGGCGGCATCGTCTCCACGCCGCGCGAACTCTCCGCGTTCATCCGCGGCTACGCGGGGCCCGAACTGCTGTCGCCGCCGACCCGCCGCCAACAGCAACGCTTCGTGCGGGGCGGCGCCTCGGAGCCCGCCGGCCCGGGCGCGAACGCCGCCGGGCTGGGCATCTTCCGCTACACCACGCGCTGCGGGGCCGTCCTCGGCCACACCGGGAACTTCCCCGGCTACACGCAGTTCGCCGCGGCCACCCCGGACGGCAAGCGGTCGGTGACCGTGTCCGTCACGAGCCAGGTGCCGCTCGACCCGCAGCTCCTCGACCGGCTCCGCACCACCGAGGAGAACTTCGTCTGCCGCCTCCTCGGAGATCGCTGACGGCGATCCGCGCATCGGGGGCCGGAAGGATCCGAAAGAGACGACCCGGGCCCGGCCCCCGACGACCGACGGGGCGTCACCCGACGCCCCGTCACCCGACGCCCCGTCACCCCATCGGTGCGTCCGCCTCGCGCGTCTCCCCTCCATCGCACAGGGTGATGATCATCGGCTGCCCGGCACGCCCTCCCCGGCGTCGCCCGGCCGCGCCCCCCTTCCCTGCCCGGAGGACACGTTGCAGAGCCCGCCCTCCCCGCACCACCC
>NZ_LGDE01000009.1 GCF_001279725.1 Streptomyces sp. WM4235 | reverse complement strand
CGCCACACGCACATGCAGAGCGTCCCGATCCGGATCCGCGTAGACAGCCACACTCCCGATACCCGCATCCCGGCAAGCCCGAGCAACGCGGACAGCGATTTCACCACGGTTGGCGATGAGCACCTTGCGCACGATGAACGTCTCCTGACTCATTCGGAGTCACCAGACTGTGCGGTGTTCGGCCATTTGTTCAATGAGCCCGTTTACAGGACTGCGTCAGAAACGCCAAGGCGCATACATCCGTCATGCGCCTGTGTCGAAATTTGGGAAAGAAACGGCCAGGTGTGCGTCAAACCGGTCGGACGAGGACCCGAACGCGTGCATCGTGTGCGGGTGCGGCAGCACGAGGCCGCCGCACCCGCGGGGCGATATCCGGTCAGGCCGCCCGGACCAGTTCCCGATACCACTCCCCCGTCGCGGGGAATTCCTCCTCGAATCCCGGGCCGGGCACCATGCGGAGATCGGTCCACAAGGGTGCGCAGTCGAACCAGTGGCTGGTGGCCAGCATGTCGATCGCCTTCGTCGCGTACGCGTCCCCCGCCATGAGGGCGCGTGCTTCGTCGACCGTCGGGCCTCCCCTCGTGGGGGGCAGTCCGGCGCAGCGGGCCACCGCGGCCAGCAGCGCCGCCGCGGTGACGGGGCGGGGGTGGGAGGCGTGGTAGACGGACGCGGTCAGGTTCGTGGCCGGTGCGCGTGCGACTCCCACCAGCAGGGTGGCCAGTTCGGCCGCGGAGACCACGGACATGCGCGCGTTCCAGTCCGGCACGCCGCCGGGCAGCGCGTTCAGGAGCCGGACCAGGCCCGGCACGACCCAGCGGTCTCCCCAGCCGTACACGAGGTGGGGGCGCAGTACGATCCCGCCGGCGTCCAGGACCGTGTCCTCCGCCGCCGCCCGGGTTCGGGAGGTGGGCGAGGACGGGCGGCGGGTGAGCCGCTCCGGACGGGCACGGTGGTAGGTGCCCCGCCCGTAGACGGACGCGGTGCCGAGGTACACGATGCGGGACACTCCCGCACGTCGGGCCTCGGCGACCAGGGCGGCGGTGCCCCGGGCGTTGACGGCCTCGTTGTCCTCGGCCGTCCCGCCGATGCGGGAGGCGCAGTGCAGCAGTACGTCGATTCCCTCGCACACTCCCCGCAGCGAGCGCGGGTCGGCGAGGTCGGCCCGTACGACACGGACGGGGCCGGCGGAGGAGGCGGCGGAGGCGGACTCCGAGGGCGGGCGGTGGTGGGTCATCACCGTCAGTGCCGCGCCATGACGGCCGGCTTCACGTGTGACATGGCTTCCGACGAAGCCGGCCGCACCAGTGATCATGATCGTGAGCACGCGGACTCCCGTCAGGATGGGATCAACCGTTGCGGGGACTGAGCACCAGGTCGGCGGCGAAGACGGTCTGGTCGTCCTGGAAACCGCAGACCTGTACGAGGATGTGGCCGGCGGCGTCGACGAGGCCGGGGTGGGCCTCTATGCGGCAGGGCCTGTCGAGTTCGGCGTAGCGGGCGAAAGTGCTGTCGAGGCTGATGACGAGGGCGTCGGGCAGGCCGGTGGAGGCGTGCGCGGCCTGCCGGGCCGCCTCCAGGAGCACCATGCCCGGGACGTGGTCGACCGGGTGGTCGAAGAAGATGGGGTGCGTGCTGTCGACACGCAACTCCCACTGGTGGTCCCGCTCGGCCGTCGGATCCTCGGTGAGGACCACGTGCGTGGGGACGGTGCGGCCGACCAGGGCCGGGTCGATCGGGCGGCCGGGAACGCGGTCCGTGCTGGTGGGGCGGTCGCCTCGCAGTCTTCGGTGCACGGCGGGGCTGGTGCAGCTGAACGCCGCGCCCGCGGTGGCCAACGGCACGCCGTCGACCAGGGCGGTGACGTCGTACCGCATCCCGGAGAGGACCCTGCCCCGACGGACCACGTCGTGGCAGACGGTGCGCAGTTCCACCTCGGCGGGGGCGGGGCCGGCCACGAGCAGGTCCTTGGTGGTGGCGAACGACATGTCCCACATCAGGAACTGGTGACCGAAGGGGACGTCGAACTCGGCGTGCGAGAGCAGGGCGCCGATCTGGCGTACGGACTCGATCAGCAGCATCGGGTCCTGGTAGCCGCCGGTCTGGGAGAACAGCGAGTGCCCTCGGGGCCATTGGGACCGGACGACGAAGGCGTCGGGCCCGTCGGGGACGCTTTCGATGCCGGGTCGCGGGCCCGAGCGGTGGGCGGGCGAGGCGTCGGCGGCCGGCTCCCAGCCGGTGAGCAGGACTTCGGAGACGGCGGCGCGGTGGACGTACTCGCGCGGGACGGTCGTGGTGAGACCGGCGTGCCTGGTGGTGGTGTGAGGTTGCGGAACTGCGGTGCGAGGCTGCGGAACTAAGGGCGCGTTCCGAACGGGCTCGCGGGTCGTGGACGCAAGAGACGGCATGCGTAGCACTCCTGATCTGATGCTGGGCAGGGGTCGGCGAGCCAAACACCAGCAGCCACCCCCCGTGGCTGACGCTCTGTTGCGGCCTCAAGATACAGACAGGTCGGTTCGGTAGGTCAAGTAAAGGCTTGGTCTGTAAACCGCCCAGAACCCGTGCAGTGCACACCTTCTTCACCCCCTCACCCCCAGACTCTCGCAGAGCATTCCGGACGGAGGTGGATACGTCCTGACGTGCGCGTTTCGGCCACCCCACGGTCGGCCATCCGGCCGGAAACGCGGGCTACTCAGCCTCGTTAAACATACAACGCTGCTCGATTTCTCCGGGGTTACGGAGAGGTGTACCGGAAGCCCCCACGCACCCCTCAGACCCCGAAACACCTGCCGATATCAGTCAATACCCGGCCACCAGAAGCCACTTGACTCAACGTCAGAGACGACACCCGCACGCGTGAGACGCGTTGACAATCAGACAAGTCTGTTTGGTATCTTCGACAAACGCGAGCATTCAGCAGGCCGTGGTGCGACGCCGTGCCTCAGGAGGAACAGATGAACCGGCAGGCCTTAGAGCTACTCGAACCCCGCACAGAGCGGCATCACCCCTTGATCCACCAGCCGCACCGCCCCACACCCGTTCCGCCGGCCGCCCCGGCCACCGCCGAGCGCGCCCCACTGCGCCTCCTGGTCGTCGAGAACGAGGCGCGCGCCGCCGACACGCTCGTCCAGGGCCTGCTCAGGCAGGGGTACCTGGCCGAGAGCGTGGCCACCGGCGGGGAGGCCCTGCAATCGCACCCGCGGGTCGACCTGGTCCTGCTCGACCTCGACCTGCCGGATCTGGACGGTCTGGAGGTCTGTCGGGGCATCCGGGCCGTCAGCGACACCCCGATCATCGCCGTCACCGCCCGCGGCAGCGAGCTGGACCGGGTACTGGGCCTCCAGGCCGGCTCCGACGACTACATGGTCAAGCCGTACGGATTCCGCGAACTCCTGGCCCGCATCGAGGCGGTGATGCGCCGGGCCCGGCCCCGTCAGACCGCCGCCCGGGCCATCGACCACGGCCCCCTGCACATCGACGCGACGACCCGCGAGACCACCCTGCACGGGCGCCCGGTGGACCTCACCCTCAAGGAGTTCGACCTGCTGCACGCCCTGGCCTCACAGCCCGGCGCCGTCCTCTCCCGACGCCAGTTGATGACCCAGGTGTGGGAGGACGCCTGGTCGCACCGGGGTCGCACCATCGACACGCACGTCAGCAGCCTGCGCGGCAAGCTCGGTTCGAGCAACTGGATCATCACGGTCCGCGGAGTCGGCTTCCGCCTCGGCCACCCCTGACGCGCCCGAACGGCCCCGGCCGGGGCTCCCGAGCGACGCCTCGCCCGGGAGAGCCGTTCCGGTTCACCGGTGCCCGTTGCCACCTCCTCGCCCATCTGGCAATAGGATGCAGACAAGTCGGTTCGATATCCAGGCGAGTGCGAGGGTCCGGGATGGGACAGCAGGAACGCGGAACGCGGTCGCGGCGCTCGATTCTCGAGGCTGCGGCGCGGGTCTTCGACGTACGCGGATTCGACGCCGCGAGCACCAACGAGATCCTGGCGAGCACCGGGCTGACCAGAGGGGCGCTCTATCACCACTTTCCCTCGAAGGAGGCCATCGCCGTCGCCCTGATGGCCGCGCACAGCGAGGCCCTCGTGGTCCCCGAGCAACCGGTGAAGCTGCAAGCCATCATCGACCTGACGCTGGAGTTCGCCTGCCGGTTGCAGCGCGACCCCGTACTGCGCGCGAGCGTTCGGCTGGCGGTGGAGCAGACCTCCTTCCCCCGCCCTCCGATCACCCCCTACGAGCAGTCGAGCGCGGCCATCCTCCGTCTGCTCGAACAGGCCCGGGACCAGGGCGAGACGCTGCCCGGGCTGAACCTGCCGGAGGCGACGGACATCATCGTCGGGACGTTCACCGGCATGCAGGTGATGTCGCAGGTGTACACCGACCGACGTGACCTCATCGAACGCGTCAGCACGCTGTGGCGGTTCCTGCTGCCCGGCATCGCCGGAGCGGGCATGATCGGCATGCTGCGCGTCACTCCGCCGCCGGCCGCCGGATCCGAACCGGCGAGCCCGCGGATCCCCGCTCAGTCCTGATCCGTGCAGTCCGCGCCATCGGGGCCGTCCGCCCGGGCGGTGGTGTCCGCGCGGGCGGAAGCGGAACCGGGGGTGTCCACCTCCGCGGTGCCGGCCGTCTCCGCCCCGACCACCTCCCCGAGCAGGGGAAGCACCATGGCCCAGATCCGCCGCGCCGTCCGCGGGTCCCACCACCGGACGTCGGTGTAACCCAGCGATTCCAGACCGGCGGTCACCACGACGGCGAGGTCCGCCAGGTCTTCCGGGCGCGTGTCGGACGACCCGCGCGTACCGCTCGCCCCGTCGTGACGGGCCCCCTCGACGACCTTCGCGTGCACCCGGTCCAGCAACTCGTCGCGCAACCAAGGCGGTTCCTCGGAGCCTTCGGCGCTCAACCGCATGCCCGCGCGCACCAACCGGTCCTCGCCCATCGCCGCGCCGAGGGCCGCGCTGAACCGGGCCGGGGCGCCGGCCGCGGAACCCTGGAAACTGTCCTCCGCCAGGGCGGCCGTCCGCGCGTGTGCCTGTGCATACACCTCGGCCACCAACTCCGCGGTGGAGGAGAAGTGGTGGTACAGCGCGCCCCGGCTCACCCCCGCGATGCGACAGATGTTCACCAGACCGGCGTCGGCGAGCCGGCCGTTCGCGATGAGTTCCGTCGCCGCCCGGACGAGGGCCTGGCGGGTCAGCTCTGACCGCTTCTGCATCGCGCTGTGCCTGCCTCTTCCTCGACATGACCATTCACAGGGGCTGGAGCGCACGGACCGGCGTCACCACCCAAGCGGAACAATACAACCCTGCCTGTTTCCACTGACACCCCCTAGGCGAATCATCCCGCCCACTCCACCAAGAATGCGTCAGTTTTAGAGCACAGAAGCTGACTTGACGGATTTCCCCGCCATGACTTGCATTCCGTGAGGCCTTGACAATCAGACAGGTCTGTTTGTTATGTTCGGGCCGTCGTCAGCGGCCCCGAACGTCGAGGAGTTCCGATGCACAGCTCGACCGCCACCCTCGCGGGAAGCGGCTTCAGCGAGGCCCTGAACGAAGGACTGCTGCGCGCCGCCCCGCGTCTGTACCGACCGCGCACCCCGCCGGTGGTCCCGGGCTTACGCCGTGACCCGAACACGCCCGGGTCACCCCACCCGGCCGGGGCCGCCGCCCCGGTGCTGGCGAGCTGGGAGACCGAGGCCGTCCTGGAGCGGTTCGCGATCCGGCTGCCCTCCGTACTGACGCCCGCCGAGGCGGATCTGCCCGAACTGCGCTCCACCTTGGAGTCGTTCGCCCGGACCGTCCTGTCGCGCGCGGGGAATCCCGACCTCCCGGAGAGCGCCGAGGAGGCCGTCCCGCCCGCGGCCACCGCACACCGGCTGGTCGGTGCCGCCTCGCTGCTCCTGGAGTGCGCCCTGCTGCACGTCATGGAGCACGGAGCGGCCCACACCGGCACCGGACTGCTGCGCGCGGTGGCCGTCGTACGGAGCCTCGGCGAGGCCATGTCCGGTGCGGGCACGAACTTCTGGCAGGGCGACGGAGGGTGGAGCGACAGCCGCCGGCTGGCCCGACAGTTGCACGACGAGCTCGGCGGCGCACTCGCCGCGGCCCGCCACAGCGTCACCCTGGCCGTGCGCGAGCCGGAGGCCGCCTCGTCCCATCTGGCCGCCGCGGGAAGGGCGTTGGACGAGGCCGGACAGGAGAACCGGTCTCTGGTCGACGGGTTGCGCAGGCGTTCGCGGCTGCCCTCGCTCCGCGAGGCCCTCGACTCCTTCCTCACGGGCGCCCGGCCCGCGGCGAGCGTGACCGTGCGGGTGACGGGCGACGAGACGCTGCTCCCCGAGCGGTTCCGGCAGGAGCTGTTCCTGGTCCTGCGCGAGGCACTGCGCAACGCCTTCGCCCATGCCGCCGCCGATCGTGTGGAGGTGGGCGTGCGCACCACACGCCGCTGGCTGTACGCCAAGGTGGAGGACTTCGGCCCCGGCCCCGGCCCCGATATGGGCGCCGAGATGACGGCCACGCCCGGTCCGACGTACGGACTGTGCTCGATGACCGAGCGCGTGGAGGAGCTGGGTGGCCGGCTGCGGATCTCCGCGGGCGAACAGGGCGGCACGCTCGTGGAGATACACCTGCCGCTGGCCCCGCGCGGCTAGGCCGTCCCCTTCGGATCCTCGGCCAGGGACCCGCCCGAACCACCGGACGAAACCCAGGCGGGCGCGCGAACCCGGCCGGGGGAGTCGCCCCGGTCCGCGCGCCGGCCGCTGACCGGGACGTGTCCCCGGTCAGGTCGTAGCACCCGCCATCGGGGCGGGCCGGGGGCGGGCGCCGGGGCGGGACCCCTGCGCCACGCTCCCCGAAAGGAATCCCTCGATCCGTCGAGCCGCCGGATCCCTCGGGCCCGTCGAATCCCTCGGATCCGTCGGGCCTCTCGCGTCGGTCGCCCTCTCAGGCGCGCGTGGTCCGACCGAGGACATGGCTCAGGCCCTTGGCCATCTCCGCCGCCATCACCGCCTGTCCCGAGGTCGAGAAGTGGATGCGGTCCTCGCTCAGCAGGTCGTCCCGGTCGTTGACGGGGTGGTGCCACATGTCGACGACGACGGCCTCGAACTCGGCGGCCAGGCGCCGGGTGATGTCGTTGATCCTGACGACCCGCTCGCTCCAGTCCGGGAAGACGGGGATCACGTACGCCCTGCCCAGGGTGAACGTCGTCAACTGGGCGCCGGTCTCCGACGCCTGCTCGTACATGCGGCGCAGCTTCCGCTCGATCTCGGCGAAGTCCGGCGTGCGTCGCACGAGGTCGTTCGCGCCGCACGGCAGGTGCAGCAGGTCCGGTGCGAACTCGATCGCGTGGTCGATCTGCTTCTCGAGGGTCTGCGCCGTCGTCGCTCCGTCCTCGGCGATGTTCAGGTACGCCAGGTCCGGTCGTACACGGTGGAGGATGTCGGCGAGCCGGTCGGACCACCCCTTGTCCACATAGCCGGGGCTGGCGTCCCCGGTGCCCGCCGACAGGCTGTCCCCGATCACCGCGAACCGGTGCCACGGGGCGTCGAAGAGCAGCGCCGCGGCGTCGAGCGGCTGCAGGCAGAAGGGGTCGGACTCCTCGGTGAGGCGCGTCGAAGTCATACGAAAAGAATACGGACGATCGTATGTGGAAGCAAGGATCGGCGAGAGTGTGCCCGGCGCGGGGTTCAGTCGCGCATTCCACCCGTACGAACCGGCACATCCGCCGGCAAATGCTGTACGATCGACCGTATGGGTAGCACTGGAGAGCCGGTCAACTCGCCTTCGAGCGACCCCGGGTCGCCCGCGCTCCTTCCCGGGGAGCAGGCCGAGATCACGGACAAGCGCCTGCTGCGAGGCGCCCGTACACGCAAGATCGTGCTCCGCCAGGCCGTCGACGTCGCCTCGCTGGAGGGTCTCGGGAATGTCAGTTTCGGCCGTCTCGCGCTCGACACGGGACTGAGCAAAGCGGGCATCCAGACCCTGTTCAAGACAAAGGAAATCCTGCAACTCTCGGCCGTCGAGTTCGCGCGCGGGCTTTTCATCGACGCCGTCATCCGCCCCGCCAAGTCAGCGCCCCACGGTGTCGCCCGGCTGCGTGCCCTGCTCGACCATTGGATCGTGTACGCGGAGACGCCGCTCTTCGCCGGCGGATGCTTCCGGGTCGCGAACCTCGCGGAGTTCGACAGCCGCCCGGGTCCGGTCCATGACGCGCTCTTCCGCGATCAGCGGGAATGGCGCGAAGTCATCGCGGTCGAATTGCGCCACGCCGTGGAATCCGGCGAGATCGCCGAACTCGACGTGGAACTGGCCGTCTTCCAGATCGACGCCCTGCTGTGTGCCGCGAACACCGGCTTCCAGATCGGCGACGTGGAGGCCGTGGGCAAGGCGCGTCGCATCATCGAGGGTCTGCTCGTCCCTCCGCGCTGACGTCGGCTTCGCCGCTCCCCCTTCGGGGCGCACGCCTCCCGCGCGACGATGCCGGTGCGGCGGACCGATCGGTCCGCCGCACCGGCATCGTCGCGTAGCCCCCCGACGGACGACGTGTCAGCCGCTCGGCCGTGCCTTCTTGTTCGGCAGCAGGAAGACCAGTACGGCCGCCAGGACCGCGATGGCGAACGTGGTCAGGGAGGACATGGCGAACGCGTGCCCCGCGGCCTCCGTGCGCCCGTCGCTCTCCGGGCGGAACGAGTTGAAGAAGATCGCCCCGATCACGGCGACGCCCAGCGCTCCACCGATCTGCTGGGCGGTCGACAGGACCCCGGACGCCATGCCCACGGTCTCCGGCGCGATCCTGCTCAGGACCGTGTTCAGCAGCGGCGTGATCAGCAGTCCGCCGCCGACGCTCTGCAGCATCAGGGTGGGGATGATCAGCCCCGGGGTTAGCCTCGGCCCGGAGAGCAGGACGATCGCGGTCGCCAGGTACCCGGACGCGAGCACGACCGCCCCGATCTCCAGGACGCGCCGACCGTACTTCGGCACGAGCCGACCCGCGATCTTGCTGAAGACGAAGAAGGTCACCGCGGCCGGGGTGTAGACCAACCCCGCGCCGAGCGCGGACATGCCGAGCCCTTCCTGCATCGCGATGGACAGCGCGAGGTAGTAGGAGGTCAGCAGCGCGTACACGGCCAGAACCAGGACGATCCCGAGCGAGAAGGAGCGCTGCGCGAACAGGCTCAGCCTCATCAGCGGATCCCCGCCGCGCTTGTCGACGGCGCGTTCCAGCGTGACGAACAGTCCGAACGCCACGAAACTGGCGACGAAACAGGCCCAGGTCCACCACGGCCAACCCGCCTCACGACCCTGGATGAGCGGGAACGTGAGCAGCAACAGGGCGGCGCTCAGGGCGATCACGCCGGGGATGTCCAGCCTGCGGGTGCCCGCCGCGCGGGACTCCGGTACGTACTTCACCGCACAGAGGATCGTGACGATGCCGATCGGCACGTTGACCCAGAACACCGACCGCCAGCCGGTCCCGAACAGGTCGGCGCCGATCAGCAGACCGCCCACGAGCTGCCCGCTCATGGTCGCCAGACCAATCACGATGCCCAGGGTGCCGAAGACGCGGTGCCGCGTCCTCTCGGCGACGACGAGCGTGATGACAGCGAAGACCTGGGGCACCATCAGGGCCGCACCCAGGCCCTGGACGATGCGCGCCCCGATGAGCGTGCCGGGATCCTGCGCCATGGCGCAGGCCAGCGACGCCAGGGTGAAGACCGCGGTGCCCGTGATGAAGATCCGCTTGCGTCCGTGGAGATCGGCGAGTCGGCCGCCCGTGATCATCAGTACCGCGTAGCTGAGCTGGTAGCCGGCGAGGATCCACTGCAACTGGCCGACGGAGGCGCCCAGGTCGGCCTGGATCGCGGGGCCCGCCACCACGACGATGAACGAATCGAGGATGGCCATGAACATGCCGACCATGACGACGGACACGGCGGGCCACGGCACCGCGGGAACGGCCTCCGGCTCCGCCGCGACGGTTTCTGTTTTGGCACTCGTCACGAATGCATCCCCTTCTCGTCTTTCCACTCCGCGCCGGACACGGCGGCCCGGCGGGACGCGGTCGAGACCGCCCGGACCGATACCTGCGAGATAAGTGTACGCACGACCGTATGTTTACCTCAATCGGTACTCCTCCCCCGGCGGCCGGCCGGTCTTCGGCAGCACCCCGTGCACGCTGCGCCGGAAGGCGTCGACGTGTGCGGCGGTGCCTGCGATCCCCGGGAAGTTCCCCGATCACGACCTCGCCGCGGCCTCCCCCGACACCGCGCCGGAGGCGGCCCGGGACGTGCCGGGTCCGCTGCGCGCGCAGCCCGAGCCGGAGCAGACCACGCCCCTGGAGGCCCGGCACACCTGATGCGCCGACGGCGGTCGCACGGCGATGGCGGCCGAGCGTCCGCGCTGCCATCGCGACACGGTCCTGTACCGCCTCGACCGGATCGCCGAACCGACCGGACGGCACATCACGGACGCCGAGTCGCCCGCGGAACCGCCGGAGGACGCCCAGTCGCCCGCGGGACTGTACGTCGCCCCTCCTCAGGCCGTCCGGCAGGATTCCGGTCTCAGGATCGCCCGGGCTCCCCCGCGTCCCGCGCCGCCGGAGCGGGGTGCAGCGGGGTCGCGCCCAGGGCCTGGCGGTCGCGCGTCCCGAAGGTGGACCACAGCGCGGCGGTCAGGACGAGAAGGAGTCCGAAGGCGAGGTACACCGCCTGCCCGCCGAAACGGTCGAAGAGGAAGCCCGTCACCAGGATCGCCGCGGCACTGACGATGCGGATGACCGCGTCGAGGAGTCCGTTCCAGGTGCCGAGGACCGCGGAGGGCGCGCGCAGTTGGATCAGCAGCCCGGCGGAACGGAGGTAGACGGTGAAGCCGAGCCCGAACAGGATCAGCCCGACCGCCAGCAGCCATCGCGTCTGGCCGAGGAACGCGGCCGTCAGGGCACCCGCGCCGGCGAGGGCGGGTGCCCAGCGGAGGCTGGTGTAGATGCCGTCCGGGCCGGCCTTGGCGACGGCGAGGCCGCCGATGATCGCGCCGATGGTCGAGAAGGCCAGGAAGGTTCCGGCGCCGGCGGCGGTCATGTGCAGCGTCTCGCGCATCAGGGAGAGCACGGAGAGGATCACCGTGGACAGCGCGAGTACGGTCAGGCCGTGGAAGGTGGTGAACCTCCGCCATGCCCGGCTGCCGCTCAGCGTGCGGGCCACCTCGCGGCGGGAGGGCGACCGGCCGCGCCCGGCATCCGGCCCGGCACCCGGCGCGCCGTCCGCACGGGCGCCCGGTTCGACCGAGCGGTCCGGGCGGTCCCTGTCGTCCCTGTCGTCCCTGTCGTCCGGAGTGTCCTGCGGGGTCCGTCGCAGGGATCCCCGGGACCGGACCACGACGGCGACGAAGGCCGCGAACAGGCCGAGCGCGAGGACCTGGAGACCCGCGGCGACGAGCAGGGCGCGTGAGCCCGGAAGCAGGGCGATGACGAGGCCGGCCACGACCGGGGAGAGCAGTTCGGAGGCCGACCGCACGGTGCCGCCGAGGGCCTGGACCCGGACGAGGGCCCGCGCGTCGAGGATCCTCGGCAAGAGGACGAAGAGGGCCATCTCCCCCACGTGGTGGACGAGGTCCACCGTCGCCGCCGCGACGACGATCGCCCACAGGTGGGAGGAGAGAAAGGTGCTGCCGAGTCCGATGAGGACGAAGACACCGATCTTGACGAGGTAGGACACGACCAGGAAGGTCTTCGGGTCTCCCCGGTCCAGCAGGGGACCTGCGGCAACGGACGCGACGACCTCGACGCCGTACCCGACGAAGTACACCAGGCCGACGGTGCTCACCAGTCCGGACAGGTCCAGGGCCAGGTTGGCGAACGCGATGTCGTAGATGCCCTCACTCATCGAACGGGCCAACACCAGCGCGGCGAAGACCACGAGCAGCAGGGTCAACCGGGGCGAGGGGGCGGGGAGGCCGACGCGCTCCGTCGCCGCCGACTTCTGGTTCGTGTCGGTCACCGGTGGGCCAACTCCCTGACGGAGGTACTCGCGAGGGCGGCACCGCGCGGGTCGAAGGTCGGGAAGTCGGCCCGGCGGCCGACGCGTCGCAGTTCCATCCCGGGATTGTCATACAAGAGCGGGGACGGCTTGAGGGTGAGATGGGGATGGGCGCCGAAATGTCCCGGCCGTTGGCCGGGAAGGTCGCAGACCATGGTGTGGGCGCGGCCGTTGCCCTGTGCGCGCTGTTCGAGCAGACCTGGGAGGCGGGCTGCCTCGCCGGCGAGCGGACACCCGCCGACGACAACGGGTGCACTCCGATGGCGCGGACCCGGCCGACCCGCGGCGCCCCGCACCGCTACATCGGCGGCGTCGACCAGACCTCGGGTCCCCCGCCGCGCCATTCCACGAACCCAGGGTCGGCGAGGTCGGCGTCCTGCGCGTCCTCCATTCCCGCGGCGGCCAGGAAGATCGCGATGTCCTCGTACCGGTAGGCGGTTCCCAGGCTCCGCCCGTCGCAGTGCACCCGGCGCCAGCCGCGGCGATCCGGCGGGTGCACGACCAGGCGGGGCGCGGCCGAGCCGCCCTCGCCGAACGGCTCGCTCGGATCCCCCGACCGATCGGGGCCCTGACAGGAGTCCCTCATGCCGCCGTCACCCAGCCGCGCGCCCTCGCCAGCCGGCGGAGTTCCACCCTGCCGGCCGGAGACCGGTTCGGTTCCGCCCAGTAGGCATGCGCCTCGATCCGGCAGGACAGGACGATCAGACGACGTCGCAGCACGGCCGTACCGGCCTCGGCGGGCTGCCGGGCCAGCTCCCGGTAGGTGCGGAGCCATTGGACCTGGAGTTCCACCAGGTCGTCGGGGAAGGGAGTGCGTGCCATCCCCTAATTCAATCACGTGTTCGATTTTCAGCGCGAACCGCCGGCCCTGCTGTGATCGTCAGCCGCGGAGTGGCTTGAGCCGACGGGCTTCGGTTGCCTGGTCACGAACGTACGGGTCGGCGTCCACTGCCGGCCGGTCGAGCACCGCCGAGGTCGCGAGGTCTGCGTTCATCGGCCGCCCGGCCGTTCCAGGCGGCCGCCCTGCCGCTCAGCCGGTCGCGGCGCCGAACCATGTGGGCAGTGTGGCAAGCAGGTCATGCTGCTCGTCGCCGACCCATGCCACGTGGCCGTCCGGACGGAGCAGCACGGCGGGCACGTCCAGTTCCTCGCAGGCGTCGACGACGTGGTCGACCCGGTCCGCCCAACCCTCGGCGGAGAGCCGGCCGGTCCTGTCGAGCAGAAGCCCTCGGCCGTCGCGCATCAGCTCGTACAGGCGACCGCGCTTCAGGGCGACGTCCCGCATCCGCCGGCCGAGCAGCTCGTGTCCCTCGCCGAGGTCGTAGCGGACGTCGACCGCGGTGATCATCCCGGTCACGTACCGGTTCACCTCCTCGAAGTCCATCAGCTTCGAGAACAGCCTTCGCAGCGCGGTCGCCCCAGGATCGACCCCCAGCAGGGTCATCTGCGCGCGGGTGTTGTCCAGTACGTCGGCGCCCACCGGGTGCCGTTCGGCGTGGTAGCTGTCCAACAGGCCTTCCGGAGCCCAACCGTTGACGGCGGCGGCCAGCTTCCAGCCGAGGTTGAACGCGTCCTGCACGCCGAGGTTGAGCCCCTGCCCGCCGGTCGGCGGGTGGATGTGCGCCGCGTCGCCGGCGAGCAGCACCCGGCCCACCCGGTAACGCTCAGCCTGCCGGGTGGCGTCGCCGAAGCGGGAGAGCCAACGCGGCGAGTGCGCCCCGAAGTCGGTGCCCGCGCAGGCCAGCATCCGCTCCTTGAACTCGTCGAGGGTGGGCGCGGTGGCCCGGTCCTCGGCCACCCCCTCGGAGGGCACCAGGACGCGGTACACCCCCCGGTTCCCGTCCACGTCCGGGAGCGCGCCGAACCGCAGTTGCGTCCTGCGGACTTCCTCGACCACGGCGGCGATCGTCGCCGGATCCTCGGTCAGCTCCATGTCCCCCAACAGCGTCTCGACCGTGGCGGGCTCGCCGGGGAAGCCGACGCCGAGCAGCTTGCGCACCGTGCTGCGGCCACCGTCGCAGCCGACGACGTAGCGCGAGCGCAGGTGCGTGCCGTCCGCCAGTTCAACGGTCACCCCGATCTCGTCCTGGCTCAGCCCCACCAGTTCGCGGCCGCGCCGGATCTCGGTACCGAGTTCGAGGGCGCGCTCGTCGAGCAGCCGTTCGGTGACGGGCTGCGGGGTGGCGAGGCCGTAGGGGTGGGCGGTGTCCAACCGGTCCGGCCACGGCTTGACGACTCCGCCGAAGAGCCCGCCCACTTGGAACTTCTCACTGACCGCGAGGAACCGGTCCAGCAGGCCGCGCTGGTCCATCAGCTCGACGCTGCGCGCGTGCAGGCCACGGCCTCGGGACTGGCCGGTCGGCTCGGTCAACCGCTCCAGCACGACCACGCGCACGCCGGCCAACCGCAGCTCGCAGGCCAACGTCAAGCCGGTCGGTCCGCCGCCGACCACGATCACGTCCACGTCCACGTCCACGTCCATCATCACCACGCCGCCCGTTCAACGATTCGATGTCGGCCGGTCGCCCCGCACGTTCCGGCGGCGGGGCGCTCCGCGAGACCCACACAGCGACGGGGCGTGCGGACGCGCACATCCGTGGTGTCCGTGTTGTCTGCGGATTCCGGCTTCGAGCGGAGATTCTGCGGCACGACCGGGGCCTTGCCGCAAGGCCCCCTGTGCGCTATATCTTGAACATGGCAAGGAGTACCGACTCCTTGCCTTTGCTGTTTCCGGAACCGGAGAAAGCAGCAGCCTGCGGCCCAGAACCTGGATCCTCAGGACGCGCGGGACGTGGTCGCCGGGCCGGTCCGGGTCTCGCGGCTCCGCAGGACCGATGCGAGTACCGCCCTCTGGAACGGGGGCAACGACGGTGCCACGCGACGGCTCAACTCCGACAACCGGCAGGACGTCTTCTTCTCAGTCATGCGCCGCGCCTACCCCGCGCGGGGCCTCCGACGCCCCGGCGGGGTGGAGTGGGGGTCGACTGCGGGGCTGCCGGTGCGGGGACCCGTGCCCGGACACCGTGAACACCTCGGCGG
>NZ_LGDE01000008.1 GCF_001279725.1 Streptomyces sp. WM4235 | reverse complement strand
CCCCCCCTGCCCCCCCTCCCCCGCCCCGACCTGTCCGCCAAGCGGGTGGTCGACCTCGTCGGCGCGGCGATCCTGCTCGGGGTGTTCGCCCTGCCGCTGCTCGCCGCCGCGGGGCTGCTGTACGCGGGCCGGCGCGGGGTCCTCGTACGGGAACCCGCGCTCGGGCGGGGCGGGCGGGAGTTCCGGACCTGGCGACTGCGGACGCGGGACACCGGCCGGCCGGGCGCGATGGTGGAGCGGTGCGGCCTGGACGCGCTGCCGCAGCTGCTGAACGTGCTGCGGGGCGAGATGTCGCTGGTCGGACCGCGCCCCGAGGCGGGCACCGACCGGCCCGAACGACTCTTCGTACGCCCCGGAATGACCGGATTGTGGCAAGTCAGCGAGCGCTCCGACCTCCCCTGGGAGGAGATGGCCCTCTTGGACCGGCACTATGTGGAGAGCCATTGGCTGGGGATGGATCTCGCGATCCTCGCGCAGACGCCTCGGGCCGCCTGTCTACAGAGGCATGCCTGAGCGACACAGATCACCGCTCGCTCACCTACATTGCGGCGCGGGAACTGGGTAACCTCAAGCCTTGACTCAATAAGTTACCGCTTAGTAAGTCCCGCCCGAGGAGCCCTCCCATGCAACTCGCCGCGATCATCGTGTCGCTGGTCCTGACCGTGGTCGGCGTCGCGCTGCTCGCCCGAGCCGTGGCGCAGATCTACCGGTTCGTGAAACTCGGCCAACCCGTGCCGGCGGGCAGCCGCACGGACAACCCGAAAGCGCGAACGATCACCCTGGTCAGGGAGTTCCTCGGCCACAGCCGCATGAACCGCTGGGGCATCGTCGGATTCGCCCACTGGTTCGTCGCCATCGGCTTCCTGACGCTGCCTCCGACCCTGGCGCAGGCCTACGGCCAGCTCTTCCAGGCCGACTGGACGCTGCCGATCATCGGCGGCTTCCTGCCGTTCGAGCTGTACATCGAATTCATCGGCGTGATGACGATCCTCGGCATCCTCGTGCTGATGGGCATCCGCCTGGTCAACCTTCCCTCGCGGGCCGGTCGCAAGTCGCGCTTCACGGGCTCGAAGGCCTGGCAGGCGTACTTCGTCGAGTACATCATCCTCACCATCGGCCTCGCGATCCTGACGCTGCGCGGCCTCGAAGGTGCGATCCACCACGTCGACCACTACGAGCCGGCGTACTTCCTGTCGTACCCGCTGGTGCTGGCCTTCAAGGGCCTCTCGGTCGACACGCTCCAGACGCTCATCTACTTCACCGCGATGATCAAGATCGGCACCTCGCTGATCTGGATGATCGTCGTCTCGCTCAACACCAACATGGGTGTGGCCTGGCACCGCTTCCTCGGCTTCCCGAACATCTGGTTCAAGCGGAACGCCGACGGCGCGGTCGCGCTCGGCGAGCTGAAGCCGATGACGAGCGGCGGCAAGGAGATCGACTTCGAGGACCCGGGCGAGGACGACGTCTTCGGCGTCTCCCAGGTCGAGCAGTTCTCCTGGAAGGGCATCCTCGACTTCTCCACGTGCACCGAGTGCGGTCGCTGCCAGTCGCAGTGCCCCGCCTGGAACACCGGCAAGCCGCTGTCCCCGAAGCTCCTGATCATGTCGCTGCGCGACCACGCGCACGCCAAGGCCCCCTACCTGCTCGCCGGTGGCGGCAAGGACATGGAGGGCAACGAGAAGGCGACGGCGGAGCAGCTCAAGGACGTTCCGGCGGCCGCCCTCGCGGAGGCCGAGCGCCCCCTGATCGGCACGGCCGAGGAGAACGGCGTCATCGACCCGGACGTGCTGTGGTCCTGCACCACGTGCGGCGCGTGCGTCGAGCAGTGCCCGGTCGACATCGAGCACATCGACCACATCGTCGACATGCGGCGCTACCAGGTGATGATCGAGAGCGCGTTCCCGTCGGAGGCGGGCACGATGCTCAAGAACCTGGAGAAGAAGGGCAACCCCTGGGGCCTCGCGAAGAAGCAGCGCGTCGAGTGGACCAAGGAGGTGGACTTCGAGGTCCCGATCATCGGCAAGGACGCGGAGGACCTCTCCGAGTACGACTACCTCTACTGGGTCGGCTGCGCCGGCGCCCTGGAGGACCGGGCGAAGAAGACCACGAAGGCCTTCGCGGAGCTGCTGAACATGGCGGGCGTCAAGTTCGCGATCATGGGCGGCGACGAGAAGTGCACCGGTGACTCCCCGCGCCGCCTGGGCAACGAGCCGCTGTTCCAGCAGCTCGCCCAGGAGAACGTGGCCATGCTCAACATGGCCTTCGGCGAGGACGACGAGGACGAGTCCACCAAGAAGCCGAAGTCGGCGAAGCGGATCGTCTCCACCTGCCCGCACTGCTTCAACACCATCGCGAACGAGTACCCGCAGCTGGGCGGCGAGTACGAGGTCATCCACCACACGCAGCTGCTCCAGCACCTGCTCGACGAGGGCCGACTGACGCCGGTCACGCCGGTGGACGGCCTCATCACCTACCACGACCCCTGCTACCTGGGTCGGCACAACAAGGTCTACACGCCGCCGCGCGAGATCATGTCGGCCGTTCCGGGGCTGCGCCAGCAGGAGATGCACCGCCACAAGGAGCGGGGCTTCTGCTGTGGCGCCGGTGGCGCGCGGATGTGGATGGAGGAGCGGATCGGCAAGCGCATCAACAACGAGCGTGTCGACGAGGCCCTGTCCCTGAACCCGGACATCGTGTCGACGGCGTGCCCGTTCTGCCTGGTGATGCTGACCGACTCGGTCAACGGCAAGAAGAACGACGGCCAGGCGAAGGAATCCGTCCAGGTCGTCGACGTGGCGCAGCTGCTGCTGGAATCGGTGAAGGCACCGGGCCCGACGGCGGAGGAACTCGCGGCGGAGGCGCTCGCCGTGGAAGAGGCGGAAGCGGCGGCGAAGGCGGCTGCGAAGGCCGAGGCCGCCGCGAAGGCGGAAGCCAAGGCGAAGGCGGAGGCGGAAGCCAAGGCGAAGGCCGAGGCCGAAGCCAAGGCCGCCGAGGAAGCGGAGGCGGCGGAAGCAGCCGTCGAGGCCGAGGCTGAGGCTGAGCCGGAGCAGGCCGAGGCGAAGCCGGAGGCGTCCGCGCCTGAGGCCGAGGCGAAGCCGGAGCAGGCCGAGGCCGAGACGAAGCCCGAGGCGCCGGTGGCGTCCGAGCCCGAGGTCGAGGTCGAGGCCGAGGCCGCGGCGAAGGGCGAGACGGACGCCGACACGAAGGCCGACGCGAAGCCCGCCGAGAAGGGCGACGCCGAGCCCGCGGCGGAAGAGGCGAAGCCCGAGGCTGCCAAGTAGGCGTAGGTACACCCACAGGAACGGCCGGCCCCCACTCGGGGGACCGGCCGTTCCGTCGTTTCCCGGCGGCGCCCGTGGCGGTCTACTTGCCGGTCGCGACCGTGTACCGCTCGATCAGCCTGCCGCTGTCGAAGTCGTACACCCAGCTGTTGCCACCGTTCTTGCCGTCGATGACGACGAACTTCACGTGCCGGCCGTCCCGGCCGTCCCGAACGAGCTTGTACATCCAGCCGTCGTTCAGCGCGTTCGGGTCCTTCAGGTCGATCGTGCCCAGCCGGTACCCGTTCGCCGTGGACAGGTCCACGCGCTCGCCGTGCGCGCCGTACACCGCCTCCGCGACGTTCCCGTCCGGCATGACGATCCGCGCGGCGCTCTCCTGCACGACCTCGGGCTTCGGCTTGGGCTTGGGCTGCGGCTTGGGCTGCGGCTTCGGCTTCGGCGCGTCCTCGATCCACGAGCTCACGGTGCCGTTCGGGTAGAGGGTGATGTGCAGGCCGTTGTACTGCCCGTACGCGGGCCGTCCGTCCCTGCCGGCCAGCGTGCCCAGCTTGGTGGAGCCGGCGAAGACATCCGCCTCGACGTGGCCGACGCCGATCTCGTAGATCTTGGCCGCCGACCCGTCCGCCAGCCTGGCGGTGGTGACGTACCCGCGGGCCGGCTTCGTGGACGGCGCGGTGGGCGGGGTGATCGGCCGGTCCACGGCGGGCTGTTCCACACCGGGCAGCACCCGCGGTCGCGGGGCCGCCGGCGAGTCCGCGAAGGCGGCCCCCACCGGGAGCGCCAGGACGGCGGTCGCGCCGGCGAGGACGGCGGTGGTACGGAAGGCGGTACGGCGGCCGGCGGGTCGGGGGCCGGCGGGTCGGGGGCTGCGCATGGGGGGCTCTTTCCGTGCTCGTTCCACGTCCGTGAGGCGTGGTGCGTGGTGCGTGGTGCGTGGCGACGACCCTCACGAAGCTACGGGTCCCATATCTCCGCATTCAGTAGAGAACGTAACGAACCTCCGCAGACTGCCCCTCAGCCACGTAAACCCCACCGACCCCAGGGGTGGGGAGAACCCCCCGGGGTTCCCCTAGGGGATGTCACAGGTCAGCCGCAAAGGCCCCCTGTTCCGGCCGCCCGACCACCATCACCCGCCGGAGCAGGTACTTTCGATCACGTGGCTGGATTCAGGATCGGACGCGGCCGGGACAACAACCGCACCCCGCAACAACCCCCGCAACCCCCGCGGCAGCAGCCGTACGGTCAGCGGCAATCGCCGCAGGCACCGTACGGCCGACAGCCCTACCCGCCTGCCGGCGGGCCGCCACCGCAGCAGCAGTGGCCTCAGCAGGGCGCCCACGGGGACCACGGCGAGCCCGAGTACTTCGACCCGTACGGACAACAGCAGCAGCCGCACCACGGGCAGCAGCAACCTCCGCACGAGCCCTCGTACGCGAACAACCCGGGCTTCACCCAGGCCTTCTCCATCGGCGAGGACCCGTACAACCAGGGCGCGACGTACCACGCGGGCGCGGCGGCCCCGGCCGGTCCGCGGCTGCCCTGGAAGGAGCTCCTGCGCGGCATCGTGATGCGGCCGGGACCGACGTTCCTCCAGATGCGCGACTACCCCGTATGGGGTCCGGCGCTGATCGTGACCTTCATCTACGGTCTCCTCGCGGTCTTCGGCCTCGACGACACCCGCGAGGACGTCATCAAGGCCACCCTGGCCAACGCCGTCCCGGTCGTCCTCAGCGCCGCCGTGGCGTTCGTGCTCTGCGGCATGATCCTGGGCGCGGTCACGCACACGTTGGCCCGCCAACTGGGCGGCGACGGCGCGTGGCAGCCGACGGTCGGCCTGTCGATGCTGGTCATGTCCGTCACCGACGCCCCGCGCCTGCTGTTCGCGATCTTCCTCGGCGGCGACAACATCGTCGTCCAGGTCCTGGGCTGGGTCACGTGGCTGGCCGCCGGCGCGCTGTTCACCTCGCTGGTGAGCAAGTCGCACGACTTGCCGTGGCCGAAGGCGCTGGGCGCCTCCGCGATCCAGCTGATCGCCCTGCTGTCCATCATCAAGCTGGGCACGATCTGACAGCCGTACCCGGTACGAGCGAGCGAAGGGGCCCGGCGCGCACACCGCACGCCGGGCCCCTTCGTACGCGGTCGGCGCCCGCGGTCACGTAAGCGGCTTCGTACGCGGTCGGCGCTCGTGGAGGGCGCTCGCGGTCAGTGGGCGCTCTCCCCGTAGAAGCCGAAGGCCCGCGCGAACCCGGCCCTTACGGCGCCGCGCCGGGTGAGGACGGCACGGTCGACCGCGCCGAAGAGCGCCGCGAGCGTGATGTCGGTCCCGAGGGCCCGGCCCGAGACGCTGATCGTCAACCGCCTCCCCTTGCCCATGCCGGACTGCCGGACGCGGACGGTGGCGCCGGGGTCCTCGGAGTCCCGCTCCCTGGTCAGCTCGTACTCCTTGCGGCCGACCGCGGTCAGCCGGTACGAGTCCCCCATGCACCTCAGGCGCAGCGAGCGGCCCCGGTGCGTCAGCGCCCACCGGTTCCTCGTCATGTACACCGTGGCGTCGGCGACGGTCAGTCGCGCGCCGTTCAGGCTCGGCCGGGTCATGACCTGCGTGTGGAGCCCGCTCGCCGAGAACCGCGCGGAGGGGATGCGGCCGCCGCGCACCTCGCTCGTGAGGGTGTCGGCGAAGGCGGCCTTCGGGTGGAGCACCGTGATCTCGCCGAACTCCGTCGAGGTGCCGTGCCAGCCCGTGCGGCGCTCGTACCCCTCGCCCTCCTTCCACGCCCGCAGCGTGAAGGGGGCGGTGGTGGTGTGCATGACTCTCCCAGGGACTGTCGGACGGGGAGGGCGGGGAGGACGGGGAGGAACGGGAAGGACGGACCTCGGGACGACACGGCGACACGGCGACGGGGCGACGGGGCGACATCACGCCGGGGCCACACGACGACGGGGCCGGGCGCTGTCCGCCCGACCCCGCGATCACACCTGCGCGCCGCCTCACGACGCCAGGTGTCAGGCGTCGAGGACCTGGCCCTCGCGCTTGACCACGGGCGGCTCGACCGACCACGGGAAGTTGATCCACTCGTCGGTCTTCTTCCACACGTACTCGCACTTCACGAGCGAGTGCGACTTCTCGTAGATGACCGCGGAGCGCACCTCGGCGACATGGCCGAGGCAGAAGTCGTGGACGAGCTTGAGCGTCTTCCCGGTGTCGGCCACGTCATCGGCGATGAGGACCTTCTTGTTCGTGAAGTCGATCGCCTCGGGCACCGGTGCCAGCATGACCGGCATCTCCAGGGTGGTCCCCACGCCCGTGTAGAACTCCACGTTGACGAGGTGGATGTTCTTGCAGTCGAGCGCGTAGGCCAGACCGCCGGCCACGAACACGCCGCCGCGGGCGATGCTCAGGATGATGTCCGGCTCGTAGCCGTCGTCGGCGATGGTCTGCGCCAGCTCGCGCACGGCGCGACCGAAACCCTCGTAGTTCAGGTTCTCGCGTACGTCGCTCATGCCTCGTGCCTCACCTGGGTGCGGTGGAAGTTCTGGAAGGAGCGCGAGGCGGTCGGGCCGCGCTGCCCCTGGTAACGGGATCCGTACCGCTCGCTCCCGTACGGGAACTCCGCGGGGGAGCTGAGCCGGAACAGGCACAGCTGCCCGATCTTCATGCCCGGCCACAGCTTGATCGGCAGCGTCGCGAGGTTCGACAGCTCCAGCGTCACGTGCCCGGAGAACCCGGGGTCGATGAACCCGGCCGTCGAATGCGTCACCAGACCGAGGCGCCCCAGACTGGACTTCCCCTCCAGCCGGGAGGCGATGTCGTCGGGCAGCGAGATGACCTCGTACGTGGAGGCGAGCACGAACTCGCCCGGGTGGAGGATGAACGCCTCGTCCCCGTCCGGCTCGACCATCCGAGTCAGATCCGACTGCTCGGTGGCGGGGTCGATGTGCGCGTACCGGTGGTTCTCGAAGACCCGGAAGAACCGGTCGAGACGTACATCGATGCTGGAGGGCTGCACCATCGACTCGTCGAACGGGTCGATGCGAACCCGTCCGCTGTCGATCTCGGCCCGGATGTCTTTGTCAGAGAGAAGCACGCCCCGAGGATACGCAGTGCGCACGGGCCACCCCCAATCGAGAGCGGCCCCCCGCGCGCCTGCCGACGCCCCGCGACCCCGCGAGGTCGCCGACCCCGCGACCTCCGCGACCTCCGCGACCTCCGCGACCTCCGCGACCTCCGCGACCTCCGCGACCTCCGCGACCTCCGCGACCTCCGCGACTAACGCTTTGCGCCGCCGACGGGCACGGCATGCCTCAGCCGCGCACACCGCGGGCACCGCAGCAGCCGCCCAGGTCCGATCCGTCCGGCACCGAGGTGCTGCAGCGGAAACGAAGCGGTGCTGAATACATGCCCTTCGGCACAACGGACGACGGTGTGCTCCATCGAGTCCCTTTCCCCAACCAGCCGTACTGCGACGAATCGCCACATTAAGGGATGACCGGGACCCGCTCCAGCCGCCGCTCCGAACCCGTACGGTACGCCCCAACTCCCCCTCGTACGCGCCTTGCTGTACCCCACACGCAACGACGACCCCGCGGCAGATTCACCGGGGGTCGATCATGAGGTAGAGTGTGCAACGATACGGCTCCGGACAAATGGACCCCCGTGCGGATGTAGTTTAATGGTAGAACATGAGCTTCCCAAGCTTATAGCGCGGGTTCGATTCCCGTCATCCGCTCTTTAAAGAAGGCCCAGGTCAACGACCTGGGCCTTCTTTGTTGTCTATACCTGTTCAGGAGTCCCGCACCACTTGCGCACCGCTTGGTCCTTGCTGGGCCTGCTTAGCGGCTTTCTGTCCCTCAGCCAGCGCCCTCGCGCTCAACACGCTGCCGACTTCCTTTGACGCTCGCACACCGAGTGCAAGTGACTAGGTGCGGGATTCCCGGTGGACCGATCGCCGCGACCGGGTACGCCCGGTTCAGGCACTGGGCCACAGTGGAGCGAGAGATGGGGAGCCACCAGCCTCGCGGTCAGATCAGTGCGCGGGCCCGACGCTCCCAGTCCGCGATCCGGGTCATCACACCGCTGACTTGCTTGACCGCGGCCGTGAGGTCCCGGCCCGGCACCCGCAGCTCCCGACTCATCTTCACCAGCCACCGCATACCCACCTCGACCTCGCCGAGCGCCCCGACCACCTCGTGGGTGGACTCGGCGGTACTGATCATCTGCTCCAGGAAGCCGGTCGGCGAACCGACGCGTTGCTCGGGTGGCATCGCCTCGATGACATCGAACGCCGTTTGGACCGCCGCGTCCATCTCCACCATCTGCCCGGCGAAACGGGTGCACGATTCCCGGAGACCGGAGGCCGGCTGGGCCATCGCCTTGGCCAACTCGGTCATCGCCGGTAGCCACGCGCTCATCGGTGCCCCGGGCTGGGAGGCCCGCTCCATCACGGGACCGATCTGCACGGCAGACTCGGCGATCACCGCCATGAACCCGGCGATCGCCTCCGTGGTCTCGCTGATCGCCTCCGCCTGTGCCTCCACCCGGGCGAACCGGTCGATCAGTCCGGGGGCGTCCGGATCGTCCGGCTCCGCCTCGGCCACAGTTGCTGCCGGCGGCGCCGCTGGCAGCCCGAAGAGGATCCGGGCCGGCGTCAATGGCTCGAACCGGTTCTCCAGGGCACCCTTCAGTGCATTTTCCAGGTCCCGCTTCGCCCTGACCAGCCCGTTTCGGCTGCGCTTGAACATGATCGTCCGGATCAGCGAGAGGTCGAACGGCAGCTGCCCGTTCTCGCCGATGTGGATGATGGGCTTGCCGGTCAGGTGCCGGATCCCGAGCTCGTAGGTCACATTGGCATTTCCCCCGGTAAGGTCGGCGATCACGATGTCGTCCTGCAGCACGTGGCGGCAGATCTGCTCTGTGATCTCACCCGTGTCGGCGATCCCATCCGCCCTGATTGGTACGATGCCGTGCCTGGCGCAGGCGGGCAGGATCACCTTCTCGTAGATCTCGAGGTTCTCCTCGAATGCCAGGAGTTCCGGACTCCCGTCTGGAGCATGCTCGTTGCCGATGGGCGCGATGACGAAGCAAGTCGTCATCGGCACCTCCTCGGGCTTCGGGTCAGCGACGGCCACGACGCTCATGAGTAGTCCTCCGTGTCGAACTCTGTTACACGATCGCGCTGTTCCGCGAGCTCGGTGCCAGCTCGCAGATCAGCCGGATAGACAGGGCGTTCCTCGATCCCGAGCGCCCGAAGGAGGTCTGCGGTGGGGATCCGGTACTGCCACCCGAGACGTAGGACCGGGCAGGGGAAACCGCTCTGGCGAATGAGCTTGTACGCAGTAGCGGGGCAGAGCCCGAGCGCACGGGCGGCGGTGCGCAGGTCGACGACCAGCGGCAGGTCGAACGCCTCGCCGAACGACAGCCAGGTACTGGAGCGTGGCGTCATCGCCGTCCTCCTGCCGGACGTAGCGACAGGGTGCCGATTCGGCTGCCCTCGCTGGGGCGCCGCGCCCGGTGCACGATCTCCCCAAGGCCCAAGTGGCCTGCCAGTGCTCCCAGCCGGAAGCTCTCCAGCCGATCCGGTGCGACGCTGAACCGCACTGTCGCCGACAGGCCGTCAGGTCGGGCAGGCGGTGACACGCGCAGCTCCCATCCATCGAGCCAGTCGCTGACCGGCGACTCCGAAGGGGCCTCCACAGAGAGGTGTGCGGTGGCCAGCGCCGCGATATCAGCCACCGGTCGCTCCCGGGTGCGGGCCCGGGCGAACGCCCAGACCCGGTTGATGGCGGGGCGCAGCAGTGCCCGACCCGCCTCCTGCGTCTGCGGGTCCACGTCTTCGAGTGCTGTCAACAGCGCAAGAAGGGACTCGGATTCGAGCTCTCGTCGGTCGATCGACCACCGGATCGCAATCCGATAGAGGGTGCGCCGCATCGCGGGCAGGGCAAGCCATAGCGCCAGCAGCCGGTCAGATCCGCCCGCACCGGTGTCACCCTGCGCCGCGTCGACGGCCCCGCGCCAGATCTCCTCGCGGAGCCACGGGTCCGCCGACCTGCCGTACAGCGCCCGGCGGGCCGCCAGGGCGGAGAGCCTGGCCGGGCCGTCGGCCGCGGCGACGGGAAAGGGCAGTTCGGCGAGCCGGAACCGGTGCTCCAGCACGTCGAACACCCGGTTGTAGGGAATCAGTCCCATGGTGAACCTCCCGAATCCTCGGTGTCGTCACGCAGGCCGTCCACGATGCGCGAGCAGGTCCGGACGATCCGGTACAACTCCTCGCGCAGCGTCTCGTAGGGGACCGGCGAGAAGCCGGCCGTTCGCCACCGCGCGCTCGCGGCGGATGAGTGGTGGCAGGCCGCGGCGTAGTAGTGCACGTCGCCGGTCCGGCCCTGGACGGAGATGCCCCGGGCGCCCTGCTGTCGGTTGGCTCCCACCGCGTTCCCGCAGGATGTGCAACCTCCGGAGGGTGGGTCGTCACTCATCGGCCGGCCCCGCCGGGCACCACCCCGTGGACGATGGACCCGTGGATCACACCTTGGATGGCGGTGCCGTGAACGTCGTGCTGCACGAAGCTCGGCTGTTCCGACTCCGTCGCTCGCGCCAGGGGCTGCGGCCCTTCCTCCGGCGCACCCAGCCAGGGCTCCCGCACGTCCTGCGGGTCCACACCGGGCAACCGGACCCAGCCGTACCCGGCAAACTCCTTCTGCTGCACGTGGATGCGGCGGTACTGCACCGGATCGAGGCCCTGGGACCGCGAGCGCACCACGTCCTGGTAGAGCCGGTCGGAGATCACCACGACTAGGCTGGCCGACCCGGCAGCCGCCAGGGCCCGCTTCACCTCGGGTGCATTCAGGTAGCGGGCCACAGCGATCGGTGCGGGGCCGGAGAACCCCAGGGCGGCGGTGGAAGCCACGCCGGTGTCGATGGCCAGCCGAAGCCGCATCCGACCGGCGGGGCGACGGGTGGCGTTGTAGCAACCGAGCTCGGCCGTCAGGTGGGTAACGAACTCGCCCAGCACCAGCTGCTCGGAAACGCCTAGCGGGAGGACCGCGAACTCCATGTCGCCCTGCGGCTGGGTGGACCACTTGCCGTGGTCCAGCCCGCTACGTTCGGCTGCCACCCTTAACACCCGGGCTAGTTGCGCCTGCGCCGTCCGCTGGCCCGGGGTATCGAAGCGGCTGTACTGCTCGATGTCTGCCGCCAGGCAGAGGCGCCGGTTGTCGTCAGGCCGGGGTTGGTCCCAGGCCCGGACAGTCGGATGCGACGTCATGTGACGATCACCTACTCGATGAGTGGGGTAGTTGGCTGTGCTGGACGCCAACTGTGCGTCCTATGGACCGGAGATTCGGAGCAAGCCGCAAAAATGCGGGTTGGTGGGCCCTGTCGGTGACCGATCGACGGGAGGAGACCGATCGCGCGTAGTCGGTCCAGCTTGATCACCTCCGTTTGTCGCCTGCTGGTCCGGACGATCCCCGCGGCACGGAAGCCTGTCAGCGTCTGCTGCACCGCCCTCTTCTTCGATCCGATGAGCTCAGCCAGCTCTGCCTGCGTGAGGTCGACGCAGATGAGGGTGTGCGAGCCGAGGGTCTTGCCGTAGGCCTCAGCGAGTTCGACGAGGATGCGGGCCAGCCGTACGCGGACCGTGAAGTCGCCGAAGGCAATGCGCCAGGAGTTCGCCCTTCGCAGTCGGCGGTTGCTGAGCCGCACGATCTGCATGGCGGCCTCGGGACACTTCTCAAGGAAGCTCCGCATTGCGCGACCGTGAACAACGTGCGCCTCGACGTCGTCGTAGGCCGTCACGGTGGCCGACCTGGGCACGTCGTCGATCACGGCCATCTCTCCGACCACGTCTCCGCCGACCCGGATGGCGATCAGGGCTTCATGCCCGTTGGCAAGCTTTCCGGTGACCTTCACGTAGCCGGTCGTAAGGAGTACCAAGTAGTCGCCCGGTGTCCCTTCCACCAGGATCCTCTCGCCAGGCGGATACTGCTGCGGGGAACCGATGCTCAGCAGTTTCTCTCGGGTCGGCCCCGACAGGCTGCCGAGAAAGCGGGCGGGAGGCCACGCGCCAATGTCATACGTGTGGCGCTGTGCTGTCCCCTGGATCGCGCGCTCCATACCCCACCTCTTGGTCGAATCCGAGTGCCTGCCCGATCAGGGAATCAGGCTCGGAATCGAGCGAAAAGAGCGTGCGAGGAGCATCCGGTGTGGTGCGTGCGCAGGGTGCGGCGCATCGGCGCTGTCAGAGCCGTCGGAACGACCTTGGCTTTCGGGCGCACAGCTTTGCAGCAGCTTCGTGGACTTCTTGACACCACCCGGGTCGACACGGGCATCACCACCGACCCGTTGCAGGTCGTGGTCGCGGACAACGATCCCCCTACCCCTACCCCTGCAAGGGGCGCCGTCCAGGTAACCCCCTGACGGGAAGCTGGTCGGCAGCGTGTGGCGAGTTGGCCATCACGCACTTCGGAAGCAATCTGAGTAGCCATCCAGCTGTCGAGAACTGCAGTGGCAGGCAGTTGGACCGATTAGGTCTTGCGTTGGTGCGCCATCGTGGAGGGCGTGCCCCGCCCGTGCCCTGAGGGACGGTCAACAGCGGTCACATGCGGGCTGAGAAGGGCTCCCCAGAGGAGCCCGGCAGCGCCCATTTTTGCAGGTCAGGTGTGGTAGTGACGCGCTCTGCGCAGTAGATTCCCAAGCTTATAGCGCGGGTTCGATTCCCGTCATCCGCTCTTTAAAGAAGGCCCAGGTCAACGACCTGGGCCTTCTTCGTTGTCTATAACCCCTCAGTCTTTACCGTGCCCTCCGCGTGCCCCAACAACCCGGACTACCTCGACCCAATTCCCCTGCTGCACCGCACAAGCGGGCCGTCGCGGCGAAATCGTGAGACGCGGTTCGCCTGAACTGCGCGACAGGGCGGCGAGAGTGCATGAATTCGCCATCCGAAAGTCGGGCATCGACCCACCGCACAGCAAGGGGTAGCTGCCGATGCCAAAGCACGGGCACGGGCACGGCCTCAACGAGGCCGGTCCCTTCTGGCGAGGCGTCCCAGCAGCCGGTTTCGAGTGGGCGCAGGCGCGGGGCGGCACGGGTGCGGAACTCCTGGCGCTCCGCCGGCTCGCTGCACTGGTAGTCACCATGACCCAGCGCTCCCTTGAACCGCACGCACACGTGACCAACGCCGCCGGGGCAACGCGTTTCAGCGTTTCCCCGGTGGCATGTCCACATGGTCGTTCGACTAGCCGCCGAAGTCTGTCGCCGCCAGGGTGAGGAGGCTCTCGCCGGGAGCAAGGGTGACCGCGTCGGCCTCCGCCGCACTGCGCCCCACCAGGGACCAGTCCGACTTCTCGTAGCTGAGGGGATGCGAGCCGTCGGGGTCCGGGTGCCAGCCCAGACGCTCCAGCTCCGCCGCGATCTTCGGCAGGGCCCGCTCCGCTTCGGGGGTGGCGAGAACCGCGACCCAGCCGGCGGAACTCGGATTCGGGATCCCGTTCGGCACGCCGGTGGTCTTGCCCTTCGCCGGGTCGAGGCCGGCCTTGCGGATCGCCGCCTGCAGCTCGCGGTCCACGGTGCTCCGATCGACGTCCTGCGCCTGAGACGCGGAGCCGTCGGCCGTGCAGCCGGCCAACGGAGCGACTGCAAGCCGGATCGCGCAGGCCAGGGCCCTCGTGGCAGTCACGGACATCCTGGACGTCATCGACGGTCTCATGCGTGCGCGCAAGGAAAGCCCCCACCCCGGTTGGTCAGAAGGGGAGTCTCACACACCCCTCGCCGGGCCCCTGCACCCGTCCTAAACCAAAGCCCCGAGCATGCCGGCACCGAAGACGCCCCGCAGAACGTGGGCGATCTCCTCGGGCTTGAGGTCGATGCTGTCGAGCCCCTCCACGGTCAGCGGGATCTCTTCCAGCGCGTATTCGCCGCGGCCCTCGGCGCTGAACTCGGGGCCGGTACGGTCTTCGAAGGACCACGTCGCGATGCGGGCGACGTAGAAGAGCTGACGCTCCTTGTCGGACTCCATGGTGTGCAGGAGGCGGCCGATGTCGGCCTTCCCCGCGATCTCCTCGTGGATCTCACGGTGCAGCGCGGCCTCCCGGGACTCGTCGCCCTCCTCCACCCCGCCGCCGGGCAGCACCCAGTACACGGGGAGTCCGGGCTTGGTGCGGCGGATGACCAGCATCGTGTCGTCCGCGGTGACGAGGACGGCTCGGACTCGTTCGATCATTTCGCTCTGTCTCCTTGCTTGTTGATGGTCTCAGTGCAGCAGCCGGCCGCCATCGACGTGGACGATTGCCCGGTGACAAGCGAGGCGGACGGCCCGACAGGGAACGCCACCAGGGCTGACACGTCTTCGGGGCGTCCGCGTCGGGGGACGCAGGCGACTCGGCCTCCGAACTCGGCGGCGGCCACGCTCGCCACCTGGCCGTCCGCCACCTCACCACCCAGGACGTCGCCCCGCTGGCTGGAAGGCCGCTTCACGGAGACTGCCGGCCGCGACCTGTCCGCCGCCACCTCCCAGCTCGCCCACCTCGCCGGCTGGATGGCCCAGGACGAAGGCGACACCCCCGAACTCCGCCGCCTCGCCCAGCGCTACTACGCCCACTCCTTCCGCCTGGCCGCCGAAGCCGGCGCCCCCTCGGCTCCACGGCGCGGGTGGTCCGCGTCGCGGGTTGTGGATCCCGCGAATTCGGCTCCGCAAAGCGGAGGCAGTGCCCCCCAGCCGGGGGCCGAGGTGGCGCCACGAGGCTCCCTCTCGGTTTCGCTCGCGATCTCGGCCTTGCCGCGGGGGCCGAAGGGGGGCCACGCGTGGGTGTCACGACGTTTCTGGCCGGGGTTGGGGACGGGGGCACGGTTACGGAG
>NZ_LGDE01000007.1 GCF_001279725.1 Streptomyces sp. WM4235 | reverse complement strand
ACCCCCACCCCACCCCGCCGGCCAGGCAAAGGTCACGGCGGCATAACGTGCGGATAACGCCCCGTTACGCCCAGGTACAAACCCCCCCAACCGCACCGGCCCGCCCGCCACGGTTCACCGTCCGTTCACCGAGGGCCGTCGACCGCTTCACCTGTTCTGCCTAATTTCAGTACCGCAAGGTGCGAGCCGGGCCGAAAAGCCCACTGCCCGCACCCCGCCAACCCGTAGTCCTCTTCGCACGCCGCCCCGATACAGAAAGCGGCCGGCGGCTTCTGGAAGGAACACCCGAAAGTGAAGCTTCAGCGCAAGAGCATGCTTCGTGCCTCCGCCCTCGGGGCGCTTGTCGTGTCCGGCGCCCTGGTCCTCACGGCGTGCGGCTCGGACGACAACACCAAGAACGACTCCTCGGCGAGCGGCAAGGCCTCGGCCCCCGCGCCCGGCGACGTCAAGTGCGAGGGCGCCAAGGGCAAGCTGCTCGCCTCCGGCTCGTCCGCGCAGAAGAACGCCGTGGACGTGTGGGTGAAGAACTACATGGCCGCCTGCTCCGGCGTGGAGGTCAACTACAAGTCCTCCTCCTCCGGTGAGGGCATCGTCGCCTTCAACCAGGGCACCGTCGGCTTCGCCGGCTCGGACTCCGCGCTGAAGCCCGAGCAGGTCGAGGAGTCGAAGAAGATCTGCACCGGCGGCCAGGGCATCAACCTGCCCATGGTCGGCGGCCCGATCGCGATCGGCTTCAACGTCGCGGGTGTGGACAAGCTGAACCTGGACGCCGCCACGATCGCCAACATCTTCAACGACAAGATCAAGAAGTGGGACGACGAGGCGATCAAGAAGCTGAACCCCGGCGTCACGCTTCCCGGCACCGCGATCCAGCACTTCCACCGCTCCGAGGACTCGGGCACCACCGAGAACCTGGGCAAGTACCTCAAGGCCACCGCCGGTGACGCCTGGCCGCACGACCCCGCGAAGAAGTGGCCGGCCCCGGGTGGCCTCGGCGCCTCCGGTTCCTCCGGTGTCGCCTCGCAGGTCAAGGCCGTCGACGGTTCGATCGGCTACTTCGAGCTCTCCTACGCCGCGTCGCAGAACATCAAGACCGTCGACCTGAACACGGGCGCCGGCACCCCGGTCAAGGCCACCGGCGAGAACGCCTCCAAGGCCATCGCCGCCGCCAAGATCGCCGGCACCGGTTCCGACCTGGCGCTGAAGCTCGACTACACCACCAAGGCCGAGGGCGCGTACCCGATCGTCCTGGTGACCTACGAGGTCGTCTGCGACAAGGGCAACAAGGCCGAGACGCTCCCGACCGTGAAGTCCTTCCTGAACTACACCGCCTCGGACGCGGGCCAGAAGGTCCTCGGCGAGAACGGCTACGCCCCGATCCCGGCCGAGATCAACGCCAAGGTCCGCGAGACCATCGGCAAGCTCGGCTGATTCCAGACTCTCCCTCCCGGTGGCCGGATCCCGTCCGATCAGGCCACCGGAAACCCTCCCCCTCCACCCGGGGGAATCCGGTGCACCGCCGCCAGGGGGCATGCCCCCCACACAGACCGGAAAGACCATGGCTTCCACCACACCCACCCAGACAGACGCGGCTCCGCCCGTCTCCAGGAGCGAGAGGTCCACCGGCCGCGCCGGTGACAAGATCTTCGCCGGGCTCTCCAAGGGTTCCGGCATCGCCCTCCTGGTGATCATGGCGTCGATCGCCGCCTTCCTCACCTACCGCGCGACCATCGCCCTGTCGGAGAACGAAGGAAACTTCTTCACCACCTTCGACTGGAACGCGTCGGCCACGCCCCCCGTCTTCGGCATAGCCGTCCTGCTCTTCGGCACCGTCGTCAGCTCGATCATCGCGATGGTCATCGCGGTTCCGATCGCCGTCGGCATCGCCCTCTTCATCTCGCACTACGCGCCGCGCAAGCTGGCCACGCCGCTGGCGTACGTGGTCGACCTGCTGGCCGCCGTGCCGTCGATCGTCTACGGCATCTGGGGCGCCCTCTTCCTCGTCCCGCAGCTCGGCGGACTGAACCTCTGGCTCGACGAGTACCTGGGCTGGACGTACATCTTCGACAAGAGCCAGCCCGGCGTCGCCCGCTCGCTGTTCACCGTCGGCATCCTGCTCGCGATCATGATCCTGCCGATCGTGACCAGTGTCAGCCGCGAGGTCTTCCTCCAGGTCCCGCGCATGAACGAGGAGGCCGCCCTGGCCCTCGGCGCGACCCGCTGGGAAGTCATCCGCATGTCGGTGCTGCCCTTCGGCCGCTCCGGCGTCATCTCCGCCTCGATGCTCGGCCTCGGCCGCGCCCTCGGCGAGACCATGGCCGTCGCGACCGTCCTCTCCCCGAGCTTCCTGATCTCCGGCCACATCCTCGACCCGGGTGGCGGCACCTTCGCGCAGAACATCGCCGCGAAGTTCGACGAGGCCAACGAGTTCGGTCGCGACGCGCTGATCGCCTCCGGTCTGGTCCTCTTCCTCCTGACCCTGCTGGTCAACGGCGCGGCCCGGCTGATCATCGCCCGCCGCAAGGACTTCTCGGGGGCGAACGCCTGATGAGCCACACCCTCCAGGACCAGCAGCCCACCCGGGCCCGCAAGTCCGTCGCCCCCGCCACCCTCACCCGCGGTGGCCTGCCCCGCTGGGCACCGGCCGGCATCGCCGCCCTCTCGATCGTCCTCGGCAGCGGCATCGGCCTCGCCTTCGGCCTCGACAGCAGGATCCAGTGGGGTCTGCTCGCCGCGCTGCTCTTCGTCACCGTCACGTACGTCGCCAGCTCGGTGATCGAGAACCGCCGCCAGGCCAAGGACCGGGTCGCGACCTCCGTCGTCTGGGTCTGCTTCGTCCTCGCGGTCATCCCGCTGCTCTCGCTGCTGTGGACCACCATCAGCCGCGGCATGAAGGTCCTCAGCGGGGACTTCCTCGGCCACTCCATGAACGGCGTGACCAGCTTCGAGCCCGGCGGCGGCGTCTACCACGCCCTGCTCGGCACCATCGAACAGGTCGCCCTGGCCACCGCCATCGCCGCGCCCATCGGCCTGCTGACCGCCGTCTACCTCGTCGAGTACGGCCGGGGCCCGCTCGCCCGGTCGGTCACCTTCTTCGTCGACGTGATGACCGGCATCCCCTCCATCGTCGCGGGTCTGTTCATCCTGACGACCTGGAACCTGATGCTGGGCTTCGGTCCCTCCGGCTTCGCCGGCGCGATGGCCCTGTCGATCCTGATGATGCCCGTGGTGGTCCGCTCCACCGAGGAGATGCTCAAGCTCGTACCGAACGAGCTGCGCGAGGCCGCCCTGGCCCTCGGCGTGCCGAAGTGGCGCATGATCCTCAAGGTCGTGCTCCCCACCGCGATCGGTGGCATCTCCACCGGAGTGATGCTGGCCGTCGCCCGCATCGCCGGCGAGACCGCGCCGATCATGCTGCTGGTCTTCGGCTCGCAGCTCATCAACGGCAACCCCTTCGAAGGCGCCCAGTCCTCGCTCCCCCTCTACATCTGGGAGCAGTACAAGGTCGGCAGTGAAGCCTCCTACGACCGGGCATGGGCGGCGGCGCTCGTCCTGATCGCCTTCGTCATGATCCTCAATCTGGTGGCCCGCGGCATCGCCCGCTGGAAGGCCCCGAAGACCGGTCGCTGACGCGACTCATGAAAGCGATGTGACCCCTCATGGCCAAGCGAATCGACGTCAGCGGCCTCTCCGCCTTCTACGGCACCCACAAGGCCATCGACGACATCTCGATGACCGTGGAACCCCGCTCCGTGACGGCCTTCATCGGCCCCTCCGGCTGCGGCAAGTCCACCTTCCTGCGCACCCTCAACCGCATGCACGAGGTCACCCCCGGCGGCCGCGTCGAGGGCAAGGTCCTGCTGGACGACGAGAACCTGTACGGCCCCGGCGTGGACCCGGTCGCGGTCCGCCGCACGGTCGGCATGGTCTTCCAGCGCCCCAACCCCTTCCCCACCATGTCGATCTTCGACAACGTGGCGGCGGGTCTGCGCCTGAACGGCTCGTTCAAGAAGTCCGAGCTGACGGACATCGTCGAGAAGTCCCTCCAGGGCGCCAACCTCTGGAACGAGGTCAAGGACCGCCTGAACAAGCCCGGCTCCGGCCTCTCCGGCGGCCAGCAGCAGCGCCTGTGCATCGCCCGCGCCATCGCGGTCGAGCCCCAGGTCCTGCTGATGGACGAGCCCTGCTCCGCGCTCGACCCGATCTCCACCCTCGCGATCGAGGACCTGATCGGGGAGCTCAAGGAGCGCTTCACGATCGTCATCGTGACGCACAACATGCAGCAGGCGGCCCGCGTCTCGGACCGCACCGCGTTCTTCAACCTCGCCGCCGTCGGCCAGCCCGGCAAGCTCGTCGAGATCGACGACACGGACCGGATCTTCTCCAACCCGTCCGTCCAGGCGACCGAGGACTACATCTCGGGTCGCTTCGGCTGAGCCCAGACCCCCGGATGTGGCGATAGACGTCCCGCGGTGCTGCATGGCGGTGCCACCGCGAGGCGAAAGAAAAAGGGCCGGCTCCCCCTGGGTGGGGGGAGCCGGCCCGCTTTCGTGTCGTGCCCGGCGCGCGATCGTCGTGACGACCACCACGCGTTCCGACGGCTAGTTCACGAAGGCCAGGTTCACGATCCAGAAGCTCACCGCGGCGACGAGCGCGGCCGCCGGCATGGTGATGAACCAGCCGAGGATGATGTTCTTGGCGACGCCCCAGCGGACCGCGTTCACCCGCTTCGTGGCGCCCACGCCCATGATCGCCGAGGTGATCACGTGGGTGGTGGAGATCGGCGCGTGGAAGAGGTACGCCGAGCCGAACATGATCGAGGCGCCGGTGGTCTCGGCCGCGAAGCCCTGCGGCGGGTCCAGCTCGATGATCTTGCGGCCGAGGGTGCGCATGATGCGCCAGCCACCCGCGTACGTGCCGAGCGACAGCATGACGGCACACACGAGCTTGACCCAGACCGGGATCGCGTCGCCCGCTCCCTGCACATCGGCGATGACCAGGGCCATCATCACGATGCCCATGGTCTTCTGAGCGTCCTGGAGCCCGTGGCCGAGGGCCATGCCCGCCGCGGAGACGGTCTGGGCTATGCGGAAACCGCGCTTGGCCTTGTGCGGGTTGGCGCGGCGGAACATCCACAGGATGGCGACCATCACCAGGTAACCGACGATCAGACCCACCACCGGCGAGACGAACATCGGGATGACGACCTTGTCGACCACGCCGGTCCAGATGACCTCCGTGCCACCGGCCAGCGCCGCGCCGACCATGCCGCCGAACAGCGCGTGCGAGGACGACGAGGGCAGTCCGAAGTACCAGGTGATCAGGTTCCAGACGATCGCACCGACCAGCGCCGAGAAGAGGATCCACATCCCCCGGGTGCCGTGGGGCGTCTCGATCAGCCCCTCGCTGACCGTCTTGGCCACGCCGCTGCCCAGGAAGGCACCGGCGAGGTTCATCACCGCGGCCATCGCGAGCGCGGCACGCGGCGTCAGCGCACGCGTCGAGACCGAGGTCGCGATGGCGTTCGCCGAGTCGTGGAAGCCGTTGGTATAGGTGAAGCCGAGCGCGACACCGATGGTCACGATCAGAGCAAAGGTGTCCACGAGGTTCAGGACTCCTTGACCGCGATGGTCTCCACCGTGTTCGCGACGTGCTCGAACGCGTCGGCGGCCTCTTCGAGGACGTCGACGATCTGCTTGAGCTTCAGCACCTCCATGGCGTCGTACTTGCCGTTGAAGAGTTGCGCGAGCAGCTTGCGGTGGATCTGGTCGGCCTGGTTCTCCAGGCGATTGACCTCGATCCAGTACTCGGTCAGGTTGTCCATGGTGCGCAGGTGCGGCATGGCCTCGGCGGTCAGTTCGGCCGCCCTGGCCAGTACCTCGATCTGCTGCTCGACGCCCTTGGGAAGTTCCTCCACGTTGTAGAGGACGACCAGGTCGACCGCCTCCTCCATGAAGTCCATGATGTCGTCGAGGCAGGAGGCCAGGTTGTAGATGTCCTCGCGGTCGAACGGCGTGATGAAGGAGGAGTTCAGCTGGTGGAAGATCGCGTGGGTGGCGTCATCCCCCGCGTGCTCCGCTGCCCGCATCCGCTCCGCGATCTCGGCTCGGGCGGAGGAGTCCGCTCCGAGCAGTTCCATCAGGAGCTTCGAGCCCGTGACGATGTTGTCCGCGGATGCGGCGAACATGTCGTAGAAGCTCGTCTCCCTGGGGGTCAGACGAAATCGCACGTGAGGTCCTCGGGGTGCATTGGGTTCGGTCAGGCTGATGCTAGGCGCATCCCCCGGCCACGGCTAACCGGCCGTTCCCCAGTGTGCTCCATCAGGCAGAGTGGGCAACCACGGACCCCTGCCCGTACGGTCGGGGCCCGGTACCCTATACCCATGAGGGGTATATATCCCTCGTTCCGGACCACGGGAGGACGCATGACGACCATCGAGGCGGAGGGCTCCGGACCGGAAGCCGACGCCGACGCGGTCCCGGTCGCGGCGGTGCACGGCTATCACCACCAGAAGGACGAGCACCTCAAGCGACTGCGTCGGATCGAGGGCCAGATCCGCGGTCTGCAGCGCCTCGTCGACGAGGACGTCTACTGCATCGACATACTCACGCAGGTCTCGGCGAGCACGAAGGCCCTCCAGTCCTTCGCGCTCCAACTGCTGGAGGAGCACCTGCGGCACTGCGTCGCGGACGCCGCCGTCAAGGGCGGGGCGGAGATCGACGCCAAGGTCGAGGAAGCCACGAAGGCCATCGCCCGCCTGCTGCGCACCTGATCCCGGGGGCCGCGGGGGCCCGGCCCCCGCGCCGTCCACCACCGGCGATCGGTGACCGGCGCGGGTTTGGGGGCGGGTTCGTCACGGGTATCCGATGCCCAGCAGAACCTCGTCGATCCGATCCTGGCTCAGCCGCTCCTCGGCCGCCGCCGAGGCCGCGATGATCAGCTCGCCGCACAGTTCGATCTCGGCGAGCGCCACGTGGTCCTGCACCGTCGTACCGCCTGCGGGAGTCACGCGCGCCACCTCTCTCTGCCGCCATCGCCCGTCGGCGCTCGGCTTACCAGCGTAGGGAGCGCACGCCGCCGCGCGCATGACACGGATGGACCATTTCCGGATACCGGGCCATGGCCCGCTCGCGTGGTCTGGACCATGAGATCCGACTATCCGGCGATCTTCCCGGCGAAAATGTCCCGACTTGCGGGTAGTACGACGGTCACCGGAGTACCGAACCCGTAGAGCAGCGTCGTCGAGGAGACATCGATCACGCCATTGTTGACATAGGTGAAACGGTGCCGGACCTTCCGCAGCCGGCCTTCCTCGTCCAGGTAGGCGTCGAACGGCACGGTGTCCGTGCCGAACCCTTTCGCCGCCGCTTCGAGCGCCCCCTTGACCCCCGGCGAGGCACTCCGCGCGGCCCGCCCGATGTCCGTGGTCCCCCGGTAGTGCCGCACCTTGGTGCCCGCCACCTCGGTCTTCCCCACGTACGTCACGTCCCGCGCGCCCCGCAGCAGCTCGACCGCGGCGAGCGGGTCGGTGGCCCCGCCCGTGACGAGGTTCCCGTCGGCGAGGGTCGTCGTGTCGACGCGGACCCACTTGTCGTCGGGGACGCCCGCGCCCCGGTTCTTCATGTAGAGGGCCCCCGGGACGAGGAGTTCGGTGATGGGCCGGTGTTCGGCCTTCCCGGTCGCATCGGCCGGGAGCATCACCAGGAGCTGGCCCATCCGGCTCTTGAAGTCGACACCTCCCTCGCCCCGGATCGTGACCCGGGTCCCGCCGGTGGCCATCTCCATCGCCGTACGGGCCCTCGCGCTGCCGGTCGCGTCCAGCACGTCGGCGGCGCCGCGCACCGCCGCGGCCGGGTCCGCGGGGGGCCGATCGTCACCGCCGGCGGAGCTTCCGCATCCGCTCGTCGCGGCCACGGTCACGGCCACCGCCACGGCGAGCACCGCCTCACCGGCACGTCCTCGTCTGCGCATGTGTTGGTGCACCACCATCGCCTGCCAACCCCCAACGCGTGACAGCTGTTTGCCCGAGGCCCCCACCCGCTCCGCTTAACGAGGTCCGGGGTTTCCCGTCACGGGCCGGCGCGGTGCCGCGGGCGCGCCGGGCCCGGTGCCGCGGGTCGACCGTGCCCGGTACCGTGGAGGAGTGGACCCGCACACCCAAGCGACTCCGATCACTCCGCTCGCCGCAGTGCCGCAGCCTCGTCACCCCGAGGAGCCCGTGCGACAGCCCTCGACCGGCCACACCACCGACACGACCGAACGCGGCTCGTTCTGCCTGGCCGTCTGCACCTGCGGCTGGACCGGACCGGCCCGCCGCTCCCGCGACCTGGCCCGCAAGGACGCCACCCGCCACACGACGGGGTAGACCGACACCGGCACCCGCCACCCGGTGGGGCGGGCCGACACGCACGCCCTGCGACCGGGCGTGTCGCCCGTTCGGACGGCCCGGCTGGCCGAGCGGTCCGCGACCGGATGCCCTGGAGTCATGCCAGGACCCGCACCCCGCCTCGCGGCCCTCCTCTGGGCCCTGCTGCTCAGCACCCTCACCCCGACCGCGGCCTGGGCCCGGCCGGTGGGATCGGCGGACGGACCGGCCGACGTGGCGTTGGCCGTCGGGGTCACCACGGCGGCGGCCGTGGCCACGGGCCTGTGGTTGCGCTCGCGCTACCGCCGGGACGAGGCGGAGGAGGACCGGGGCGCCGAGAGCGGCGATCCGTGAGCCCCCGCCCCCGCCCGAAGGCGATCCGGCTCTGCTTCGGCGCGTCCGCGCTGTGTCTGCTGGCGGCCGTGCTCCTCGCCCTGTGGGACGGTCACGTCTGAAGGCGAGCGGTCGGCGGAACCCGTGGCGGCCCCGGGCCGGGCCCGTTACGCCGCGAGGTCGCTCTCGTGCGTCCTCGGCACCAGTTCCACGGGCCGGGCCACGACCCGCTCCCCGGCCCGGACCAGCCATCGCGCCCGCGGCCAGCGGACCACGGCCCGCACCACCGGCGTCAGCAGCGCCGCCGCGACCGGCGCGAGCAGCAGGACGACCGCGGTGCCGAGCGCGAGCCCCCCGATCACGTCGGTCGGGTAGTGGACGCCGGTGTACACCCGGCAGAGGCCTTCGAGGAGCGCCAACCCGATCCCGACGTACCCGATCCCGCGGTGGGCGATGAAGAGCCCCACCGCCATCGCCATCGTCAGCGTGGCGTGGTCGCTCACGAACGAGAACTCCGCGCCCCCGAGCCGCGCGGCCGGTCCCGACCCTGAGCCCAACACCTCCAGCCCCTCGTGCTGGAGGAACGGCCTCGGCCGCCCGACGAACTCCCGCAGCGGCACGTTCAGCAGCAGCGCGATGCCGGCCGCGAGCGGCGCCCACACCAGCGCGACGAAGGAGTCGACGGCCGCCGGCTCGTCCTGCCTGCGCGCACCGCGCCAACACCACAGGACCAACAGCACCATGGCGAGCGGAAGTCCGTACTCGCCGACGAGGCCCACCGCCCGGTCGATGCCGTCCGGCGCGTGCCGGGCCAGGCCGTTGATCTCGTACAGCAGGCTGACGTCCACATTCGGCCCACCGGTCGCGAGTCCAGCCATGGCGATGCGGCCCCTTGCTTGCCTAGGTCCCTTGCGGGCGCGCGCGATGCGCGCCCCTTCAACCCCCGGTCGATCAGCCCTCGTGCCCATGGAACGCCCGTTCTGGCCGGACGGTTCCACTCTCCACCGAATGATCACTCCAACGTTACCCAAGAGTGACCCATCGTCGCAGCTCAGGGCCTTGACTTAACAGAGTGTCACGAGGCCGTCCCGGCGGCCTCGGCACGCTCCGGAAGGGCCTCCGCGCCGTCCTTGGTCACCCGCGTCGCGCCGAAGTAGTCCGGGGTGTCGATCTTGTCGAAGCGGATCACCGCGCCGGTGAACGGAGCGTTGATCATGTAGCCGCCGCCGACGTACAGCCCGACATGTCGAATGTCCCGAGAGTTCGTCAGGTCATCGGAGAAGAAGACCAGATCACCCGGGAGGAGTTCTTCGCGCGAGGGATGCGGACCGGCGTTGTACTGGTCGTTGGCGACGCGCGGGAGCTCGATGCCGACCGTCTCGTACGCCGCCTTCGTCAACCCCGAGCAGTCGAACCGCCCGTTCTGGTCGGGCGTCCCGTTGCCGCCCCACAGATAGGGGGTGCCCAGTTGCTTCTGCGCGAAGTAGATGGCCCCTGCGGCCTGCTGGGACGGAGCCACCCTGCCGACGGGACGCTCGAAGCTCTTCGCCAGGGTGGTAATCGTCTTTACGTACCCCTGAGTCTCCTTGTACGGAGGCACTCCCTGGTACTTGATGACCGCGTACGCCCCCGCGTTGTAGGCCGCGAGCATGTTGCCCGTCGCGTCCCCGGGCACCCGCGCCACGTCCTTGGCCAACTCGCAGTCGTACGAAGCGGCCGACGGAATGGCGTCGTTGGGATCCCAGATGTCCCGGTCCCCGTCACCGTCGCCGTCGACCCCGTGGCCCGCCCAGGTGCCCGGGATGAACTGCGCGATCCCCCGCGCGTCCGCCGGGCTGACGGCACTCGGGTTCCAGCCGCTCTCCGAGTACAGCTGGGCCGCGAGCAACGCCGGGCTGATCGCCGGGCAGAGCGTGCCCCATTTCTGCACCAGGGCCTGGTACTTGCCGGGTACCGCCCCCTTCGCGAGCCCCAGCCCACGCCCTCCGGCGCCCGCTCCCGCCAGGCCGGCCGCCGCCGAGTACGTCCCCACGACGAGCAACACGAGGAAGCTCAGGGCCAGCCCGATCCCGATCCCGCCTGCCATCCAGAATCTGCGCACCCGTCAACACTCCCCCATTGCCACCACTTTCGAGCGAATTCGGCCCGTGTCGCCGTATCCGCTAGCCCACTCGGAAGCCGTTGCACGCGATGGGCGTATACCGCTTGGCCCCATCCTCGACTCGGTAGAACACCACCGTCCAGTCCCCCCTGTCGGCGCTCAGGGGCACAGCCCCCGGGAAGTCGTCCGGATAGGTCAACTCGCCGTAATCGTCCGCGTCCCAGCCGGCGTACAGGTCCACGGGGGCGCTCAGAAAGCCCGTCTGCCCCTTCTTGGGCGCGTGCGGTGGTTTCACCGCGATCACCACGGGATAGGGCGCGGGGCGCGCTCCCGGCTTGGCGCCGCGCTGCGGACGGAACCTGACCCTGGCCGTGTCGCCCGGGACCGTCGAGGAGACGGTCGAGGTCTCCATGCCCCGGCCGGGCGGCCGGAGTTCCGCGGGCTCGTCACAGTCCCCCGCCCCGTAGCGGGCCATCTCCGCATCGGTGGACAGCTTCCACCGGAAGTCCTCCCCGGCCCAACCGCCCCCCTTGCCGGGCTTCACGGCCTCCGAGGCCGGGGATCCGGACGCGCGCGGCGCCGGGGTCCCGCTCCCGGGGGTCCGGGCGGCATCCCCACCCCGGCCCTCCCCGAACGGGAACTGCCAGAGCAGCACCGCCGCCGCCGCGACCAGGACGACCCCCGCCACCGCCCCGACCCGGCCCCGCCGACCGGATCGGGCCGCGGAACCCTCGTACGGCGTGGCGGCCCCGGCGGACGGCGACGCGGCGGCGAGCGGCAGGGCGGCGGCCCCGGCGGGCGGGGTGGTACCGGCGGGCGGGGTGGTGTCGTCCAGGCGCCGGGTCGGGGAGCCGGCCCCGGGCGCCGCATCCGCCACGCCGGTCGTGCGCGTCACGCCGGCCGCATCCGCCACGCCGGTCGTGCCCGTCGCGCGCTCCGGCGGCGCCGCCAGTCCCGCGTACACCGGATCCTCCACCAACGCGCCCCGCACCCCGCAGCGCCGGATCACCTCCGCCGGTTCCGGCCGGTCCGCCGGATCCTTGGCCACGCAGTCCTCGATCAGCGCCGCCAACCCCGGCTCGACCCCGGCCAGGTCGATCCCCTCGTACACCGACCGGAACCCCACGCTCGCCGCCGCCCCGCCCCCGAACGGCGGCCTCCCGGTGGCCGCGTACGCCAACGTCGCGCCCAGGGCGAACACGTCCGCCGCCGCCCCCGCGACCCCGCCCACCAGCACCTCGGGCGCCGTGAACCCCGGCGTGCCCGGCGTGCGCCCCGTCTCGGTCAACGGCGTCGACCCCACGCCGTGCGCGATCCCGAAGTCGATCAGCTGAGGCCCCTGCGCCGCCAGGATCACGTTCTGCGGCTTCAGATCCCGGTGCGTGACCCCGTACACGTGCACGCTCGCCAGGCCCTCCGCCAGCGCCGCCCCCAGCCCCCGGCAGCTGTCCGGCGGCAGCGCGCCCCGCCCGCGCACGGCGTCGGCGAGCGTCGGACCCGCGACGTACTCCGTCGCCAGCCAGTACGGCGCCGCCTCCAGCGAGGCGTCGATCAGGTTCGCGGTGTACGCCGACCGCACGGCCCGTACGGTCTCCACCTCGCGGCGAAACCTGGCCAACGCATCGGGATGCCCGACGATCTCCTCCCGCACCACCTTGACGGCCACCAGCCGGCCCCCGGGCGAACGCCCCAGGTACACCCGCCCCATCCCCCCGGCCCCCAGCCGGGCCACCAGCACGTGTAGGCCGATCCGTTCGGGGTCGGCCTCTGTGAGCGGCTCCATCCGGCTGAGCCTGCCATACGTACCGCCTTGTACGGCAAGGGGGTTGACGTCTAGCGCGGGGCGACGAAGAGGCTCTGCGCGCCGCGTCCGATCGGCCCCTTCTCATCGTGCAGCCGGGAGTCCGCGAGCCCGATCCCGGCGCCGTCCACACTGGTCCGCGCCTCCACGCAGACCCATTCGGCCACCGGGTGGCGGTGCAGGTGGACGGTGAGGTCTCCGTTGACGAAGACGAACCGCTCGAAGTCCATGACGGAACTGATGCCGTTGCCGGAGTCGGCCGCGATCAACACCCGGTCCAACGGGGCCGTCTCCTCCCCGGCGATCAACGGCACCCCCATCCGCATCCAGCACGTCCCCGGCCCCGACTCGACGAAGGCGCCTTCGGTGAACCGGCTCCCCATCGCCGTGTGATAGCCGATCTCCCACGGCACGGGGAAGAACGGCGTCCGCCCCACCTCGCCCGGCGGAGGCACCTGCGGCCCCGGCACCACCGCGGGCACGGCCTCCGCGGCCACCCGGATCCGCAACGCACGCGCGAGCATCACCGGCGCGGCCCCCGCCGGCGCGAGGGTCGCCTCGACCAACTCGGTACTGCGGCCGGACCGCAGCACGGTCGTGGTGATCTCCAGCGGACCGATCGGCACCGGGCGCAGGATCTCGTACGTGATCCGGGCGATCCGCAGGTCCGTGCGGGCGCCCGCCCGCTCCTCGACGGCCCGCCCGAGCAGCGCCGCCGGCGGGCCGGCGTGCTGCGAGCCCGGGTCCCACGGCCCGCGCGTGTACTCGGTGGCCAGGAAACGTCCCGTGTCGACCCGCTCGAAGAAGGCCTCAGCAGCGCTCATGCCCCCGCACGCTACCGACAGGTAACCCCGCACACCAGCCCCCTCGCCGGCCCCACCGCGCACACGACGGGCCCTCGACGCACAGGCCACCCGCTCCCGGACGCGACACCGCCCCCACACCCGACTTCGATCAAGGCCGCCCGAAATCCGCATACTTGACCCATGGCCCCCACCGCTCTCGCCCTGCGCCCCTTCCACCCCACCACCGACGCGGCGCCCCTGCTCGACTGGATCACCACCGCGGCCGACCTCACCACCTGGGCCGGCCCCTCCTTCACCTGGCCCCTGGACCAGACCCAGCTCGCCGCCTACGCCGTCGAACCCGGCCGCCACACCTGGACCGCCGTACCGTCCCACGGCCCCGAGGCCGCCGAGCCCGTCGGCCACGTCTCGCTGCGCCGCCACGACGACGCCCCCGACCACGCCCGCCTCGGCCGCGTCCTGATCGCCCCGCGGGCCCGCGGCCGGGGCCTCGGCGAGAGCCTGCTCCGCGAAACCCTGTCCCGCGCCTTCACCGACCTGCGGCTCCACAGCCTCGACCTGGGCGTGTTCGCGCACAACACCCCGGCCGTCCGCCTCTACGAGAAGCTCGGCTTCCGCACCGTGGAAGTCCTCAAGGACGTCGAGCAGGTGGACGGCGTCTGGTGGACCGCCCTCCAGATGAGGCTGACCTCGCCCCACCGGTCACAATGAAGGGGTGTCCACCACGCCTGCCGCCCCCGCCCCCGCCCCCGCGCTGCGCGCCGACTGCGCGAACTGCTTCGCCCTCTGCTGCGTGGCCCTGCCCTTCGCCAAGTCCACCGACTTCGCCATGAACAAGGCCGCCGGAACCCCCTGCAAGAACCTCCGGGAGGACTTCCGCTGCGGCATCCACACCCGGCTGCGCGACAAGGGCTTCCCGGGCTGCACCGTCTTCGACTGCTTCGGCGCGGGCCAGCAGGTCTCCCAGGTCACCTTCGGCGGCCGGGACTGGCGCACGCACCCCGACACGGCACGCCAGATGTTCGACGTCTTCCCCGTGATGCGGCAACTCCACGAGCTCCTCGCCTACCTCACCGAGGCCCTCACCCTGCCGGCGGCCGCACCGATCCACGCCGACCTGCGGAAGGCACTCGCCACGACCACGGCGGCCACCGGGGCGGACGCCGCCACCCTGATCCCCTTCGACGTCGGCGCTCTCCGCCAGGAGATCAACACCCTCCTCCTGAAGACCAGCGAACTGGTCCGCGCCACCTCCCCCGCCCGCGGGAAGAACCACCGAGGCGCCGACCTTATGGGCGCCCGCCTCTCCGGCGCGGACCTGCGCGGCGCCACCTTCCGCGGCGCCTACCTGATCGCCGCCGACCTCTCCGGGGCCGACCTCCGCAAGGCCGACCTGATCGGCGCGGACCTCCGCGACGCCAACCTGCGCGACGCAGACCTCCGCGAGGCCCTCTTCCTCACCCAGCCCCAACTGAACGCCGCCCAGGGCTCCCCCGCCACCCGCATCCCCCCTGCCCTCACCCGCCCTTCCCACTGGGCCTGACCCACACCCCGGCGCCCCTGAGGCCCCCGCCCGGGGCACTGGCCGATCCACACCCCCGGGGCTCCCGAGGCCCCGCCCGGCACACACGGAGACCCGCCGCGACGCGCCCGGGGCCGAAGCCCTTCCGGGGCCGGATCCGGGACACCCCCGAGGCCCCGGGGGCGCACCCCGCCGGTCTCGTCGGTG
>NZ_LGDE01000006.1 GCF_001279725.1 Streptomyces sp. WM4235 | reverse complement strand
AAGCGCGACCACGTCTGGGACAACCGCGCCGACACCGCCACCCTGCGCGACGACCGCAACCACACCGTCGACACCGAGTCCTGGGGCCGCCGCCGCTAAGCGAGTTCCGGCCCGCCGCTCGTGAACGGGCGGTAGCCGAACCTGTGATGATCGTGTGCCGGGTGGCCCGCCAGCCTCCCGGCACACACCTGTTCCGCGCGCGTTGAGCCATGACTCCCGTTGAGGGCGTCGGGCGGTGGAGTTCGAGGACGGGCTTGGTTGTCGACGGTGAACGTGTCTGGGCCCCGACCTGGGGGAGTAGGTCGGGGCCCAGCGGGCGCAACGGGTCGGTGCCGTGCGCGGTTCAGTGGCGGAAGGTGTCCTTGACGTCTTCCTTGGCCTGGCGGGCGTTGCCCTTGGCCTGGATGACGAAGGCGCCCACGGAGTCCTGGTCTGGGTTCCAGACGATTCAGGCCCAAGCTGTCCCGGCGGCAGAAGGCCGTCAACCGCGCCCACGCGAAGATCCGCGCTCGCGGCGAACGGGCCATCGCTACCCTCAAAACCTGGAGAATCCTGGTCAAGCTGCGCTGCTGCCCGCGCCGAGCCACCGCAATCGTGCAGGCCATCCTCGTCCTGCACCACGTCGAGTCACCGCGTTACGAAGGATGAAACGGCTCACTGGATGCCGGCTCGTCTGCGATCGATGTGCCGGCGCGGTCGCCGGTGCCCGGCAGGTCCTTGGCGAGCCGGCCTGCGAGTGCGCTCACCGGGCATCGACCGGGTGAGGACGCCGAGTGTGAGCAGAGCGAGCGCCGGCAGCACGGCGACGATGATTCCCATCGGCAAGGCGTCGGTGGCGCCACCCGCGCCGGCCAGCGGAGCAAGTGCGCCGCCGATCATGAACTGGCTGAAGCCGAGCAGCGCGGCGGCCGACCCGGCGTGTCCGCCGTGGTCGGCCAGGGCCTGGGCCGCGGCGTTCGGCATGACGAGGCCCACGCTGGAGACCAGGACGAACAGGCCGATCAGGAGCGCGGGCAGGGGTGCCCGTGTCAGCACCGCGGCCAGAACCGTGGTGCCACCGGCTGTCGCGCCCAGCAGACCGGCGAGCAGCAGCACGCGGGCGCCGGCCCGGGCCACCAGCCGACCGCTGATCTGGGCGGCCGCAATGAGTCCGGCGGCGTTGACGGCGAACACGGCGCTGTACTGCTGCGGTGACAGGCCGTGGATTTCCTGCAGGACGAACGGCGAGCCGGAGATGTAGGCGAACATCGCCGCGAAGACCAGGCCGTTGGCCAGGACGTACCCGGTGAAGACCCGGTCGCTGAGCAGCTGCCCGACGACAGCCGGCAGCGGCTGGCGTGACGCGGAGGACCGGGTCTCCGGCAGTCCTGCGGCGGAGGCCGCCAGCATCACGGCGCCGAGTACGGCCAGGCCCACGAAGATCCCCGGCCAGGCCGTGACGCGCAGTAGCTGGCCGCCGAGGACCGGCGCGAACACCGGCGCCAGGCCGGTGATCAAGGTCAGTGCGGAGAAGAGACGTGCGGTGCGGGTTCCAGAGGTGCGGTCGCGGACCATGGCGTTGGCGATGACGATGCCGAACGCCCCGCCGATGCCCTGAACCAGGCGTAGGCCGACGAAGGTGCGGACGTCGGGTGCCACCGCGCAGAGCGCGCTGGCGATCGTGTAGAGGGCGAGGCCCGCCAGCAACGGACGCCGCCGGCCGTAGATGTCGCTCAGCGGCCCGGCGATCAGCTGCCCGATGGCCAGCCCGACCAGGCAGGCGGTGATGGTGAGCTGGGTGGCCGCGGCGCCGGCGCGCAGGTCGCCGGCGAGGTCCGGCAGTCCGGGCAGGTAGCCGTCGATGGACAGTGGTCCCAGGGCCACGAGCGCTGCGAGCAGGACGATGAATCGGGTTTGCCGGCCGGCGGCGTCGTTGCTCATGGCTCAGTACGCCACGGTGATGCGGCGGCGGATCGCGGTGCCGCTCTCGATCGTGTCGGCCAAGGCGATCGCGTAGTCGGCGTACGAGATGCGGCTGTTGCCGTCGTCGTCGGTGAGCAGGGTGTCCCCGGCGCTGCGGTAGGCCCCGGTCCGCTCGCCCGCTCCGATGACTGCGGCGGGCGACACGTACGTCCAGTCGAGGTCGTGCACGCCGCGGTAGAGGTCGAGCGCTTCGGACTGGGCCTCGGCGTTGGCCTTCCACAGCGCGGGGAAGTCCGGGTCGTCCATGACCCGGGCGCCGGTCGGCGTGCGTAGGCTACCGGCACCGCCGATGGTGACTAGGCGGGTGACGCCGGCTCGGCGGAGTCCGTCGATCAGCGCACGGGCGGCACCGACGATCGTGGCGCGGTCGTTCTCCTGGCCGATCCGGGGGCCGACGGCCGAGAGCACGGCGTCGTGGGAGGCGGCGAGGCCGGCGACCGCCGCGGGGTCGGTGACGTCACCGGTGGTCACGGTCAGGGCCTTGTGTTCGAGGCCGTTGATGTGGCCGGCTCGGGTGACCGCGGTGACGGTGTGGCCGCGACGCAGCAATTCCTCGGTGGTGGGCCGGCCGATGTTGCCGCCGGCACCGAACAGGACGATCTTCATGTGTTGCTCCTTGTTTCTGATGGTCAGAGGACGGGCTGGCCGTCGGCGATGATGGCCGCGGTGATGCCGCGCTCGTCGGCGGCGTGCTGGAAGCGCTGCTCGATGTCGGGTTGTTCGGTGTAGAACGGCGGGTTGTGGAACAGGCCGTAGTGCATGGCGCAGACGGTGCCGGCGCCGAGTGCGACGGCGGCCTCGACGCCCTGCTCGGGGGTCATGGTCGCCGGGACGTTGGCCGCGTAGCCCTCGAAGTGGGCGATGACGCCGTTGACCGGGACGAACGCGACGTCGAACGGGCCGTGGTCGCGGGCGATCTGCCACCAGCTGCCGTGCCACTGGGTGTCGCCGCAGTGGATGACCCGCCGGCCGGCGCCTTCGACGACCCAGGCGACCTGGTCACAGTCGTTGCCGCGCCAGTCCAGCGAGGTCACCGGGGTGACGGTCAGCTTTCCGATGCGCCGTGACTGGCCCAGGTCCTGGGCGACGGGGGTGATGCCCGCCTCGTGCAGCGCCGCCGCGCTCGGGGTGTGGCAGCCGATCGTGCCGGTGGCCGCGATCCGGGCGATCAGATCGTGGTCGTAGTGGTCGGGGTGCAGGTGGGTGATGAGGGCGTGGGTGCCGGGCGGGGTATCGACCGGGTCGACCGGCCGGTGCGGCGGCCCCATCACCGGCGCCAACGGAGCGACGTTGTCGAGCGGGTCGATCAGCAGGCGGGTGTCGCCGAGACGGATCTCGACGCCGGCCCAGGCCAGCCGACGCACGGAAAGGGTGGTGGTCATGGGCAGCGACGCTAGACCGACGTTGTTGAGAAAGTCAACAAGAGAGTTTTGAATCTCAACACCACGATGTAGGGTGGTGGCATGCGCACCTACGGGCAGTACTGCGGTATCGCGAAAGCACTGGACACCGTCGGCGACCGATGGACCCTGCTGATCGTCCGTGAACTGCTCGCCCTGGGTCCTTGCCGGCACACCGACCTGCGCAACGGGCTGCCCGGGATCGCCAGCAACCTGCTGGTCGACCGGCTCCGCGAACTCGAGGAAGCCGGCCTGATCCACCGCGAGGCCGCCCCGCCGCCGGTGGCCACCACCCTGTTCTCGCTCACCGAGCGTGGCCGCACGCTGGAGCCGGTGCTGCAGGAGCTGAGCCGGTGGGGCGTGCCGCTGTTGCGTGAGCCGGGCGGCAACGACACCTTCCGCACCCACTGGCTGGACATGCCGGCCCGGGCACTGACCGACCACCGCCCCGACCAGCCGGCAATCGCCCTGCAACTGCACGCCGACGGCAACGAAGACCTGGTCATCGAAGTCAAGGACGGCTCGGTGCACACACACGCCGGCCGGGTCGACCACCCCACCGCGTCACTGACCGGACCGCCGCACCTGCTGGCCGCCACCCTGCTCGGCGACCTCGATCTGAGCGCCGCAGTACAGCAAGGCCTGAGGCTCAGCGGCGAACGCGAGGCAGTACTGCGCATCCTGCCCCGCTGATCCGGGTGTGAGTAGTTGCCGTACAGAGGGTTCGGCGGAAGATCGTTGAGCGGCTGCGGGCGTCGTTAGCGTCAGGTCCATGCCAGTGCAGTTCTTGACCGACGAGCAGGCGGCTTCGTACGGGCAGTTCGATGAGGAGCCGACCCGGCCGGAGCTGGAGCGGTTCTTCTTCCTCGACGACGAGGACCGAAAAGCTGGTCGGTGAACGGCGCGGTGACCACAACCGGCTCGGGTTCGCCCTCCAGATGTGCACCGTGCGCTACATCGGCCGGTTCCTCCCGGACGACCCGCTGGACGTGCCGTGGGCGGTGGTGGAGTACCTCGGGGAACAGCTAGGCATTGAGGATGTCAGCTGAGCCCGCGGTTGCAAGGACGCGACGCAATGTCCATGACTCCGGCCGTTCCCGAATGCTGGTGCGCCATCCCTCCGGCGTCGCGGACAGGGAGATCTCCTTCGGCATGCCGAAGGGAGGCCGCTTCTTCTTCTCCTTCTTGCGTCTCACCATGCCGCCATTCAACATCTTCGGGTTCACGGTGATGCGTTCGGGTAGCCGACCGACACCGGTATCCGGGACGCCTTGTCGGCCGCCGCGGCCAGCGGGTGGGCGGTCTACGCGGACCGGTCCGCCCCTCGTCGATGCTCCGAAAAGCCGCACTCGGATGTCAGGCGGCAAGACACTCGATCGCACGCTCGTCGAGGTCGACGCCGCATTGCAGGCCGCGGGTTCGGAAGAGGGCGAGGTCGGCGCGCATCGTCTTGACGGCCTCGCAGGTGTGGATGTGGCGCTGTGCCGCTGTCTCCTGGCCCTGGTGGCGCAGGACCGCGGCGAGTTCGCGTGCGGCTGCCGCGGCCGCGAGCGGGGAGCCGGAGGCTTGCCAGGACGGCCGGCGCGTCCGGCATGCGCTCGGTGAGCGCGATCACGTCCTTGGTCATGCCACATCCCCCTGCTCATACGCCCACGTCGCTTGAATTTTCGACGCCCGGCTCCCTGACGCGGCCGGCTGGATTTCCCCAACCGCGGCCTTCAACAGCGACCTTGACGCTGTCGGTTGCCTAACCCCACGCCGTATCAGTGAGGTCCGGTCCAAGCCCGTCAATGATGTCGGGAGCCTGGAGTCCGTAGCCCTCCGCCAGCCCGTAGTACGTCGGCTCACCAGGTTCCGCCGGGATTCCGAGCACCTGTTCAAGTTCCTGGATTGCCGAAGCGAGCCGCGGTGCGTTGTTGGCCTGGATGGCAGGGTGGGGTTCGCCTCGGAAATCGCACTGCCCCCAAATATCGTGGTGTACGGACAGTTCAATCCAGAGGTCCGTCTCTTGAGGGGCCACGATGAGTTCCACGAGACGGTACTCACTGTGTCGTTCTCCGTCCGCGTCGAACCAAGCGCCCGGCCCAAGCACGCGGATTCCACCGATCTCTGCTTGCGGGTGACCGGTCGGTCGACAGGCGCGGATTGCGTCGGGCAGTGCGGGTGCGTCGAGTGAACGCGTGGTCAGGCGGCTGTGAACGCCGAGGCCGCCCCTGCCGGTCTGGAACCAGTCCCACTCAAGTGAAGCCGGCACCAGCAGGGCGTGCTTCTCCAGCACCGCACACATGCGCGACGCGGTCATGAGCGCGAACTCGAGACCGGGCTCTTCGACGTCCTCCAGATTCCAGGACCACGAGCCGCTCACTTTGGGTGCGCGCATCAGCATGGTCGGCAAACTCCTCAAGGTTTGACTGCATTGGTCGGATAGATGGTGACAGACCCGTCATCGAGCTACCTCGGCAAGGCCGCAGGCATCACCAAGCTCAAGGTCGGCGACCTCGTGGAGAGCCTGAAGGCCAGCCGGGCGGGCGTCGACGACATGGCCCGCACCATGCCCAGCGGGACCTCGCCGCACCCGGCCGACACGACCGCACCCCCTGCCGGTGCCGGTGACCGCCGCGGTCTCGACCTCCGCGCCCACACTGAGCTTTCCGGCCTTGCCGAGCTTGAGCAACGAGCCCGAGCCGATGGTCACGACGTTGAACAGCGCCGTCCCGAACGCCCGCGCGGGGTCCTTGTGCGTGCCTTGGTAGCTGTCGTGTTCGCCGTTCTCGAGGGCTACCACCTGGTCCGAGGGCTACTGCGTCGCCAAAACAGCTGAGACCTCCCCATTCGGTACGGGCCCGGCGAGGGCGCTGAGTCGATGCTGTATTGGGGTGTTGTCGGAGGAGTGGTGCGGGGTGCCTACGCCGCTGGGCAGGAAACCGAGCTCGCGTCTTGCGGGTTCCACCGTTCCCGTCCGACGGCTCCGAGCGGCCGCAGCGTGCCGCAGGCGGCACGGGGGTCAGGGCGGGGGGATGCGGGACAGCAGTGCGCGAATCGCCGCTATGCGGAGGTGTGTTGGGTGCAGGTACCGCTCGCAAGCAGCCAGTGCCCGGTTGGCTTCCGCCTGGGCCTCGCCATTGCGGCCGAGGGCGTGTAGCGCGGCGGCTTTGTAGAGCTCCAAGTGTCCAACACCGTGTGCCGGCGCCTTGGGTAGGGCCTGCAGTGACTCTGTCAGAGCCTCCTCGTGGCGCTCCTGACCTGACAGGCTGCGGATCAGCAGGATCCGGAGCGAGCGCGCCCAAGCGTCGAAGGCCCGCGGCAGGTGTGCGCGGGCGATCGTCTCCGACTCCTCGTAGCGGCCCTGGGCGCACAGGGCGTCCCCGAAGCAGAGCAGGGCGGACAGTTCGAGCTGGTCCTCCTCGGCGCGGTTCGCCCGCCGGGCCAGGGAACGCAGGACGTTCTGGGCCTCCGTCTCCGCGTCGGCGGCCCTTTCTACGTCGATCAGCGCCCACGCGCGGGCCAGGCGGGCGGGCAGCAGCAGATTGTGGTGGACGCCGTAGGTCCGCTCGGCCTCCGCAATCAGGGCGTCCAACTCGGCCAGCAGTGACGCCTCTTGCCGTCCATGGATGCGCGCGGCGAGGGTTGCGACGTAGGTGGCATACCAGACGGTGGCTGGCCGGCGGTCCCGACCGTTGCGGCTCCGCCGGGCTGCGACGAGGGCTCGGGCTCGCGCCTCCGCATCCTCGAACCGGCCCTCCTCCATCAGCGCGCGGGCCTCCTCGAGAGCGGCAAGATGCCACGGGGCCGGGGCCCCGCCTGCCCACGCGACCCAGGAGGTCGCCTGCCCCATACGGCTGAGGTGCGTCATGGCAGGTGAGGGTACGTGCCCACCGAGAACCCCCGAGCGGCGGGTCCGGCAGCGCGCGGTGGGATGCCGCCAAGTTGGAGTGGGTCCGGTCGTGGCGCGGTCTGGAGATCGCAACCCGACTGTTAGCGGAAGTACAGAAGGCCAGAGACGAGGAGCGTCGGCAGCGCGAGAGGGCACGACAGCGAGCGCGGTACGAGTTCAGGGCCCCATTCGAGTCGGAAGAGGCGGAAGCGGGCGTGCCCCTCGCCGTGAACCGGGTGCCGACAATTGGGTTGGTGGAGAAGCGGGGCGTGCTGTCCGTCCGGACTCACGGACTACCAACCGGGCCGGTGTAAGACCTACCGAGGGACCGAGGCAGCAGGTGCGAAGGGTAGAGAGGCCGGCGAGAAGGTGTGGGAGGAGCCTCACGTTTACGCATGGCGGGAAGTGTCAACATCTTCCGCGGCCAGTCGTAGGCGGAAGAAGCAGGGCCAATGAGCTCGCCGGTCGGGCCGGTGCGCTGACAGGCCGCGGCACGGCAGACGGCGCCGCCCGTGCCGAGCAGCAGAACGCCAGCGAAGCCCAGGCGAAGGCCAACGCGGCCCTTGCGGCCATCGCAGCCGCCGAGGCCGTGCAGACGCAGGCAGGGGAGGACGCCGAGCTCGGAGAGTTCACCCTCCCCGAGGTTCCCGGATCCGCCAAGGACAGGCTCGACCGGTTCGACCGCCTCCTCGACGCCGAGCTGAGCGGGACGGTACGGGTCAAGGCCCGATATGACATGGTCCTCGGTCACGTGCTCCAGGCCGTCAATGACTCCGGCGACTGGAAGGAGGCAGGCCACGACTCCTTCGAGGCGTACGCCAAGGTCCGCGGCGTGGCCCTCTCCCGCGCCTACGAGCTCATGACCGCCGCTCCCGTCCTCCAGATCATGCTTTCTGCGATCGCAGAATTCCCCACCATGCGCCCCGCGGTACTGCACGGCAAAGCGCTGCGAAGCATCTTCGACAGCGACGGTGAAAGCGGCGTCCTCACGGCCCTGCGCCCTGCTCCAAGAGCGAGGCGAGAAGGTCACCGTCCCCGCTCTAGCACTGGTATGTGCCGAAATCGAGGGAAGCGACCTTCCCGCAGCCCGATCCGCCAAGCCTTTCAGCTCGGTACCGATCGCCCTTGCCAAGGTCCACCGCCGTGCCGAGGCCGTCGAGGGCCTCGACATCGAAGCTCTGTCGAAACTCGCCCCCGCGGCCGACGACGTCTTCGAGCAGATCGCCGCCGGCTACGAGGAAGCCGTCAAGCGGTTCCGCGCGGCGAAGAAGCAGGCCGCCGCCGAGAGGAAGAAGCGCGAGAAGTCCAGCGCCAAAGCGCGGGGCCGCAAGCGGGGCCGGGGCCGCTGTGAAGGGCAGGGATCAGTACCCGCCGGCGGCCCCCGGCGGCTACGTCAGTTTCCCGGACGGGGCGACGACCCGCCGCACGCCGTCGTGAGGGGATTGCCAGCGGCGCCTGTCGCTCAGGGGACTGGGGGTCAGGCGTTCTTGCGGTTGCCGTGGTCGTCGCAGGGCAGGTCGGCGGCCGGGTGGTTCATGGTGAAGTCGCGGGTGGCCTGTCGTTCGGCTTCGGTGATGGCGGTGGGTTGGACGTCGATGATGCCGCCGAAGGGCCGGTCGACGTCGCGGATGATGCACGGCGTTGTCGTCAGCAGTGCGGTGATGATGACGAGGGTGAGGAGTTGGCCGCGGTTGTTGCGGCGGGGGAGGCAGATGCCGAGGGCGATGACGGTGATGGCCAGGGTGGCGAGGAGGAATCAGAGGATGGCGCTGGGGGTGCTGGCGGTGGCCTGGGTGAGGCGTTCCTCGCGCTCCTCCGAGCGCTTGTTGTCGGCGGCGATGAGCATCCCGAAGACCGGCTTGCCCTCCACCTCGCGGAAGACTCGGCGGAAGTCGGTGGACCACACACTGGGAGCTGGCGAGCCGTGGCCGTCGGCCATCGCGGGCCACTCCTGGACGCGTACGGCACGGGCGTAGCAGACGGCGTCCGCCTGGACCCTGGCCCGCTGCGCCGCGGGCGCGTATTCAGCTGACTCGACGAGCTGGTCGACAGCGCGGGCTTCGCCGCGTGAGGCGACCTCGGCTTTGCCGTAGGACCCGTTCGCGGTGACGAGGACGAAGGCGAGCAGCAGCACGGTCAGCGTCAGCAGCGGGCCGACGAGGTCTTTGACGGCCATCCCCGTGTCGTCGTCCTCGTTGAGGAGCCGGGGCCGCAGGAAGCGGTTCGCGGCCAGGCCGGCGAGCAGGGCCAGTACGGCCACGACGATGACGAGGGCCACGGGTGGATGCCTCCGAGGGGCGGTTTGGCGGGTTCCCGGTGCGGGCGGGCGCCGTGATCATGACTGAGCGGGTGAGGGGAGCGGAACAGCGGAAACGATCGTTCGCCCCCGCACGGGGGACACCCCTTGCGCCAGCGGGAGCAACCCCCGCTGAGGGCTGCGTTCGTGGGATTCGGTTCGCGTACGCCACCGGTTCGTGTCGTTTCGTACGGCGGACCGCAGGGCAGCCTCGCCCGGTGCTGAATTGGATCTTCACGGACCGTGGCGGAAGGGCAGGCATGAAGCCGGTCGATGTGCGGGCCGGCGAGCGGGTGCCGGATGCCCGGCCCGCTTCCGCCGGGAACGCGGTGGTGGCGCGGGCCGGGCGTTGCCTGGACAGGGCGGTGGAGTTCGCCCTCGAAACGCAGGCCGCTGACGGGGCCTGGTACGTCCCCTCGGAGCCGCGGATCCTGGAGAACGCGGTCGTGGCCTGCTCGCTGGCTGGGCTGGAGCGGGCTCATCACGCGCGGGAGAGGGCGCTGTGCTGGTTGGAAGGTGCCGTGCCGCAGCGGCATGATCCGTTCGTGGCGGCCGCCGACCAGTGGCTCGCCGCCCTGCACCGCACCGATGACCTCACCGCGTTCACGGCTGGGCTCCCACCGGGGGGACGGCCGTATGCCCGGCGGGCCTTGTACCTCGATGCCCTGGGCTGCGCGGTCGGCGCCGCCGGGGCCGATGCCCGCCGGCTGCTCGACCATGCCGGGGCCGCGCTCGGGCACGATCGCGGGCGCCGGATCACACCGTGGCAGCGGGCCATGCTGCTCGCCTTCGAGGCCCTCGCAGGTTCCGCTCTGGGCATGCCCCTGCCCCGGGACACACTTCAGGAGTGGGCCCGGTCGCAGTCGCCGGACGGCTCGTTCTACGGAATGCCGCTGGTGACGGGGATGCTCCATCTCGCCCTGACCCGGACGGCCCCCGACCACCCGATGACCCGTCGGTGCCGCGCGGCCCTGCTGGCGGCCCAGCAGCCTGATGGGACGTGGCGTTTCCTGGTCAGCGAGGTGTGGGACACCGGCCTGATGGTCCGCGCGCTGCGCGGGCATCCCCTCTTCGGCTCCGGCGCCCTTCCGGCCGCTGTGGGCTTCCTCGCTGCGGCGCAGAAACCTGACGGGGGCTGGGCGTGCACGGCTGCGCTCGCATCCGACAACGACACCACTGGCAACACCCTCCTCGCGCTTGCCGGTACCACCCCGCCCGACCGGGTCCTCGCTGCCGCCGCCCGCTACGCGCGCAGGCACCAGACGCCCGAGGGCCTGTGGACCACGTGGCATTCCAGCGACGACACTCCGGCCCCCGATGTCGTCGCCCACATGACCGCCGGTATCTGTGCCGCGGCCCTACCGGGGATCGATCTCGCGCCGGCCCGCCGCTGGCTGGCATCACGCGCCACCGCGGAGGGTTGGACCTCGGACTGGTATCTTCCGCCGGCTTACGGCGCCGCCGAGATCGCACCGGCGCTCGCTCCGCACCCGGCCGGTCGCGCCGCGCTCCCGGCGCTCCTGGCCTCCCAGCAGCCCGACGGCGGCTGGCCTCGGATCCCGGGCGAGCCCTACTCCAGCCCGACGGCCACCGGCCTGGCCCTCACCGCCCTCACCACCAGCGGACACGACCCCCACGGCGAGGCCGCCGTCACGCGCGGGATGAGCTTCCTCATCGACTCACAGAACGCCGACGGCAGCTGGAGCGACCGTCCGGTCATGTACGGACCGAGGCTCTTCGTCACCGTGACCACCACTCAGGTCCACGCACTGGCCGCCCGCGGACTACGCGACGCACTCCACGCGGCCTCCCACCGTGAAGAGGCATGCCCGTGACCCCACACCCCACCCCAACTCCCGACGACGTCGCCACGCCCGCCGAGGTATGCGACTTCCTGGCCGCTCATCAGCCGGCAGCGTGCGTCTTCGATTTCGACGGCACCCTGGTCGACACCAGCACCATCAACACCGACGCCGCCCGCGCCACCCTCAACGACCTCGGACTCACCGTCCCCGAGCCATGGCTGCGCCAGGCCCCCCTGGCCGACCTCGCCACCCTACGCGACCGTCTACGCACCGACCTGGGCTTGTCACTACTCTGCAGCGAGAGGGAGTTCGTCGACCGGGCCCGCGCCCACTGGCTCGCCCGCACCGGCCTCGTACAGCGGGTGCCGCGGGTGACGGCACTCGCCCGGCACCTGGCTTCCTCCGTTCCCCTGGCCGTGGCCTCTGCCAATGACGGACACGTCGTCCGAGCCGGCCTCACCGCCACCGGACTGGCCGACCTCTTCGAGATCGTCGTCGCCCGCGAGCACGTCACCCGTCTCAAACCCGCCCCCGACGCCTACCTCCAGGCCGCCGCACAGCTCGCCGTCCCACCCCACCGGTGCCTGGCCTTCGAGAACACCGACGAGGGAATCGCCGCAGCTCTCACCGCCGGCATGCCCGTGATCGACGTCCGCCCCAGTAACTGGACCATTCACACTCCATGACCCTGCCCATTTCATCGACGGCCCTCTGGGCGCCACCGCGCTTGGACGGCGTCGCCACGGCCGACGACGCGTGTGGGGGCAGACCCGTGCGACGACCACCACCTGGTCCAGCTCAACCGACACCCACCGCGGCCGCCCTCTGCGAAGCGCCTGGCGACGGGCCCAGGCAGCTCGCCGCCGCCTCGGGCCCCGCCTGGCCTGGTGATTCAGGTGTAGAGGAGGGAGGCGGAGGAGGTGGTCGCTTCTTGGCGGCCGGGTGTGGTGTAGGCGAAGTTCAGAACGGTACGCCGCACCCCTGGCCTCGCGAGTGGGGTGACGCGGTGGGCGGTGAGGTCGCTGCGCAGGAGGTATCCGTCGGCCGGCTGGTGGTGGACGCGGCGGGCACCGGGGGTGTCGAGGGCGGCGAGGTCGGCGCGGCCTGGGTGGAACTCGAGGAGTCCGCCGTCGTCAGGGCGGGGCGGGGCTTCGAGGAAGAGGACCAGGGCGAGTGGGTAGTCGTCCGTGTGGGCGCCGTGGGTGTCGCCGGGTTGGTGCAGGATGTTCAGGACGTGGCGTTCGACGGGGTCGCGCACGGCAACGACCCTCTCGCCCAGCAGTACGCCCAGCAGCCGTGCCAGGTCCTGGTCCTGGTAGAGGCGGGTGATCGTGGGGGAGTGGCGGGCGATGTGGTGTCCGCCGAGGGTGGTCATGTGCCGGGGGCTGTCGTCCATGCAGGGCATGCGGAAGTCCCGGCGCACCGCGTCCGCCTCCAGCCTGCTTGCTTCGTCACCGAGCTCCGTGAGTCCCTTCGGGCTGAGCAGGCTGGGCAGGGCGAGGTAGCCGTCGGCGGTGAACTGCTGACGCAGGGGTTCCCAGCGCGAGGGCGCAGGCATCGTGAACACGGCGCATGCATCCCGCGTACCTGCCTGGAACAAACCCGCCTCGACCACTTGGCGCGGTGGCCTGTGGGCCGGCCGCGCTGGTCGCCGGCCGTGCCGGCGCGGTCCGCGAACCCGACGTCTACACCGGGGGCCGTCCCGCTCCACGGTGACGCTGTCTTCGAGCCGGGGTCTGCGGAACCTGGGGTGCCCTGTCATGCGCCCCCGCCGAACGGGTGAGGGTCGCCGGATTCCGACCCGGTCCGTGGTGTTTGAACTCGATGCTTGGCAGGTCGGGATGGGTTGACGCACGTGGAGAGTGTCATGGCGAACGGTAGTGTCCTGCTGGCTTTGCGCGAGGACCCCTTGGGTCGGGGCGTCGGTGGTGACCAACTGCGAAGGATCGGAAAGGAGTTGGAGAACCGTGGCTTGGAGGTGCGGTGGGCGCGGACCGTCGAGGCGGCCTGCGCCGCCCTGCGTACGGAGGCGGGCCTGTCGGCCGCGGTCGTTGCCTGGGACCTGCCGTCCGAGACCGGTGAGGACAGCGACGGCCGGGGAGCGGCCGTCTTGCGCCAGATCACCCGCCGATTCACGGCCCTGCCCGTCTTCGTCGTCATGAGCGAGGAATCGGACCACGGCCTGGACCGCCTCCCCCTGTGGGTGGCGGAGAGTGCCGTCGGATACATCTGGCCTCTGGAGGACACGCCGTCCTTCATCGCCGGCCGGGTCTTCAACGCCGCCCGGGAGTACGGCGACTCCGTCCTGCCGCCGTTCTTCAAAGCGCTGCGACGGTTCGACGACGCCCACGAGTACTCCTGGCACACCCCGGCGCACTCGGGCGGCGTGGCCTTCTTGAAGTCGCCCGTCGGCCGGGCCTTCTTCGACTACTACGGTGAGCGGCTCTTCCGCACCGACCTGTCGATCTCGGTGGAGGAACTAGGTTCCCTCTTCGAGCACAGCGGCCCCATCGGGGAAGCGGAGCGCAACGCCGCCCGCATCTTCGGCGCCGACCGCACGTACTTCGTGCTCCAGGGCGACTCCACCGCGGACCGCATGGTCGGCCACTACTGCGTCACCGCCGACGAGATCGCCCTGGTGGACCGCAACTGCCACAAGTCAGTGCTGCACGGGCTGGTGATGTCGGGTGCGCGCCCGGTCTACCTCGTCCCGACCCGCAACGGATACGGGCTGGCCGGGCCGCTTCCGGCGCGCGAGACAGCGCCTGCCGCGGTCGCCGCCCGGATCGCCGCCCACCCGCTGACACCGGGCGCGGTCTCGCCCCAGGCCCAGTACGCGGTGATCACGAACTCGACGTACGACGGCCTGTGCTACGACACCGTGGAGACGGCGCGCACACTGGCACCCAGCACTCCACGGCTGCACTTCGACGAGGCCTGGTTCGCCTACGCGCGCTTCCATCCCCTGTACGCCGGCCGGTACGGCATGGCCGTGGGGCCGCACACCCTCGAGGGTGACGAGCGTCCCACGGTCTTCGCGACCCAGTCGACGCACAAACTGCTGGCCGCCCTGTCGCAGAGCGCCATGGTCCACGTGAAGTCCTCGCCCCGAGCGCCGGTCGAGCACCACCGGTTCAACGAGACCTTCATGATGCACGGCACCACCTCGGCGCTGTACCCGATGATCGCCTCATTGGACGTGGCCGCGGCGATGATGGACGGACCGCAGGGCGAGTGGCTGGTCAACGAGGCGGTGACCGAGGCCGTGCGGTTCCGGCAGGCCCTCGTCCGTACCGGGCGCCGGATCGCGGAGGCCGGGGACCGGCCGCCGTGGTTCTTCGGCGTCTGGCAGCCCGACACCGTCACCGACCCGGCCGACGGGACCACCGTGACCTTCGCAGACGCCTCACCGGCACTCCTGGCCTCCGAACCCCGCTGCTGGGAGCTCGTCCCGGAGGCGGACTGGCACGGCTTCAAGGGACTCAGCGAGGGCCAGTGCCTCCTGGACCCCATCAAGGTGACGCTGACCTGCCCCGGCGTCAATGCGCGCGGTGAGGCGGACTCCTGGGGCATCCCCGCCCGCATCCTCACCGCATACCTGGCCGGCCGCGGCATCGTCGTGGAGAAGACCGACACCTACACCACCCTCGTCCTGTTCTCCATGGGCATCACCAAGGGCAAGTGGGGCACCCTGATGGACGCACTCATGGACTTCAAGGCCCTCCATGACGCAGACACCCCGCTGCGCCAAGTACTGCCCGATCTCGTCGAGCGCTACCCGCAGCGCTACAGCGGCACGACCCTGCGCGGTCTCTGCCAGGACATGCACGAACACCTCACCCGGGCGGAACTGATCGAAGCCCTGGACACCGCCTTCCAGCAACTGCCGGAACCCGTTGCCCCGCCCCAGGCCTGCTACCGGCAGCTGATCCGGGGCGGCACGGAACGGCTCCCCCTCGCCCAGGCCGCCGGCAGGGTGGCCGCGGCCATGGTGACCGTGACTCCCCCGGGGATCCCCGTCCTGATGCCCGGAGAAGCGCTCGGCGCGCCGGACGGCCCGGTCCTGCGCTACCTGTGTGCGCTGGAGGCGTTCGACCGGGCCTTCCCCGGGTTCCACAGCGAGGCCCACGGTGTCACCATCGACGGCGACACGGGGGACTACCTCATCGAATGCGTACGCCTGGGCATCCAGATGACGTGAGCCTCACGTCGCGTCGTGTTCGGGCCCGGGCAGTTCGAGTAGCGCTCCACCAGCCGGCGAGTCACCAGCCACTGTCAAAGCCATCAACCAAAGCCATCAACCAGATCCCGGCCTGAACACACGTCCGGCCTTGGGCCCCCCTTAGACCGTGTCCTATGTGGTGAGGCGGGCGAGCCGCTTGTAGCAGCAGATGGCGGCGGCGAGACCGAGAAAGGCCAGGTAGTTGCGGGGGTGGCGTT
>NZ_LGDE01000005.1 GCF_001279725.1 Streptomyces sp. WM4235 | reverse complement strand
CGGGGCGGGGGCGGGGGGTTGGTCGCCGCCGTGGCGGTCGATCCGGCGGGGACGGCGCCGCCCGCGATCACGAGGGCCACGCAGGGTGCGAGCCAGGCCGCTCGGGAACTCCTCATGCGATCACCACAGCCGTTGCGTTCACCGCCCCCCTTCTGACCCTTCTGGCATGAAATCACCCAATTTTACCAGCGCGGCCGGCCCCCGGCGCGGCCCCTCGGCCCGCCGTGCCCCGTCCCACCGTGTCGAGCGCCGCGCTCGCGAAGGCCCGTACCGCGCCCGAGTTGTCGGCCGCGCGCCAGACCAGGCCGTAACCGGCGGGCTCGGCGTCCGAGACAGCACCGGCCCCTCCCCCAGGTCCGATTCGCGCACCGGGAACTCGGCGAAGGCGACGTCGAAGTCACCGCTGCGCAACTGCCCGTACGGGTCCGAGAGCGGCGCGCCGATGCGGCGCTCCAGGCGCTGGAGCATGCTGTTGGGCGGTCGCGCCGCCGACCTGTTCGGGCGGCGGCGGATGTTCGTCGGCGGCCGGGGCCCCCGAGTCGGGTCCGGCGCCCAAGCCGGTGGGGGCCTGAGCGCCCGACGGCGGCACCCGGACCCCGCCCTGCCCGGTCACACGGCCCAGGGCAGGGTCCGGGTGCCTTCCGTGCCGGTGACGGAGACGATGCCGTCGGCGCGCATGGCGACGTGGGCCTCGAACCGTTCGGGGGAGCTGATGCGGCGGGACACGTCGGGCGGCAGGACCAGGGTCCGGCCCGCGGCGACCGTCTCGGTGCGGCCCCCGGAGGTGACCTCCAGGGTGCCCGAGGTGACCGTCCAGACCTGCTCGCGGGTGACGGAGTGCTCGGGGCCGGCGCTCCCGGCGGGCATGTCGACGTACCAGGTGCTCAGTTCGGCGCTGCCCCGGCTGGGGGCGGCGTGGCCGGTCATCGTGGCGTTCGGGGTGACGGTGACGTGGTCGGGGGAAGGGTGGATCACGCGCATGACGGAGTCCTCTCCAAGATGAGTAAAGCTGCTTTACTCGCTGATCCGAGTAAAGCAGGTTGACTCACCCGTGTCACCATGAATCCCGTGACCAGAACCGAAGCCGGCAACGGCGACCCCGGACACCGCGGCCACGGGAGCGAAGATCCCGGCATCGAGCTGACCCTCCTCGTCGGGATGGGGTTCCAGCTCCTGCTGGCCGAGTTCACCCGCCGCCTCACCGCCGTCGGCGAAGGCGACCTGCGCCCCCTGCACGGCATGGCCTTCCAGGTCCTCAAGGGGCCCGGCGCCACCGCCACCGAGCTCGCCGAGCGACTCGGGGTGACCAAGCAGGCCGCCGGGCAGATGGTCGACGACCTGGAGCGACGCGGGTACGTACGGCGCGAGCCCCACCCCGGGGGCGGCCGCCGCAAGCTGGTGGTCCTGACCCGCGCGGCCTACGACCACCTGAACGTCGCGGGCGCGATCATGCACGAGCTGGAGGCCGAACTCGGCGGCGCCGCCGACCTCCCGGCGCTGCGGCACGAACTCACCCGGGTCGTCCGCGCCCTGCACGGGGACGGCCCGCTTCCGGCCCTGCGGCCGGTGTGGTGAACCCCGCCGCCCCCTGACCGACGGTGTCGGGGAAAGGACGTCGGGGAAACGGTGTCGGGGAAAGCGAAAGGCCCGCCGGTGCCGCGGCTCGGATGAGCCGTGACACCGACGGGCCTGTGCCCGTGCGGTCGAACGCCCGCGTCAGACGCCCGCGTCAGACGCCCGCGTACGAGTGCTTTCCGCTGAGCAGGATGTTCACGCCGTAGTAGTTCCAGATCCAGCAGGCGAAGGCGAAGAGCGCCAGGTACGCGGCCTTGCGGCCCTTCCAGCCGGCGGTGGCCCGGGCGTGCAGGTAGCAGGCGTACGCCACCCACGTCACGAAGGACCAGACCTCCTTGGGGTCCCAGCCCCAGTAGCGGCCCCAGGCGTCGCCGGCCCAGATCGCGCCCGCCACGATGGTGAAGGTCCACAGCGGGAAGACGGCCGCGTTGATCCGGTACGAGAACTTGTCGAGCGAGGCCGCCGAAGGCAGCCGCTCCATGACCGAGGAACGGAAGCGGCCCGGCGTGCGACCGGCTTCGAGGTGGGCCTCGTAGGAGTCGCGGAACAGGTACAGCACCGCGCCGGCCGCGCCGATGTAGAACACCGCACCGCAGAAGATGGCGGTCGAGACGTGGATCCACAGCCAGTACGAGTGGAGGGCCGGCACCAGCTGATCGCTGTCGGTGTACAGCCACGTGGTGGCGATGCCCAGGTCGAGCAGCACGGTGGTGATGAGGATCAGACCGAGCCAGCGCACGTTCTTCTTCAGCAGGAGCAGCACCAGGTACGCGCCGACGGCCACCGTGGAGAAGGTCACCGAGAACTCGTACATGTTGCCCCAGGGGGCCCGCTGCACCGACATGGCGCGGGCCACGACACCGGCCGCCTCGATGAGGAAGCCGAGCACGGTCAGCGAGACCGCGACCCGCCCGTACAGGTCTCCCCGCTCGGTGCCGCCGGCCGCGCCCGGACCGTCCGGCACGTCCCGCGAGCCGGAGGCGGACCGGGTGACGACCTTCGGCCGGTCCAGGACGGCGGTGCCGCCCTGGGACCGCACCTGCACGGCGGGAGCCTGGGCGCTCTTGGCGGTGGTCAGCGCGGCGGCCGTGCGGGCGACCTTGCTGCGGCTGCCGAACGTCCACTCGGTGATGTGCGCGAGGAAGGCGAGCGTGTAGACCGCCATCGACGAATAGACCAGGTAGTTGCTGAGCTCAGCCAGACTCTCGTTGGCTGCGGCTGCGAGCGGCGTCATCATCCGCGCTCCCCTTCGACAGGTTCCGTGACAGGTTGGTCGGGCGCGGTGGGCGCCTGCTGGTGGAGCGCGGCGGAGAGCACCGCGAGCTCCTCCGGGAGCTTGGCGGACTCGCTGCGGCCGAGGCCCGCCATCTCGACGACGGTGACGCCGTCCTTGCCGGTGACCGCCCGGACCCAGATCCGGCGGCGCTGGATGAACAGCGAGGCGGCCAGGCCGCCGATCGCGACGACGGCGCCCGCGAGGGCCAGGCCGTTGGCCGGCTGCTGGGTGACCGAGAAGGTGGCCCAGCGCTCGACGCTCTCGAACTTCACGGTGCCCGCGCCGTTCGGCAGGGTCATCGTCTCGCCGGGCAGCAGCTTCTGCTTGAACAGCTCGCCCTTGTCGTCCTCGAACTGCTTCATCTTCGAGGTGTTCAGCTGGTACACGTTCTGCGGCAGACCCGAGTCCACGCCGAGGCTGCCGTGGTAGGCGCTGAGCGCGAGGACGGGGAAGTCCAGGGCCGGGAACTGCGAGAGCATCGTGCCCTTGCCCTCACCCGCGAAGGTGGGCACGAACATGGCGTTGAAGCCGAGCTGCTCCGCCTTGCCGTCCTTGTTCCTGTAGCCGTCGGTGACCTTGACGGCGCCCGACGAGCTGAGGTTCGCGTCGAAGGGCAGCATCGGCACGGCGTCCTTGTAGATCACCTTGCCGTTGGGGTCGGTCACCGAGATGACCGGCGCGTAGCCGTGACCGAGGAGGAAGATCTTCGAGCCGTCGACCTCCAGCGGCTTGTTGACCTCGATCTCGGACTTGACCGGCTTGCCGCCCGCGCCCTCGCTGAAGGTCACGTACGCCTTGAAGTCGCGCGGGGTGCCCTTCTGCGGCCCGGTCTTCTCGTACGTCGCGTCGAACTTGTCCAGGGTGAACGAGAACGGCGGCAGGTTGTCCGAGGAGAAGAGGCTGCCGGACTTGAAGTCGTCGTACTGGGTGAGCGTGTTCGAGAAGCCCTTGCCGCGCAGGACGAGCTTGCCGCCCTCGGACTTGTAGAGCTGTCCGACCGCGAAGGCCACCAGCATGAAGATCAGGGCGATGTGGAAGGCCAGGTTGCCGGCCTCGCGCAGGTAGCCCTTCTCGGCGGCCACCGAGTCCCGGGCCGCCTCGGTGCGGAAGCGACGGCCACCGAGCACGTCCTTCGCGTACGAGAGCACCTCGTCCGGGGACTTCTCCGTGCGCCACGTCGCGTACGCGGGGAGCCGGTCGAGCCGCCGGGGGGCGCCCGGCGGGCGGCCGGTGAGCTGGCCGACGAACTGCCAGGTGCGCGGGATGATGCAGCCGATCAGCGACACGAACAGCAGGATGTAGATCGCGGAGAACCACACCGAGCTGTAGACGTCGAAGAGCTGGAGCTTCTCGGCGACGGGCACCCAGAAGTCGTGGGTCCGCTTCCACTCCGCGACCTTCATCGCGTCGACCTGGGTCTGCGGGATCAGGGAGCCCGGGATGGAACCCAGGGACAGCAGGAAGAGCAGGATCAGCGCCACCCGCATGGAGGTGAGCTGCCGCCAGAACCAGCGGGCCCAGCCGATCACGCCGATGCCGACGGGGGCGGTGGGACCGTCCTCCAGGGGGGCTGTGGACAGTTGGGCGCCCGCGGCGGCGTCGGCGTTGGCCTCGGCCTGCTCGGTGGACTCGTGCGGCGTCTCGGTGGACGCCTTGTCGGTCGTACTCATGTCCGTGTAGTCCTCAGATCCCCACCGTGAAGCCGTCGGTCCAGGCCTGCATGTCGCTGATGAGCGTGCCCCACCATCCTGTGACGAGCAGCAGGCCGGTGAGGATCAGCATGCCGCCGCCGATCCGCATCACCCATGCATAGTGCTTCTTCACCCAGCCGAACGCACCGAGCGCCTTGCGGAAGGCGATGGCGGTGACGATGAAGGGCAGCCCCAGCCCCAGGCAGAACACGACGGTCAGCAGCGCGCCGCGGCCCGCCGTCGCCTGGTCGATGGAGAGCGTGTTGACCGCCGCGAGCGTCGGCCCCATGCAGGGGGTCCAGCCGACCCCGAAGAGCACGCCCAGCAGGGGCGCGCCGACCAGCCCGGCGGCCGGCTTCCTGTGGAAGCGGAACTCGCGCATCGTCAGCCCGGGGATCCAGCCCATGAAGAAGAAGCCGAGGAGTATCACCAGCGCGCCCAGCGCCCTGGAGATGGGTTCCTTGTTGTCCGCGAGGGTCGCCCCGAAGTAGCCGAAGAGCGCGCCCGTGGAGACGAAGACGGCCGTGAAGCCGAGGACGAACAGACCCGCTCCGGCCAGCATCCGCCCGCGTCGGGCCTCGGCGAGGTCCGCTCCACCCACGCCGGTCACGTAGGACAGGTAGCCGGGGACCAGCGGCAGCACGCAGGGCGAGAAGAAGGACACGAGTCCCGCGAACAGCGAGAGCGGCAGGGCCAGCAGCAGGGCGCCGTTGAGGACGGTGGTGTTCACGCCGGTCGCCTCGGCGGCGAGGACGAGGTGGGGGAGCTCGGAGACCACGAGGTCACTTCTCCGCGAGGAGCGGGTCGATCATCGAGCGCAGCTGCTCCTCGTTGACCGCGACCAGGGTGCGGGCGGCGATCCGGCCCTCCTTGTCGAGGACGATCGTGGAGGGGATCGACTGCGGGTTGAGCGTGCCCTTGGGGAAGCGGAGCATCAGCTTGCCGTCCGGGTCGTAGAGGCTCGGGTAGGTGATCCCGTAGGTCTCCTCGAAGGACGCGGCGTTCTGCTTGCTGTTGTCGCGGGTGTTCAGTCCGACGAAGGCGACGTCCTTGCCGCCGTCGGCCATGGCCTTGGACACCTTCGCGAAGTACGGGGCCTCGGCCCGGCAGGGCGGACACCACGAGCCCCACACGTTGAGGACGACGACCTTGCCCTTGAGGGAGGTGACGTCGAGGTTCTTGCCGTCCACGGTCTCGCCGTCCAGCTTGGGGGCCTCGGCGCGGTCCCCCTTGGCGACGGTGGAGATGCCGCTGGGGCCCGTCACGTAGTTGCCGCCGGCGGAACCGGAGGGTTTGCCGCCGCTGCCCGAATCGCTGCACGCCGAAAGGGTGAGGGCGCTCGCGAGGGTCACCGCGGTCAGCAGGATGGCGCGGCCGCTGGTCGAGCGGCGGCGACGGGGGGCGCGGCTAAGGCTCATGTGAAAAGTTTCGCATGGGCGATTTGCGGATCTTCCACGCCCCCCGACGGTGAACCGAGACGCCGGTCAGGCGCCGGTGAGATACGTGCGCCAGCCACCGGCCGGTGACCGGCCGGGGGCGAGGCCCCGCAGCCGGGCCAACACCTTGGGGTCCTGGACGTCCAGCCAGTCGATGAACTGCCGGAAGGATACGAGCCTTACGTCCTTTTTGTCCGCCATGCCCTTCAAGGCCTCCTCGACGGCGTCCATGTAGATGCCGCCGTTCCACTCCTCGAAGTGGTTGCCGATGAAGAGGGGCGCGCGGTTGGTCTCGTAGGCCCGCCGGAAGCCGCCGAGGTAGGCGCCGGCGGCCTGGGTGCGCCAGCCCGGGTAGTTGGCGGCGACGCCCTTGGTGGTGTTCTTCGACTGGTTCGCCAGGATGTTGTAGTCCATCGAGAGCACCTCGAAGGAGTGACCGGGAAAGGGCAGGGACTGCAGGGGCAGGTCCCACAGGCCCGACTTCTTCGCCGGCCACTGCTGGAGGCCACCGGGCGAGGAGGCGTCGTAGCGCCAGCCGCGCTCGCGCGCGGTGGGCAACAGGCCGTCCTGGCCGAGCAGGCAGGGGGTGCGACCGCCGACGAGTTCCTTGCGGTAGTCGAAGGGCAACGGTTCGAGGTCCGTGAACCCGGTGTTGGTGCGCCAGTTCGTGACGAAGGACACGGCCTGGTCGATCTCGTCGTGCCAGTCCTGCGGCGACCACTTGGCGACGGAACCGGAGCCGCCGCAGAAGTGCCCGTTGAAATGCGTCCCGATCTCGTGGCCGTCGAGCCAGGCCTGGCGCACGTGACCGAGGGTGTTGCGGACGTTCTCGTCCTTGAGGTAGCCGATGTCCGAGGCCCCGACGGGGTTGTTCGGCGGCCGGTACAGGTGCTTCTTGGACTCCGGCAGGAGGTAGAGGCCGGAGAGGAAGAAGGTCATGGCCGCGCCGTGGTCCTTGGCGACCTTGAGGAAGCGGGGGAAGAGACCGTTGCCGACCTCGCCCGCGCCGTCCCAGCTGAAGACCACGAACTGGGGCGGCGTCTCGCCCGGCTGGAGCGGGACGGGGGCGGGGGGCTGGTGGGGCTGGGGCCCGGTGTTCGCGGTGGAGCCGTCCCCGATGCGCGTCACGGCGGGCGGTCCGGGTTTCGCGGAGCCGGTCGCGTCCGGGTGCGCCCCGGAGTCTCTCGAACCGGAGCCGCCACCGCAGCCGCCGACGCCCAGCGCGACGGCGCCGAGCCCGAGGCCGAGGGCGCCGCGTCGGGTGAAGTCCCGTGTCCTGCCCACATCGCTCATGAAATGTCATACAAACGGACAATCAGAGGCGAATGAAGTCCGATCACGGCGCGCCGTGGTCGACTTGTATGAAAATAGAGAAACCCATGGGCAGGTCATGGGCCGCCACGCCGCTGCCTTACGAAGCGCGCGGCTGCCGGGCGGTCTCCGGGCCGACACGACAGAGCCCGGACCCCCCGAAGGAAGCCCGGGCCGGGCCCGACGAAAGCATCGGCCCCGAAGGTGTCGACCCCGTACGTCTCAGGCTCCGAAGGCCTTCGACTTCCCCTTCACCGGCTTCGCACCGGCCAGCAGATGCGCCGGCACCAGGTCCCGGGCCGGCTCGCTGTAGCCCACCGACACCAGCTTGTCGCCCTGGTACGTGAACGAGGTCAGCGACGCCAGCGTGCACTGACGGCGCCTCGGGTCGTGCCACAGCCGACGCTTCTCCGCGAAGCTGCGCACGATCCAGATCGGCAGCTGGTGACTGACCGCCACCGCCTCGTGGCCGCGGGCCGCATCGCGCGCGGCCTCGATGGCGCTCATCATCCGCACCACCTGCTCCACGTACGGCTCGCCCCAGGACGGCTTGAAGGGGTTCGTCAGGTGCTTCCAGTTCTCCGGCTTGCGCAGCGCACCGTCGCCCACACCGAAGGTCTTGCCCTCGAAGACGTTGCCCGCCTCGATCAGCCGACCGTCGGTCGCCAGGTCCAGTCCGTGCACCTTCGCGACGGGCGCGGCCGTCTCCTGCGCCCGCTCCAACGGGGACGCCACGACGTGCGTGATGTCCCGGCCCTGGAGATGCTCCGCGACCCGGTCGGCCATCTGCCGGCCCAGCTCGGAGAGGTGGTAACCGGCGCGGCGGCCGTAGAGCACACCGTCCGGGTTGTGCACCTCGCCGTGGCGCATCAGGTGCACGACGGTGATGTCGGGGGGATTGGCGGGACCGGCGGTCTCGGCGCCCGCGCCCGTGTCGTTGGTTCCGTTGGTGCTCATGCGGTGGCCTCCGCTGCGGCGCGGGCCGCGGCGGGCAGGGCCGCGGCGATCCGCTCGATGGCCCGCTCGTCGTGGGCGCTGGACACGAACCAGGACTCGAACGCCGACGGCGGCAGGTAGACGCCCTGTGCCAGCATCGAGTGGAAGAAGCCGTTGAAGCGGAAGGACTCCTGCTTCTTGGCGTCGTCGTAGTTCTTCACCTCGTTCTCGGTGAAGAACACCGAGAACATGTTGGAGGCGGTCTGCAGCCGGTGCGCCACACCCTCCTTGGTCAGGGCCTCGGTGACCAGCGCCTGAACCTGGGCGGAGACCGAGTCGACCTTCTCGTACGTCGCGTCGTCCAGCAGCCGCAGCTGCGCCAGACCGGCGGCGGTCGCGATCGGATTCCCGGAAAGGGTGCCCGCCTGGTAGACCGGGCCCACCGGGGCCAGGTGGCCCATGACGTCGGCGCGGCCACCGAACGCCGCGGCCGGGAAGCCGCCGCCCATGACCTTGCCGAAGGTCATCAGGTCGGGCTTGACCCCGTCCACGCCGTACCAACCGGCACGCGAGGTGCGGAAACCGGTCATCACCTCGTCCGAGATGTACAGGGCGCCGTTCTCCCGGCACGCGTCCGCGAGCCCCTGGTTGAAGCCCTCGGCCGGCGTCACCACGCCCATGTTGCCGGGCGCCGCCTCGGTGATCACGCAGGCGATCTCGCCGGGGTGCGCGGCGAACGCCGCCCGTACCGCGTCGAGGTCGTTGTACGGGAGCACGATCGTGTCCCCGGCCTGCGCTCCCGTGACACCCGGGGTGTCGGGAAGGGCGAAGGTCGCCAGACCGGAACCGGCGGCGGCCAGCAGCGCGTCGACGTGACCGTGGTAGCAACCGGCGAACTTCACGATCTTGGCGCGGCCGGTGAACCCACGGGCCAGCCGGATCGCCGACATGGTCGCCTCGGTGCCCGAGGACACCAGGCGGACCTGCTCGACGGGTTCGACACGCGCGACGATCTCCTCCGCCAGCGCCACCTCGCCCTCACCGGGCGTACCGAAGGACGTGCCGCGGGCGACCGCGGCCTGCACGGCCTCGATCACGGCCGGGTGGGAATGGCCGAGGATCATCGGTCCCCACGAGCAGACCAGGTCGACATACTCGCGGCCGTCGGCATCGGTCAGATACGGACCGGTACCAGACACCATGAACCTGGGCGTACCCCCCACCGCGCGGAAGGCGCGCACGGGAGAGTTCACGCCGCCGGGCGTCACAACGGACGCGCGCGTAAACAGGTTCTGCGAGACTGGGGCTTCATACGGATACGGGTAGCTCACACCAGCCATGGTCTCAGAGGCCGCGACAGACTTGCGGACGGGCGTTTCACCGCGCCGCCCCGGGGGAGGTCACTGCCATGATGATCAGGCTGCGTGGCGGGGGCCGCGGGGCCGGGGCAGGCAATACCAGTCGGGTGGAGATATGCAACGCGGTGGTGGACCGGGCGAGGGCACGGACGGCCTGGACCCGCAGCGCGCCCGTGATGCCCGCCGCCGAGGGAAGCACCGGCGCCGGGCCGCGGACGCGGCAGATCCCGTCCCCAACCCCATCCGGTCACCCGACGGCCTCCCCAGGGGGCGCGGCATGGGCGTGACGTACAAGTACTTCGGCGCCCCCGACGGCGCGACCGCCGCCAGGGTCCCGGTGACCATGCGTCCCGAGGAACTGGGCGGCGACGAGCTCGGCATGGGCGGCCTGTTCACCAAGATCAAGCCGGAGACGGTCGCGGCGATGGTCCTCACCGGCATCGAGGGCATACCCCTCCACAAGGTGCCGCCGCTCGAACTGGTCGTCCTCCACCCCGACTACGCCGTGGTCAAGCTGCCGATGACGGTGGTCGACCCGCTACGCGGCGTCGGCGAGGAATCGGTCGGCGCGGCCGCCTTCATCTGGTCCACCGTCCCGGACCGCGGCGGCCCGCGTGACGCGTTCAACGTCTACCAGCTCCTCCACGAGTGGCAGGACTTCTCCCACCGCCTCCACGAAGCGGGCCACCAGCCGTACTGCCTCGTCTGGCCCTGACGGGCGCCGACGCCGCCTACGGCTACGGCTACGGCTACGGCTACGGCTACGGCTACGGCTACGGCTACGGCTACGGCCATGCGTACCGCCCGCAGGGGCGTCCGCAAGGGGCGGCTACGGCTACGGTCATGCGCCCCGACTCTGACGGCGCCCGCGAGGGCGACGCGCCCGCCTGTGACGGCGATGCGCCTCCCCCTGTGATGCGCCCGCCCCCGACTGTGACAGAGGTCACGGTCGGGGTTCCCGTCGGGGTTCCGCGCCGCGGATACGGACGGAGCGACGGGCCTGCGGCCAGCTGGCCGGGGGTCGGGGCCGCGGGGTCGGGGGCGCGGGTCGGGGGGTCGGGGGCGCGGGTCGGGGCCAGTTGGCCGCAGGCCGGGGTGCCTTCCGAGGTCACGGCCGCCCGAGGGCATGCCGCCCTTCCGTGCCCGGCGCGGCACGGGCGCGGCGCGGGCGCGGCGGAACTCGGCCGGGCGCGGCGCGGCGCGCCCGGCGAAGCCCTGCCTGGCGGAGCCCGGCAGGGCCAGTCCGAGGCGGCGCGGCGGAGCCCAACACAGCCCGGCACCGCCAGCCCGACGCGGCGCAGCGCGGCGGAGCACGGCACGCCCAGCCCGACGCGGCACAGCGCGGCGCGGCGCGGCGCGCCACGGCACAGCGCGGCGCGGCGCGGCACAACCCAGCACGGCGGAGCCCAACGCAGCCCGCCCCGACCCAGCGCGACGCAGTGACGCTGCACGGCGCGCCCCGCCCCGGCCCACGTGACGCGCGTGGCCCTCGGTGGTCTCGGCGAGCGGGAGCGCGTCCGCACCGGAAGGTGAGCGGCCCCCGCGTCGGCCATCGGGACGAACCGCGCAAGGTGCGCCCCATCGGCGGTGACCTCTCGTTCCGCGCCTCGTATCCCGTACCCCCGCCCCCGCCCCCGATCCGCACCCCGTCCCGCAGCCGGGGCACCGTGCAGCCGCAGCCGGGGCACCGTGCAGCCGCGGCACCGTGCGGGCCCGGGCCCGTGACGGCGGCCGCCACCACGTCATCCGCCACCGCGTAATTCGGCCTCACCCCCATCCGGCCGATGGCATGCTGGCCCTGTGAACGGACCCGGGATTCAGCTCACCCTCGCCCCTGAACTGCACGTGTTCGCCTCGCCGAGCCGGCGCGCCGCACGCGTGCCGACGACCACCGACGGCGCCTCCAGCCTCGGCCACGTCGTCGAATCGGCAGGCGTCCCGCTCACCGAGGTCGGCCGGATCCTCGTCGACGGGCAGGAAGTGCCCGTCTCCCACGTGCCCCGGGAGGGCGAGTCCGTCGAGGTCTTCGCCGTCGACCGCCCCCAACAGGTCGCGCAGGGCCACCCCGACACCCCCCTCCGTTTCCTCCTCGACGTGCACCTCGGCACCCTCGCCCGCCGACTGCGCCTCCTCGGCGTCGACACCGCCTACGAGAACGAGGACATCGGCGACCCGGCCCTCGCCACCCGCTCGGCCGCCGAGCGGCGCGTGCTGCTCTCCCGTGACCGCGGCCTGCTCCGCCGTCGCGAGATCTTCGCCGGGGCGTACGTGTACAGCGACAACCCCGACGAGCAACTGCGCGACGTCCTCAGCCGGTTCGCCCCGAAGCTCACGCCTTGGACCCGCTGCACCGCCTGCAACGGCTCCCTGCGGGAGGCCGACAAGGACAGCGTGGGCGACCGTCTCGAACACGGCACGCAGCGCTCCTACGACGTGTTCGCCCAGTGCGCCGACTGTGAGCGCGTCTACTGGCGGGGCGCTCATCACGCGCGCCTGGAACGGATCGTCGACGAAGCGGTCGCGGAATTCGGCGACGATGCCAACGCCTAGACCGACTCCACGGAGGGCCCCGGCCGGCAGACTGCCGGGGCATGACTGACGCTGCCGCCAAGGACATCGTCGACGTGGTCGTCGTCGGCGCGGGCCCCACCGGGCTCCTGCTCGCCGGTGACCTCGCCGCCGCCGGACTCTCCGTCACCCTCGTCGAGCAACGCCCCCGCACCGCCGCCAACCTCACCCGCGCCTTCGCCGTCCACGCGCGCACCCTCGAACTCCTCGACGCGCGCGGCCTCGCCGACGAACTCGTCTCCACCGGCCGACGGATCGACCGCGTACGCCCCTTCGGTGGCATGACCCTCTCCCTCCAACGCCTGCGCTCCCGCTACCCCTTCGTACTCATCACCCCCCAATATGAGACAGAGAAACTCCTGGAGCGTCGCGCTCTGTCCACAGGTGTGCACATCCGGTACGACTGTCGGATCACCGGCATCCAGCAGGACCGCGACACCGTCACCCTCACCACCGCCGGCCACGCGACGGACACGACCGGCCCGACGGACCCGGCCGGCCCGACGGACGAACCGATCCACCCCACCCGGGTGATCCACGCCCGCCACGCGGTGGGCGCCGACGGGGTCCGCTCCACCCTCCGCGAAGCCCTCGGCCTCCCCTTCCCCGGCAAGGCTGCCGTCGTCCGCTCGATGGTCCTGGCCGACGTCCGCCTCACCGACCCGCCGCGGGACGTCCTCACCGCCAACGGCACCGCCGACGCCTTCGCCTTCCTCGTCCCCTTCGGCGACGGCTGGTACCGCGCCATCGCCTGGCGCCACGACACCCCCGACACCCCCGACCCCGCCGCCGGGCCCGCCAACCCCGCCAACCCCGGCGACCCCCTCGACCCCGTCGACCCCACCAACCCCGTCGACCTCGACGAGGTGCGCGAGATCACCCGCCAGGCCCTCGGCACCGACCACGGCATGCACGACCCGCGCTGGATGTCCCGCTTCCAGAGCGACGAACGTCAGGTCCCCCGATACCGCGTCGGCCGCGTCTTCCTCGCCGGCGACGCCGCCCACGTCCACTCCCCCGCCGGCGGCCTCGGCATGAACACCGGCCTCCAGGACGCCGCCAATCTCTCCTGGAAGCTCGCCGCCGTCCTCCACGGGCAGGCCCCCGACCCCGAGGCCCTCCTCGACAGCTACCACCGCGAGCGCCGTCCGGTCGGACGCCGCGTTCTGCGCGTCAGCGGGGCCCTCGTCCGCACCGTCATGGTCGGCGGACCCGTCCTGCGCGCCGCCCGCAAGCTCGCCACGGGCGTCCTCGCCCGGGTCGGCCCCGCCCAGGACCGCGCCCTCGCCACGATCTCCGGCCTCGGCATCGCCTATCCGCCGCCGGCCGGCGTCCGCCGTCCCACGCTCGCGGGCCGGCGCGCCCCCGACCTGCCGCTCGCCGGGGGCCTGCGGCTGTACGAGGCCCTGCGCGCCGGCGGCTTCGTCCTCGTCACCCCGCCCGGCCGGGCCACCCCGCCCGGAGCGCCCCTGACCCATCACCACTGGCGGGCGGACGACCGTACGGCCTGCGTTCTCGTACGCCCCGACGGATACCTGGCCTGGAGCGCCGAGCACGCCTCGGACTCCGAGATCGCGGCGGCCACCGCACGCTGGCTGCTCCCCGGAACCGGAGCCACGAAGCGCGAGCCGTAAGCCGAAAGGCCGTCGCCCGGATCGGGAGCCCCGGGCGACGGCTTCCGTACACAGCGCCCCGAAGCCCGGAGCCCGCCACCCGGAGCCCGGAGCACGAAGCCCGCCGCCCCGAGCCCGGAGCACCCAGCCCGCAGCCGCGCCGCGCCGCGCTCAGAAGGCGTACGAGTCGCCCGTGTCCAGCGCCAGCACCACGTGCTCGTTGTTCATGTGGTTCCGGTCGGTCGCGCCGCCGTTCCAATACGTGTCGACCCGCAGCACCACCTCCGGGACCGGCTCGCGCAGCGCCAGCAGCAGCCCGATGTGCCGGCCCCGGCCGTGCTGCGGCAGCGCGCCCGTCTCGCAGACCACCTCGCGCAGCCCCGCCCGGGCGCAGCCCTCGGCCAGCTCCTGCCGGTCCGCGAGGTCGGTCGTGAGCCGCATCCGCACCGTGGCGTTGGGCAGCGCCGACGGCCCCTCGTTCTCCGGGACCAACCAGACCCGCAACTGCGCATGGCCCAGGGAGACCCTCCCGTGGTAGGCGACATCCGCCTCGGGCCCCGCCGACGCCACGGAGCTTCCGACGCCTCCGACGCCCGCGAGCACCAGCGAGCCCGCCATCACCACACTTCGTACGGCACCACGGCGCACCGACACCACCTCCTCGCGCGGACGCTAACGGGCCCCCGGCCCGACCGGTCGGACCATCACACGAAAGTGGGCGTGCCCACCCGCTCCCGGGGCCGACCGGCCGCATCCACCCGGCCGCCTATGCTGGCGGGGAATCGTCCGTACGCGCGAGTCCGTACGTACGACGACCACACGACCCGAGAAGCAAGACGCACGACCCGAGACACAAAACGCACGACACAAGACACAAGACGCACGACGCACGACGCGCCCACGATCGAACGAGGAGCCCCGCCCATGAGCACGGCCACCCGAACCGCCGTAGTCACCGGCGCGAGCAGCGGAATCGGTGCGGCCACCGCCCGGCAGCTCGCCGCAGCCGGCTACCACGTCGTCCTCACGGCCCGCCGCAAGGACCGCATCGAGGCCCTCGCCGCCGAGCTGACCGAGGCCGGTCACCAGGCCACCGCGTACGCGCTCGACGTCACCGACCGCGCCGCCGTCGACGCCTTCGCCGCCTCGCTGGAGCGCTGCGACGTGATCGTGAACAACGCCGGCGGCGCCCTCGGGGCCGAGCCCGTCGCCACTGGCGACCCCGCCGACTGGCGCACGATGTACGAGGTCAACGTCATCGGCACGCTGCACGTCACCCAGGCGCTGCTGCCCGCCCTCGTCGCCTCCGGTGACGGCACGGTCGTCGTGCTCTCGTCCACCGCCGGCCACTCCACCTACGAGGGTGGCGCGGGTTACGTCGCCGCCAAGAACGGCGCCCGCGTCCTCGCCGAGACCCTCCGCCTGGAGATCGTCGGGCAGCCCGTGCGCGTCATCGAGATCGCTCCCGGCATGGTCAAGACCGAGGAGTTCGCGAAGACCCGCTTCCGGGGTGACGCAGACAAGGCGGAGAAGGTCTACGCCGGCGTCGCGGAGCCCCTCTCCGCCGATGACGTGGCCGACACCATCACGTGGGCGGTGACCCGCCCCAGCCACGTCAACATCGACCTGCTGGTGGTCCGCCCCCGCGCCCAGGCCTCGAACACGAAGGTCCACCGCGAGCTGTAGTCATCGGCCCGGCCCCCGAACCCAGCACCCGAACCCAGCACCCAGCACTCGACAGTCAGCACCCGGCACCCAGCACCCGGCAGTCAGCCCGCCGGCAGCGACCGCGCGTACTCGACCTGTTCGAGGAGGTTGCCCTCCCCGAAGTCGAAGGCGCGCGCGGTACCGCACTCCGCGAAACCGCACTTGACGTAGAAGCGGCGGGACTGCGGGGTGTCGCGCAGGGTCCACAGGTGCACCCCGGCGTACCCCCGCGCGCGCAGGCCGCGCAGGGTCTCTTCCATCAGGGCGGCGGCCACGCCGGTGCCCCAGCCGTCGGGGTGCGCGTAGAAGCTGGCGATCTCCGCGTGGTCGGGCCGGGCCGCGGAGGGGAGCGTCACGGACAGGGCCAGGGGGCGGCCGTCGACCACGGCGAGCAGCGTGACCGCCGCCCCCGCTCCGGCTCCCGCACCAGACCCCGCCGCGGCCCCGGCCCCGGCACCCGCCCCGGCTCCCACACCAGACCCCACCTCGGCAC
>NZ_LGDE01000004.1 GCF_001279725.1 Streptomyces sp. WM4235 | reverse complement strand
CCGCGGGTGACAGGGCACAGGTGCCGAGCATCCACACCGCGTGGCGTGATCCGATGGACGGCAGCCTGGTCTCCACCGCCTCCGGGTCCAGCTGCCGGTTGGTCTCCCCGGCTGCTTCCCGTACGGCGGGATCGGGGTCGTCGAGCAGGGCATCGCGCTGCGCGGCGGTGAGCGACTGCCACTGGAAGGCGGCGTACAGGCGGAGTGCGGGGTGGTCGTGACCGGCCATGTCCCGCGGGAAGGACGGAGGGACCTGCCGGGAGGACCAGAGCTCCCCGACGATGTCCTTTTCGGTGACCCTGCCGTCCTCGCCTCCCTCTTGGGCGGTCAGGAAGGTGACGAGGATGTCATTTGGCAGGGGCCGGACCCACCGGGGCTGGAGCCGGGGACCGCGGGCGAGATGCGCACGGACGAGTCCCGAAGGGTCCGATGCCAGGGGAGCGAGTCGTGTGGGGTCGACGTGCAGGTTGCGGGCGAGGGCGCGGCGGATCCGCTCGACCGGGTGGCGTAGGGCCGCGTCGATGACGGCGTCGGGCAGGTCGCGGCCCTCGCACATCAGCAAGCCGGCCTCACCGGCCGGTTCGTCCAGGAGACGTATCAGCACGTCGGCGGGCGCCGCCGCGTTGAAGGCGATGCCGCGCAGCCACAGTTCACCGAGAGAATCGGACACCACGTCATCCTGCCACCTCGCCTCCTGAACCGGGCCGCCCGATGGCTCCCTCGTCGGCGCTGACGGGCGGCTCCGTCCGCAGGGCTTCGGACCATTCCCCACCGGCGCGGTCACGTTTCCCCATGGGGATGGAAGTTGCGAATGGACGCCCCGAGGCCAGGAGGGGCCCAACCTCGCCGCTCCCTGCCGCTCGCACGAACTACGGGTAGACCGGCGGCCATGGGTAGCCCAATTACTCGGCCCTCGCCTGATCATGGGCTCCGACATCCATCGTGTCGTGTTCGCCCAGTAGAGCCCGCAGGCGCTTCCCGGATGGGTGAACTCGGGAATCCGACCGCTCCTGGATCCCGGTAGGGCCGTTGAGCTGGACGGATAGCCGGATGATCCCTCTTCCGGTCGTCCCCTGCCCATTCCTGTGCACGTACTTGAGGAGACGTCCCCTTGACTAGCGCTGAACTTCCTGGTCCTGATTCGCTGCTGCGGCGCACGCTGGGGGAGTGGCGGATCGGGTTGGTGGCGTGGCGGCTGCTGGTTCTGCAGACCGCGGATCCGGCGGTCGCCGCCGGCATGTCCAAATTCTCCACCTACCGCGCACACCCGTGGCGGCGTATCGAGCACACGATGGACAGCGGGAAGCGGCTGTTCTTCTCCGACCGTGAAGGGCTGCGCCGTGAGGTCGCCCGCCTGGAGCGCACGCACCGCCGGCTGGCCGGGACCGACGAGCAGGGCAGGCCATTCACGGCGGCGGACCCCGCGGTGCGGGTGTGGGTGCTGGTCACCTTGTACGAGTGCATGACGGCGATGCGGGAACTGTCAGGACGCCCACTGACGCCGCCTGAACTGGAGCAGATGTACGGAGAATTCCGAGCCGTGTGTTCCGAGTTCGCCCTGCCCGACGACTTGTTCCCGGCCACGGCCGCCGACGTGCCCGCGTACATGGACCACACGATCCGTGAGCGCCTCGAATACGGCGAACCCGTGCACTACCTGCTCTTCGACATGCTCCGTGAAGCCCCCGCACCCCGCCGCCTCGGGCGTCTGAAGCCGGCCTGGCCGCTTGTACGCACCGTGGCCGCCCACGTGATCGGTGCGCTGACCGTCGCGGACCTGCCGGAAGCTTTCCGCGAGCGCTTCGGCCTGCCCCGCACCCGCCGCGCGGCCCTGCTGTCCCTCATCCTGCACCGCGGTATGCGCGTCCTGATGAACGCGCTACCCGAGCACCGCCGCTACCGCTCCCCGCTGGCCGGAATTCCCTCGACTCCGCAGCCTCCCACCGCTACCACCGCTCCCACCGACCGCCCTTCCGCGCCGGAGGCCCGCCCCGTCCAGTTCCCCGCACCACGCCGCCGCAAGGGTGCCGATTCACGCCCGGCGCGCCTGCGGACCTTCTTCCGGCAGGTACTGGACCAGACCGGCGACGGCCGCATCACCTCGGTCGATCTACAGGCCATGGCGCACAACGTGTGCTGGCCGCTCGAACTCACCCCTGAACGCGAAGCCCCCGTCTACGCCGCCTTCGAGACCTGGTGGCAGCAGCTGCGGTCCGGCATGGACGCCGATGAGGACGGTCAGGTGACCTGCGAGGAGTTCGTCATCGCCATGCTCACCGGGATCGACACCGAGCCGTCCTACCTTGAGCAGGGCCTGCAAGTCGCGGTGCGGGCGGTCTTCCACGCGGTGGACGTTGACGGCAGCGGATACCTGTGCGCCGACGAGTACCGCACGATCTTCGGCGGCTCCCGGGTCCACCCCGCCGAACTCAACCACGGCTTCCGCCGGCTCGACCACGATGGCGACGGCCGCATCACCGAAGAGGAGTTCGTCCAGGCCTTCACCGACTACTTCACCGCCCGCACCGACAACACGGCCGGCAGTCAACTCCTCGGACGCCCATAGCGGGGGACCTGCCGTGCCCTCCGTGAACAGGCCCTCCGTGATGGTCCGTTGCCGTAGTTGCCGTAGGGCTGCTTGCCGAACCTGCGCTCGCGCCCACCGTAGGACCGAAGCGCGCGCAGGAAGTCCGCCCGGCGGAAGGCCGGCCAGTAGTACTCGGCCCAGTGTATTTCGGCGTGGGCGGACTGCCAGAGCAGGAAGCCGGGCAGCCGCTGCTCGCCCGAGGTGCGGATGATGAAGTCGGTGTGGGAGGACTTGTCCGGGCGATCTCTGAGGGCAGCGGCGTCCAGCACCCGTGCATCTCGTTGTCGAAGGTCTTACCGAGTGAGGTGGAAGGGCGGCATGGATACCGCCGTACTTGAGCAGATGCTGGACGAGACCTTCGATCACGCTGTCGTGCACCACGTGGACAAGGGAACCGGGCCGTTCGCGTACCCCCGCGCACTGCCCGTCCCGGCTCCGGCTGCCCACGGTCTTTGCGAAGTGCAGCAGGCAGACGATGCGGCTCTTCGGCGGTGGGATCTCAAGCGTCCTTCCCACACCCGGAGCGTCGAGCAGCGGCTGGCAGGAGGCTGCCAGGGCCTGTACTGAGTCGTGATCGGTTTGCCGAAGCCGGCCTTGCTGTGAGGGCAGGTCCGGTAGTCCGGTACGTGTGACGCGTGAGCAACTGACTGACGACGAGTGGGGGTTCGTCGAGCCGTATTCGCCGGTCGGTGAGTACGGCCCGTATCCAGAGCGTCTACGGCAACAGTTTGAGGGTGTTATCTGGAAGTTCCGCTCGGCAGCGGAGTGGCGGGAGATGCCGGGCCGGTTCGGCGCCTGGTCTACCGGGCACAACCGGTTCAGGCAGTGGCGGGACGCCGGGGTTTTCGAGGCGCTGCTGGAGGGGGCGATAGCCGAGGCGGCCGGGCGGGGCAGAGTGGGTATGTCGCTGGTCAGCGTGGACTCCACGACGGTCCGTGCCCATCACGACGCGGCCGGAATGCGCCTGGAGGAGGACGTTTTGGACGCTCTGGAAAAGGCCGCCGTCGAGGCGGAGGCGGCCCGCCAAAAGGGGGCGGCACGGCGGAACAAGACGGACACGGAGACGTCGCTGATCCCGGCCGGGCCGAACGGCGGCGCGTCCGGCGACGGCGCAAGCTCCGCTTGTAAGCTGCTTCGCTCGGGCGCTCGCGAGGCGGACAGACCAGCAAGATCCATCTGGCTGCCGACCGCAGGTGTCGGCCCCTGGCCCTGATCCTGACCGCCGGGCAAGCCGCGGACAGCCCGCAGTTCATCCCCGTGCTCAAGAAGGTACGGATCCGCGGGCCCGATGGCCGCCCCCGCACCCGGCCCGGCGCGCTCGCCGCGGATACGGCCTACTCCTCCGCAAGCGCGGCTTCAAGGGACACAACGCAAGTTCGACGGTCAGCGGCCCGGTGGCCGGCGTACTTCGTCGCGTTCGACATCCTCCAGGCCGACGACGGCACCGAGCTGCTCGCGCTGCCTACCGGGAGCGCCGCCGGCGCCCGGAAGTCCTCACCGTCATCTTGCGACGGGTCGGACTGCCTCCGCACGTGATGATCGCGAGTTCGCACCACCTCAGCTGCTCTTACTTCTGACTAACGTTCATGCGTTTCGTGGACAACGAGTGATGCCGGAACTCACTAACAAATGCTCTTGCTTGAGACCTGCGGAGCCACGCCGGGGGGATTGCGATCCGGTGCGCCGAGTCGAGAGGGCGGGCGTGTGTGCGGGGTGACGGTACCGGGCTTCATGGGGGATTGCCCGGGTGTGGATCCTGGTGTTGGCTGCTGGGGTCACCCAAGGGTTTCGATACCGATTCACTCGGTGAACTCCCGCTCGCTCAGGCGGCCTTGCGGGGCCCGCCGTAACTTCGAAGCTGAGGCCGCGCATGACCGTGCCGACGTCGTCCTCCCCTGCGGTAAACGCTCTGGCCGTCCGTCATCGGCTGGGTGATCTTGAGCATACCTTCGGCCCCAAGAGTGAGGTCGGCGTCCAGGAGAAGTACCGGTCCTTGTTCATCGTGGGCTCCCTGGCCGGCATAGCCGCACTGCTGGGTGGTGGCGTCCTGTTGTGGGCGAAGGTGCACTGGGGGGTCGCGATGGTCCCCTTGTGGATCGCAGTGGTCGCAGGCGGGCTGGTGGCCAACAGTCCCCTCTTTCGCAAGGGCCTGGCGGCCAGGCGGCTGCACCTGTACGAGCACGGGCTGGTCGTGAACACCACCGGCAGGCGCCTGTTCGCGGTGCGTTGGGAGCGAACGTTGCTCTATCAGGAGACGGTCCAAGAGGTGATCAACTACAAGGGCACGCAGACGCCGACAGGACGTTCCCATGCCTCCGTGCTGGTCGCACCGGGTGGGGATAAGGCTCGTATCACCGACCTCTATGCGGGCTCGCCCACCTGGGCCCCGATGATCGCGGAAGCCGTCGCCCGCGCCCAGGTGGAGAAGGTGTGGAAGCTGGTGCGGGAGGGCGGGACGGTCGGCTTTGGCCCGTTCAAGCTGTCCGGCGCCGGAGTCGCCAACGCTTCCGGCGAGATCCTGCAGTGGCGGGATGTGAGCGAGGTGGCCGTGCGTGGGGGCATGGTCTGTGTCTGGCGGGCGGGTCAGACCAAGGCCTGGCAAGCGCCCCAGGCCCAGAAGGTGCCGAACCTGCTCGTGTTCTTGACCATCGTGGACAACCTCCGCCACCAGTAGATTGCGGGTGCCCGCCAATCCGTTCTCGCGGTTCGTGCCGGCATCCGAGCCTCTCCTGGACGGGCGGTCTCCAGCAACTGATGAAGCGGCTGCTGGAGACCGCCCGTCCTCGGTGGCCTGCCGTCGGCCCTCGGCTCGGCCTCCTCTCAGGGCACCCGGGCCGCTGGTGCTCACCACCTTGACCGAAGCCAGTTCAGTGCCACCGAGGCTCGGTTCAGCCGAGGCGTTGGTTTCCACACTGCCCCTCCCCGTGACGACGACGTCTTCCACGATCGTCTGGACGCCCTCGGCCTGCCCCGGCCGAGCCCCGACCCCACGACCTGCAAGGAGCAGTGACCCACTGGCGCCCCCTCCGGAGCAGCCGTTGCCGGGGCCCCTGTGGGTTTCGTCAAGCGCCGCGGCTGGTGACTTTGCAGGCGCCAGTGGGCCGGCTGGTGTCCCGTTGGCTCGTGGTGTTGAAGACATCGGACGTGGCCGGGAGGGAGTCCCCGGCCTGGGCCCGGGGCCCCGCCCCCTCTGCGGCCCAGAACCTGGCGCTCTGGTTTCGGTACCGCAATACGTCTGCGATAGGTCGCGATCCAAATGGATCCGGGACACTCCGGACGCTCATGTGAGCGAGGCCCGGTGACGGCGCCCGTCGCGCGGTTCCCGGCGCGATCAGGTAATCAGGAAACTGTGAACATGGACGCGACCGACCCCTTCGTGCATGTCCGGGGCGCCAGTGAGAACAACCTGCGAAACATCGATGTCGACGTTCCGCGGGACGCGATGGTCGCCTTCACCGGGGTCTCCGGTTCGGGCAAGTCCTCGCTCGCCTTCGGCACGCTCTACGCTGAGGCCCAGCGGCGCTACTTCGAGTCCGTAGCACCGTACGCCCGACGGCTGTTGCAACAGGTCGGCGCACCTCACGTGCAGGAGATCACCGGACTGCCACCGGCCGTGGCCTTGCAGCAGCGACGCGGATCGCCCAGCTCGCGCTCGACGGTCGGCACCCTCACCACGCTGTCCAACCTGCTGCGCATGCTGTACTCCCGCGCCGGCACCTATCCGCCCCGGGCCACACGGCTGGAAGCCGAGTCGTTCTCACCCAACACCGCGGCCGGCGCCTGCCCGGAGTGCCACGGACTGGGCATCGTGCACGACGTCGCCGAGGACCTGCTCGTCCCGGACCCCTCGCTGAGCATCCGCGAGGGGGCGATCGCCGCCTGGCCGGGCGCCTGGCAGGGCGCCAACCTGCGCAGTGTCGTGAACGGCCTGGGGATCGACATCGACCGGCCGTGGCGCAGGCTCAGGAAGAAGGACCGGGACTGGCTGCTGTACACGGACGAGCAGCCCTCCGTGTACATCGAGCCGGAGGAGGATCGCGTCGACTACGGCTACCAGGGCAAGTTCTGGAGCGCCCGCAAGCACGTCATGCACGTCCTCGCCGACTCCAAGAGCGAGAAGATGCGCGAACGGGCGCTCCGGTTCGTCAGGAGTGTGCCCTGCCCGGAGTGTCACGGCAGCGGACTGCGGCCCGAGGCGCTCGCCGTGACCTTCTCCGGACGTTCCATCGCCGAAATCAACGCGATGCCGCTCACCGAGGTCGTGGCGCTGATGCGGCCCGTAGCGAGGCGGACCGAGGCCGACGCCACCACGTCGACCGCCCGATCCGGGGAGACGACCGAGGTCGCGGTTCGGATCTGCGGCGATCTGGTCGCGCGGGTCGACGTACTGCTCGACCTGGGCCTCGGATATCTCAGCCTCGGGCGCCGCTCGACGACCCTGTCGCCCGGCGAGGCGCAGCGCCTGCGAATCGCCACTCAGCTGCGCTCGGGGCTGTTCGGCGTCGTCTACGTCCTCGACGAACCCTCCGCGGGCCTGCACCCGGCTGACGCGGAACCGCTGCTGGACGTGTTGGACCGCCTCAAGGCGGCGGGCAACTCGCTGTTCGTCGTGGAGCACGACATGGACGTCGTACGGCGGGCGGACTGGGTGGTCGACATCGGCCCCGGCGCGGGCGAGGGCGGCGGGCGCGTGCTGTACAGCGGGCCGGTCGCCGGTCTTGAGCGGGTGGGGGAGTCGGCCACGAGCCGGCACTTGTTCGGGCGCGCCGAGCCGCTCGATCACCACCCGCGCAGACCGCACGGCTGGCTGCACCTGAGCGGCGTCTCCCGGCACAATCTGCACGACGTGTCCGTCGACGTACCACTCTGCGTACTGACGGCGGTGACGGGCGTGTCTGGTTCCGGAAAGTCGACGCTGGTGACGCAGGTGCTCGCCGAGGTCGTCCGCAGCCACCTCGGACTCGTACCCGAGGAGCCCGACGAGGCGCGGCTGGAGGTCGATGTCCAGGACGTGTCGGGGGTCGAGTCGTTCGACCGGCTGGTCCGGGTCGACCAACGGCCCATCGGCCGAACTCCCCGGTCCAACCTGGCCACGTACACGGGGATGTTCGACGCGGTGCGCAAGCTGTACGCGGCGACAGACGAAGCCAGGGCGCGCGGCTACTCGGCCGGGCGGTTCTCCTTCAATGTGCCCGAAGGGCGGTGCGAGACCTGCCAGGGCGAAGGATTCGTCGCGGTGGAACTGCTCTTCCTGCCTGGCACCTACGCGCCGTGCCCGACCTGCAAGGGCGCCCGGTACAACGCCGAAACGCTGGAAGTCACCTACCGCGGCAAGAACATCGCGGAAGTGCTGGAGCTGTCCGTCGACGCCGCGGCCACGTTCTTGTCCGCCGTCCCGGCCGCCTCCCGCAGTCTGGAGACGTTGCGCGAGGTGGGACTGGGGTATCTGCGGCTGGGGCAGCCCGCGACGGAGCTCAGCGGTGGTGAGGCACAACGCATCAAACTGGCCACCGAACTGCAACGAGCCCGCCGCGGCCACGCGCTCTACCTGCTCGACGAGCCGACGGCGGGGCTGCACCCCTCGGACGTCGCGCTGCTGCTGCGACAGCTGCACCGGCTCGTCGACGCCGGCAACACGGTCGTCCTCGTCGAGCACGATCTGGACACGATCGCCACCGCCGACTGGGTCATCGACCTTGGTCCGGGCGGCGGCGACGCGGGCGGGCGGGTGGTCGCGGGGGGCCCGCCGGCCAAGGTGGCGAGGGCCCGCCGCAGCGCCACCGCGCCCTATCTCGCGGCCCGACCCGCGCGCGACTGACGACGGCGCGAGGGCCGAGCACCGGTCAGCCGGTTCGGGGTGCAGGGTCGCGCGCGTCGCCATGCTGCCCTCCTGCTTGTGGCGGATATCGCTCGCGAGGTGTCCCGTCCGGGGCCCGGTGCGGCGACGTGGCGCATCTTGATGTCGATGCGCTGGGAGACCTCCGGTGGGACGGCCCGGCCGGCTTCGGCGCGTAGGCCGGCCGGTGTGACGATGGTGTCGATCGCCTTGCTGGCGGGCTGGGCCCCGGTGGTGGCCGGAGCGGAGGTCGGCGAGGAGGCAGCCTGCGTCGGTGAGGAGTGTGCCCCGCAGGGTGTGTGCTGCCCCGCAGCGGCGCGCGACAGCATCCACGACGCCCGTCAGGCGCCACGGCCCGTCAGCCATGACCACGCCTCAGCGCCCACCAGCGGGGGTGCCGCCGACCGCTCCGCTCCTGACTGGGGGCCCGCTCCATCCCGCCTGACTCCCGGTGTCACCCCTGCGGGTACCGGGGCCGCCTCGGGGCCGTCTCCCCGCTTCCTCGCGCAGACAGGGGCCGACACCACCGGCTGTCGGTGACTGTGGACCACGGCTGCCGCACCTGCTGTGCGTGCTGCGGCCTGAGCCAGTGGGCTCCGGCACTACGGTTGCGGGCGCGCCCGTGAGCTTCTCAGCCGAAGCTTTCGTTTTCGGCTGAGAAGGAGGATCGTCGGAAGAGCCCCGTATGCGCCGGCCCTCGCATTCAGGGCCCCTCCGGGGGCGCGGTCGGCGGCACCACCACCAGCACGGGAGGCACGCCATGCGCAAGGTAATGGACTGCAGGGAGCACCCCAGCGAATCGCACTGCACGCTGACGATCGCGGGAGAGGAGGAAGAAGTCCTGCGGGCAGCGACTTCACACGCCGTCGCAGTGCACGGTCATGAGGACACTCCGGAACTTCGCGCCTCGATGCGAGGTCTCCTGACGGACGAGGTGCCCCAGAATGCCTGAGCACAGCTCCTCACCGGGCAGCCCATGGGATGGACTGGCCCGAAGAGGATGAGGGGATGGGGGCGGGGCGGGTACGGGGCACCGATTTCAAGATCGTCAACAGCGCCCCGAGATCTATGCTCTGTTCATGATCAAGGGAAAGTTGGTAAGCCTTCGCGCTCTTCGCGCGCAGGATGCGGAGCATCACGTTCGGTGGCGCAACGATCCGGAAGTGGTCCACTGGGCCGCCGGCGGCAACCCGTGCTTCGGCCCGGTCACGGCGGAGGCCGTCGCGCTTGGCTTTGAGACGATGCTACGGCTGAATCCGAGGGAATCGGCCGTCTTCACGGTCGAGGACCTGGCAGACGGCACGGTGATCGGCATGGTGGACTACCGCGACCTGGACCCGTTCGCAGGGCTGGCCACGGTCGGCGTCACCATCGGTGAGCAGGACCGCTGGGGCTGCGGCCATGGCTCCGACGCGCTGCGATTGTTGGCGGGGCACCTGTTCGGAGTTTTCGGGCTGCACCGGATCGAACTCGACACCTGGAGCGGCAACGAGCGGGCCGTCCGGGCCTTCACCAAGATCGGCTTCCGCGAGGAGGGGCGACGTCGGTCCACCGTGCTGGTCGAGGGCAAGCGGCACGACACCGTGCTCTTCGGGATGCTGCGCGAGGAATGGCCGGACACTGCACGCTGAATGCCCCTCCGGCAGGCGCCCGTTGTCGGACGCCTGTAGCAGGGCGGGGCCGGCTCGCTGACGATCTTCCGCGGATCGACAACGCCCCGGCGAGTGACGCCCGCCGTTGCCCGGGGACTGGAGCGCCTGTCCCCGCTTCGGCTGAGGTCTCTGGTAGGAGGGATAGACGAGGAGGGAAGTGGCGTCCGCGAGTCCGTCGGCGCCCCGAACGCCGACCCGCGCTGTCGATCGAGGGACGGCCCTGCCGGCGTGCGGTTGCTCGACAGGCTTGAACGAACGGGACGCCGGTGCCTGCGGCGACTCGTACGGTGACCGCACTCCGTGCCCCCGACGCCGGCGGCCGCAGATCGGGAAGACGTTTCGGAGCCGGGTGCGCGAGAGCGACCCGGAGTGTCCGCTGTGCCCGAGGACTCGGCGTCGTGGTCCTCACTGTTCTTCTCACCGGCATCGTCCGGAGCGCCCCCGCGCGCCTGTCCAGTGCTCTTCGCCACGTCGTCGGCGCCTGCGCGGCGGGATGGCTGGTCTGGCTGCGGAAGTTGCTCGACCGGGCGCGCCGCGCGGGAAACGGCGCGAGTGTCCTGATCTCGCCTCAGATGTCTGGATGATCGCGGGCTGTTGGAAGGTGCACCTGCGCACCGCGAGCTGGGCCGTGTGACCCTACGGCAGGTGTACCCCTACGCTGGTGCCCGCGGATCTTCAACAGTGCGATGAACGGAGCGGGACAGGTGGCGGGGGCGAACGGCGCGGAGTTGGTCGGCGAGGTTCTGGGCGGGCGATACCGCGTGACCGCGATGATCGGGCGCGGCGGCATGGGTGTGGTCGCCCGGGCGGTGGACCAACTGCTGAACCGCGAGGTCGCCGTCAAGGTCCTGCGGGCCTACACCGACGCTTCCCCGGCCGAACTGGCCGACCTACGGGTCCGTATGCAGCGGGAGGCGCAGGCCGCCGCCCGTATCCGGCACAGCGGTGTGGTCACCGTGCACGACGTGGTCGAGGAGCGGGGACTCCCGGTCATCGTCATGGAACTGGTCGACGGACCCTCCCTCGACGAGGTGCTGGCGCAGCGCGGCCCAATTGACCCGCGCGAAGCGGCCGCGATCGGCGCCAAGCTGATGGACGCGCTCGACGCGGCGCACCGGGCCGGGGTCCTCCACCGTGACGTCAAGCCCGGCAACGTACTGCTTGAGCCCGGAGGCAGGGTCGTACTCACCGACTTCGGCATCGCCAGCATGGAGACCTCTGGCGACGAGGCCCTGGCCAAGCTGACCCAGAGCGGTCAGATCGTAGGCTCCCTCGACTATCTGCCGCCGGAACGCGCACAGGGCCGGGAACCGGGTGCCGCGTCGGACATCTGGGCGCTCGGCATGACGCTGTACGCGGCCGTGGAAGGCTCTTGGCCCTTCCGTCGTACGTCGGTGTGGTCCACGCTGGCGGCGATCGTCGGCGAACCGCTGCCGGAGCCCCGCCGCGCCGGACCGCTGGCCCCGGTGCTGCAGGCGCTGATGGCCAAGAACCCGCTGCAGCGGCCCGACGCCGGGCAGGCGCGGAGAATGCTGGAGGCGGTTGCCGAGGTCGGGAGGGCGGCCCTCCCCCCGGCCCCGGCCCCCCAGCCCATCCCTCCGCGGGCCTTCGCTCCCCCCGCCGCGCCGTTCTCCCAGCCTGCCCCCCAGTCCGTCGCCTCCTCTACGCCGATCGGCGCCTACGGAGCCCCTCCGCAGCCGGGCGCCGTGCGGCCGGGCACGGCCGCCGGCACACCCGACGGTCACCGCAGCCGTTCCGAGACCCGTGCCACGGTCGTCCCCGGGCGCGGCCGCCGCACCCGTACCGTCGTCACGGTGGCGGCCGCCACTGTCCTGACCTGCGGCGGAGTCGCCTACGCCCTGATGGACACGCGGGGCGATGCGCGCGGCGGCGGGTCGAGCACGGCGCATCCAACCCCGAGCACCGCCGCCGACGGTGACGTGTCCGACGACCCGCCCTCCCCGGGAGACCTGTCGCCCATAGGCCCTGGCGAGACTCCGTCCATCGCACCCTCGAAGAAGGCCGAGGGCCGTGAGAAAGGTTCCTCGCCAACTCCCGGCAACGGCGGCGGTGGCCCGGCCACGAACCCGTCCGATTCGCCGAAGGCAAGGACCAGCTCCCCGGTGAAGGACCCCACCCCGGTGTCGAAGGCGTGCACCGGCTGGGCCCACTCGAACCGCAGCAACGGCTATGGTTACGCGGCCCAGGAGACCCACCTCTACACCGGCCCGTACGCGGAGTGTTCCTTCGTGACCGCGGTCAAGTCCGGCGTGAAGGTCTACTACCACTGCTACGTCACCAATGCCCACGGCAACAAGTGGATCTACGCCCGCATCGACGGCACGAACACCGCAGGCTGGCTGGTCAGCGACAAATCCACCCTGAAGAGCGGTACGCTCACCCGCTGCTGAGACTGATCCGCACATCACCAGAGGGCGAGTTGCGGATCGCGGTCGGGGCGCTGTCCGGGCCTTCTGACGTGGTCACGGCTGGGGCGTGCCTCATCCGGGGGCGACCCGCCGGCTCGGGCTCGGCCCGACTTCTGACGGTACTTCTGGTGGCAGCCCGGGAAGCGGTCACGGCGCACCGGCGATGTGAATCGTGGTCTTCGGGTGCAGATTTGCGGCGCGCGCCTCCTCGGCATTGAGAAAGAACACCCTCGGCAAGCGCTGGAGAAACACGTCCGATAGGAGGGCCGGGCAAGCACGCGCAACGCCGTACAGGCCGATCGGCCGGCAGGCTCCGCGCACACCTCAGGACCCGCGTGGCTCTCTCCCGTCTCGCCAGTCAGGCTCGTGCCGTGGCGGCCGCCCCAGACCGCAGCCGGCCCGCATCGGCAGGTTGCGCCACCGTGCCCTGACCTCGCCCTCCGACCCAGCGGCCCGGTCTCGGCTCGACGACATCTGGCCCGCGCGCCCACCGGCTCCTCCTGGAGAGAAGCCTCGGGCTCCGCCCGTCGGCCGACTCGCGGACGCGTCCCTCCGTTCCTTGACGGTGGCGCCGTCCGCGCACGCTGCTTCCTGGCCCCGGGTCTCTCCGGGTGTCGCCCGCTTCCGCTCCACCATCCCATGGGGGCCGTGGTGGGTCAGGCGGCTTCCGTTGGACACGAGCTTGACAGCCACACCCAGTACCCCAAGGCCTTCTGATCCTACGAGCGAGAGCTGGGCCTTTGGGGGATGGCCAGACGGTGGGCTTCACCTGCTCCTGGCCTTCGTCCTCGTGTGCTTCTGTGTCCGTGCGGGGCCGACGCTTCGCCGTGCGTGGGGAGATGCAGCCGGCGAACCGTGGCGCGGCAGTGTCTCATGCCGTTGCTCGACTGGCTCCACGAGGCCGACTTGTGTTCCGTGTGGACTCGTTGCGATGCGAACAGCGGACTCAGCTCGGTGACCCGGACGCCGGTGTTGCCCCAGAGCCGTACCCTGCGGTCCTGGGCTGTGTCGCGGCCCCGCTGTCGGCCTCGGCGGCGTCGGCGAGGGCTTCTGCGGCGGCTTCCGCGGCTTTCGCCGCGTCTTTCGCGGCCTGGACGGCCGGGTCGTCGGAGGACGCCTCGCGGGTGGCGGCGGACTGGGGAAGGGACTCGGTGAAGGCACGGGTGACGTTCTGGAGGGCGGAGGTGACCTCGCCGGGTATCACCCAGAACGTGTTGCCCGGCCCCTGCGCGAGCTGGGGGAGTACCTGGAGGTACTGGTAGGCGAGCAGTTTCGGGTCGGGATCGTTGCGGTGGACGGCTTGGAAGACCTCGTCGATGGCCCTTGACTGGCCCTCAGCCTTGAGGATCTCGGCGGTCCGGTTGCCCTCGGCGCGCAGGACGGCGGACTGCTTGTCGCCTTCCGCGGTGAGGATCTGGGATTGGCGCTGCCCCTCGGCCCCGAGGATGGCGGCGCGTTTGTCCCGCTCGGCCCGCATCTGCTTCTCCATCGCGTCCTTGATGGACTGAGGCGGGTCGATGGCCTTGATCTCCACCCGGTTGACTCTGAGCCCCCACTTGCCGGTGGCTTCGTCAAGGACACCGCGGAGCTGGTTGTTGATGGTGTCCCGCGAGGTCAGGGTCTTTTCCAGGTCCATGGATCCGACGACGTTGCGCAGCGTGGTGACCGTCAGCTGTTCCACCGCCTGGAGGAAGTTGGCGATCTCGTAGGCCGCCGCGCGCGGGTCGGTGACCTGGAAGTACAGGACGGTGTCGATCTCGACGACGAGGTTGTCCTCCGTGATGACCGGTTGTGGTTGGAAGGAGACGACCTGCTCACGCAGGTCGATCACCGGGTAGACGCGGTCGACGTAGGGGATGACGACGTTCAGTCCGGGCTTCAGCGTGCGGTGGTAGCGGCCGAGCCGCTCGACGTTGCGTGCGCGGGCCTGGGGGACGATCCGTACCGCTCGCACCACGGTGAACACGGCGAGTACCGCGACGAGGAGACCGGCTATGAGGAAGGCGGACATCTCCATGGCTCACTCCCGGGGGTAGACGAGTGCGGTGGTGCCCTTGATCTCCATGACATCGACGGCCGTGCCGGGAGGGATCACCAGCGTCTCGTCGTAGGCACGCGCCGTCCACTCCTCGCCACCGATACGGACTCTGCCGCCCAGCTTCGACACCTCCGATGTCACGTAGGCGGCCTCGCCGACGAGGGCGTCGACACCGAAGCGTCCATCCCCGTTCGGCGGTGAGGACAGGCGGCGAAGCGCGACCGGGCGCACGAAAGCCACGCCGACGGCCGACACGACCGCGAACAGTAGAAACTGCCAGGGCAGGGGCAAACCGACAGAGGCGAATACGGCTGTGACCAGTGCTGCGCCGCCCAGCAGCCCGAGCGCGGCGGTGAGAGTGACTATCTCCACCGCACCCAAGACCAGAGCGACGATCAGCCAAAGCAGCCAGGGCTCCATGCTTTACGCCTCCTCGTGAGTGAAGGAGAGCGCCACTTACTACCTTTTGTGAGTGTTTACCCGATAATTGCGTTGGGAACCGGCCGTACGGTTCGCCGGATGTTGCAGCGTCGGCCGTCTGGGCCGAGATGCTGGTGACGGGCTGCAGGACACGCCGACGCCCTCGGTGAGCAGAGGATGGCCGCGGGCACCATCGGGTCGGCCTTCGGCGCGAAGTACTTGATCTTGTTCCCCGGGCCGCCGAAGTGATCGGTCCGAAGACGCATTCCTGGGGCGAAACGTCAGCGCTGACGTGATCGCTCACCTGGACACCTGGGTGACCGTGCGGGTGTGCGCGGCGCGGTCCGGGCCCACCGCCCACGCGTATGCCGACGTCCGATGGGATGGCCCGGCGTTCTACGGGACGGCCGCCGTGATCCTCGACGGGGCGAGGATTCGGGTTCAGATCATGCAGTCCGGAGATGGCACGGACCTGGTGGTGACCGAGCGGGATATCTCGCTGGGGGACCGGATGGAGCGCGTGATGTCCAAGGGCGATCACGACGGGCACTTCCGCACCCCCGTGATCAGTCACCGGGCCGTCGGCAGTGCGTACGGGGGCGGGGTGCTGTTCCTGGACTGGCACAAGGACGGGCACGGCTACCGGGCCCACGACTTCAAGGGTTCATCGATGGTCTGACCCGACCCGGCCCGCGGGCTTCAAAGCTCCCACCACAGGCCCATGTTCGGGTGGATGCGCTCGCCCAGACAGCTGAGTGGGAGTAGGCCAGCTGCCGCGCGTTGCTTGAGTGTGCAGGACCCAGCCGGAGTTCCTGTGCGTCCAGGTCCTGTTCGAGGTCGACTGTCAGCCAACAGAAGCAACAGGTGGGGTTCCGATCCAACGAGATACCCCTTGTAGTCGAGCCGGCTTCGGCAAGCGAAGCACACCCCCCGCCGAGGCAGGGACCCGGGAACGGGGCAGCCCTTGGGCTCTGGAGGACGAGCGCGCACGAAGGAGCTCGACGTGACCATCTCTCCCACCCGATGCCCTGCGTGAGGCTATCGAGGGGGCGGTGGTCGCCTGCTTCGGGTTCATCGACGCCAACGGTCAGGGCGTCGACGGCGGGGACCTGACGGAGACGATCGCCTGCGACGTCGAGCGACTGCTGGAGGGCTGGCGCCGCACAGCGGACCCGGCCCAGCGGTTCCGCCCCCGCCTCAAGCTCATCCACGCCCTTGCGGACGGTCGTCTCGCTGACCACGGCCGCCCGGGCGCTCGCTCGGATCCCGCCGTGCCTCAGGATTCGGGCTTCGGCTCCCATCAGCAGACGACGCTGCTGCTCGTCCAGATGCGGGAACAACATCGCGAACGTCAGGCCGAGTTGATTGCGGATCTCGTCGGATATGCGCTGACCACACGAACGAGCCGAACCACGGGAAGCAACACCTTGATTCTCTGCGAGCCCTTAGGGAGACCTCCTGAGCATGGCGCCGCTCGCGGCCTGCGCGAGCGGGACTCGAGCGGGTCAGCCCGCTGCTCTATGTGGCGGGTTCGGACGACGGTGGTGGTTGGACAGTCCTCGGCTAGTACTGCAATCACAGTTAAGGGGTATGTCCGCGTTGTTTGTAGTGGCTGTCGCGGGCGCGTGTCTGACTGAGTCTTCGCCAGTGTGACCAGTGCAG
>NZ_LGDE01000003.1 GCF_001279725.1 Streptomyces sp. WM4235 | reverse complement strand
GGCCTCGGGTGTGGGCCTCGGGTGAGGGGTCCCGGGTGGGGTCCCGACTGAGGCCCACCCCGGGTCCGTGCCGGGTCCGTGCCGGTGCTCGATCGGCGGTGAGGTTCCGTCTCGCCGATCCCGGTCGGCCGCACGATCGGCGGGCGAGCGACCGGGCGAAGCGCGATCGGGTACGGCACGGCACACGCAGATCGGGCCCACCCTGGTTCAGGGTGGGCCCGATGCTTCATGCGATCAGGTCGGGACTCGGTCCGAGCCGTCCGGCCGGGTCTTTCTTTCGGGGTTCGCGACACCAAAGCCACTCCACCCGGCCCTCTCCGGCGGTCAGCCGGAGTTTCGAGCAGGCGTGACGGCCGACGTCAGCCGCCCATCCTGACTCGGCCCGTCGACCTTGATTCCATGTAGAGGGAGGTATTACTTCCCTCGGGATCCAGCAACACACTGAATTCAGCGTCTTTGGACGTAAGGAACCCGATGTACCTCTTGTACTTCTTGTTCGCGTCCAGATCGATCTTGAACTGCTTCATGTGTTCTGCTTTAAAAGGCGGTTCCGTGGGTGGGAACGTGTGGTTTCCGATGCTGGTCCATCCGGAAGCAGGCCAGTAGAGCGGATGTGATAGATCGACGTGATGATCCTTGAGGTACTGCTCCACACAGCTCGTGGAAGCCGTGAAACTCATCGCCAGCTCAATGCCCGGCGCAGACGTCTGCCCGGAGAACGTCAAATTCTCGGTCGGACAGGGTGGAAGTTCCAGTGCGAAGCCCTTCAGAACGTCATCCCTGTCCTCCGCTCCACAGCCCGTGACAAGAGCTATGGAAAGAACGCAGGAAGCGACTGCGAACTTGGCTTTCCTGGAGCGCCTTTCAAAGGCACTCCTCAGGTTTCCCGACTTCCGCATAGACCCCTCCATGAGACATTCGACTACGCCGCAGACCAATCTGAACTAGGGAAACGTCACGTCGATCGGCACGGTCTTGCTGCCGTGGACCTCATAGTCGCGGGCGTAGCCGTACCTGTGCATTTCGGCAAAGACGGCCAGAGGGAATACTCCCAGGGCCTTGTCCTCGTAGTCGAAGTTGTAGTTCTTGAAGAGGTCGACGCGGGTGTCGCCCTTGACTCTTACACGGCCGCTGTCGAGAACCGTCAGCGTGACGGTGCCACTCTGGCGATAGTTGTACCCGCGAAGAGCGAAAGTGAGGTCATAGTCGTCTGGGTCCACTTCACCGGTCCTCCAGCGGGTGTCCAGGTTGACGCGGCAGGTCGTGCCCACTGGCCCTTGGCAGGTCGAGCTCATCCGCGCCAAGGCCGTGGTGATGTCGTCCCGGCTGGCCTTCGTCCAGGACTTGTCGGCGAGGAACTTGTCCATCTGGCCCGGGGAGAGGTTGTAGGGACTGTCCGGTCGGGTGGTCCAGTAGCCGTAGAGCTCGCATGCCAGCGGGCCCGCGGCGCATGTGGCGACATGCCCGCCCAAGAGGACGCCGACCGGATTCATGCTCGTGAAGATGTGCTCCCACACCGACGCGGAGTTGTACTTGGGGTGATCGCTCTGGCCGTCCCCGGGCTGGAGGCCGCCGGAACCCGTCGCGTCGATCGCGCCGGCGCTCGGTGCCGTCCAACTCTTGTACGCGTCAAGGACCTTCCGTACCGCGATGTCCCAGGCGTCCACTGCCGCCTTCGCGGCGGCGGTGGCGTCCTGGTTCGCGGCGTAGGCCGATGCGCGGGCCTCTACGGCGGATTGCTGGGCGTCCGCGGCGTACGAGGCGGCCTTGGAGGCCGAGTAACGGGCGGAAGCCGCGGAGGCGTCGGCCTGCTTGGCCGCGCTCTGAGCCTGCTGGGCCGCGCTGCGGGCCTGCTTGGCGGATTCGGCGGCCTGCTTGGCCGAAGCGTCGGCCGACTCTGCGGACTTCTTGGCGTCCGCTGCGTAGACGGCGGCCTGGTTCTTGGCCTTCACAGCCTCCTGGGCAGCCTTGATCGCCTCATCGGAGGCGTTCTTGGCCTTGGCCGCGGCCTCCACGGCCTGCTGGGCGTTCTGGTTGGCGGTCGCCGCGGCGTTGGCCGCTCCGGCGATCAGGCCCTTGATGTTCGCGGCGTGGGACGCCGCGTCCTGGTCGAGCTGGGCCGCCCGGTAACGGCCGACCGTCACGAAGTCGTGCAGCATGCGCGCCGAGCCCTCAAGGGAGACGAAGGCCGCCGCCTTGACCTGCGGGCCACCGCTCGCCTTGAGCTCGAGCGCCGTCGCGCGGTCGTCCTCCTCGCGCGCCGCGAACCAACCCGTGTCCAGGAAGGTGCGCAGGGCGTCGGTGGTGCGTGCGTCGATGGCCGCCGTGGCGGCCTTCTTGACCTGCGCGCCACCGGCGTTGGAGATCTCCAGTACGCGCTCGCGCATCTCCTCCTGCTGCGCGTCGTACTGCCCGGTCTTCAGGAACGTCGTGACGTTCGTGTAGGAACCCTGCATGGTGGTCTTCGCTGCTTGCCGAAGGGGCGTCGAGCCGCTGTCGGCCATGTGGCTGACGCGGGCCCAGTCGTCCTGTTCCTCGGCCTGCTTCCGCGATGCCTTCAGCCATGCCTGGACTTCGCCGTCGGTACCCGTCAGCGCGCCCTCCGCAGCCTGGCGCGTCCACGGGCCACCGGTGGTGACCAGGCGCAGCGCGGCGGTGCGGCCCTTGGTCACCGCGTTGGCCGGGGTCACGCCCGGGGCCACCGCGTCCGCGAGGAGCTTGGTGGTCTGCGCGTCGCGGCGTGCGGCCTCGGCGCGGTTGTCGGCGGCCTTGGCCACCTGCTCCTGCTCCTGCTTCTTGATCTCGGCTGCCGCGCGGGCGAACTCTTCCTTCTGCGCCTCCAGCTGGGCGTCCTCGGTGGCGCGGGCCGCTTCGTAGACCTTGTCGGCCTGGGCCACGGCGTCGGAGGCCGTCTTCGCCGCGGCGACTGCCGCGAGGGCGTGCTCCGCGGACTTGTTGGCGTAGTCGACGGACTTGCCTGCCTGGGCCACTGCCTCGTCGGCCGCCTTCGCGGCCGCCCGGGCGTGGGTGACCGCGTCGGAGGCCGCCTTGTGCGCACCGCGAGCCGCGGTGGCGGCCTTGCCGGCGAGTCGTTCGGCGGCGTCGGCCGCGTTGTTCGCGGTCGCGGCGGCGTAGCGGGCCCTGGCCGCCGCCTCGGAGGCACGGCGCGAGTCCTCGGCCGCAAGACCCTTCTGGGCACTGGCGTCGGCGGCTGCCGTGGCGGCTGCCGCCGCGTTGTTGCCCGCGCTGGCCGCCGAGCGCGCGGCGCTGGTCGCACCGGAGAGGGCCTCGATGGCCTTGAACACGGAGGTCACGGCGAGCTGTGCCCCGTCCGCGGCGATGCGTGCCTGGTCGGCCGCCTCACGAGCGGCCTTCGTCTGACCGGCGTCCCTGGACGCGGCGGAGGCTGCGTCGTATGCCCGGGCGGCGGCGTTGCCGGCGGCCGAGGCGGCGGCTGCCGCCGAGGAGGCGGCGCTGGCCGCGGTGCGCGCCGCGGAGATGGCGGTGTTGGACGCGCGGATCGCGGTGCGCGCGGCGTCGGCCGCGGCACTGGCGGCGTTGGCGGCTTCGCGTGACTTCCGAGCGGCCTCTTGCGAGGACTCCTTGGCGGCGGCCGTCTCCTTCTTGGCCCTCTCCGCCGCGGCCTTGGCCAGCGTGGCGGCCTGTTCCGCCTTGGCGCCGGCTTCCTTGGCGGCCTCGGTCTCGGCCTTGGCGGTGTCACTGGCCTTGTTCGCCAGGTCGGCGAGCTGAGTGACGGTGAGGGTCTCCTGGTCGCGGGCACGCGCGAGGTGCTGCCCGTTCTTCAGGAACTCGTGCATCTCGCCGGGGGTCCCGCTCAGCGCGGCCTGCGCGGCCTTCTTGAGCAGCGGTCCCGCGGAGGCGGAGATCTGCAGGATCTCCATCCGCTCGTCCTCCTCCTGGGCCACCGGTTGGCCCTCGGCGAGGAAGTCCATCATGGCTCTGACGGTGCCCTTGTCGATCGCCTTGGTGCCGGCCTCGCGCACCGAGTCGCCCGCACCGTTCATCACCTGGAGCACGGCCATGCGCTGATCCTCGATCAGCGACTGCCCCCAGCCGGAGGCGAGGTAGGCGGAGAGCTGCTCGGGGGTCCCGCTCAGGGCTTGGTTGAGGCCCTTGCGGACCGAGGGTCCGCTCTCGTTGATCAGCTGGAGCGCCTTGACCCGGTTGTCCACCAGGACCAGTTCGGGCGCCTGGTTCACGAGGAAGTCGTGCACGGCGGCATCGGAAGCCGTGAGCACCTTCTCCGCGCCGGCCTTGGTCTCGTCGCCACCGCTGCGCCACAACGCGAACAACTGGGCACGCTCGTTCGGCGGCAACGGCTTGGCGGGCTCGGCCGCGGACGCGGACACTCCGCCCAGCAATCCCGCCCCCATCGCGAGGGACAGTGCCCCCACGACCGAGGATCGGGCGAGCACCCCACCCCACGCCGGTCTCGCTCGGAAACGCGTGTCTTTCTCCGACACTTCGTTATCCCCCACTTCATCAAACAAGGCCGGAAGCACGGGGCTTCCGGCCTGACATTCCAATTGGTCATCGTCATGGTCGCAGCAGGAACGCCCGCCCACGGAAAGCGGAAGAGGTCAGTCCGGAGAGCGGGGGGAATACGGAGTCGCACGTTCCAGCCCCGCAACTGCCCATGCTCATAGGGTTGTTGTAGATAAAAATGGCCTACCGAAAGCCCCTGGAAGGACTCACAGGAAGGTGTGTTAATTAGCTCACAGCCCGCCAACTTGGGTCATTGCAAAGACAAATGATAGGAATGCCGTTGCCGTCCCGGACCACAGCAGTGCGACAGGCGTGGCTTGCAGGGCAACCAGGGGGGAAGCACGGGGGACCTGGTTGGCTGTCAGACGGCCGACCCGCAGGCACCCGTCTGCCCTCCGTCGCATGATCCTTGAAAGTGGAAGCTGATGAAGCTCTCTCCTGCTGTACTCCTCGCCGGTGCCGTCGCCGGAGTGATCGCGATGGCGGGTGTCGCGGTCGCCGTGGACGGACGCGCCGGCGGCGCCGGAGTCCAGGCCGCCGGTGCCGATGTCCCCCCGTTCGCGGTGGAGGACTTCCAGTACCCGCAGGCGGAGGCCGCCGCGGCTCTCGCGGCCCGCGGCATCAAGCTCAAGAGCGGCGATGGGCACATCGTCTACACCGCGTGCGGAACGGATGTCGACCCCAACCGCATCGAGGTGTACAGCCACACCGAGCAGAACAAGCCCTTCTGCTTCCGCGTCACCGGCAACGGCGGCTCGCTGGTCCTCGAACTGCCGCGTGTCTACGCCGTCCGCTCCAACGACTACAAGGTCCACGTCGACATGACGGTGGAGAACACCCAGGTCTCCTTCGAGGTGCCGAAGAACGAGTGGGTCGGTGTCGGCAAGACCGCCGACAAGGAGAAGCGCGACCACGCGCTCGTGGCACTCACCGCCTCCAAGTAACAACCCATGCGGAGCGGCACGACGTAGCCGCCCACACGGTCGGGCGGAAACTCTCGCGGCTGGAACCCCTCACGGCACCGCATCGCACAGTCGCGTCCAAGGACTACGAAGCACGCGTGCAGGTGAGGAGCGCGAGAGTCGTCGTTCGGTCGGCGGGAACGGCGCGGAAGGTCGACCCCCTTACGCCGACGGCGGGGCGCACCGCAGCCCGGACCACGGCCCGGACCACGGCCCACACAGGCCGGCAAACCGCCCCCGCGGCGCATGAGGCGCACCGCACCTCACGCCCCGAATCCACGCACACCTCACACCTCCCCACCATGAGGCGGAGCTCGCACATCCGTGCCCGCACGCCCTCGAACCACCCCTGGCTCTTCGCCCCTGGCCGCGTGCCCGCGTGCCCGCGTGAAGAGTCCTACATGAAGAGGAAGCATGTCCTTCGTCCGTCCGAGACCCAAGTGGTTGGCTGCCTGCATGACGGCAGGCATCGCCGCTTCCCTGCTGTCCGCCGGTACCGCCGAAGCCGTGGTGGGGACCCCCGCCACTGCCGGCAAGTACGCGTTCGCCGCCCGGCTGAGCATCGGTTCCGAGGCCACTGCCCGGGCGTGCACCGCCGCTCTGGTCGATGACCAGTGGCTGGCCGCCGCCGCCAGTTGCTTCGCCGGCACCCCGGGACAGACCGTCCCGTCCGGGCAGCCGCAGCAGCCCGCCACCGCCACCCTGAGCAACGGGCAGACCCTCAAGGTCATCGATCTCGTCACCCGCGACGACCGGGACCTGGTCCTGGCCCGGCTGGAGCGTTCGGTCACCGGCATCACCCCCGCGAACTTCGCCACGGCCGCCCCGGTCCAAGGCGCCCAACTCATCGCTCCCGGCTACGGACGCACGAAGACCGAGTGGGTGCCCGACGGGCTCCACCAGGCCAACTTCAGCGTGACCGGCACGAGCGCCGGCGCGTTCGACGTCGTCGGCAAGACCGCCGCCGACGCCCTGTGCAAGGGAGACACCGGCGCCCCGCTGCTCAACACGGCCGGGGAGATCGTCGGCGTGGGCAGCAGGTCCTGGCAGGGCGGCTGCCTCGGTACCGCCCCGACGGAGACCCGTACCAACGCGGTCGCGGCCCGTACCGACGGTCTGGCCGGCTGGCTCGACTCGGCGCGGCAGCGCCCCGTCGTGGTCAAGAGCGGACAGACCCTGCGGTCGGGCGAGACCCTGGCCTCCGAGAACGCCCAGCTGATCATGCAGGACGACGGCAACATGGTCCTGTACCACCGCACCGGCGGACAGAACAAGGGCGGCGCCCTGTGGGCGTCCGGTACCGGCGGCAACCCGGGCGCGTTCGCCAGGATGCAGCCCGACGGCAACTTCGTCGTGTACAAGAAGGGCTCCACCGGCGACGAGGCCGCGGGCGCCCTGTGGGCGTCCGGCACCGCCGGCAACGCGAGCGCCCGCCTTGAACTGCAGGGTGACGCCAACCTCGTCGTCTACACCAAGGACGGCGGTCACGGCATCGGCGGCCACCTGTGGCACTCCGACACCTACCCCCGCGGTGACAAGCTCACCTCCGGCGCGAAGCTCATGCCCGGTCACTGGCTGACCAACGGCAAGAACGTCCTGATGATGGACATCCAGGGCAACGTCCTCGTCCGCGACGTGGCCACCAGCCGCGAGGTGTGGGGCAAGTACACCTGGGACTGGGGTTCGTACCTGTCCATGCAGGCCGACGGCAACCTCGCCCTGTACAAGAAGGGCACCAGCGCCGGAGCCCTGTGGGCCACCGGCACGTACGGCGGCGACGGTTCGTTCGCGACCCTGGACAACAACGGCAGCCTGACCGTGCGTTGGAAGGACGGCGGCTCGCGCTGGGGCAGCAACAGCCTGGTCGGCGCGCAGTCGAACCGCTGCCTGGACTTCGACGGGGCCAACGCCACCATCTACGGTTGCTGGGGCGGATCGAACCAGCAGTGGGACTACACCCCCGCCAAGGAAATGCGCCTCGACGGCAACCTGTGCCTGACCGCCGAGACCGGTGCCCCGCAGACCTCCCGGCTCAAGGCCGTGACCTGCGACGGTCGCGCCGAGCAGAAGTGGAACTACGACGGAAGCACGATCGCCAGCGCCGTGAAGCCCGACCAGTGCGTGAACGTCTTCAGCGAGGCGACCGCCGATGGCTCCGCCGTCGGCCTGTGGGCCTGCGGCAACGGCGCCAACGCCAAGTGGAGCCGAGTCTGACCTTCAGCTGGAAGCGCGTCCGACCCCTCCCTGCCCCGCCGGCGGGCGGCCCGCGCGGCCGACGGGTCTGAACGCACCACCCCTGCGCGGGGGCCTGACCGACCAGGCCCCCGCGTCTTGGGGCCGCACCCCGTGACACCGCCCCGGCTGGGGGCTCGGGAACGGTGATGCGACGACAGCCCCCATCCGCTCCACCCCGACCGCGCCGCGCGCCACCGGCTCACGGCCGCCCCGCATTCGCTCCGTTCACGCGCGCCCGCGCACCGAATCCCGGCCCAAAGGATGCTCCACATGTCTGTTCTCCGTCCGCGCCCGGCACGGATGACCGGTCTCCTCGTGACCACGACGGCGCTCACCGCCGGTCTGGTCAACGCCGGTACCGCCCAAGCAGTGACCGGCCCGGAGGCGACGTCCGGCCGGCAGCTCTCCGTCGTCAAGCTGAACATCGGCGACGAGGCGAACAGCCGCGCCTGCACCGGCACTTTGGTCGACTCCTCCTGGGTGCTGACCGCCGCGAGCTGCTTCGCCACCACCCCCGGTGCGGCCGTCCCCGCCGGCAAGCCCGCCCTGAAGACCACCGCGACGTTGAGCGACGAGAAGACCATCGAGGTCGCCGAGATCGCTCCGCGCGCGGACCGCGACGTGGTCCTCGCCCGCCTGGCCACCCCGGCCACCGGTCTCACCGGTGTCAAGCGCGCCACCACCGCCCCCGCGGCGGGCGTGGACGTGACGGCGGCCGGCTTCGGGCGGACCAAGACCGAATGGGTTCCCGCCAAGCCCCACACCGGGGCCTTCACCGTCACCGCCTCGGACGCTACCACCCTCGCCATCACCGGCAAGGGCACCGACGCCCTCTGCAAGGGCGACACCGGCGGCCCCCTGCTCAACGCCACCGGCGAACTCGTCGCCGTCAACAGCCGCTCCTGGCAGGGTGGTTGCCTGGGCGGCAACCCCACCGAGACGCGTACCGGAGCCGTCTCCGCCCGCGTCGACGACCTCCGCGAGTGGATCGACGGGTACCGTTCCCGCGCCCTGGGGTGGAAGACCCAGGCCCTGGTGCAGTCGGGCAGCAGCCTCTACCAGGGTGTCCGGATGCCCGACGGTTCCTGGACCGACTTCACCGACGTCCAGGCCAAGGCCGGCAGCCTCGGTGGAATCAGGTCCTCCGCAGCCGTCGGCATGAACGGCGACACCCACGTCGTCGCCATCAGCAACAGCGGCGGACTCTTCCACACCGTCCGCAAGCAGGACGGCACCTGGGGAACCTTCGGTGACGTCTTCTCCCAGGCCGCCACCCTCGGCAACCTCACCCAGGTCTCCGCCACGAACATCGGCTGGGACCTCCACGTCATCGCCGTCGCCGACGGCAAGGCCTTCCACACCGTCCGCAACGCGGCCGGCCAGTGGTCGAGGTTCAAGGACATCTCCAGCGGTTCCGTCGGCAACGTGACGGCCGCGGCCACCGCGAGCGTCCGCGGTGAGCTCCAGGTCGCCATCGTCTCCGGCGGCAAGGCCCACCACTCCATCCGCCAGGCCAACGGCAACTGGCTGGGCTGGGGCAACGTCGCCCAGGCCGCCGGCAACACCGGCCCCATCACCGCGATCAGCGCCACCGGCAGCGGCGACGAGGCCCACTTCGTCATCGCCACCGACAACGGCACCCGCCAGTACCACACCATCCGCAACTTCAACGGCACCTGGGCCCCCTTCGGTGAGCTGAAGGACATCCTCGGCACCGTGACCGCGAAGTCCGTCTCCACGGCCGCCGTCAACGGCGAGGTCCAGGTTGCCGTGACCACCGCCGACGGCAAGGTCCTGCACACCACCCGCCACACCGACCGCACCTGGGACTCCCCCGCGCAGGTGGCCCTCCAGGGCCTGCCCGCGGCGCCCGGCCACCTCGCGATGACCCCCACCTGGAACGGCTGACCCACAGCCCGGATCCACCATCCGGTCGGCCCCGCTCGCATCAGGACCCGCGTCCCGGAGCGAGCGGGGCTCCTTGGTCACCACGTTCGTTCGTACCAGATTCCTCGACTCCCGGCCCCCTTAAGGAAGCTTCCTCATGTCCACAACGCGCCCGCGTCCCGCGCGGATGACCAGCCTGCTCGTCACCGCGACGGCGCTCACCACGGGTCTCGTTTCCGCCGGCCCCGCTCAGGCCGTCACCGGCGCCGAGGCATCCACCGGGCAGCACGCCCACGCACTCAAGTTGAACGTGGGCGACGAGGCCGACAGCCGTGCCTGCACCGCGACCCTGATCGACGAGTGGTGGATCGCGACCGCCGCCAGTTGCTTCGCCGGCACGCCGGGCCTGCCGGTCGCGGCCGGCAAGCCCGCGGTGAAGGCCACCGTCACCCTGGCCGATGGTGACACCCGCAAGGTCACGGAGCTCGCACCGCGCCCGGAGCGCGACCTGGTCCTCGCCCGGCTGGAACTGCCTGCACGGGGCGCGGTCACCGCCAAGGTCGCCGCCAAGGCCCCGGAGGCCGGTACCGACCTCACCGCGGCCGGCTTCGGTCGTACGAAGACGGAGTGGGTCCCCGGCAAGCCGCACACCGGCACCTTCACCCTGAACGGCAGCGACGCCACCACGCTGGCCATCACCGGCAAGGGCACCGACGCCCTGTGCAAGGGCGACACCGGCGGCCCGCTCCTCAACGCCGCCGGCGAGCTGATCGCCGTCAACAGCCGCTCCTGGCAGGGCGGATGCCTCGGCACCAACGCGACCGAGACCCGTACCGGAGCCGTCTCCGCCCGCGTCGACGACCTGGCGTCGTGGATCGCCCAGACCATCGCGCCGCGCCGGTCGGCGGCGGTCAACGAGGCGGGCGGCAGCGGCCGGATCCGGTGGGCGGACTGGGACGGCGACGGCAAGCCGGACTACATCAACGTCGCCGACGGCGGCGCCGTCGAGGTCTACCTCAACCGGGGTGGTGACGGCCGAGGCGGCTGGCAGGGTCTGGGCAAGGTCGCCGAAGGCGTGACCGCCGACCACAACCGGGTCCGTTTCGCGGACTGGGACGGCGACGGCAAGGCCGACTACATCGTCATCAACACCGATGGATCCGTGGAGGTCCACCTCAACCGGGGCGGCGACGGCCGTGGCGGCTGGAGCGCCACCGGCAGGATCGCCCGGGGCGTCACCAACGACGCGAGCAAGGTCCGCTTCGCGGACTGGGACGGCGACGGACGCACCGATTACCTCGTCTTCAACGACGGCGGCGCCGTCACCGCCTACCTCAACCGGGGTGGTGACGTGGTCCCGGACAACGGCTGGCAGGTCCTCGGCCAGATCACCACGGGCGCCACCAGCGACCGCAACCGGGTCCGGTTCGCCGACAGCGACGGTGACGGCAGGGCCGACTACTTCGCCGTCAAGCCCGACGGCAAGGTCGACCTCTTTCTCAACCGGGGCGGCGACGTCGTCCCGAACACCGGCTGGCAGGTCGTCGGTCAGATAGCGATCGGCCTGACCACCGATCACACCCGGGTCCAGTTCGTGGACTTCAACGCCGACACCCACGCCGACTACGTGCTCGCCGGCGCCGGCAACAGCGCGTCCGTCTTCGCCTGGAACGGCGGCGACAAGGGCAACGGTTGGACGGACCTCGGCAAGGTCGCCAGCGGCTCCTGACCCAGGGGCACCCACCCTGACCGGGTGGACGTGCCGCAGGGGCTCGGCGTGACCCACCGCCTCCGGTCCTCCCTCAGGGGAAGACCGGAGGCGGCGTCCGTCGTGCCCCGCCCCTCCCCTTCCGGCGCGGCTCTCTTCCTGTGTCGTGGGCCGCCCTCACCTCTGAAGGACACCACGACGATGCGACGCAGTACCTCCCTTGCCCTGGCCCTGACCGCAGGTGCCACGGCCGCCCTCGGCCCGGGTGTCACGCCGGCCGCCGCGGCCCCGCAGCCGGCCGCTCCGCTCGTGAGGATCATGCCGTTGGGCGACTCCATTACGGCCGGCGCGGGCAGCTCCGACGGGGCCGGATACCGTTCCCGGCTGTGGGAGCTGATGACCGGCCAGTCCCGCTACACCGCCGACTACGTCGGCTCCGGCTCGTTCGGCAACACCACCGACCCGGACAACGAAGGGCACAGCGGCTGGACCATCGGCGGGATCCGCGACAACATCGACTGGTGGCAGGCGGCTGCCGCCCCCGACGTCGTCCTGCTCCACCTGGGCATCAACGATCTCAACTCCCACAACGCCGACCCCGAGGGCGCGGCGGCCGAGCTGGTCTCGCTCATCGACCGCGTGCACGCGAACAAGCCCGGCGTCACCGTCATCGTGCAGGGGCTGCTCCCCGACACGCGTGGCCAGTACGAGCGGACGAACGCCTTCAACGCCGCCGTGCGGGCCGCGGTCGCCGCCCGCTCCACCACCGGCCGGCACCTGACCTACGCCGAGCCGCCGCACCTGGACACTGCGACCGAGCTGCCCGACGGCCTCCACCCCAACGACGCCGGCTACCGCAAGATGGCCGCCGCCTACCGGCAGGGTCTGGAGCAGGCCGTCACCGACGGCTGGACCCGATCCGCTCCGGCCCTGCGGGCCGGCACCGAGTCGGGTGGTACCGGACGCGTCCGCTGGGCCGACTTCGACGGCGACGGACGGACCGACGAGCTGACCGTCGCCGACTCCGGAGAGGTCCGGGCCCGCCTCAACCGGGGCGGACCGGGCGCCGGAACCTGGCAGGACATCGGGCGGGTCGCCACCGGCGTCACCGCGGACCGCACCCGCGTACGTTTCGCCGACCATGACGGCGACGGGCGCGCCGACTACCTGTACGTCGCCCCGGACGGCTCCGTCACCGCCTACCTCAATCGCGGGGGCGACATCGACGGCCCGAACGGTTGGGAGGGCATCGGCAGGATCGCCCGGGGCACGACGTCCACGCACCAGCAGGTGCGCTTCGCCGACTTCGACGGTGACGGGCGCACCGACTACTGGAGGATCTCGGACTCCGGAGCCGTCAACGTCCACCTCAACCGCGGGGGTGACACCCCCGGGGCGGGCGGCTGGGTCGACCTGGGGCAGATCGCCACCGGAACCACCCCCGACCGGGCCCGCGTACGGTTGGCCGACCTCGACGGAGACGGTCGCGCCGACTACTCCACCGTCAACCCGAACGGCAGCCTGACGACCTACCTCAATCGCGGAGGCGACCGGCATGGCGGCTGGTACGGGGCCGGCCAGACCGCGTCCGGCGTGACCACCGCCCACGAGCGTGTCCAACTCGCCGACGTCACCGCCGACACCCACGCCGACTACCTCGTCCAGGAGCCCGACGGCCCGATCACCGTGTACGCCTTCAACGGCGGTGACCCCTCCCCCACCGGCTGGGCCCTGCTCGGCCGGATCCCCGACGGCTCCTGATCACACCGTCCGGTCCCTGCGTCCGTTGCCTGACCGACGACGGGGCCGTCGGTCAGGCAACGGGGCTACGCGGCCTTCAGGTCACCTCGGATCAAGGACACGGCGGACGCCGGTCGGCGGATGCCCTTCTGTACCTCGCGGAAGCCCGCGGAAGCCCGGGGTTGGTCCTTCGCGTTGGCCCCGGCGACGCACCCGTCGCCGCCGCGTTCGAAGGTGGTCAGGGCCTCCGTCCAGAAACCGCGGGCGATCTCGCTTCGTCCTGTGATGCTGTCAGGAACCACCGGAACGGGTGGGGCTCGTGCTGCCGGAATCGGTCACTTCCGCCAAAACAGGTGGTGTGTCACTCCGCTCGGGCTGGGAACGACGTCCAGGTGGAACCGGTCGAGCAGTTCATCGGGCGACTCCCACAGTCGCACCCCGGAACCGAGCCTCACCGGCGAGACCGCCACGTGCAGGGTGTCGACGAGGTCGGCGTCGAGGAACTCCCGGATGGTGGTCGCTCCCCCACCGAGCCGGACGTCCTTGCCCCGCGCCGCTTCCCGCGCCCGTTGGAGGACCGTGGCCGGGTCGTCGTCGACGAAGTGGAACGTGGTGTCGGAGAGGCTGAACGAAGGACGCCTGTGGTGGGTCATGACGAACACGGGGGTGCGGAAGGGGGGCTCGTCGCCCCACCAGCCCTGCCAGTCATGGTCCTGCCAGGGCCCCCGCTGGGGCCCGAACTTGTTGCGTCCCATGATTTCGGCGCCGATGTTTCGGGGGTAGTCCCGGGTGAGGTAGTCGTCCAGGCCCCGGCTCCCCCCGGGGGCGGTACGCATGGGCCAGCTCGCCGTGGCGCCGGCCCAGGCGAACAGTTTCTCGGGCTCGACATGGCCGAAGGGGCGTTCAAGGGTCTGGTCCTCGCCGGCGCCGATTCCGTCGATCGAGACGTTGAAGTTCTGAACTCTCAGCAGCTGAGCCACGTGTTCCTCCTGTGATCGCGGCAGCGGTGATCGGTACCGAGGTCGGTGATCGGTACCGAGGTCGGTGATCGGTACCGAGGTCGGCGCGGGCGCCGCGCCTCCCGAGGCATCATCGAACGAACACCCGGAGCCGTTCCACCCGCCATTCCGCCAGACGGGGTCCGGGTTTGGCGGGTCGCGCGCTCCCTCGGAGATGCCTGCCAGGCGTCCCGCCTTCCACTCAGGCGAACAGTTCGCCGAGCAGCTCGGGACCGAGGGGGATGGGGGCCGGGCGGTAGGCGGGCGGCTGCGTACCCATCAGCTCACGCACGAGGAAGTCCCAGGAGCGCTTGCGGACGTAGGTCAGGCAGTCGATGAACGTGTGCTCGGCGCCCGGCACGATGAGCAGCTCGAAGTCCTTGTCGGCGGCGATGAGCCGGTCGGCCAGGCGCAGCGTGTGGTGCGGGTGGACCTGGTCGTCCAATTCGCCGTGGACGAGGAGGAGTTTGCCGGCGAGCCGGTCCGCGATGTCCACGTTGGAGGTACGGGCCCAGGCCTCGGCATTGTCCGCGCCGTCGTAGGTCTCCACGAAGCCCGGGTTGAAGTGGGGGGCGTCGTGGGAACCGGATAGCGCCACCCCGACCTTGAACACCTCGGGGAAGTCCAGCACGGCTCGCGCGGCGGCGAACCCGCCTCCGGAGTGGCCCATCACGCCGACCCGGTCCAGGTCCATCCACGGGCGTGTCCGGGCCAGTTGCCGCAGCGCCGCGACGTGGTCGGCGAGGCAGCCGGCGTCGGCCAACCGGCCGTACGAGGCGTCGTGGAAGGACTTGCTCCGCCCCGGGGTGCCCCGCCCGTCCAGTGCCACCACCACGAAGCCGAGTGCCGCGAGGGGTTCCGCGTCCAGTCCCGTCCCGCCGGGGTCGAAGGAAGGGGCCACCCGGTCGAGCTGCGGGCCGGGGTAGACGTTGTCCACCACCGGGTAGCGTCGGGCGGGGTCGAACCCGCGGGGTCGGTACAGCACTCCGTAAAGGTCCGTCACCCCGTCGGCCGCCTTGACGCGGAAGCGTTCCGGCGCCGTCCAGCCGGTGGCGGTGAGCTTGCCGATGTCGGCGTGCTCCAGTTCGACCGGCACGCGCCCGGTCCAGTCCCGGACTCGGGTCACGGGCGGGGTGTCGACGGTGGACGCGGAGTCGATGAAGTACTCCTGGTGGTCCGGCATGGTGACGACGTGATCCAGTGCGTCGTCCGTGACCCTGGCGAAGCCGGAGCCGTCGAGGGCGACCCGGCACACCGTGCGCCGGTACGGATCCTCGTCGACCAGACCGGAGGCGGTGAAGTACACCACCCGCTCGGCCTCGTCGACGCGCAGGATCTGCCGCACCGCCCATGCGCCGGAGGTGACCTGCCCGAGCAGTTCGCCGGTGCTCAGGTCGTAGCGGTACAGGTGACCCCAGCCGTCCCGCTGCGAGTACCACAGCACCTCGTCGGCGAGTATCCGTACGATCGGCGGTTCGTACATCCACTGGTTGGGCTCCACCCGGGTGGAGCCGGTCTCGCCGAGCACCTTGGTGACCTCGCCGGTGGTCGGGTCCATCCGGTGGAGGGTGAGCGTGCGCTGGTCGCGCGGTCGGTCGAGGTAGTACACCGCCGAGCCGTCCGGGGCCCACCACGCCCACTTGGCCGTGATCGGCGACAACTGCGGCATGAGCAGCGGCTCGGCCTGTGCGCGGACCACCGTGCCCTCGACGACGTCCAGTACGACCAGTTCGGCCAGCGGCAGGTGCTCGTCGCCCGCGTAGGCGTACCGCTGGGTGTGCAGGAGGGGCGCGCCGCCGTCGGCGGGCCTGGCCTGCACCAGGTGGGTCTGTCGGACTTCACGCTCGTCGGTCCGGTGCGCCAGCACCTTCGTCGAGTCGGGCGACCAGGCCACCGCGGGCGGCAGGTACGGCAGACCGATCTTGCGCAGCAGGGTGCCGTTGGCCGTGGCCTCCGGGCCGGGGCCGTACTGGTGGTCGGGCGCGCCGTCGGTGGTCAACGCCCACTCGCGGCCGTCGGACAGCGAGCGGGCCCACAGGTCGTGCCCTCGTCGGGACACCGCGAACTTCCTGTCGGGTGAGGGCACTTCCAGGGGGTTGCCGGGCGGTGTGAACTCGGCGGGTTCGCAGGCGTAGTCGTCCAGGCGGCAGCGCCAGTACGCACCGAGCGCTGCGAACTCCACTGTGTCGCCCGCCAGTTCGATGGCCGTGAACGGCAGGGCGTCGGGGTCGACCGATTGCCCGGAGGCGGCGGCCAGGGCGTCGGCGAGCCGCGTGTGGTCGAAGGCCGGCTCGCGGGTGCCGGCCGCGGGGTCGACCAGGACGAACCGGCGGCCGACGCTCGTGCTGACGGCGTACCAGAAGCGGGCACCGCCGTCGATCCACTGCGGTCTGACCTTGTCGCCGACGACGAGTTCGCCGGGGCGAACGGGGCGGCGGAAGAGTTGCTCTGCGGCCTGGTAGTCCTGAGTGGTGCTCATTCTCTGTGTCCCCTGTCGGTTTCGGTCTCGGTCATGAGTGGTTCTCGTCGGGCTGCGGGTCAGAGCTGCGATTCAGAGGCTGCGGGCGGTGATGTCGCCGTAGGTGGTGGTCGCGTGGATGCTCAGGCCGGCGGTGGCGCCTTCGTTGTTCTGAAGTGCGTTGTGGATCCGGCCGTGGCCGGTGCCGGCGTCCAGGGAGGCGGA
>NZ_LGDE01000002.1 GCF_001279725.1 Streptomyces sp. WM4235 | reverse complement strand
ACGCCGCCCCCGGCCCCGCCCGAGGGGTACGGCTTCCCTCCCCCCGCGCCCGCTCCGGCCCCGGCTCCGGCTCCGGCTCAGCAGCAACCCCAACAGCCGCAGCCGCAGCCGCAGCCGCCCTACGGTGACCCCCGTTCGGGCGCGCAGTGGCCGAGCGGCCCCCAGCAGCCCTCGTACCCGTCCGGCCAGGCCGGCGGGGGCGCGCCGCTCGGCTACACCGCCGCCGTCGAGTTGTCCTCCGACCGTCTGTTGCGGGCGAAGCAGAAGCCCAAGCCGACCCGTTCGGGCTTCCGGTTCGGCGGCAAGGCGGCCGAGGCCGAGCGCCTGCGCAAGCTGGAGCTCATCCGTACGCCGGTCATGTCGTGCTACCGGATCGCCGTCATCAGCCTCAAGGGTGGCGTCGGCAAGACCACGACGACCACCGCGCTCGGCGCGACGCTCGCCACCGAGCGCCAGGACAAGATCCTGGCCATCGACGCGAACCCCGACGCCGGCACCCTCGGCCGGCGGGTGCGCCGCGAGACGGGTGCGACGATCCGGGACCTCGTCCAGGCGATCCCGTACCTGAACTCGTACATGGACATCCGGCGGTTCACCTCGCAGGCCCCTTCCGGCCTGGAGATCATCGCGAACGACGTGGACCCCGCGGTCTCGACGACCTTCAACGACGAGGACTACCGGCGTGTCATCGAGACGGTGGGGCGCCAGTACCCGATCGTCCTGACCGACTCGGGCACCGGGCTCCTGTACTCCGCCATGCGCGGTGTCCTCGACCTGGCCGATCAGCTGATCATCATCTCGACACCGTCCGTGGACGGCGCCAGCAGCGCGAGCACCACGCTCGACTGGCTCTCCGCCCACGGCTACGCCGATCTCGTGTCCCGCTCCCTCACCGTCATCTCGGGGGTCCGCGAGACCAGCAAGATGATCAAGATCGAGGACATCGTCCAGCACTTCGAGACCCGTTGCCGGGGCGTGGTCGTGGTGCCCTTCGACGAGCACCTCGCGGCCGGCGCGGAGGTGGACCTCGACCTGATGCGGCCGAAGACGCGCGAGGCGTACTTCAACCTCTCCGCGCTGGTCGCCGAGGACTTCGTCCGCGCGCAGCAGCAGGCCCCGCAGAACCACTGGGGCGCCCCGCAGGCCGCCCCGGCCCCGCAGGCTCCGGGGCCGTACCAGCAGCAGGGGCCCTACCAGCAGCAGCCGCCCGCCCCGCAGCCGTACGACCGGGCGTACCCGCAGCCCGGTCAACCCTGGCAGCAGCCCGGGCCGTCCGGGCAACAACCGCCGCAGCCGCCGCAGCCCGGTGGTCCGCCGCGCGACCCCCGGCTCGGCTAGACGCCGGCCCTGGAGCGGGCTCGGGCGCACCGGGCGGTGACACGAAGGGCCCGTACCGTCCTGGGACGGTACGGGCCCTCACGTCATGCGTGCGGTGGGGTTCAGCGCTCCGCGTCGTAGGCGTCGGTCAGCACACGCGCCCGCTTCACGTCGTCGGCGATGGCCTCCAACAGCCCGTCCAGCGACTCGAACCTGGCCATGCCCCGCACGTACGCGAGGAAGTCCACGGCCACGTGCATCCCGTACAGGTCCAGCCCGATCCGGTCGATCGCGTACGCCTCGACGGTCCGCTCGGTGGCGTCGAATTGCACGTTCGTCCCCACCGAGATCGCCGCGGGCATCCGCTCGCCGTCCGCCGTCAGCCAGCCCGCGTACACCCCGTCCGCGGGGATCGCGGTGTGCGGCTGGGTCTCGACGTTGGCCGTCGGGTAGCCGAGTTCGCGGCCGCGCTGCGCGCCGCGCACCACGACGCCCTCGACCCGGTGCGGGCGGCCGAGGATCTCGGCCGCGCCGTCCATGTCGCCCTCGGCGACGAGCCGGCGCGCCAGCGTCGAGGAGAACGGCACCCCGCCGCCCGCCTCGCCGCGTTCCACGAGGTCCACGACGTCGACCTCGTAGTCGTACGTGGCGCCCAGCTCGCGCAGGAAGTCGACGTTCCCGGCGGCCTTGTGGCCGAAGCGGAAGTTCGGTCCCTCGATGACCGCGCGGGCCTGCAACTTGTCGACCAGCACCTTCACGATGAAGTCGGCCGGGGACAGCTGCGAGAACTCCGCCGTGAACGGCAGGATCAACAGCGCGTCCACCCCGAGACCGGACATCAACTCGGCGCGTCGGTCGTAGGGCGCCAGGATCGGCGGGTGGCTGCCGGGCCGCACGACCTCGCTCGGGTGCGGGCTGAAGGTGACCACGACCGACGGGAGGCCCAGCTCCCGGGCCCTGGCGACGGCACGCCCGATGATCAGCTGATGCCCCCGGTGCACACCGTCGTAGGAGCCGATGGTGACGACGCTGCGTCCCCAGTCCTGGGGGATGTCCTCCAAGCCACGCCAGCGCTGCACTGTGACCGCTCCTCGCCCGAACCCGTATGGTCCCTGTCCTGATGCCGATTGCAGGTCTAAGACTGCCATGCCGCCGGCCGGGGGTCCGCATCGGCATCGGGCCGGCTCCGCCCCGCACGACGTGATGCCGGGCGCGGGATGACGACGGGAGCAGGCCCCGCCTCACGTGATGCCGGGAGCGGTCCTGCTCAGCGTCTCGACCGTACGTCTGGCACCCGGCCCGAGCAGCGCCGCGGCCTCGACCCCCGATTCGCCCAGCCAGCGCGCGACGAGACTCCCGAAGACCGGATCGGCGCGGGCGAGCTCCACCGTCCGGTGCTCGAACACCGCCGGGCCCCCCGGAACCCCCAACAGCCGGCGGCCGGTGCGCCGCAGCAACTCGCGGGTGCGTTCCTCCGGCCGCGCGCCGACCCAGGCGGCGAGCGCCCCGAGGAAGGCGTCGAGCACCACCGGGTCGCTCTCCTCCCGCAGCAGTACGTCGGCCAGGTCGCCCCGGAGTACGCGGGAGCCCTCCCCGCCGGGCGCGGCCAGCACCCGGGCCAGGGCGACCCGGACCCCCGTCGGGGCGGTCCGCAGCAGGTCGAGGACGAGCGGGCGGAGCACGGGCGTCGCGGTCAGGCCCTGGTCGAGGCGCCGGTCCACGAACACGGCCGCGTGCGGGGCGTCCTCGGGGTGCCGTGCGAGGTGCTCCCGTACGAGGTCACCCGCGCGGCGGGCCAGTCCCGGCGTGGTGAGAGCGGCCAGGGCGCGCACCACCTCCCCGTCGGCGCGGGCCCGCAGGGCGGCGAAGACGGCGTCCGGGTCGGGGAGCACGGGCAGCGCCGCGACCAACGCCGACGCGGGAAGCCGGGCACCGCCCTCGGGATCGCGGAAGCAGGCGAGGGCGTCGGGCAGGTACCGGGCCCGCACCTGGGGGTCGCGGAGCAGCATCCCGAGGGCGCTGCCGTGCAGGGTCGCGTCGGCCGGGCGGGCCAGCAGCGCCTGCGCCGCGCGGCGCAGCAGTTCGCGGTCGGCGGGGGCGCGCACGTGCGGGGCGGTGGTCAGTCCGTACGCGGCGGCGGCGACCCGGCGGCCGGGCCGTTCGTCGTGGGCCCAGCGGTCGACGGCCCGGCACAGGGCGGAGGGCTCGTCCTCGGCGAGTACGGCGAGCAGTTCGTCGGCACGCGGATGGGCGGCGGCGACCAGGGCCTCCGCGAGATCGTCGACGGCGAGGGCGCGGTGGGTGTGCAACAGGGCCTGGGCGGCGGTGGCGACGGTGGCTCCGGGGCGTCCGCGCAACCGGCGTTCGTCGGTCAGCCAGACGCAGAGCAGCGGCTGGACGAGCCGCGGGTCGCGGGCGAGCCGTCGGGCCGCGGCCTCCAGGTAGCGGTGGTCGCAGGGCAGCAGCCGGCGCAGCAGGTCGAGGCGGTCGGACTCGGACAGCCGGAGCCGGTTCCAGAACCAGCCCTCGAAGTCGCCGGGGCCGGTGCGGGCCACGTGTTCGGCGAGGGCGTGCAGGACGGGCAGGTACGGCGTGGCGTCGGGGACCCGCAGCAGGCTCTCGCGGAGCAGGCGGGCCGCCCACCAGATCCGTTCGGCCCGGCAGCCCTCGCCGGGCGCGGGCCGCTCGCGCTCCCCCTGCGCCGGCCCTTCCGGTTGCGGCTCCGGTTGTTGCTCCGGTTGCCGGTCCGCTTCGGCTTCTGCTTCGGCTTCGGCTTCGGCGAAGGAGTTCAGGGCTTCCACCAGCCGGGTCAGCATGCCCCGGATCTCGGTCGGCGAAAGCCTGAGCAGCGCCTCCAGGACGGTGCCGACGCGGTGGCGGGGCACGGGCGGGCCCGTCGTGGCGGGGCCGAGGTGCACCAGGGCGTCCAGAGCGGTCGGGACGTCGAGGTGTCCGGCCTGGAGCCAGTCGGACAGTTCCTCGTGGGCGAAGCGGTAGCCGTTCCCGGCGGGGACCAGCAGGCCTTCGGCGAGTACGGCCGAGGCCCAGCCGGTCCGCCAGGGGAACAGTTCCTCGAAGGCGGCCCGGTCCAGCTCGCCCTGCCCCGGCCCGAGGCAGCGGCGGGCGGCCTCGTGCACCCGTCCGGCGACCCGGGCGGCGAGCCGCCGCACGCCGGGCCCGTGCACGCCCGGCCCGTGCGCGCCGCGGCCGTGGTGACCGTGGCTCCGTGCCCCGGGGGCGCCCCCCTCCCGCGTATCCGGGGCCGCACCGCACACCGAGCCGGTCAGGGCCGACACCCCGTCAGCGCCCTCCGTGTCGGGGCCGGACAGGGCCCCCGCCCCGCGGAGCCGGGACCCGGCCGCACCGAGCCCGCCGAACCAGCCGGGTCCCGCTCCCCCGGTCCCGCCCGTACCCGGGGGTGTCGCCGGGGCGCCGCCCTGGCCCGGCTCCGACCGGCCGGCGCCCGAGGCCGCGATCCGCACGGCCACCCGCAGCGCCGACAGGTCGAGGTGCGCGGCGAAGACCTCGTCGCGGCCGGGCCGCCCGGCGGTGACCTCGGCGGCCCGGATGTCGGCGAGCAGGCGCAGGGTGAGGGGGTGCCCGGCGTCGGCTTCCCGCACCGCGTCGGCGGGGATGCCGAGACGGGCGCGGGCCGTCCGCGCCTCCTCGGGAGTCAGGTCGCCGACCGGCAGTGCGGGTGGCAGCCGTCGGGCCGGGCGGGCGGGGGTGTGGAGCGCCTCGGGCGGATAGAGGGCGCCGGCCCGCTCCCAGTACTCCGGCCGGGCGGCGACGACCAGCCGGGCACCGATGCCGTCGAGCCATCGGGCGGTGGCCTCGGCCCAGGGCGCCTGTCGTGGGGCCTGCCCCGGGGGCGTCTCCTCCGGGGCGTCGAGGACCACGAGCAGCGCGCACCCGGCGTCGGCGGCCAGCCGTGCGATCCGCTCGGCGGTACTCGTGGCTCCGGGGGCCGCGCCGGGCTCCGGAACCGGTCCGGTCACGGCCGTCCCGGCACGACCGGCGGGGCCCGGGAGCCCGGAGAGTCCCGGGAGCGGTTCGACGGTGCCCACGGCGCTCGCCCGGTCGCGGCGACCGGCGTCGGCGAACGGGGCGAGGGTCGAGAGGGCCGCGAACGGACCGAGACCCGCGGCCGAGCCGAACCCCCGCGCCGTCGCGGCGGACACGGCCGCCCCGGCGCCGGCCATCGCGGCGGACTCCGGGGACGTCACATGTGCCGTCCCCACCTCCGTCCCCGCCTCCGCCTCGGGTTCCGTCCGTGCCTCCGCACCGGCGGCGACGATCCGCCGCGCCGCGGCCAGCGCCCGCGCCACGGCGTCGGCCAACGAGGAGTCGGCGGGGCGCAGATCGGCCCCGCGCAGCCAGAGCGTGGGCGCCGGCCGGGCCCCGCGGGCGCGGTGCGCGGTCAGGACGGCCAGCGCCGTGGTCCGGCCGGTGCCGGGGGCGCCGACCAACCCGAGGACGGACCGGTCCGAGGCGGTGAAGGCGGCCAGTTCGGCGGCGATCTCGGGGCGTTCGACGGGTTCCGGCCCGTCGTCGGTGAGCGCCGGGGGCAGCGTGGTCCCGGTGAGTTCCAGCGCGCCGGCCAGGTTCAGGTCGGCGCCGTGTCCGGGCACGGTGGCGGCGTTCCGTTCCAGCAGGGCGGCCAGCGGGCCGCCCGGGTCGGCCTCGGCCGCCGCGCGCAGGGGGATCGCGAAGCCCGCGGAGCGGTGCTCGGCGTGCAGAGCGGTGCCCACCACCGCGAGCACCGCTCCGGTCTCGGCGTCGAGCACCGGCCCCCCGCAGGCTTCCCCGCCCAGCTCCAGGGCGTCCCGGCCGGCCGTGCCGATCGCCAGCTCCACCGTGGCGGGCAGGACGTGGAACCGGTCGGTCGCGGTGTACGTGACCTCCGCGCCGGCCGCGAGCACGCGCGCCTGTCGCCACCCCCGCGCGGGGATCCGTACGTACGTCCCGGGAGTGATCACCGAGCGCGCCCCGATCGGCAGGGGACGCAGCCCCAGCCCGTCGGTGCGTACGAGAGCGAGCGCGAGCCATGGCAGGGGGGTCACGTCCCCCGCCTCGGCCAGCCACGTGCGTTCCCCGGGGCCGTGCAGCACCACCCGGGCCAGGCCGTCCACGGCCTCGTGGCTGGTGATCACCGTGCCGCGATCGTCCGCGACGAAGCCGCTGCCCCGCACCCGCCCGGCGAGATCGCAGATCCTGACGAGCTCCGTCATTGCCGCACCACTCCCCCGCCGTACCCGTGTTCATGACGTTAGGCAGGTGAAGATCAGCGGGAAAAGCACGCGAGGCGAAAGCGCCCCCTTACGCTCCCTCCATTCACTCCGAGCGCCTGCTCGGACGGGTGAATAAAGCACTCCGGGTGGATAGAGAGCTACCCGAGGGGGGTCGTGGAGCGGCGAGCGGCGGTCCTTGTGCGCTCGCCGCTCCACGACAAACACGCGCGACCCGGAACCCCGCTCCGACCGGGCCGCCCGCCGGGCACCACGGAGGAACGGTCACCACGGACGAACGGTCCCGACAGACGAACGGTCGCGACAGACGAAAGGCCCGGCCCGCCGTGCGGCCCCAAGGGCCGTACGAACGCACCGGGCCGAACCACCCGTCAGGCGAACACCGTCCGTCAGACGAACACCGCGAGCGACTTCGCCTTGCCGCCCTTGCTCTCCACGAGCCCGAGCAGCTGATCCTGCGGACCGTAGACGGCGACCGTCTTCCCGTCCTCGTACTCCTCCGGCATCTCGATCCGCACGCCGTTGGCGAGCAGACCGGCACGCCGGGCGTCCAGGTCCCACCGCGGGAAGGCCGCGGCAGCGGCCTCGCCGATCGGCATGACGGTCAGCTCCTCCTGGAGCTGGTCGAGCGTCCGCGCCCGGTCGAGCTTGTACGGGCCCACCCGGGTGCGCCGGAGCGCCGTCAGGTGGCCGCCGACGCCGAGATCGGCGCCCAGGTCGCGGGCGAGGGCCCGGATGTACGTGCCGCTGGAGCAGACGACGGAGACGACGAGGTCGACGACCTTGGTGCCGTCCTCGGCCTCGGCGTCCCGCATGTCGTACACCTGGAAGGACGAGATGGTCACCGGTCGGGCCGGGATCTCGAAGTCCTCGCCGTCCCGGGCGCGCTTGTAGGAGCGGACGCCCTTGATCTTGATGGCACTGACCTTGGACGGGACCTGCATGATCTCGCCGGACAGCTTGGCGATGCCGGCGTCCACGGCCTCGCGGGTCACCCCGGACGCGTCGGCGGAGGAGATGATCTCGCCCTCGGCGTCGTCCGTGAGGGTGTCCTGCCCCAGCCTGATGGTGCCGAGGTACTCCTTCTCCGTCAGCGCGAGGTGGCCGAGGAGCTTGGTGGCCTTCTCGACGCCGAGGACGAGTACGCCCGTGGCCATCGGGTCGAGCGTGCCGGCGTGGCCCACGCGACGGGTCTTGGCGATCCCGCGCATCTTGGCGACCACGTCGTGCGAAGTGAAGCCGGACGGCTTGTCGACGATGACAAGGCCGTCCGGAGTCTTCCCTGCGTCGGTGCTCATTCCGCGGTTGCGTCCTCGTCGTCCTCGTCCGGCTTCTTGTACGGGTCGGCCTCGCCGGCGTACTTCGCGCCGGAGGAGACCTCGCGCACCTGGGCGTCGGAGGTCCGCGCCTTCTCGAGGAGGTCTTCGATGGTCTTGGCGTTCTCCGGGAGGGCGTCCGCCACGAAGGTCAGGGTGGGCGTGAACTTGGTTCCCGCCGCCCGACCGACCGCGGAGCGCAGTACGCCCTTGGCGCTTTCGAGGCCCGCCGCCGCACTGGCCCGGTCCTCGTCGTCGCCGTAGACCGTGTAGAAGACCGTGGCCTCCCGCAGGTCGCCGGTGACCCGGGTGTCCGTGATGGTCACGTGCGTACCGAGGCGGGGGTCCTTGACACCGCGCTGCAGCTTCTCGGCCACCACCTCCCGGATGAGGTCCGCCAGCTTCTTCGCCCGCGCATTGTCGGCCACTGGTCCGTCTCCTTCTTTGTCTTGCAGTCAGTCTTCATCACCGTGGAGCCGCCGTCGTACCGACAGCAGCTCCACTTCAGGACGTGCCGCGACCAACCGCTCGCAGCGGTCCAGTACGTCCGACACGAACCCCGCGTCCCCACTCACCAGGGCGACCCCTATGAGGGCCCTGCGGTGCAGGTCCTGGTCGCCCACCTCTGCCGCGCTCACGGAGAACTTGCGTTGGAGCTCGGCGACGATGGGCCGGACGACGGAGCGTTTCTCCTTCAGCGAGTGAACGTCGCCGAGGAGCAGATCGAAGGACAGAGTCCCCACGTACATGCAGTTCCGGATGTCCCGCCGGTGCGGGTTCGGTGGCCTGCCGGCCTACGCGCGGCAGGATCACCAGAACCGTACACGCAACGGCCGGGGCCGATCGACGGATATTCCGCCGACCGGCCCCGGTGCTACTCGTACGACCTCTCGGCCGTACGAGCCTTACGCCTTACGCCTTACGCCTTACGACACGGTGCGAACCGCCTCGCGCTTACGCGCGGGGCTTCTCGCGCATCTCGTACGTCGCGATGACGTCGTCGATCTTGATGTCGTTGAAGGAACCGAGGTTGATACCGCCCTCGAAGCCTTCGCGGATCTCGGTGACGTCGTCCTTGAAGCGGCGCAGACCGGAGATGGTGAGGTTCTCGGCGATGACCTTGCCATCGCGCAGGAGCCGCGCCTTGGTGTTGCGCTTGACCTCGCCGGAGCGGATGAGAACACCCGCGATGTTGCCCAGCTTGGACGAGCGGAAGATCTCGCGGACCTCCGCCGTACCGAGCTCGACCTCTTCGTACTCCGGCTTGAGGAGACCCTTCAGGGCCGCCTCGATCTCCTCGATGGCCTGGTAGATCACCGAGTAGTAGCGGACGTCGACACCCTCGCGGTCCGCCATCTGCGCGGCGCGACCGGCCGCACGGACGTTGTAACCGATGACGATGGCGTCGGAGCCCATCGCCAGCGAGATGTCGGACTCGGTGACCGCACCCACACCGCGGTGCAGGACCCGGATGTCGACCTCTTCACCGACGTCGAGCTGGAGCAGCGAGGACTCGAGAGCCTCGACCGCACCGGACGCGTCGCCCTTGATGATGAGGTTGAGTTCCTGGACCAGACCGGCCTTGAGCACGGAGTCGAGGTCCTCGAGGGACACACGACGGACGCGCTTGGCGAAGTTGGCGTTGCGCTCTCGCGCAGCACGCTTCTCGGCGATCTGACGGGCCGTACGGTCCTCGTCCACGACGAGGAAGTTGTCGCCGGCGCCGGGGACGTTGGTGAGACCCAGGACCAGGACGGGGGTCGACGGACCCGCTTCCTCGACGTTGTTGCCCTTGTCGTCGAGCATGGCGCGCACTCGGCCGTAGGCGTCGCCCACGACCATCGTGTCGCCGACGCGGAGGGTACCGCGCTGCACGAGGACGGTCGCGACGGCACCGCGGCCGCGGTCGAGGTGGGACTCGATCGCAATACCCTGAGCGTCCTGCTCCGGGTTGGCGCGCAGGTCGAGCGAGGCGTCGGCGGTGAGGACGACGGCCTCCAGCAGGGAGTCGATGTGCAGACCCTGCTTGGCGGAGATGTCGACGAACATCGTGTCGCCGCCGTACTCCTCGGCGACCAGACCGAACTCGGTGAGCTGACCGCGCACCTTGACCGGGTCGGCACCCTCGACGTCGATCTTGTTGACCGCGACGACGATCGGGACGCCGGCGGCCTTGGCGTGGTTGAGCGCCTCGATCGTCTGCGGCATGACGCCGTCGTTGGCCGCGACCACGAGGATCGCGATGTCGGTCGACTTGGCACCACGGGCACGCATGGCGGTGAACGCCTCGTGACCCGGGGTGTCGATGAAGGTGATCTTGCGCTCTTCACCGTTGACCTCGGTACCGACCTGGTACGCACCGATGTGCTGCGTGATGCCACCGGCCTCGCCCGCAACGACGTTCGTCTTGCGGATGGCGTCGAGCAGTCGGGTCTTACCGTGGTCGACGTGACCCATGACGGTCACGACCGGCGGACGCGGCATGAGGAATTCCTCGCCGCCCTCGTCCTCGCCGAACTCGATGTCGAAGCCCTCGAGGAGCTCGCGGTCCTCTTCCTCCGGGCTGACGATCTGAACCGTGTAGTTCATCTCGCCGGCCAGCATTTCGAGGGTCTCGTCGGAGACGGACTGCGTGGCGGTGACCATCTCGCCGAGGTTCATCATCACGGCGACGAGCGACGCCGGGTTGGCGTTGATCTTCTCCGCGAAGTCGGTGAGGGAGGCACCGCGCGACAGGCGAACGGTCTCGCCCTGGCCGCGCGGCAGCATCACGCCGCCGACCGACGGGGCCTGCATGGCCTCGTACTCCTGGCGCCTCTGACGCTTGGACTTGCGACCACGACGGGCCGGACCGCCGGGACGACCGAAGGCGCCCTGCGTGCCACCACGGGCACCGGGACCACCGGGACGCCCGCCGAAGCCGGGACGACCGCCGCCACCGGCACCGGCCGGACCGCCACCGAAGCCGCCGCCACCGGGACGGGGGCCACCGAAGCCGCCACCGCCGCCGGGACGCGAGCCCGGACCGGCCGGACGACCGGCGAAGCCGCCGCCCGCGGGACGACCGGCGCCGCCGCCGGGACGGGCACCGCCCGCACCGGGACCACGGCCACCGGGGCCGCCGCCGGGACGCGGACCGGGACCACCGGCAGCGGGACGCTGCGGCATCATGCCCGGGTTGGGACGGTTACCGCCGGGAGCACCACCGGGACGCGGGGCGCCGCCCTGCGGACGAGGCATGCCGCCCGGGGTGGGGCGAGCGCCGCCCTGACCCTGGGGACGCGGGGCGCCACCAGGGCCGCCCTGCGGACGGGGAGCACCCTGGCCGCCGCCGGCGCCGGGGGCACCGGGACGGGGAGCGCCGGCCGGACGGGGCGCCTGCGGGCGCGCCATGCCGGTGGAGCCACCCGAGGTGAACGGGTTGTTGCCCGGACGGGGACCGGCCGGACGGGCGCCCTGCGGACGCGGGGCACCGGCACCGCCGGCGGGACGCTGGGACGGACCGCCGGGGGCGGAACCGGCCGGGCGCGGGGCGCCGGGACGTGCGCCGGGCTGACCGCCCTGACCCTGGGCCGGACGCTGCTGCGCCGGACGGGGGCCGGGAGCGGCCGCGGCGGGACGCTCGGTGCGCGCCGGGGCGGCCGGGGCCGCCGGAGGCGCGGAGAACTCGGTCGCCACGGGAGCCGCCGGAGCGGGCTTCGGGGCGGCCGGAGCCTTGGGACCGGGACGCGGGCCGGATGCGGCCGGAGTCACCGGGGCGGGAGTACTGGCGGCCGGAGCCTCGGCGACGACCGGCTTGGGGGCCGGTGCACCGGGCTTCGGGGCGGCAGGACGTGCCGCAGCGGCCGGGGAGGGCGCTGCGGGCTTGGCGGGCGCTGCCTTGCGGGGCGCGCCGGGCTTTGCAGCGGACTTGCCGGCGTTGCCGCCGGGCCCCTGCAGTGCGTCAGTCAACTTGCGTACGACAGGCGCCTCGATCGTCGAGGACGCCGAACGTACGAATTCACCGAGTTCTTGGAGCTTGGCCATGACGACCTTGCTCTCTACCCCGAACTCCTTGGCGAGTTCGTATACCCGGACCTTAGCCACTTCGCTCCTTTTAGGTCCGGGTTACGCCGGACCGTCGCTACTTCATGGGCGTACTCATCGCGTACTCATCGAGTGCTCATCGCAATCTCGACCTACTTCCAACTCGCGAGGTACCTGACCGCACGGGGTATCCGTGCCGTACTACTTCTTACGGTGTCGCCCCGGCCTCACCGGCCACGGCTTTGCGCAGTGTCGCCGTGTCGAGCGCTCCGGCGGACCGAAGGGCCCGGGGGAACGCTCTGCGGCGGACCGCCTGGTCGAGGCAGACCACGGCGGGGTGCACGTAGGCACCCCGGCCGGGCAGCGTACCGCGAGGATCGGGGACGCATTCGTCCTCGACCGCCACGATGCGCAGCAGATCGCTCTTGGCCGCTCGCTCCCGACACCCCACACAGGTGCGTTCGGGGCATGCGCGGGCTTGCGTCCGGCCAGACACGCCTAAGTCTACCTCCCCGCACCGACCTCACCCCTTCGGGCGAAAAATCGAACGGATGTCGTTGTGATTCACATGGATCCCGGAGGACCCACAGGTCAGGGACCCCGACCTGCGGGGTCCCTGTCTACCGGCCGAAAACCACCGACCGGTAGTGGTTTATTCCCCGCGCCGGTCGGAGTGACGGTCCGCACCGCGGTCACCACCGCGGTCCCGGTCACCGTCGCGGTCCCGGTCACCACCGCGGTCGCGGTCGCCGTCCCGGTCCGAGGGGTCCTCGGTGTCCGGGCGGATGTCGATGCGCCAGCCGGTGAGCCGCGCGGCAAGGCGGGCGTTCTGGCCCTCCTTGCCGATGGCCAGCGACAGCTGGTAGTCGGGCACGGTCACGCGGGCGGAACGGGAGTCCCAGTCGACGACCTCGACCTTGCTCACCCGGGCGGGTGACAGGGCGTTGGCGACCATCTCCGCCGGGTCGTCCGACCAGTCGACGATGTCGATCTTCTCACCGTGCAATTCGGCCATCACGTTGCGCACGCGGCTGCCCATGGGGCCGATGCAGGCGCCCTTGGGGTTCAGGCCGGAACGCGTGGAGCGGACGGCGATCTTGGTGCGGTGGCCGGCCTCGCGGGCGATGGCCGAGATCTCGACGCTGCCGTCGGCGATCTCCGGGACCTCCAGGGCGAACAGCTTCTTCACCAGGTTGGGGTGGGTCCGCGAGAGGGTCACGGACGGGCCGCGGACGCCCTTCGCGACGCGCACCACGTACGCCTTCAGGCGCAGCCCGTGGGTGTACTCCTCACCGGGGACCTGCTCCTGCACCGGCAGGATGGCCTCCAGCTTGCCGATGTCGACGAGGACGTTCTTGGGGTCCTTGCCCTGCTGGACGACGCCGGTGATGACGTCACCCTCGCGGCCGAGGAACTCGCCGAAGGTCAGGTCGTCCTCGGCGTCGCGCAGACGCTGGAGGATCACCTGCTTGGCGGTCGTCGCGGCGATCCGGCCGAAGTCCGACGGCGTGTCGTCGAACTCCTTGGGCTCCTGGCCCTCTTCGAGATCCTTCGGGTCTTCCGTCGCCCACACGACCACGTGACCGTTGGTGCGGTCGAGCACGACGCGGGCGCGGCGGAAGCTGCCCTCGGTGCGGTGGTACGCGATGAGGAGGGCCGACTCGATCGCCTCGACGAGCAGGTCGAAGGAGATCTCCTTCTCCCGGACCAGACCCCGTAGGGCACTCATGTCGATGTCCACGACTACGCCTCCTCTTCCTTCTTGTCCTTGCGGTTGAACTCGATCTCGACACGCGCCTTGACGATGTCGGTGAATGCGATGCGGCGGGTGGTCGCCTTGCGGCCCTTCACACCCGGTACTTCGAGGTCCATGCCCTCGTCGTCGACGTCGAGGATGCGGGCGATCAGTTCCCCGCTCTCGGCCGACTGGAACTTCACGAGACGGCCGATCGCCCGGATGTAGTGACGGTGCTCGGTCAGCGGGCGGTCCGCGCCCGGCGAGCTCACTTCGAGGACGTACTCGTCCTCGCCCATCACGTCGCTCTCGTCGAGCAGATCGGAGACCTCGCGACTCAGCTCGGCACAGGCGTCCAGTTCCACACCCTCATCGGAATCCACGATGATCCGCAGCATCCGGCGCTTGCCCGCCTTGGACGTCTCGATGTCTTCGAGGTCCAGGCCCTTGGCGGTGACCAGCGGCTCCAGCAGTCCGCGCAGCCTGTCGCTCTGGGTGGTGCTCATCCGGGTGACTCCTCGGCCGCGTGTGCTGTTGTGGTTTTCTGTCGCGTGTCAGGTCAAAGGGTATCCGGTCGCGGAGGGTGTTGCCGTCCGCGCTCCGGGACGGGCCCCGGGTACCTTGATCACACCCGCCCCGCCGTCACCTCCGGAGGACGTCACCGTGCCCTGGACCACGCCACGCCCGCCGTCCGTGCCCGCGCGGACCTCGGGTTTCCCGGAGCCGGCGGAGGCCGCCGGTCCCCCGCGTCCTTCGCGCGCATCGCGCCCCTCTCGTCGCGGCGTGCTCGTCACGGCCGTCGGCGCGGGCGGCACCGCGCTGCTCGGCGGGTGCTCGGGTGGTGACGACTCCTCCGGCGCGAGCACCGAGGTGTCACTCGAACGGCGGATGCGGGAGGGCGCCGTTCGTGACAGCGAGGATCTGCTGGAACGTTACGACAGGACCATCGCCGCCCATCCGGACCTGGCCGGGCGGCTGGTACCGCTGCGCGCCTCCGTCGCGGCGCACCCCGCCGCCCTGGCGTTCGTCGAACCCGGTCGGTCGGACGAGCGGAAGGCCTCCCCTTCGCCCTCCGCCTCGGCGACGGCCACGCCGTCGCGCTCCGGCGAGCCGGTTCCGCCCAAGGCCGCCGACGCCCTGACCGAACTCGCGGACGCCGAGCGGAGCCTGGCCGAGACCCGGACCGTCGCGCTGGCCGGCGCCCCCGGGGAGCTGGCGCGCCTGCTGGCCTCGGTCGCGGCCTGCGGCGCGGTCCACGCGTACCTGCTGACCTCGAACCCGGGAGCCCGACCGTGAAGCCCGAGCCCTCCGCGACGACCCGCCCGCTGGAGGCCGCGCAGTCAGCGTTGGCCGCCGAGCACGCAGCCGCGTACGCCTACGGGGTGATCGGCGCGCGCATCGCGGCGGCCCGTGCGCCCGAGGCCCGCGAGGCGTACGGGCAGCACCTGGCGCGGCGTGACTCGCTCGCCCGTACCGTGCGTGACCTGGGCGGATCCCCCCGACCGTCGGAGGCCGCGTACGCCCTGCCGTTCGAACTGCGGACCCCTGCGGACGCCGAGCGGCTCGCCGGTGACGTCGAGGACCGGGTGGCCGGCGCCTACTCCGATCTGGTGCGGGCCGCCGACGGCCCGTTGCGCCGCGAGGCGGCCGACGCGCTGAGCGCCGCGGCGGTCCGCGCGGCGCGCTGGCGTGGTGTCGGCGTAGCCTTCCCTGGGCTCACGGAACGTTCGAAGCGAGCCCAGACCAGCTGAAAGGGATCACGCACGCATGGCTTTCGAACCGCCGCAGCGGCTGGTACGGGCGCTCGGCGAGACGCCGGAGACGACGCGGGACACGGACTGGCTGGGGCGGTTGCCCCGACTGACCGAGGAGGCGCTGACCCGGCGTGAGGTGGCCGCGCAGCGGGTGCAGGCCCCGGGTGGCCGCAGCAGCCTGGTGGTCCTCGTCCGGTACGCCGACGGGACCCCGGCCGCGCTGAAGTTGGCGCCCCCCGGGGCGCGGCCCGACCGGGAGCTGGCGGCGCTCGCCCACTGGGGCGGGTTCGGGGCCGTACGGGTCCTGGACTCGCGTTACCACGAGGAGGACGGGGCGCTGCTCCTGGAGCGGCTGCACCCGGAGGTGTCGCTGCGCTCGCTGCCCGAGGCGAAGGCGCTGCTGGAGGCCTCGGGGACGCTCCGGCGGCTGTGGGTGGCCCCCGGGGCCGATCACCGGTGGGAGACCGTCGCGCAGCGCACGGACCGGCAGGCCGAGGCACTGCGGAAGGCTCCCCCGGAGGTCGAGGCGCTGGCCGCGACGGCCCTCGCGCTCCGTGAGGAGCTGACGGCGGCGCCGGGCGAGGAACTGCTGCTGCACGGGAACTTCCGGCAGGGCAAGGTGTTGGCGGGTGAGCGGGCGCCGTGGCTGACGGTCGGTCCCGACCCGGTGGTCGGCGAGCGGGCCTACGACCTCGCGCGGCTGGTCAGGGACCGGCTGGAGGACCAGGTCGCCTCCTCGACGGGGGCGTCGGGCGCGCGCCGGCGGGTGAACAAACTGGCCGACGCGTTGGACGTGGACCGGGAGCGGCTGCGGGGCTGGGCGGTGTTCCGCGCGGTGGAGTCGGGGAACCGGGCGCTGGCCGCCGGGCGGCGTCGGGACGCCGAGCTGTTGTTGGAGTTCGCGGCCTGGCTGTAGGGCATACCGTACATATAAGGATATGTACGGCAGGGGGCCGTCATGGTCGAGGAACTGCTGACAGCGGCTGTCGCCGCGGGCGTGGGAATCATGGTGTACCTGGGCGTCGCCGCCCGGGTGGTGAAGCAGTACGAGCGGGGCGTGGTGTTCCGGCTGGGCCGGCTCCGTGAGGGTGTTCGGGGCCCCGGCTTCACCTTCGTCGTCCCGGGCGTGGACAAGCTGCGCAAGGTGAACATGCAGATCGTGACGATGCCGGTGCCGGCCCAGGAGGGCATCACCCGGGACAACGTCACGGTGCGGGTGGACGCGGTCGTCTACTTCAAGGTGGTCGACGCGGCCGACGCGATCATCCAGGTCGAGGACTACCGGTTCGCGGTCTCGCAGATGGCCCAGACCTCGCTGCGGTCCATCATCGGCAAGTCGGACCTGGACGATCTGCTGTCCAACCGGGAGCAGCTGAACCAGGGACTGGAGCTGATGATCGACAGCCCGGCGATCGGCTGGGGCGTCCAGATCGACCGGGTCGAGATCAAGGACGTCTCGCTGCCGGAGACCATGAAACGGTCGATGGCCCGGCAGGCCGAGGCGGACCGTGAGCGGCGGGCGCGCATCATCAACGCGGACGCGGAACTCCAGGCGTCGAGGAAGCTGGCCGAGGCGGCCGAGGTGATGTCGGAGCAGCCGGCGGCGCTGCAACTGCGGCTCCTGCAGACGGTGGTGGCGGTGGCGGCGGAGAAGAACTCCACGCTGGTCCTGCCGTTCCCGGTGGAACTCCTGCGCTTCCTCGAACGCGCGGCGCCCGCCCCCGCGCCTCCCGCACCCCCGGCACCCCCGGCACCCCCGGGTCCGGCCATCGAGCCGGGCGCGGCCCCGACCGCGACCCCGACCCCGACCATCGAGCCGGGTGCGGACCCCGACGCGCCCCCGGCCCTCGACCCGCCCCCGGCCGAACGCGACTAGCCGGGACACGGGCCGACGGGCCCCGCGTCCCGGCCGGACCGTCACGTCACGTCAGGCGGGCCAGCGCCTGCGCCAGGGGGAGCTCCTCGCGGGTGCCTTCCCTGCGGTTCTGGAGTTCGACCACCGACTCGGCCGAGCGGCGCCCGGCGACCAGGATCCACGGCACGCCGATCAACTCCGCGTCGGTGAGCTTGACCCCGGGCGACAGTCCCGGCCGGTCGTCCAGGAGGACCCGCCGGCCCGCGGCGGCCAGCGCCTCGGCGGCTTCCGCGGCGAGCGCCAGCGGTACGGCCTTGCCCGCCGCGACCACGTGCACGTCGGCCGGTGCCACCTCGGCGGGCCAGCACAACCCCCGTTCGTCGGCGGTCTGTTCGGCGAGCGCCGCGACCGCCCGGGAGACGCCGATCCCGTACGAGCCCATCGTGACCCGGACCGGCTTGCCCTCCTTGCCGAGCACGTCGAGCCCGAAGGCGTCGGCGTACTTGCGGCCCAGTTGGAAGATGTGGCCGATCTCGATCGCGCGGTCCAGGCGGAGGCCGACACCGCAGAGCGGGCAGGGGTCGCCGGGCTCCACGACCACCACGTCGAGGTACCGGTCCACCTCGAAGTCCCGTCCGCAGACCACGTCGCGGGCGTGTGTGTCGGGCTTGTTGGCGCCGGTCACCCATGAAGTGCCGGGCGCGACACGGGGGTCGGCCAGGTAGCGGACCTTGCCCAGGCCCTGGGGGCCCACGTAGCCGCGTACCAGGTCGGGCCGGTCCACGAAGTCCTCGGCCGTGACCAATTCCACGACGGCCGGGGCGAGATGCTCGCCCAGCTTCCCGAGGTCCACCTCGCGGTCCCCCGGTACGCCGACGGCCACGATCTCGCCGTCGACCTTGACGAGGAGGTTCTTCAGCGTCGCCGAGGCGGGTACGCCCAGGTGGGCGGCCAGCGTCTCGATGGTGGGGGTGTCGGGGGTGGGGATCTCCTCCAGCGGGCCGTGCTCGCCGGCCACCGGGGTCAGGGCGAAGGTCACCGCCTCCGTGTTGGCCGCGTAGTCGCAGGACGGGCAGTCGGCGAAGGTGTCCTCGCCCGCCTCGGCCGGGGCGAGGAACTCCTCGGACGCGGAGCCGCCCATCGCTCCCGAGACCGCCGACACGATCCGGTGGTTCAGCCCGAGCCGCTCGAAGATGCGACGGTAGGCGGCGCGGTGGAGGGCGTAGGACTCGGCCAGGCCCTCGTCGCTCACGTCGAAGGAGTACGAGTCCTTCATCTGGAACTCGCGGCCGCGCAGCACCCCGGAGCGCGGCCTGGCCTCGTCGCGGTACTTGGTCTGGATCTGGTAGAGCATGACCGGCAGGTCCTTGTAGGACGTGCACTGGTCCTTCACCAGCAGGGTGAAGATCTCCTCGTGGGTGGGGCCGAGGAGATAGTCCGCGCCCTTGCGGTCCTTGAGGCGGAAGAGCAGGTCGCCGTACTCCGACCAGCGGCCGCTGACCTCGTACGGCTCTTTGGGCAGCAGCGCGGGGAGGAGTACCTCCTGGGCCCCGATCGCGTCCATCTCCTCGCGGACGACGCGCGAGACGTTGTCCAGGACCCGCTTGCCGAGCGGCAGCCAGGTCCACACCCCGGCGGAACTGCGCCGGACGTAGCCGGCGCGGACCAGCATGCGGTGGCTGAGGGTCTCCGCGTCGGCCGGGTCCTCGCGGAGGGTCTTGGCCATGAGGCGGGACATGCGCTGCACGTGTTGCGTTGACATGACGGGAGGCTATCGGGGACCGGCGCGGGGTCCGAAACGAATTCAGCGCCGGTGCAGGGGCAGCGGGGCGCCCATGACGGCGTACGGCAGGCTCGCGCTGGGGAAGTGCACCCGGCGGGCGAGGTCGGTGTAGCCGAGGGCGCGGTAGAGGCCGCGGGCGGGGCTCTCGGTGTCGATGGCGGACAGGATCGAGCGGGGCTCGGCGGCGGTGTCGGTGATCCGCGTGATCAGGGCGCGGCCGACGCCCCGGCCCTGGAATCCGGGGTGCACGTGGAGTTCGGTGATGACGAAGGAGTGGTCGAGCCAGCCGTCGTGGCCGCCGGCTCGCAGGTGCGGTTCGACGACGGTGGACCACCAGTGGTCGCGGTCGTTGGGCATGCCGTACACGAATCCGGCGAGCGCGCCGTCCTCGGTGAACGCCCCCAGGGCGCGGGCGCCCCGGCAGTCCATGTGGCGTTGGACGATGTAGCGCCGGATGCCGACCTCGTCGTCGCTGAGCCCGAACGCGACGGCTTGCACGCGCAGGGCCTCGTCCACGCGGGCGGCGAGGTCGAGGGCGGCGATGCGGAGTCCGGCGGGCCGGTCGGGGTCGTCGCCCTCGGAGGTAGGCAGCATGCCGTGACCTTACTCGGGGGTACCGGCCAGGGATACGTGGCCCTCTCGGCCGGCGGCCCGCCCCGGGGGCGCCGACGCCCCGGGTTCCGCGGGAGCCGGCCGCCGCGGGTGGAGCGGGCCGGGGTCGGGTCGGGTCAGAAGAGCACGCTCATGAACGCGCCGACCTCGCGGAAGCCCACGCGGCGGTAGGACGCCCGGGCGGCGGTGTTGAAGTCGTTGACGTAGAGGCTGACCACCGGGGCCACGTCGCGCAGCGCGTACTCGACGACGGCCGCCATGCCGGCCTCGGAGTGCCCCCGGCCGCGGAACTCGGGGTCGACCCAGACGCCCTGGATCTGGCAGGCGCGGGGGGTGGCGGCGCCGATCTCCGCCTTGAAGACGACCTTGCCGTCCTCGACGCGTGCGAAGGAGCGGCCGGAGCCGACGAGTTCGGCGACCCGGGCCTGGTAGAGCAGGCCGCCGTCCCCGGCGAGCGGGGAGATGCCGACCTCCTCGGTGAACATCGCCACGCAGGCGGGCATGATCAGGTCCAGTTCGTCCTTGCGGATCCGGCGGACCAGGGGATCCGCCCTGACCTCGGTCGACGGCTGTTCGATGATCATGAGGGGTTGGCGGGAGCGGACGTCCCGGGCAGGGCCCCAGCTGGGCTCCAGGAGCTGCCACAGCAGCCGGGTGGCCTCGGCCGGGCCGACGATGGAGGAGCAGCGGCGGCCGGTGCGGCGGGCCCGGTCGGCGAAGGCGCGTACGGCGTCGGGTCCGGCGCAGACGGGGACCAGGTTGGCTCCCGCGTAACAGAGGGCCTGGAGCGCGCCGTCGGTGTACCAGCCCCACATCTCGCCGCCGAGGCGCCACGGGTCGAGCCCGGCGACCTGGACGCGCGAGGTGACGAAGGCGTTCTCGACGGGGTCACGTCCCAGGACCGCGAGCGCGGCGTCGAGATCACTGGGCTCAAGGACCCGGGTGGTGGTCTGCGTCAACACTGGGGCCTCACCATGCAAGTCTGCTGATCCCCGAACTGTACCCGGCGTCGCATGAGGATGCCTGGTCCCACGGGTCACGAAAAAGCCCCGGCCCCGCCCGCGAGCTGCGGGAACGGGCCGGGGCCTCAGCGGTGTCGGCGGGGTCGCTCAGACGCCGATGGCGACGGTGGGCTCGCCGGACGGGATGCCGTCCTTCTCCATCTGCTCGGCGATCTTCAGCGCCTCCTCGATGAGGGTCTCCACGATCTTCGACTCGGGGACGGTCTTGATGACCTCGCCCTTCACGAAGATCTGGCCCTTGCCGTTGCCGGAGGCGACGCCCAGGTCGGCCTCGCGGGCCTCGCCGGGGCCGTTGACGACGCAGCCCATGACCGCGACGCGCAGCGGGACCTCCATGCCCTCCAGGCCCGCCGTGACCTCCTCGGCCAGCTTGTAGACGTCGACCTGGGCCCGCCCGCAGGACGGGCAGGAGACGATCTCCAGGCGGCGGGGCTTGAGGTTCAGCGACTCCAGGATCTGGTTGCCGACCTTGATCTCCTCGACCGGCGGGGCGGAGAGGGAGACGCGGATGGTGTCGCCGATGCCCTCGGAGAGCAGGGCGCCGAAGGCGACGGCGGACTTGATGGTGCCCTGGAAGGCGGGGCCGGCCTCGGTGACGCCGAGGTGCAGCGGGTAGTCGCAGGCGGCCGCGAGCTGGCGGTAGGCGTTGACCATGACGACCGGGTCGTTGTGCTTGACCGAGATCTTGATGTCGCCGAAGCCGTGCTCCTCGAAGAGGGAGGCTTCCCACAGCGCGGACTCGACGAGCGCCTCGGGGGTGGCCTTGCCGTACTTCTTGAGCAGTCGGGCGTCGAGGGAGCCCGCGTTGACGCCGATCCGGATCGGGGTGCCCGCGGCCTTGGCCGCGTGCGCGATCTCCTTGACCTTGTCGTCGAACTGCTTGATGTTGCCGGGGTTGACGCGGACGGCGGCGCAGCCGGCGTCGATCGCGGCGAACACGTACTTCGGCTGGAAGTGAATGTCGGCGATCACCGGGATCTGCGACTTCTTGGCGATCACGGCGAGCGCGTCGGCGTCGTCCTGCGTCGGGCAGGCGACACGGACGATGTTGCAGCCGGAGGCGGTGAGCTCGGCGATCTGCTGGAGGGTGGCGCCGATGTCGGAGGTGCGGGTCGTGGTCATCGACTGCACCGAAATGGGTGCGTCTCCACCGACGGCCACGGAACCGACCTGGATCTTGCGACTGACCCGTCGGACGGCGAGCTTCGTCGGCACGGACGGCATTCCGAGAGAGATGGCAGTCATCTGCTGTGCAACCCCAAGGTGTGGATCAAGGTCCCGAGATCGGCGGGCTCCAGGCTTCGAGATTACGCCAATCAGCGCGGGACCCACGCATCGCCGGGGGTGTGCCACCCGAACGCGAAGGGCCGGGCACGATGTGTGCCCGGCCTCCTACGCACGGTCGTACGACTTTCGCATGAGCGGTCGATCCGGAGATCGGACCGGACGCGTCAGGTGATCTTGATCGGGTTCACCACGTCCGCCACGAGCACCAGCAGGGTGAAGCAGACGAAGACTCCCGCCACCACGTAGGCCAAGGGCATCAGCCGCGCCACGTCGAACGGACCGGGGTCCGGCCGGCGGAAGACACGGGCCACGTTGCGTCGCACCGACTCCCACAGCGCGCCCGCGATGTGACCGCCGTCGAGCGGCAGCAGCGGCAGCATGTTGAACAGGAACAGCGAGAGGTTGAAGCCCGCCACCAGGTTCAGGAAGATCACCAGGATGTGGGTGGGCGGCAGGTCCAGGGTGAAGATCTCGCCGCTGACCCGGGCGGCGCCCACGATGCCCATCGGGCCGTTCACGTCGCGCTCGGCGCCGTTGAAGACGGAGTTCCACAGGGCCGGGATCTTGGACGGCAGCGCGACCAGGGACTCGACCCCGGACTCCATCATGTCGCCCATGCGGGAGGCGGCCTGCGGGAAGGACTGCTCCACGTACCCGCTGGCCGGCGCGAAGCCGAGGAAGCCCGCGGTGACGTACTGGTCCTTGACGTACTCGCCGCGACCGTCGGTCTTGGCGACCGTGTTCTCGATCAGGGTGGGCTTCAGGTCGACCAGGCGGCCCGCGCGCTCCACGGTGACGGTGGCCGGGCCGACGGTGGCGCGGATGTCCTTCTGGAGCGCCGACCAGTCGTCGACCTTCCTGCCGTTGAACGCGACGATCTTGTCCCCCTGCAGCAGGCCCGCGGCCTTGGCGGGGGCCACCGGGTCGCCGGCGGCGCACTTGTCGCGCTTCTCGCTCTGCTGGAGGACGCAGTCGGACACGCTGCTGACCACGGTGGTCTGGGTGTTCACGCCGAAGGTCATCAGCGTGGCCAGGAAGATGGCCACGGCCAGGACCAGGTTCATGAACGGCCCGGCGAACATCACGATCACGCGCTTCCACGGCTTGCGCGTGTAGAACAGCCGCGTCTCGTCGCCGGGCTGGAGCTCCTCGTACGCGGCGGAGCGCGCGTCCTCGATCATCGAGCGGAAGGGCGACGTCGAGCGGGCGGTGACCTTGCCGTCCTCGCCGGGCGGGAACATCCCGATCATGCGGATGTAGCCGCCCATCGGGATGGCCTTTATCCCGTACTCCGTGTCGCCCTTCTTCCGCGACCAGACGGTCCTGCCGAAGCCGACCATGTACTGGGGCACGCGGATGCCGAACATCTTGGCCGTGGAGAGGTGGCCGAGTTCGTGCCAGGCGATGGAGACCAGCAGGCCGACCGCGAAGACGACCACACCGATCAGGGTCAGCAGTATCGTCATGCGCTCGCCTCCACGGCGGCGCGTGCCGCCATCTCCCGTGCCCGGGCCCTGGCCCAGGTCTCCGCTTCAAGGACGTCCCGGACGGTCAGGGAAGTTCCCGCCTCCGGCGTTCCGTGCTCATCGACCACAGCGGAGACCGTATCCATGATTGCTGTGAACGGCAGCCGACCGGCCAGGAAGGCGGCCACGCACTCCTCGTTCGCCGCATTGAACACGGCCGGGGCGGTACCGCCCAGTGCGCCCACGTGGCGGGCCAGTCCCACCGACGGGAAGGCCTCGGTGTCCAGCGGGAAGAACTCCCAGCTCGACGCCTTGGTCCAGTCGAACGCCGGGGCCGCGTCGGGGATCCGCTCGGGCCAGCCGAGGCCGATCGCGATCGGGCCGCGCATGTCCGGCGGGGTGGCCTGCGCCAGGGTGGAGCCGTCCGTGAACTCGACCATCGAGTGGACGTAGGACTGCGGGTGGACGACGACCTCGATGCGGTCGAAGGGGATGTCGTAGAGCAGGTGCGCCTCGATGACCTCCAGCCCCTTGTTGACCAGGGTCGCCGAGTTGATCGTGATGACCGGGCCCATGGCCCAGGTGGGGTGCGCCAGCGCGTCCTGGACGGTGACGTGGGCCAGCTCGGCGCGGGTGCGGCCGCGGAAGGGGCCGCCGGAGGCGGTGACCACGAGCTTGCGCACGTCGGCGCGGGTGCCGGCGGCGAGCGCCTGGAACAGCGCGGCGTGCTCGGAGTCCACCGGGATGATCTGACCGGGCTTCGCCAGCGCCTTGACCAGGGGGCCGCCGACGATCAGCGATTCCTTGTTGGCCAGGGCCAGGGTCCGGCCGGCCCGCAGGGCGGCGAGGGTGGGCGCGAGGCCGATGGAGCCGGTGATGCCGTTGAGCACGGTGTGGCACGCGGAGGCGGCCAGTTCGCTCGCCGCGTCGGGTCCGGCCAGGATCTCCGGCAGCGGCTCGCCGCCGCCGTACTGGGCGCTCAGCGCCTCTTTCAGGGCCGGTACGGCGTCCTCGTCGGCCACGGCGACCGTGTCGACCCGCAGCAGCCGGGCCTGCTCGGCCAGCAGCGCGACGCGCCCGCCGGCGGCGGACAGCGCGGTCACGCGGAAGCGGTCCGGGTTGCGCAGGGCGAGGTCGATGGCCTGGGTCCCGATGGACCCGGTCGACCCGAGGATGACGATGTCCCGGCGGCCGACCGCGGGGTCGAAGAGGAGGTGCGGATCGGCGAGGGGGGCTGGGCTGTCGCTCATGCTCCCATTGTTGCCGCAACTCAGGTGCGGTTGGACACGGAGTCCCCTTGAATCACACCGGCCAACAGCTCCGGCAGCGTCCCGGCGAAGTCGGGGAGCGCCCGGGCGGCCCGCCACCAGGCGTCCGCGTCCGCGCCGAGGGCCTCGGCGAACAGTCGGTCCGCCTCGGCGCGGGCCGCGTGGACGGCCTCGGGACGGTCGTGGCGGTCGGGGTGGTCGATGTCGCCGAGCCAGTGGTCCTCGTCCAGGGCCCAGCAGGCGGGCACCTTGTGGCGGATCACGTCGGCCCCGGTGAGCAGGCCCCGGTCGAGGCAGTCACGGACCCATCGAATGTCCTCGCTGACCTGTTCCATCGGCACGGCCAGGCTGACCAGGGCCAGTTCGCGCTCCACCCCGCCGACCGGTTCGGGGCCCGTGTGGACACCGGCCGGAGGCGTCTCCCGCGCGGCCACGACCTCGACCAGTTCGGGCAGCGTGCCGCCGAAGCCGACGGCACGCCGGCTCAGGATCGGCCACCAGCGCGGGTCGTCACCCAGGGTGGGTCGCAGCACCCGGCGCACGGCGGACCGGACCTCGGCCTGCTCGGGCACGTTCCAGCGCAGCCCGCCCGGACCGGCGGACAGGTCCGCCAGGAGCAGGGTCCGCCCGGCGGGAGTCACGCGGGAGACCAGCTCGTCGCAGGTCAGGAGCCCCATCCGGACGGCCCGTACGGCGGGGCGGTACCAGCGGCGCCCGTACGTCTCCCCCGGCGTGCCGGCGAGCAGCGCGACGGACACGTCCAGGGGCAGGTCGCCGACCAGGAGCAGCGCCTCGATCGCGCCGGGCGGCAACGGGTCGCGGGCGTGCCGGGCGCGCAGCAGTTCGGGGTCGAGGGTGTGCGGCAGCCGCAGCAGGGTGAGCGGGAGCCGGGGGCGGGCGCCGTGCGCGCGCAGCAGCCCGATCAGTTCGTCGGTGTCCAGCGGTCCGGGGCCGACGCCGAGGGCCGCGAGGAGTTCCGGGCCGGGCGCGGGGCGGGCCGCGTACCGCGCGGGTCCGGGCAGGCCCGGCAGCGGGCGCCCGAACACGCGCGGGTTGCGGGCGACGGTCCGCCGGTCCTCGTCGCTGCCGTGCCGCAGCACGAGCGTGACGAGGGAGGCGGGCAGGTACTCGTCGCGGAGCAGGTACTTGCGGGTGGTGTCGTCCAGCCGGCCCGTCAGGTCGGCGGTGACGGGGTCCGGTGCGTGGCGCAGCAGGTGCGCCACGCACCAGGCCAGCCGTCGGCTGTGACGGTCTTCCTCGGCCATCGCCATCGTTCCCGTCCGCCTCGTGCTCGTGCCGGTACTCGTCCTGTTCGCGCGGGCCGCTCCCTCGGTCGCTCGGATCGCTCCTCGTGGCTCGGGCCCGTCTTGATCCTCGCAGGTCAGCGCAGCGGGCGGTGGACGTTTTCGCGGGTGGACGGGCCCGGGGTGGCGTCGGCGATCCACGGGCCGTCGCCCGAGGGGTCGAGGATGCCCTCCTCCAGCCAGGTGTAGGTGCCGGACAGCACCCCGGCGACGACCTTGCCGTCCAGGTCGTCGGTGTTGGACCAGAGCCGGCCGAAGAGTTCCTCGACGCGGATCCGGGACTGCCGGCAGAAGGCGTCGGCGAGTTGGTAGGCCTCGCGGCCGTGCTCGCCGGTCGCGCGCAGGTGCTCGGCGCGCACACAGGCGGCGCTCATCGCGAAGAGTTCGGCGCCGATGTCCACGATCCGGCCGAGGAAGCCCTGCTTCGTCTCCATCCGCCCCTGCCAGCGGGACATGGCGTAGAACGTCGATCGGGCGAGTTTGCGGGAGGTCCGCTCGACGTAGCGCAGGTGGGTGGCGAGGTCGGGGTGGCCGTCGGGGTGGAACTCCCGGTAGGTCCCCGGCACCTGGCCGGCCCCGGTGGCCAGTCTGGGCAGCCAGCGCGCGTAGAACCCGGCCGCCCGGGCGCCGGCCTTCGCCTTGTCGCCGAGGGCCTTCTCGGGGTCGATGAGGTCGCCGGCCACCGACAGGTGGGCGTCCACCGCCTCCCGCGCGATGAGCAGGTGCATGATCTCGGTCGAGCCCTCGAAGATCCGGTTGATGCGCAGATCGCGCAGCATCTGTTCGGCGGGGACGGCCCGCTCGCCGCGGGCGGCCAGCGACTCGGCGGTCTCGAAACCGCGTCCGCCGCGGATCTGGACCAGTTCGTCGGCCATCAGGCAGGCCATCTCGGAGCCGTAGAGCTTCGCGAGGGCGGCCTCGATGCGGATGTCGTTGCGGTCCTCGTCGGCCATCTGGGAGGCGAGGTCGACCACGGCCTCCAGGGCGAAGGTGGTGGCGGCGATGAAGGCGATCTTGGCGCCGACCGCCTCGTGCCGGGCCACCGGCCGGCCCCACTGCTCGCGCACGCCCGACCACTCGCGGGCGATCTTCAGACACCACTTGCCGGCACCGACGCACATGGCGGGCAGCGAGAGGCGGCCGGTGTTCAGGGTGGTCAGCGCGATCTTCAGACCGGCGCCCTCGGCTCCGATCCGCTGGGCCGCGGGGACCCGCACCTGGTGGAAGCGGGTGACGCCGTTCTCCAGACCGCGCAGGCCCATGAAGGCGTTGCGGTGCTCGACGGTGATGCCGGGCGAGTCCGCCTCGACCACGAAGGCGGTGATCCCGCCCCGGTGGTTCTCGCTCTTCGGCACCCGGGCCATCACGACGAGCAGGTCGGCGACCACCCCGTTGGTGGTCCAGAGCTTCACCCCGTCGAGGAGGTACCCGTCGCCGCTCTCGTCCGGTACCGCCGTGGTGGCCAGTCGCGCCGGGTCGGAGCCCACGTCGGGCTCGGTGAGCAGGAAGGCGCTGATGGCGGTGGTGGCGCAGCGGGGCAGGTAGGTGTCCTTCTGCTCCCGGGTGCCGAACATCTTGAGCGGCTGGGGGACGCCGATCGACTGGTGGGCGGAGAGCAGGGCCCCGATGGCGGGGCTGACCGAACCGACGAGGGCGAGCGCCTTGTTGTAGTACACCTGGGTGAGACCGAGACCCCCGTACTTCGGGTCGATCTTCATGCCGAGTGCGCCGAGTTCCTTCAGTCCGCGCACGGTCTCGTCGGGGATCCTCGCCTCGCGTTCGATGCGGGCCCCGTCGATCTGCGTCTCGCAGAACTGCCGCAGCCGGGCCAGGAAGGCCTCGCCGCGCCGGACGTCCTCGTCGGCGGGCAGCGGATGGGGGTGGATCAGGTCGAGCCGGAACCGCCCGAGGAAGAGCTCCTTCGCGAAGCTGGGCTTGCGCCAGTCCTGTTCCCGGGCCGCTTCCGCGACCTGCCGTGCCTCGCGTTCGGTCACCTTGGGCTGAGTGCCGCTGGGCTGTGTTGCGGACATGAGAGGGGACTCACCTCGCCGCCGAAGTCGGTTGACTTTCCGGATACCGGTCGGTGCTACCTGGTGAGTGGTACCCGTTTCGTGCGCCCTGAAAAGGGGCGTCCGGCCGGGTGGGCGAAAAGGAGACGGCCGGAGCCCCCGCACAGTGGGCTCCGGCCGTCGGCTCATGGCCGTACGAGTGCGCTCAGATGTCCAGGCCCGTGAGGACCAGGACCCGCTCGTACGTGTAGTCGTCCATGGCGTAGCGGACGCCCTCGCGACCGACACCGGACTGCTTGACGCCGCCGTACGGCATCTGGTCGGCGCGGTAGGACGGCGCGTCGCCGACGATCACACCGCCGACCTCCAGCTCGCGGTGCGCGCGGAACGCGACCTGGATGTCCCGGGTGAACACGCCGGTCTGCAGACCGAACTTCGAGTCGTTGACGGCGGCGAAGGCCTCGTCGACCCCGTCGACCTTCTGCAGCGTGAGGACCGGCCCGAAGACCTCCTCGACGGCGAGCGTGACACCGGCCGGCAGGTCCGCGACGACGGTGGGCTCGTACGAGGCACCCTCGCGCTTGCCGCCGGTGAGCAGCTTGGCGCCGGCGGAGACGGCCTCGTCCACCCAGGACTCGACGCGCTTGGCGGCGTCCTCGGAGACGAGGGGGCCGACGTCGGTGGCGGAGTCGGACGGGTCACCGGTGACCTGGGCACGGACCTTGGCGACGACCTTCTCGACGAGGCGGTCGTACACGGAGGCGTCGGCGATCACGCGCTGCACCGAGATGCAGGACTGGCCGGCCTGGTAGTTCGAGAAGGTCGCGATACGGGTCGCGGCCCAGTCGATGTCGGCCTCGGAGGACCAGTCGGCGAGGACGACGGCCGCGGCGTTGCCGCCGAGCTCCAGGGTGCAGTGCTTGTGGGGCACCGACTGCTGGATGGCGTAGCCGACCGTGTCGGAGCCGGTGAAGGAGATGACGGGCAGGCGCTCGTCCTTGACCAGGGCGGGCATCTTGTCGTTCGCCACGGGCAGGACGGACCAGGAGCCGACCGGCAGGTCCGTCTCGGCGAGCAGCTCGCCGAGGATCAGGCCGGAGAGCGGGGTGGCCGGGGCCGGCTTCAGGATGATCGGCGCGCCGACGGCGATGGCGGGAGCCACCTTGTGGGCGCACAGGTTCAGCGGGAAGTTGAACGGCGCGATGCCGAGCACGGGACCCTTGACGAAGCGGCGGGTCAGCGCGAGCCGGCCGACGCCACCGGCGTCGGTGTCCAGGCGCTGGGCCTCTCCCCCGTTGAAGCGGCGGGCCTCCTCGGCGGCGAAACGGAACACGGACACCGCACGGCCGACCTCGCCGCGGGCCCACTTGATGGGCTTGCCGTTCTCGGCGGAGATCAGCTGGGCGATCTCCTCGGTGCGCTCGGCGAGCCGCTTGGACACGTGGTCCAGGGCGGCGGCCCGTACGTGGGCGGGGGTCGCGGAGAACTCCGCCGTCACGGCGTGCGCCGCGGCCACGGCCTCTTCGACCTGTGCGTCGGTCGGCACGCTGACGGAGCCGACCAGGCGACCGTCCCACGGGGAGTGGACGTCGAAGCTGTCCTCGCCGGTGGCCAGGCGGCCGGCGAGCCAGAAGGCGTGGGTGGAAGTCATGCGAATCCCGGCCCTTCGGAGTTGTGCGGTGGGGTCCTTGTCCCCACCACCGTAGGACTCCGCGGAGGATTCGTTGTTTATCCGGCATGGAGTACACGCATGCCGACCCGCGCCGCTTTGTCAGTGTCGGGGCCGCTCGCGGGGGCCGGGCGCCACTTTGCCGAGAGGGCCTAGGAGACGGTCGAGGCGGCCTTGAGGGCGAGCCAGAGTTCCATCCGGACGTCCGGGTCGTCCAGCGAGCGGCCGAGGATCTCCTCCACCCGCTTCATCCGGTACCGCAGCGTGTGCCGGTGCACGCCGAGGTCCACCGCCGCCGCGTCCCACTGGCCGTGCCGGGAGAGCCAGGCCTGCAGCGAGGCCACCAGGTCGCCGCGACCCTTCGCGTCGTGTTCCCGCAGGGCCCGCAGCGTGCCGTCCGCGAAGGCCCGTACCGCGTCGTCGGCCAGCAGCGGCAGCACCGACCCCGCCGCCAGGTCCTCGTGCTCCACCATCGCCCGGCCGCGTCGCCGGGCCACGGCGAGCGCCTGGTCCGCCTGTTTGAAGGCCGCCGCCACGCCGGCGGGTCCGGCCGTGCCCGACAGCCCGATCACCAGTTCGTCGGGCTCCGGCCCGGTCGTGTCCCGGCCGCGCCGCGCCTCCAGCAGTTCCGCGTGCTCCGCACAGGCCCGTGCCGCGGAGCCCGCCTCGGCCGCCAGGACCACCAGCCGCCCTTCCTCGGGCACCACCAGCAGCGCCTCGCCGGTACGGGCCGCCGCCGACTCCACCGCATCGGCCAATTGGGCGAGCCCCTCCGGTTGGGCCGTCCCCGTCAGGGCCGGCTCGGCCACCACGATCCGGAACGGGGACTCCAGGAGCGCCCCGTACAGATCCCCCGCGACGGCCAGCGCGCGCTCCGCCTCGCCGACCATCAGCATCCGCAGCACCGCGGCCCCGAGCCGGGACTCCGCGTCGCGCAGGGACCGGGACCGCTCGGTGGTGAGCGTCAGCAGGGCCACCGCCGAGTGCACGGCGTACCGCTCCGCCGTGCCCAGCGGGGCGCCGGTGCCCACCGCGAGCGCGCCCCGCGCCCGTCGCCCCGTACCCAGCGACTGGAGTTCGACGCGGTCGTCGGAGCCGCCCACCACCGCGCTCGCGGGCGCGGGCCGTTCCCGCAGCCGCTCCACGTCCGGGGTCAGCCGGGCCGCCCGGCGGGCCGCCCAGTCGGGAGCCGCCGCGACCACCGCGCCCGAGGTGTCGTACAGCGCGGCCCAGCCGTGTACGTGCGCCGCCAGCTTCGTCAGGAGTTCGGCGGGGCCGTCGGCCGACAGGGCGGCGCGGGTCAGCTCCCGCTGCGCCTCGAAACCGGCCGTCACGGCCCGGTACTGGTCGGCCGCGAGGGCCGCCGAGACCGCCTTGCTGATGGCGAGGAACGGGGTGCGGCGCGGCACCTCCAGCAGCGGCAGGTCCTCCGCCGCCGCCGCCTCGACCAGGGCCTCGGGAATCGCCTCGTAGTTGACGCCGATCGCGAAGCCGATGCCGACGACGCCGGAGGCCGCGAGCCTCCGTACGTACCGCCGCATCTCCTCGGGGTCCTCGGCGTCCAGTTTCATCGCGGTGATCAGCAGCAGTTCACCGCCCTCCATGTAGGGGACGGGGTCGGCGAGCTCGCTGACGTGTGCCCAGCGCACGGGCGTGTCGAGGCGGCCCTCCCCCGCCCGGACGCTGAGCTTGAGCGCCGAGTGCTGGACGAGCGAGGCGAGGGTGAGCGGCATCGGGTACCAGGGGCCTTAGACGGAGGAGTGGGGCGGCGAGCGGGCCGGGCACGGAGCGGGGGTGGGTCGCCGTGTCGGGCAGGGAGCCTGTCACCGGGTCCGGCGAAGGGGATTGCGCCGTGTCGGGCGAAGGGTATTTCGCCGTGTCGGGCGAAGGGGATTGCGCCGTGTCGTATGAACGACTCCCCTCGATTCTGCCACCTCGTACGGGTCCGCTCAGCTCGATCCGGCCAGCCTGACCAGCAGGGGCGCGGCCCGCTCCCCCCGGACCGAGGTCAGCGAGAGCACGGCGTGGTCCGGCGGCACGGCGTGCGCCAGGTCGGACGCCGACCAGCGCTCGCGCTCCACCTGCCGCACGGTCACCGCGTCCGTGGTCACGGCCTTGCCCGTGACCAGCTTCCGGAAGGCGTGGATGGCCCGGGTCAGCGGCTGGTCGGCGAAGACCGTCCGGTGGGTGACGTCCCGCGTCTCCACCCACTCCGTGCCCCAGGCCTCGGCGAACCGCTTCCCGTCCCAGGTGGTGACCCCGGAGAAGGCCATCCGACAGCCCACCGCGCCCAGCAACGGGGTCCGCAACCCGTCCGGCACGTCGTCGAGGGTACGCAGCGTCAACAGCACCCCCGCGTTCGCCGACCTCAGCCGCTGCACGCCGCGCACGGTCTCCGGGGTCAAGGTGTGCGAGGCGTCGTCGAAGGCCAGGAACGCGAAGAGCGAGCGGTCCGTGCGGGCCGCAACGGAGGCGTTGAACTGGGCGAGCAACAGCCGTGCCAGCATCCGCGACGCCCCGGCGTGCCCCCGCTCGGGAAGGTCCACCCGGACCCGGATGGGATGCTCCATCGCCCGTACCGAGAACGGCCGGCTCTGCCCGGAGGTGTCGAAGAACCCGTGGAAGGCGGGCCGGTCCAGCAGGGCCAGCCGGTCGGCGAGCGCCGGAGCGGGATCGCCCGGGGCCCCGCGCTGCCGGCTGCGGGCGTCGAGCTCGCGCAGCATCGCGGGCTGCCCGGCGGCCTCCAGCTCCCGGCGCAGCGCGTCCACCGCGTCACCGGCGGGATCGAGGAGGTCGCGCAGCTCCGGCACGGAGGGGAAGCGCCCGTGAGCCGTGTGGAACGGCCCGAGCAACTGGGCGAGGGCCGTCGCGGCGCGCCGCACCTCGGCCCCCGGGACGTCCCCGACGAAGGCCTCGGCGAGCAGACCGGCCGCCTCATCGGGGTCGGTGGCACCGCCGTACAGGTCGAGGTCGTGGACGGACTCCGGATCGCCGATCCGGACCACGATGTCGTACGCCGAGTCCGGACCGAGCCGGGCACCCGCCGAACCGACGGCGACGACGGCCGCCTGCCCGGCCAGCGCCTGGAGCGCCAAGGCCTCCACGACGGGGCGGACCAGGTGACGGGTCTTGCCGGAACCGGAGGGCCCGACCGCCACCAGCGAGGTGCCGAGCACCTCGGGATCGAGGGCGAGGGCGGTCCCGCGCCGAGCCCAGGGGTTGCGCTCCCCGTCCTCCACCGTGCCCAGCAGCACCTGCCGGGTCAGCAGATCGTGCCGCGCGGCCCGCACGGGCAGGTCCCGCGCCCCGGAGGGATGCACGCAGGCCCCCGCGCCATTGTTCCGAACGGCGTCGGCGAAGGCCCGCGCACGCGAGGGATCGACGCGCACGGACTCCCAGGCGCGGCGGATCCGGGCGTAGTCCACGTCGTTCATCCGCCCGGCCCCGATCTCCCCGCCGAGCCGATCAGCCACCTCCCCGAGCCCGGCGCCACGCAGCTCGTTGAAGGCGACGGGGTCGTCGGGGGTGGCGGGAGATGAAGAGCGTCCGGTATGCCCGCGGGGCAGAGCAAGTGACGCGAGCGCCCCGGCGCCAGACGCACCCGGCCGGACCCGGTTCAACAGTCGTACTCCGCCTCCGAGCCAGGCGAAGCCCAGAACAAGCACAACGTCGGTCACGGTGCGGGCCGTGGTCATGAGCACACGACTCGCCTCGGGGGAACCGCCGAACGGCAGGAAGCTCTCCACCAACTGCCGAATCGGCAGCTGGTAATTGTGCACCAGGAGGAGGGTCAGATAGGCGAGAGGTACGACTGCTGCCGCCTGGACCCAGGGGCCGCGCGCCACGACCAGCCGGTTCCAGGCCGTGTTCCATGCGCCGAGGCGGCCGAAGCCGTAGAGGAGGGCGGAATCGAACAGGAACTCGTAGATCGGCTTGGCCCGTACCCCTCCCGTATGCACCACCGGCTCTCCGTTTGCCGCCCACCAACTGTTCGGCGTGAAGAGCTTCAGCGGGGTGTCCCAGAAGGGGATGTAGGCGTTGCGCATGAGCGACCAGATGAGGACGCAGGCAAGGAAGGAGATGACAGCACCGCTGGCGATCACCCGGTCCGGGGTTTTGGCGGGCTCCACCGCCGCTCGGGGGACATGGCCGTAACGCCAAATACCCGGTTCCGCCGGAGGGCGCGCAACACGCAACCACTCTGCGAGTGCCGGAGCCTGGCCGGGGGCGTGACGCGGTTTCGGTGGGTGCGCCGACCGGCCGGTGGGTGGGGGGGTGTCGCCCTGGTGAGTGCTGTGTGCTTCCTGCGTGCCGTCCCTGTCCATGAACCCCTGCCCCCGGCGAAGTGCCCCTGCTCTGCGGCGCTCAATCTAGTGCCCCGTACGGCCCTAGGGCTCGTACCCCACGGCAATATCCACGCCTCGCCCCTACTCACTCCCATGGCCTCCACGTACAAGGACACGCGCGCACCACTCCCTAACGGAGCATGCAGGACCACCGCCCCCGGGCCTAGCCTGCGGACAAAGACACAAGTGCGTCCGAAAACACCCCCAGGAGCCCCCTATGACCGCTGTCCCGCAGGAGCGCCGCATCGTCACCGCGATCCCCGGCCCCAAGTCGCAGGAGCTGCAGGCTCGCCGCCTGGCGACGGTGGCCGGTGGCGTGGGCTCCGTGCTTCCCGTCTTCACGGCCCGCGCGGGCGGCGGCATCATCGAGGACATCGACGGCAACCGCATGATCGACTTCGGTTCCGGCATCGCCGTGACCTCGGTGGGCGCCTCCGCCGAGGCGGTCGTGCGCCGCGCCTCCGCGCAGCTCGCCGACTTCACCCACACCTGTTTCATGGTCACGCCGTACGAGGGTTACGTCGAGGTCTGCGAGGCCCTGGCCGAGCTGACCCCGGGCGACCACGCCAAGAAGTCCGCGCTGTTCAACTCCGGCGCCGAGGCCGTCGAGAACGCGGTCAAGATCGCCCGTTCGTACACCAAGCGTCAGGCCGTCGTCGTCTTCGACCACGGCTACCACGGCCGTACGAACCTGACGATGGCACTGACCTCGAAGAACATGCCGTACAAGCAGGGCTTCGGTCCGTTCGCGCCCGAGGTCTACCGCGTCCCGGTCGCCTACGGCTACCGCTGGCCCACCGGCGCCGAGAACTGCGGTCCGGAGGCCGCCGCGCAGGCGATCGACCAGATCAGCAAGCAGATCGGCGCCGACAACGTCGCCGCGATCATCATCGAGCCGGTTCTCGGCGAGGGCGGCTTCATCGAGCCGGCCAAGGGCTTCCTCCCGGCGCTGGTGAAGTTCGCCAACGACAACGGCATCGTGTTCGTCGCGGACGAGATCCAGTCGGGCTTCTGCCGTACCGGCCAGTGGTTCGCGTGCGAGGACGAGGGCATCGTCCCGGACCTGATCACCACCGCCAAGGGCATCGCGGGCGGCCTGCCGCTCGCCGCCGTGACGGGCCGCGCCGAGATGATGGACTCCGTGCACGGCGGTGGCCTGGGTGGCACCTACGGCGGCAACCCGGTGGCGTGCGCCGGTGCCCTCGGTTCGATCGAGACCATGAAGGAGCTCGACCTCAACGCCGCGGCGAAGAAGATCGAGTCCGTCATGAAGACCCGCCTGACGGCCATGCAGGAGAAGTACGACATCATCGGCGACATCCGCGGCCGCGGCGCCATGATCGCGATCGAGCTCGTCAAGGACCCGGTCTCCAAGACCCCGTTCCCGGAGGCGGCCGGCGCGCTCGCCAAGGCCTGCCACGCCGAGGGCGTGCTCGTCCTCACCTGTGGCACCTACGGCAACGTGCTGCGCTTCCTCCCCCCGATCGTCATCGGCGAGGACCTGCTGAACGAGGGCCTGGACGTCATCGAGGCCGCATTCGCGGGCATCTGAGCGATTACCCGAACACAGTGACCCACTCCTACCGGCGGTAACGGTCGGACACTGTGAAGAACGTGTGGGGGGCCGATGGCGGGAGCGCGATCCCGCTGCCGGCCCCCTTCGGGTTGGCGTACGGTTTCTGCAGATGAGTGAGACACCCCGCTCACGGGAAACCGAGGGCGACACCAGTACCGGGCTTCCCCAGCGCCGTATTGGGCATGCGTTCGCGCACACTCCTCACCGATCGGACAGCCGTTCGCCCCAAACCCCCCGGGGCGCCCGGCAACCCGATCCGGGCGGCCGTCCCGGAACCATCCCCCCTGTTCCGGGACGGCCGGCCACTTCTCTCGCACCCTTCGGCGCCCTCTGCGCCCTCTGCGCGGTGCTCTTCGCGCTCATCACCTGGCAGGTTCTCGCATCCGGGCCGCTGCTGGTACCCGACGAGGAGTTCAGTCGCGCCGTCGTCCGCACGGTCCCGGACTCCGTCACCGAACGTCTCTCGGACCTCGGCAACATCCCGGTCGCGCTGCCCGTCCTGGTCCTGGCCATGGCGTACGCCGCCTGGCGCGGCCGTCGCCGCGCCGCGCTGACGGCGGGGCTGGCCATGGTCGCGGTTCCCGCGTTGGTCGTGCCCCTCAAGGAGTGGACCGCCCGCCCGGGCCCCCTGGAGCCCTGGGCCGCCGGCTACTTCCCCTCCGGCCACACGGCCACCTCCCTGGTGGCGTACGTGGGCGCGGCCCTGCTGATCGCCCCGTACACGCGGCGGCGCTGGCCGGTCCCCCTCGCGCTCGCCCTGGCCGCGCTGACGGCGGTGGGCCTGATCCTGCGCGGCTTCCACTGGCCGCTGGACGTGGTGGCCAGCGCCTTGATGTGCACACCCCTGATGCTCGTCGTCCGCCGGGCGACGCGGACCGGCGGACGACGAGGGGTCGACGGATACACCGACCAAGAGGCCGACCAAGAGGCTGACCGAGAGGCCGACCGGGCGGGCTGAACCCGAGCCGGAAGAGCGCGGGCCGCCGACCCGCGCATCCGTCCGTCAGCCGCCGAAGTATCCGTCGAAGTTCCGGGAGAACTCCCAGCCCCCGAAGCGGTCCCAGTTGATCGACCAGGTCATCAGGCCGCGCAGGGCCGGCCAGGCGCCGTGGGTCTGGTAGGTCCCGCAGTCGGTCTTCTTCGTCAGGCAGTTCAGCGCCTTGTTCACCTCGGCCGGCGAGGTGTGGCCGTTGCCCGCGTTGGTCGTGGCCGGCAGACCGATGGCGACCTGCTCGGGGCGCAGGGCCGGGAAGACCCGGGCGGTGTTCCCGGCGACGGGGAAGCCGGTGAGCAGCATGTCGGTCATGGCGATGTGGAAGTCGGCGCCGCCCATGGAGTGGTACTGGTTGTCGAGGCCCAGGATGGAGCCGGAGTTGTAGTCCTGGACGTGCAGCAGGGTGAGGTCGTCGCGCAGGGCGTGGATCACCGGGAGGTAGGCGCCGGCGCGCGGGTCCTGGCCGCCCCAGGGGCCGGAGCCGTAGTACTGGTGGCCGAGTTGGACGAAGAAGGTCTCGGGAGCCATGGTCAGGACGAAGTCCGGACCGTACTTGGCCTTGAGGGTCTTGACGGCGGAGATCAGGTTGACGATCACCGGGGTTGTGGGGGCGCGGAAGTCGGTGTCGCCGGTGGCCAGGGAGAGCGAATGGCCCTCGAAGTCGATGTCGAGGCCGTTGAGCCCGTACTCGTCAATGATCTTGCTGACGGAGGAGACGAAGGTGTCGCGGGCGGCCGTGGTGCCCAGCTGGACCTGGCCGTTCTGGCCGCCTATCGAGATCAGGACCTTCTTGCCGGCCGCCTGTTTGGCCTTGATGGCCGCCTTGAACTCCGCGACCGATTCGACGTTCGGGCACTCACTGACCGGGCACAGCGAGAAGCGGATGTCGCCCGAGGTCACCGAGGTCGGTTCGCCGAAGGCCAGGTTGATGACGTCCCACGACGCGGGTACGTCCGCCATCCGCACGTAGCCGGAGCCGTTGGCGAAGCTCGCGTGGAGGTAGCCGACCAGGGCGTGGGCGGGCAGTCCCGGGTTGCCCGGGTCGCCGCCTCCCCCGCCGGTGGTGGTCACCGTGACGGGGGCGCTCTTCGGGGACTCGCCCGCCGCGTTCACCGCGCTGACCTGGAAGGTGTAGGCCGTGGACGCCGTCAGGCCGGTGATCGTCGCCGAGGGGCCGGTGACGGTCGGCGCGGCGGCGCCCGCGCGGTGGACGCGGTACGACGTGGCGCCTTGCGCGGCCGCCCAGGAGAGGTTCACCGCGCTCGACGAGGCGGCGGACGCGGTGAGGCCGGTGGGGGCGGCCGGGGGCTGGGGTTGGGTCTGGCCCGGGTCCGGGCCGACGAGGGTGACGTCGTCCGTGAAGTGGGCGGGCCGGCCGTACCAGCCGTGGGTGTACACCGTCACCGAGGTGGTGGCGGCGCCCGTGTGGAAGGTGGTGCTCAACTGCTTCCAGGTGCCCGGGGTCTGCGTCCAGACGGACACGTCGGTGGTGCCGGTCCCGGACGCGCCGAGGTAGACGTACTCGCCCTGCACCCAGGCGCTGAGCGTGTACGTGGAGTCCGGCTTGACGGTGACGGTCTGGGCGCAGCGCGCGTTGTCCTGGCCGGCCGGAGTGGCCTTGAGGGCGGAACTCCCGCCGTGGACGGGGGCGGTGACGGCCGCGGCGCCGCCGCCCGGGCAGTTCCAGCCGTCGAGTCCGGCCTCGAAGCCGCCGTTGCGCGCCAGATCGGCGTCGGCGGCCGCGGCCGGCGGGCCCGCGGCGAGGAGACCGGCCACCGCGAGGGCGGCGGCCGTAAGGAGGGACAGGGTTCCGTTGGCGACCCTGCGGGGTGCGCGCACAACTGCCTCCGGTACATGGGGGGATGGAGGGGAGCGGCGCCCAAGATGGTCCAGACCAATGCTCTTGTCAAGGTGTCCGGCCCTCCTCCGCCGCGACCAGCGCCGCCGCCTCGTGCATCGCGAGCTCCAGCACCGCCGGGTCGGTGAGCGTCCCCCGGCCGTCCGGGAGCACCACCCAGCGGACCCCGCCGGTCGCCCGGCCCGGGTACGGGACGACGATCCAGGCGCCGCGCCCGACGCCCCGCACGCCCGTGCCGAGCCAGCGGGAGGCGGTGCCGGCGGGCACGAAGAAGCCCAGCCTGGACTCGCCGTCGGCGAGCACCGGGCCGGGCCGGTCGATGAGCAGGGTCAGTACGTCGAGGGTGGCCTGCCCCAGCGCCCCCGGCAGGATCAGCACGTCCCAGCGCCGGCCGGCGGGCAGGAGCGCGACCCCGAAGGGGTTGCGCTCCCATTCCCACCGGCAGGCGTCGGGATCCGGTGCCACCGACACCAGCCACTCCACTGCCGTTTTGTCCTCGGGGATCGTCATCGCCCGGTCTCCGTTCGCTGTCGCTCGGTGAAGGGTTCTCACCGGGAGAGAGCGGGGCGGGACTCGGCTATGACGCGGGTTTCGTCACCCCGTGGCAGTGAAGCGGGTCACACGGCGATCGACCGAGTGCGCCGGGGCGTGCGGCCCTCGATCAACCGACAACCCGACCAACGGATCGACGGATCGACCGGTCAACGGGTGAACGGGGCAACGTCCGGCCCTGCCGGCGGCGGTTCAGCTGTCGAAGCCCAGACCGAGGCGGTCCAGCGCCTTGAGCCACAGGTTCCGCCGGCCGCCGCGGGCGTCCGCTCGGGCCAGCGACCACTTCGTCAGCGTGATCCCGGTCCAGGCGAACGGCTCCGGCGGGAACGGCAGCGGCTTCGACTTCACCATCTCCAACTCGGTGCGCTCCGTGGTGGCGCCGTCCAGCAGGTCCAGCATCACGTCGGCGCCGAAGCGGGTGGCCCCCACTCCGAGTCCGGTGTAGCCGGCCGCGTAGGCGACCTTGCCGGAGTGGGCGGTGCCGAAGAAGGCGGAGAAGCGCGAGCAGGTGTCGATCGCCCCGCCCCAGGCGTGGCTGAACTTCACGCCCTCCAACTGCGGGAACGCGGTGAAGAAGTGCTGAGCGAGCTTGAGGTAGGTCTCGGGGCGGTCGTCGTACTCGGAGTCGAGCCGGCCCCGGTAGGGGTAGATGGCGTCGTAGCCGCCCCACAGGATGCGGTTCTCCGGGGTGATGCGGAAGTAGTGGAACTGGTTGGCGCTGTCGCCCAGACCCTGCCGGTTCGTCCAGCCGATGGCCTTCAGCTGGTCGGCGGTGAGCGGCTCGGTCATCAACGCGTAGTCGTACACCGGGACCGTGAGGGGTCGGATCCGCTTGACCAGCGAGGGGAAGATGTTGGTGCCCAGGGCGACCCTGCGGGCGAAGACCCGGCCGTAGGGGGTGCGGACGGCCATTCCGGCGCCCGAGGGGGCCAGGGAGAGGCCGCGGGTGTTCTCGTAGATCCGTACGCCCAGGTCCGTGCAGGCCTTCTTGAGGCCCCACGCGAGCTTGGCGGGGTTGACCATCGCCACGCCGTCGGTGTCCCACAGGCCCGCGAGGAAGGTCGGCGAGTCCACCTCGGCTCGCACCTCGTCGCGGTCGAGCCAGCGCGCACCGCCCGCCAGGCCCAGCTTCTGCGCCTCCTCGTGGAGTTCGCGCAGCTCCTCGACCTGGTGGGGCTCGGTGGCGACGTCGATCTCGCCGGTCCGCTCGAAGTCGCAGTCGATGCCGTACCGGGCGATGGCCGCCTCGATCTCGTCGAGGTTGCGGGCGCCCAACTCCTCCAGCTTGGCGAGTTCGCCGGGCCAGCGGGCCATGCCGTTGGCGAGGCCGTGGGTGAGGGAGGCGGCGCAGAAGCCGCCGTTGCGGCCGGAGGCGGCCCAGCCCGCCTCCTTGGACTCGATCAGGACGACGTCCCGCGCGGGGTCGCGCTCCTTGGCGATGAGCGCGGTCCACAGGCCACTGTAGCCGCCGCCGATGACCAGCAGGTCGCAGGCCTCGTCGGAGGTCAGCGCCGGCAGCGCGGCCGGCTTGCCGGGGTCGTCCAGCCAGTACGAGACCGGCAGTGCGGCGGAAAGGGATTGAGCAACGCTTCGCATGGCGACTGGGGCCATGGCTTCCAACTCCCTACAGAGTTACTTGGGCTGTGCTTTCTTGCGGCGGTTCCCGACCATCTGGCCGGTGAGCACCACCAGCACCGCGATGACGAACATCGCCGTGCCGATGACGTTGATCTGCACGGGCGTACCGCGTTGGGCCGATCCCCACACGAACATGGGGAAGGTGACGGTGTTGCCCGAGTTGAAGTTGGTGATGATGAAGTCGTCGAACGAGAGCGCGAAGGAGAGCAGCGCGCCCGCGGCGATTCCGGGGGCCGCGATGGGCAGGGTGACCCGCAGGAAGGTCTGCACCGGGCCCGCGTAGAGGTCGCGGGCGGCCTCCTCCAGTCGCGGGTCCATCGACAGGACGCGTGCCTTGACGGCGGCGACGACGAAGCTGAGGCAGAACATGATGTGGGCGATGAGGATCGTCCAGAAGCCCAGCTGGATGCCCATGTTGAGGAAGAGGGCGAGCAGCGAGGCGGCCATCACGATCTCGGGCATGGCCATGGGCAGGAAGATCAGCGAGTTGACGGCGCCGCGCCCCCGGAAGCGGTAGCGGACCATCGCGAAGGCGATGGCGGTGCCGAGGCAGGTCGCGGCGAGGGTGGACCAGAGCGCGATCTGGAGGGACAGCGAGAGCGAGCCGCACAGGTCGGCGACGCCGCAGGGGTCCTTCCAGGCGTCGAGGGAGAACTCCTGCCAGGCGTAGTTGAACCGGCCGGCCGGGTTGTTGAAGGAGAAGACGGTGACGACGATGTTCGGCAGGATCAGGTAGGCGAGCGTGCCGAGGCCCGCGATCACGACGAGGTTGCGGCGGAGCCACGTGGTGGTGGTGCGCATCAGACCAGGTCCTCCGTCCCCGCTCGGCGGATGTAGATGGTGACCATGATCAGCACGATGGCCATGAGGATGAAGGACAGCGCGGCCGCCGTCGGGTAGTCGAGGATCCGCAGGTACTGCGACTGGATGACGTTGCCGATCATCCGGGTGTCCGTGGAGCCGAGCAGTTCCGCGTTGACGTAGTCGCCGCTCGCGGGGATGAACGTGAGCAGGGTCCCGGAGACCACGCCCGGCATGGAGAGCGGGAAGGTCACCTTGCGGAAGACCGTGGCGGGGCGGGCGTAGAGGTCGCCGGCGGCCTCGTGGAGGCGGGTGTCGATCCGCTCCAGGGAGGTGTAGAGCGGAAGGATCATGAAGGGGAGGAAGTTGTACGTCAGACCGCAGACGACCGCGAGCGGCGTGGCCAACACCCGGTCGCCCTCGGTCATGCCCAGCCAGCTGGTGACGTCCAGGAAGCCGACCCCGTTGAGGACGTCCACCACCGGGCCGCCGTCGGCCAGGATCGTCTTCCAGGCCAGGGTGCGGATCAGGAAGCTGGTGAAGAACGGGGCGATCACCAGCACCAGCAGGAGGTTTCTCCACCGGCCCGCCTTGAAGGCGATCAGATAGGCCAGCGGGTACCCGAGCAGCAGGCACAGGACGGTCGCGGTACCGGCGTACAGCAGGGAGCGCAGGAACTGCGGGAGGTAGTCCGCGAAGGCGTCCCAGTACGTCTGGAAGTGCCAGGTGACCTGGAAGCCCTCTTCGAGGGAGCCCGTCTGCACCGAGGTCGAGGCCTGGTAGACCATCGGCAGCACGAAGAACACCAGCAGCCACAGGATGCCCGGCAGCAGCAGCCAGTACGGGATCAGGCGCTTGCGCAGCGACGGCTTGTGGACCGGGGGCTCGGTCGGGGCGGGCGCCTGGGGCGGCGCGACGGTGGTGGTCACGCGGACTCCTCGACCGTCTCGATTCCCGCGTCGATGTCCTGGGCGGCGTCGAGGCCGAAGGTGTGCGCCGGGTTCCAGTGCAGGATCACCTCGGCGCCCGGAACCAGGCGGGCGTCGCGTTCGATGTTCTGCGCGTACACCTCCAGCTCGGGGCAGACCCGGCTGTCGATGACGTACTGGGTGGACACCCCGATGAAGGAGGAGTCCGCTATTCGGCCCGCGACCTTGTTCCGGCCGGCGCCGATGGTGTGTTCCTCGTCCGCGGGCACCAAGGAGATCTTCTCGGGGCGCACCCCGACCAGCAGCTTCTCGCCGGCGCGGGGCGTGGTCGAACATCGCGCGCCGGGCAGCCGGAGCTTGGTGCCGGCGCTCGACACGACGATGTCCGCGGAGCCGGCCTCCAGCACCTCGGCCTCGATGAGGTTGGAGGTGCCGAGGAAGTTCGCGACGAAGGTGGTCTTCGGGTTCTCGTACAGCTCCGCGGGGGCGCCGAGCTGCTCGACGCGGCCGCCGTTCATCACCGCGACCGTGTCGGCCATGGTCATGGCCTCCTCCTGGTCGTGCGTGACGTGCACGAAGGTGATGCCGACCTCGGTCTGGATCCGCTTGAGCTCCAGCTGCATCTGGCGGCGCAGTTTGAGGTCGAGGGCGCCGAGGGGTTCGTCGAGGAGCAGCACCTGGGGGTGGTTGATGAGCGCGCGGGCGACCGCCACGCGCTGCTGCTGGCCTCCGGACAACTGGTGCGGCTTGCGCCCGGCGAACTGGCCCAGCTGGACCAGCTCCAGCATCTCGTCGACCTGCTTCTTGACGGACTTGATGCCGCGTCGGCGCAGCCCGAAGGCGACGTTCTCGGAGACGTCGAGGTGCGGGAAGAGCGCGTAGCTCTGGAAGACGGTGTTGACCGGGCGCTTGTAGGGCGGCAGGTCGGTGACCTCGCGCTCGCCGAGGCTGACGGTGCCGGTGGAGGGCTCCTCCAGTCCGGCGATCATGCGCAGGGTGGTGGTCTTCCCGCAGCCCGAGGCGCCGAGCAGCGCGAAGAAGGAGCCCTGGGGGATGGTGAGGTCCAGCGGATGCACGGCGGTGAAGGAGCCGTAGTGCTTGCTGATCCCGGCGAGGCGGACGTCGCCGCCCGCGGTCTTGTCAGTCATGGGTCGCGGCCTTCGGTGGTGGTATTCGGAAGGGTGCGGGAATCGCGGGTGCCGGCGGCGGCCGGTACGCGGGGGGTGCCGGCGCCGCCGTGGGTGCGTGCCGGTCCTGTGCCGAGGGGGCGGCGGGGGCCGTCAGGCGCCGATGAGCTTGGCGAACTTCTCCTCGTACGCCGTCTCTTCCTCGGAGCTGAGGGAGCGGAAGGCGTGGGACTTGGCGGTCATCGCCTTGTCCGGGACGATCAGGGTGTTCTCCGCGAGCTCGGGATCGATCTTCGCCAGCTCGTCCTTGACGCCCTCGACCGGGCAGACGTAGCTGATGTAGGCGGCCAGTCGGGCGGCGACCGGGAGCTCGTAGTAGTAGTCGATGAGCCGCTCCGCGTTGGCCTTGTGCCGGGCCTTGGCGGGGACCAGCAGGTTGTCGCTGGAGGTGATGTACCCGGCCGCCGGGATCGCGTACTTGATGTCCGGGTTTCCGGCCTGCAGCTGGATGACGTCGCCCGCCCAGGCGAGGCAGGCGGCGAGGTCGCCCTTGTCGAGGTCGGCGGTGTAGTCGTTGCCGGTGAAGCGCCGGATCTGCTTCTTGTCGACGCCCTTCTGGAGTCGGCCGATGGCCTGGTCGTAGTCGGCCGTGGTGAAGTTCGCCGGGTCCTTGCCCTGGTCGAGGAGGGTCATGCCGACGCTGTCGCGCATCTCCGTCAGGAAGCCGACCCGCCCCTTGAGGGTGGGGTCGTCGAGCAGCTGGGTGACGGAGTCGACCGTCTTGCCGCCGGTGGCCTTGGAGTTGTAGGCGATGACGGTGGAGATGCCGGTCCACGGGTAGCTGTGGGAGCGGCCCGGGTCCCAGTCGGGGCTGCGGAACTGCGGGGACAGGTTGGCGTAGGCGTGCGGGAGGCGGGCGGGGTCCAGCTTCTGCGCCCAGCCGAGTCTGATGATGCGCGCGGCGAGCCAGTCGGTGACGACGATCAGGTCGCGGCCGGTGTCCTGGCCGGCCGCGAGCTGCGGGCGGACCTTGCCGAAGAACTCGACGTTGTCGTTGATGTCCTCGGTGTACTTGACCTTGATCCCGGTCCGCTTGGCGAACTCCTCCAGGGTGGGACGGCTCTTCTCGTCGTCGCTGGTGTCCATGTACTCGGTCCAGTTGGAGAAGTTGATCTCCTTCTCCTGTTCCGAGCGGTCGTCGGACGCCGCCGCCGTGCCGTCCTGCCGTTGGGCGGGCGGGATCCCGCAACCGCTCAGGGCCGACAGGCCGCCGAGGGTGAGCGCCCCGACACCGGAGGCGCGCAACAGCGAACGGCGGGTGAGGGCGCCGCGCCCGCTGGTGAGGCTGCGCCGTATCGCGTTGAGTTGCGGCGCCGAGAGACGCTCGGGCTCGAACTGCTCCATGGACTGTGCCCTTTCGGGTGGCAGGGCCGCCAGCGGCGGCGTCGTGACTATCGGTCCCCGAAGATCGTGCGGTGCCAGTCCTTCGCGGCGACCGCGGTGTTGTCGTACATCACATGCTTGACCTGCGTGTACTCCTCGAAGGAGTAGGCGCTCATGTCCTTTCCGAAGCCACTGGCCTTGTAGCCCCCGTGAGGCATCTCGCTGATGATCGGGATGTGGTCGTTGACCCAGACGCAACCCGCCTTGAGCTCGCGGGTGGCCCGGTTGGCCCGGTAGACGTCCCGGCTCCAGGCGGAGGCCGCGAGTCCGTACGGGGTCTCGTTGGCCAGCGCGAGGCCCTCGTCGTCGGTGTCGAACGGCAGGACCACGAGGACCGGACCGAAGATCTCGGACTGGACGACCTCGCTGTCCTGGGCCGCGCCGGAGATCAGGGTCGGCCGGTAGTACGCCCCGCCGGCCAGGTCTCCCCCGGGGCTCTCGCCGCCGGTGACGACCGTGGCGTAGGAGCGGGCGCGCTCGACGAACCCGGCGACCCGGTCGCGCTGCGCGTGCGAGACCAGCGGACCGAGGTCCGTGGTGGGCGCGAAGGGGTCTCCGACGCGGACGGTCTCCATCAGCTCGGCGACCCGCGCGACGAAGGCGTCGTGCAGGGGGCGCTGGACGTACGCGCGGGTGGCGGCCGTGCAGTCCTGGCCGGTGTTGATGAGGGAGGCGGCGACGGCGCCGTGCGCGGCGGCCTCCAGGTCGGCGTCGTCGAAGACGAGGAAGGGGGCCTTCCCGCCGAGCTCCAGGTGGAGCCGCTTGACGGTGGCGGTGGCGATCTCGGCGACCCGCTTGCCGACGGCCGTCGAACCGGTGAACGAGGTCATGACCACGTCGGGGTGCCCCACGAGGTGCTCCCCCGCCTCCCGGCCGGCGCCGGTGACGATGTTGATCACTCCGTCGGGCAGGCCCGCGTCCTTGGCCGCCTGGGCGAACATCAGGGAGGTCAGCGGGGTCAGCTCGGCGGGCTTCAACACGATGGTGTTGCCCGCGGCGATGGCCGGGAGGATCTTCCAGGCGGCCATCTGGAGCGGATAGTTCCAGGGGGCGATGGACCCGACCACCCCGATGGCCTCGCGGCGCACGTAGGAGGTGTGGTCGCCGGAGTACTCGGCGGCGGCCTGCCCCTGGAGGTGGCGGGCGGCGCCCGCGAAGAAGGCGGTGTTGTCGATGGTCCCCGGTACGTCGAACTCCGTGGACAGCTTGAGCGGCTTGCCGCACTGGATCGACTCGGCGTAGGCGAAGTCGTCGGCCTGCTCGGCCAGTACGGCGGCCAGCCGGTGCAGCGCGTCCGAGCGCTCCCCGGGGGTGGCGGCGGACCAGCCCGGGAAGGCCCTCTTGGCGGCGGCCACGGCCTCGTCCACGTCCGCGGTGCCCGCGAGTTCGTAGGTGAGGACCTCGTCGCCGGTGGCCGGGTCGATCACGGTGTGTGATTGCCCGGAGGTGCCGGCCCTGAGCCTGCCGTCGATGTACTGCGCGCCGTCCGCGAAGCGGTCCTTGACCTGGAAGCGGTTGCCCATCACGCTCTCACGCTCTCCGTAGCTACAGTTCGGACTACAGCCCGAATTGAGTGCCGATCCTGACAGAGGCAGGGGCCTCGGCCAAGTGATTCCGTTGTTGCCTTTTGATTACGCGACGGAATCGGTCGACCATGTGTCGAGGCACGCCGGAAATCCCGTACGAAGTGTCCGTGGCGACTGCCAGACTCGCGTGCATGGAGACGATCGACGCATTGATCAAGCAGGTCAGCCGGGGTGACCGGCTGAAGTTCCTGCCGTTCTGGGGGCACCGCCCGCGCACGGACGGGACGCTCGGACCGAGCTGCCTCAGCCAGTGGTGGCCTTCCGCTTTCACTGTGGGTGAGGTCCGGTACGCCACCGCGGAGCACTGGATGATGGCCGGCAAGGCCAGGATATTCGGGGACGCCGAGGCGGAGCGTGCCGCGCTGGAGGCCGGCACCCCGGCCGAGGCGAAGAAGGCCGGGCGCCTCGTGCGCGACTTCGACAACGCCGTCTGGGAGCGGGAACGGTTCGCGCTGGTCGTGGAGGGCAGCGTGCACAAGTTCGGCTCCGATCCGGCCCTGCGCGGGTACCTGCTGGGCACCGGGAACCGGGTGCTCGTGGAGGCGAGCCCGATGGACCGGATCTGGGGCATCGGGCTGGCGGCCGACGACGAGCGGGCCCTGGACCCGGCCCGGTGGTGCGGGCTGAACCTGCTCGGCTTCGCCCTCATGGAGGCCCGGGACCGGCTGCGGACGGACGCCGCGTGACGGGTCCGGGCATACCCGGCCGACGCCGGGTCGCCGCGGTGATCATCCGGGACGGCTGCGTGCTCATGGTGCGGGAGCGGGGCCCGGGGCCCACCGGTCGACACGACGGACCGGAGTACTGGACGCTGCCCGGCGGCGGCCTGGAGGCCGGGGAGGAACCCGCCGAGGCGGTACGGCGCGAGGTGGCCGAGGAGGTCGGCCTGCACGCCCTGGACGTGCGGTTCGCGTACGAGGCGCCGTACCCCTCCGGCTGGACCGCCTGCTACCGCGTGGACGTCGCGCCCGGGGAGCCCCGCCTCGGGGTCGACGAGGACCTGGTGTGCGACTGTCCCCGAATGGTGGGGCTGATCTGGGTCCCCCTGTCACGCGGTACCGGGTCCGACCTCGGCGGTGACGGCGGCGACGGCGACGACAGCGTCGGTTCGGTCGGGACGGACGGCGACGCGGTCGTCATGGTGCCGACGCTGCTGATGGCGGCGCGGGTCTGACCGGCGACGACCGGTCCCCCACGCCCGGTTCCCCACCGGCGTCGACGGGGGTCATATTCGCTCCTGGACCCCGGTGTCCTCGTACGGCCCGTCGCGGTCGACGTCCTCGAAGGTCGGGCCGAGGAGGAAGGCCGCGGTCACCAGGACGCCGATCACGATGCCGACGGAACCGAGGATGAGACCGGCCAGCGCGAGCCCGCCGTTGCCTGCCTCGCCCCGGTTCGCCTTGCCCCGGCCGAGTGCGCCGAAGACGATCCCGGCGATGCCGAGCGCGATGGGGCCGACCATGGTCGGGCAGGCGAGGACCGAGAGCAGGCCGAGTACGAACCCCGTGATGGCGAGGCCGTTGCTCGGCGGGGTCGGCACGGGGGACCAGGGTGTGTAGGGTGCGGGCCGCCCCGGCAACTGGGCCCCGGGGTAGCCGTATCCGGCGGGATCGGGCTGCGCCGGATACCCGTACGCGGGACCGGGAGCCTGCCCCCAGGAGCCGGCGGGGTCGATCGGCGCGGTCGCGCCGAAGGACTGCGGGGCCGTGCCGAAGGGGTGGGGAGTCGTGTCGAAGGGCTGCGCGGCCGTGTCGAAGGACCGGCCGGTCGTCGCGCCCGGCATGCCGGCGATCGTCGGCTGGTCGTGCACACCCGCGTCCCCGGACCCGCCCCGCCCCTTGCCCAGGTCCACGGCCGGTTTGCCCCGGTCCACCGCCGGCCGCTCGGGCGGTGCCCACGGGTCGGACGGCTCAGGGCTCTGGTCGGTCATACGGCACCCCCCTCTCGTACAGCCATGCTAAGTGCTGCCACCGACACTCCCCGGGCCTGCCTACGATGAAGCCGACCTGCCCGAACCCGTGTCCTCCCGGAGGCACCCATGCCCGACCTGCACCCCTTCATCGCGGGGCTTCCCAAGGCCGAACTCCACGTCCACCACGTCGGCTCGGCCTCCCCGCGCATCGTGGCCGAGCTCGCCTCCCGGCACCCCGACTCGAAGGTCCCCACCGACCCCGAGGCGCTCGCCGATTACTTCACCTTCACGGACTTCGCCCACTTCATCGAGGTCTACCTGTCCGTCGTCGACCTGGTCCGCACCCCCGACGACGTGCGCACGCTGACCTTCGAGGTCGCCCGCGACATGGCCCGGCAGAACATCCGCTACGCCGAGCTGACGATCACCCCGTACTCCTCCACCCGCCGCGGCATCGAGGAGAAGGCGTTCATGGAGGCCATCGAGGACGCCCGCAAGGACGCCGAGGCCGAACTCGGGGTCATCCTGCGCTGGTGCTTCGACATCCCCGGCGAAGCGGGCCTGGAGGCCGCGGCCGAGACCACCCGCCTCGCGGTCGACCTGCGCCCCGAGGGCCTGGTCTCCTTCGGCCTGGGCGGTCCGGAGATCGGTGTCCCGCGCCCCCAGTTCAAGCCGTACTTCGACCGGGCCCGGGCAGCCGGCCTGCACAGCGTGCCGCACGCCGGCGAGTCCACCGGGCCGGAGACCGTCTGGGACGCCATCCGCGAGTTGGGCGCCGAGCGCATCGGCCACGGCACGACCTCCGTCCGGGACCCCGAGCTGCTGGCCTACCTCGCCGAGCACCGGATCGCGCTGGAGGTCTGCCCGACCTCGAACATCGCCACCCGCGTGGTGACCGACATGGACGCGCACCCCGTCAAGGAGATGGTCGCGGCGGGCGTGCTCGTCACCATCAACAGCGACGACCCGCCGATGTTCGGCTCCGACCTCAACAACGAGTACGCGGTGGCCGCACGGCTCCTCGACCTCGACGAGCGCGGTCTGGCGCAGCTGGCCAAGAACGCCGTCGAGGCCTCCTTCCTCGACCCGGCGGGCAAGGCGCGGCTCACCGCGGAGATCGACACGTACACGGACACGTGGTTGGCCTCCTGACGCCCGAGCAGAATGGGGTGCATGCGCACCCTGACTGCCGTCGGCCACCGCGGCGACCCCTACCGTGTCCGCGAGAACACCCTCGACTCGATCCGCTCCGCCTTCGCCCGGGGGGCGGACGCGGTCGAGATCGACGTCCGGCTCACCCGTGACCGGGTCCCGGTCGTCCTGCACGACGAGACGCTCCAGCGGCTGTGGGGGCATGACGTGCGGCTCGACGCCGTCACGGCTCCCCAGCTCAAGGAGCTCGCGCGGGGCGGGATCCCCACCCTGCGCGAGGCCTTGGAGGCGGCGGGCGCGGGCCGGGTGATGGTGGACCTTCCGGGCGCCGACTCCGACGCGGTGCGGACGGTCGTGGACCAGGTCCGCGAGTGCGGGGCGCGGGAGCGCACCTACTACTGCGCGGGCCCGGAATCGATGCTCGCGGTGCGGGCCGCCGACCCGGGCGCGGAGATCGCGCTGACCTGGACCACCCTGTCGCCGCCGCGCCGGGTGCTCATCGACGCGGTGGCCCCGGCCTGGCTCAACTACCGCTTCGGGCTCGTCGACCGGGAGTTGACCGACGCCCTGCACCGGGACGGCCTGCTCGTGTCGGCGTGGACCGCCGACACGAAGCGGTCGATGCGCGCGCTCATCGCGGCGGGGGTCGACTCCATCACGACCAACCGGGTGGACGCGCTGACGGCCGTACGGGCCGAGCGGCGTCGGTGACACGGGCCTGGGCGAGCGCGTCCGCCGGGCCGACCCGCGCCGGCCGGACCTGGGACTAACGCTGCTGGTGCAGTTGGCCGTCACCATGCCGTTCCTGGTCCCCCGCGATCCCGCACTGCCGTCCGCCGATTGGCGGCGGTCTGTCGATGCCTCCGAAGCCGGTGACACCACCCCCCAAGACATGCGATCGACAGGGGGAGAACGTCATGCCGACTCCGAAGACCGGGCGCCCCGTTGCGGGGCAACCAGAACGGTGATGGGGAACGCGCGCGGACGGACGGGCTCAGCAGCGGAGCGGACCCGCCCAAGTCCCGGTCGGAGGCCGGTCGGAGGCCGGTCGCGGACCTCCCCCTCAGAGACCGACGATGGCGTTCCACCGCTTGGCGAAGGAGCGGCGTTCCACCGAGGAGATGTCCCGAGCCACGACGAGACGCCGGCGCATCTCGTCGTCGGGGAAGATCAGCGGGTTCTCGGCCAGTTCCGCGGTCTCCTCGTCGTCGGAGCCCGCCAGCACCTCGCGGGCGGCCGGGACCGGACAGACGTAGTTGACGGACGCCGCGAGCCGGGCGGCCACCGCCGGGTCGTAGTAGTGGTCCACGAGGGCTTCGGCGTTGGCCTTGTGGCGCGCCAGGTTGGGGACGAGCAGGCTCTCGGCCCAGAGTTCGGCCCCTTCCTCGGGCACCACGAACTCGATGTCGGGGTTGTCGGCCTGGAGTTGGATGACGTCGCCGGAGTAGGCCTGACAGGCCAGGACGTCGCCCTTGCTCAGGTCGGAGGTGTAGTCGTTGCCGGTGAAGCGGCGGATGTGCCTCTTCCTGACCATGCGCTCGACCTGATCGCACATGCGGTGGAAGTCCGCCTCGGTCCAGCGGGTGACGTCCACGCCGTCACCCTGCATCAGCAGGGCGAAGGACTCGTCGAGCCCGGAGAAGAGCGTCACCTTGCCCGCGAGATCGGGCTGCCAGAGGTCCTTGACGGACTTGAGCTCCCGGCCCAGGGCCTTGCGGTTGTAGGCGATGCCGGTGATGCCCGACTGCCAGGGGACGGTGTGCAGCCGGCCCTCGTCGAAGGCGGGGGAACGGAGTTGGGGATCCAGGTACTTGGCCACGTTCGACTGGGCCGAGCGGTCCATCTTCTGGGCCCAGCCCAGATGGACGAAGCGGGCGGCCATCCAGTCGCTGACCACCACGAGGTCGTGGCCGGTCTCCTGGTGGTTCATGAGCGCCGGACTGATCTTGCCGAAGAACTCGTCGTTGTCGTTGATCTCCTCGGTGTACCGGACCTCGACGCCGGTCTTCTGCGAGAACTCGTCCAACGTCGGCCGGCGCGCCTCGTCCTCCTCGTCGGTGTCGATGTAGAGCGGCCAGTTGGAGAAGGCGAGACTTCGGTCCCGGGCGGATCGGTCCGGCCCCTCCCGCCGGTCTTCGGGGACGAAGGCGGCGGGAACCCCGCAGGCGGTGAGCGCGGCCGGCAGGACCACGGCGCCGAGGCCGCGCAGCGCCGAGCGCCGGGAGAAGGCGAGTTCAGGCATGGCCACAGCCTCGGGCAACGCGAAGGGGCGGACAATAGACAACGTGTCTACTGCCCGCCCCCTCAGCGCTGTGCGCTGATCAGTGCGGTCGCCGCGGCGAGTGGTCAGCCGTCGAGCGAGGTCATGACGTGCTTGATGCGGGTGTAGTCCTCGAAGCCGTAGGCGGAGAGGTCCTTGCCGTAGCCGGACTTCTTGAACCCGCCGTGGGGCATCTCGGCGACGAGCGGGATGTGGGTGTTGATCCACACGCAGCCGAAGTCGAGGTTCTTGGACATGCGCATCGCGCGGCCGTGGTTCTTGGTCCACACCGAGGAGGCGAGGGCGAACTCGACGCCGTTCGCGTACTCCAGGGCCTGGGCCTCGTCCGTGAAGGACTGCACGGTGATGACGGGGCCGAAGACCTCGTTCTGGATGATCTCGTCGTCCTGCTTCAGGCCGGACACCACGGTCGGGGCGTAGAAGTAGCCCTTCTCGCCGACCCGGTGGCCGCCCGCCTCGACCTTGGCGTGGGCGGGGAGGCGCTCGATGAAGCCGGCGACCTGCTTGAGCTGGTTCGGGTTGTTGAGCGGCCCGTACAGCACGTCCTCGTCGTCCGGCTGCCCGGTCTTGGTGTCCGAGGCGGCCTTGGCGAGCGCGGCCACGAACTCGTCGTGGATCGACTCGTGCACCAGCACGCGGGTGGCGGCGGTGCAGTCCTGGCCGGCGTTGAAGTAGCCGGCGACCGCGATGTCCTCGACGGCCTTGGCCAGGTCGGCGTCCTCGAAGACCACGACGGGGGCCTTGCCGCCGAGCTCCAGGTGGACGCGCTTGACGTCCTTCGAGGCGCTCTCGGCGACCTGCATGCCGGCGCGTACGGAGCCGGTGATGGAGGCCATGGCCGGGGTGGAGTGCTCCACCATGGCCTTGCCGGTCTCCCGGTCGCCGCATACGACGTTGAAGACGCCCTTGGGGAGGACCGAGTCGATGATCTCGGCCATCAGCACGGTGGAGGCCGGGGTGGTGTCCGAGGGCTTGAGCACCACGGTGTTGCCCGCGGCGATGGCCGGGGCGAACTTCCACACGGCCATCATCATCGGGTAGTTCCACGGCGCGACCTGGGCGCAGACTCCGACCGGCTCACGGCGGACGATCGAGGTCATCCCGTCCATGTACTCGCCGGCCGAGCGGCCCTCCAGCAGTCGGGCCGCACCCGCGAAGAAGCGGATCTGGTCCACCATCGGCGGCAGCTCCTCGCTGGCCGTGAGGCCCAGCGGCTTGCCGGTGTTCTCCGACTCGGCGGCGACGAGCTCGTCCGCGCGCGCCTCGAAGGCGTCCGCGATCTTGAGCAGGGCCTTCTGCCGCTCCGCGGGGGTGGTGTCGCGCCAGCCCGGGAAGGCCGCGGCGGCGGCGGCCATGGCCGCGTCGACATCGGCCTGGCCGGACAGGGGTGCGGTGGCGTACGCCTCGCCGGTGGCGGGGTTGACCACCTCGGTGGTCCGCCCGTCGGCGGCGTCCTTGAACTCCCCGCCGATGTAGTTGCGCAGACGACGCAGTTCGGTGGTCACTACAGCCACTCTCCTGATCACATGTCCAACGATTGAGACGATTCCCCAAGCCTAGCCTCTCGGCCGACGCTTTCGACAGGGCCGGACACCCCCAACTACGAAATCCGTGCAATCGGAGGCGCCGAACAACGAATTTCATCGGTTATGGCTTGCGGAACAGACGACTCCTCGTGCACAGTGAGGTCGTGGTCAGTCGAAGCGCAGATTCCAGGAACAGACAACCGTCCCCTTCGGTCGATGCTGTGTCCCTGGCGATCATCGAGCAACTGCAAGAGGACGGACGCCGCCCCTACGCAGCCATCGGCAAGGCCGTCGGCCTGTCCGAGGCAGCCGTGCGCCAGCGCGTACAGAAGCTGCTCGACCAGGGCGTCATGCAGATCGTCGCCGTAACGGACCCGCTCACCGTGGGCCTGCGGCGCCAGGCAATGGTCGGCATCAACGTCGAGGGCGACCTCGACCCGGTGGCCGACGCACTGACCTCGATGGCCGAGTGCGAGTACGTGGTCATGACCGCGGGCTCGTTCGACCTGATGGTGGAGATCGTCTGCGAGGACGACGACCACCTGTTGGAAACGATCAACAAGAAGATCCGCGCGCTCCCCGGCGTGCGATCAACCGAAAGCTTCGTTTACCTGAAGCTGAAGAAGCAGACCTACATGTGGGGAACCCGATAACCGTGAGCCAGGACCTCTCCAAGACCGCGTACGACCACCTGTGGATGCACTTCACCCGCATGTCGTCCTACGAGAACTCCCCCGTCCCCACCATCGTCCGGGGCGAGGGCACCTACATCTGGGACGACAAGGGCAAGCGCTACCTCGACGGTCTCGCCGGACTGTTCGTGGTCAACGCCGGTCACGGCCGCAAGGAACTGGCCGAGGTCGCCTACAAGCAGGCGCAGCAACTCGCGTTCTTCCCCATCTGGTCGTACGCGCACCCCAAGGCCGTCGAGCTCGCCGAGCGCCTCGCCCACTACGCCCCGGGCGACCTGAACAAGGTCTTCTTCACCACCGGTGGCGGCGAGGCCGTCGAGACCGCCTGGAAGCTGGCCAAGCAGTACTTCAAGCTCCAGGGCAAGCACACCAAGTACAAGGTGATCTCCCGCGCGGTGGCCTACCACGGCACCCCGCAGGGCGCCCTGTCCATCACCGGTCTGCCGGCCCTGAAGGCCCCCTTCGAGCCGCTGGTCCCCGGCGCGCACAAGGTGCCGAACACCAACATCTACCGCGCCCCGATCTTCGGCGACGACCCGGAGGCCTACGGCCGTTGGTGCGCCGACCAGATCGAGCAGGAGATCCTGTTCGAGGGCGCCGACACCGTCGCCGCCGTGTTCCTGGAGCCGGTGCAGAACGCCGGTGGCTGCTTCCCGCCGCCGCCCGGGTACTTCCAGCGGGTCCGCGAGATCTGCGACGAGTACGACGTCCTGCTCGTCTCCGACGAGACGATCTGCGCCTTCGGCCGCCTCGGCACCATGTTCGCCTGCGACAAGTTCGACTACGTCCCGGACATGATCACCTGCGCCAAGGGCATGACCTCGGGCTACTCCCCGATCGGCGCCTGCATCATCTCGGACCGCCTCGCGGAGCCGTTCTACAAGGGTGACAACACCTTCCTGCACGGCTACACCTTCGGCGGCCACCCGGTCTCCTCGGCCGTCGCGCTGGCCAACCTCGACATCTTCGACAAGGAAGGCCTCAACCAGCACGTGCTGGACAACGAGGACGCCTTCTTCTCGACGCTGAAGAAGCTGCACGACCTGCCGATCGTCGGCGACGTCCGCGGCAACGGATACTTCTACGGCATCGAACTCGTCAAGGACAAGGTCACGAAGGAGTCCTTCACGGACGAGGAGACGGAGCGCGTGCTCTACGGCTTCCTCTCCAAGGCGCTCTTCGAGAACGGCCTGTACTGCCGCGCCGACGACCGTGGCGACCCGGTCATCCAGCTGGCCCCGCCGCTGATCGCGGACCAGGGCACCTTCGACGAGATCGAGGGCATCCTGCGCTCGGTGCTCAAGGAGGCGTGGACCAAGCTGTAAGCAAGGTCCGCGACAAGCGGTACATCGTCCGAACCACACGGCCCGGATCGCCCGTTCGAGTGAGAACGCGGGGGTCCGGGCCGTGTGCTGTCACCATCCAAGACGTTCATCTCTTTACATCTCATTGCGGCGCCAGTGACCGAACCGGCTCCGCTTCGTTCCCCCGGACGGAGGTGTACGCCATGGTGGCTCCGGCAGACAATGATGTGCTCTGGGCGCGCTCCCTGCACTACTCCCACAGCGGTTCACCAGGCCTCATCGGCGTCTCCGTCGGCGTCCGTCAAGGTGAGATCCTGGCCGTGACCGGCCCCCGCGGAAGCGGCAAGACCACCCTGCTGCGCTGCCTGTTCGGACAGCTGCTGCCCGAACAGGGCGAGGTCTGGTTCAACAGCGTCCCCGTGCACACCATGGGAGCCGCGGTCCGCGAGCGCCTGCGCCGCGACCGGTTCGGCTGGATCGGCCCCGAGCCGGGGCTGCTGCCCGAACTCAAGGTGTGGGAGAACGCCGCACTGCCGCTGCTCCTCGCCGGCGCCCCGCACCGCGCCGCCAAGAGCGCCGCCTGCGAATGGCTGGACCGCCTCGACATCGGCGGCTTCGCCCGCAAGCGCCCCGGCGCCCTCACCCGGGCCGAGTCACAGCGGGTCGCCCTGGCCCGAGCCCTGGTCAACGAGCCCACGGTGATCTTCGCCGACGAGCCGACCGCCTCCCTGCACCGCACCGAACGCGCCCTGCTCCTGCGCACCCTGACCACGGCGGCCCGCTCGCACGAGATCTCCGTACTGCTGGCCACCCACGACGAGGAGGTCGCCGCCGTCGCCGACCGCCGGATCGAGCTCCTCGACGGACGCCCGGCCGCGGTCGCTGCCGGCGCCAACCCGCTCACCACGGAGGACCAGGCCGCGTGCTCGCTCTCCGCCTAGCCCGAGGCTCCCGGCCGCTGGTCCAGCTGCGCCGGCTGCTCGTCGCCACCGCCGCCGCCGGTACCGGATTCCTGCTGCTGTACGTGCTGGCCGGAGCCTTGGCCCGTCCCGCCGGATCGTTCCCTCGGCTGCTGTGGGCGCTCGTCCCGCTCGCCGTCACCGTGCAGTTCGCCGTCGCCGTGGCGCGGACCGACCCCGCGACCCGGCCCCGGGAGGGAATGGACGCGGTCGGCCTGGGTCCCGTACGGCGCACCCTCGTCGCGGCGATCTCCACCGCCGTCGCCTGCGCCCTGGGCAGCGCCGTGGCCCTGGCCGCGTTCCTGCACCTGCGGGGCGACCTCGGCGGCCTGCCGTTCGACGGGGCCGGCGCCCGGTTGCTGCACGCCGAACAGCCGCTGCCGGTGGCGGCCGCCCTGACCCTGCTGGCCCTGGTCCCGCTCGCCGCCTCGGCGGCGGTGGCCCTCTCCCTGCGCTCCCGTCCGCCGCTGGCCGGGCTGTCCCCGCAGAGCGGGGTCCCCTGGGGGGTCGCCCTCACCGCTTCCGGCCTGACCGTCGAGACCTACGCCGGACGGGGCAGCGCCGCCGTGCCGACCGGCTGGGCCCTGATCGCGATGGGGCTCGCCCTCGCCGGGCCGGGCGTGGCCTTCGCCTGCGGAACCCTGGTGCAGGCCGTCCGCCCCGGCGCGCTCCGTCTGCTCGCCGGGCGCAGCCTCCAGGAGGAGGCGCCGCGACTGGGCCGGCCGCTCGGAGTGCTGTGCGCGATCGGCGCGGCCGGGCTCACCACCCTCGCCGTGCGCGACACCGAGGGTTTCCTGCCGCCGCTCGGGCCGCTGACGGGTCCGGCCGCCGTGCTCGTGGCACTGTGCGCGGCTGCGACTCTCCTCACATCAGCGGTCGAATCCCGGCAGTCCCGCACCGCCGTCCGGGACACCCTGAACGACCTGGGAACCCCCGGAACGGTGCTGCGTACGGCCGTCACCGTACGCGCGACTGCCCTGCTCGCCGTATGCGTATCCCTCAGTTGGGGTGTGGCGCAACTGACGTCTCTCGCGTTGACCCGCTGACTGACGCAGCCCTTAGTGTGGGCCGAATGGTCAACCCAGACATCGAGATCGAGACGCTCGCCGAATTCGACCAGGTCGCCGCTCGGGGTTCCCTGAGCGGCTACCGGGTCCAGTCGGTCAACCTGCTGGAGCGGACGTTCGCGCTGCTGTCGGCCGACACCTCGGCCGCCGTGTTCCTCGGCTGTGCCATGGAGCCCGACGCCTCCGCGAAGGTCCGCGCCGACGGCGCCCTGGTCTTCCCGCCGGTGCCGGACCTGCCGTTCAACCCCTACCGGGGTCTGCTCTACACCGCGGACGAGCTGTTCACCGGCCTGCGGGAGGGCTACGAGGCCACCCCTGACGCCCAGGCGTACGCCTGGTTCCAGGAGACCAAGGCCGACGGCGACATCTACGCCTCGATGCTGCGTTCCATCCACGACGACGCCGTCTCCGACGCCCTGGACGAGCACCTCGCCGGTGCCCGGGTGGTGGGAGTGATGGGCGGCCACGCCATGGCCCGCGGCGGTACGGACTACCTGGGCGCGGCGGAACTCGGCCGGACCCTGTCCCGGTCCGGGCTGACCGTGGCCACCGGCGGCGGCCCGGGCGCGATGGAGGCCGCGAACCTCGGCGCCTATCTCGCGCCCGCCCCCGACGAGGCGCTGCCCGAGGCGTTGGAGATGTTGGCCAAGGCGCCTTCCTTCACGCCGTCCGTGTCCGACTGGGCGAGAGCGGCCTTCGCCGTACGGGAACGCTGGCCCGAGGGCGGCGACTCGGTGGGGATCCCGACCTGGTTCTACGGGCACGAGCCGCCGAACCCCTTCGCCGGCCACATCGCCAAGTACTTCGCGAACGCCACCCGTGAGGACGGACTGCTGGCGCGGTCCACCGCGGGCGTGGTGTTCCTCCCGGGCGCCGCGGGAACCGTCCAGGAGATCTTCGACAACGCGACCCCGAACCACTACGAGTCGCGCGGCGAACCGACCCCGATGGTCCTGGTCGACCGCGCCCACTGGACGGAGCACCTGCCGGCCTGGCCGCTGCTCCGGGCACTGGCGCGCGGCCGGTCGATGGAGTCGAGGATCGCCCTGGTGGACTCCGTGGACGAGGTCCCGGCGGCACTCGCCTCGATGCGCTGACCCGACGAGGCAACTTCCCGGCCGCTTCGCACGTCTGGTAGAGGTACCGCAAAACCTGCCAGACGTGAACGGAGCCCTCTGTGCTCATAGGCCTGCTGACCGCCATCGCGGCGTCCATCTGCTACGGCACGGGATCCGTCCTGCAAGCCGTCGGCTCGCGCCGGGCGGCCCGGACGTCCCCGGCCGCGGCCGGGGTGACCGCGCACGGCGGACCGAACCTGTCCTCGACCGCGAAGGCGGCGATGACCTGGGAGTTCATCGTCGGCACGATCCTGGACTTCGTGGGCTTCGGCCTGGGCGCGCTCGCGGCGCGTCTCCTTCCGCTGTTCCTCTCCCAGACCGTGATCAGCGCCAACCTCGTGATCACCGCCGTGCTCAGCGTGAAGATGCTGGGCATCCGGCTCACCCGCAAGGAGTGGACCTCCATCGGCGTCGTCTGCGCGGCGCTCGTGCTGCTGGCGACGGCCGCGGGACACGAGGGCGGCCATCACGCGCCGATGTCCACGCACTGGTGGCTGCTCGCGATCACCCTGCTGATCATCGTGGGCGGCACGGTGGCGGTCCGGTTCCTCGGCGGCCGGGCCGCGATCCTGGCCGGTCTGCTGTCGGGCCTGGCCTTCGGCGCGCTGGGGGTGGGCGTTCGCATCCTGAACGGCGTCGAGCCGTTCGGCTTGGGCGCCCTGCTCTCCGACCCGGCCCTGTACGCCATCCTCGTGGCGGGCGTCGGCGGCATGTACCTGCACACGGTGGCCCTCCAGATCGGGTCCGTGAACGGGGCCACCGCCGCCCTGGTGGTCGGCGAGACGGTCCTCCCGGGCGCCATCGGCGTCCTCCTGCTGGGCGACGCGTCCCGCCCCGGCCTGGCCTGGCTGGCGGTGCTGGGCTTCGTCCTCGCGGTGACGGGCGCCGTGGCGGTGGCCTGGTACGGCAATCACGACGGAGCCGAGGCTCCGGCGGAGTCCCCGGACCCGGTGCCGGTCGCGTAACCGCCACACCGCCGTACCGGGAGCGCGACCGCCCTCGGCCCCACCGCCCTCACGGGGCGAAGGGGCCGGGGGCGGAGTCGTGTCGGCGTCCGATCGGCCCCTATCAGTCCTCCGCAGGCAGGACGACGACCTCGCCGGGGGTGAACGTCACCGCGACGCGGTCCCCCACGACCGGTGCCCCGACCGGCCCGCACTCGGCCTCCAGCGGCGGACCCGACTCGGGCCGCAACAGCAGTGCCACGTGGGTCCCCCGGAAGGTCCGCGACTCCACGACGCACGGCAGTCCCTCGGCGGCCAGAGTCACTCCGGCGGCGCGGACCAGGAGCAGGCGCTCCCCCTCCTGCGAGCCGTCCGGCACCGGGACCTTGCCCCAGGGGGTGGCCGCGGCGCCGCCCGACACCGTGGCCGGGACCACGTTCTCGAAGCCGAGGAACCGTGCCACGAACTCCGAGGCCGGCCGCTCCCACACCTCCAGCGGGGTTCCCACCTGCGCGATCCGCCCGTCCCGCATCACCACGACGCGGTCGGCCAGCGCGAAGGCCTCCCCCTGGTCGTGGGTGACCGCCAGGACGGTCGTCCCCAGCCCGGAGAACAGCCCCTGGAGTTCCACCACCAGCCGTTCGCGCAGCCCCCGGTCCAACTGGCCCAGCGGTTCGTCGAGCATCAGCAGGCGCGGGGACGGGGCGAGCGCCCTCGCCAGCGCGACCCGCTGCTGTTCGCCGCCCGACAGCGACGCGACGGCGCGACGCCCGGCTCCGGGAAGCCCGACCAGGTCCAGCAGTTCCTCGACCCGGCCCGCGCGGGCGTCCCGCGAGGTGCCCCGCATCCGCAGCCCGAAGCCGACGTTGCCGGCCACGTCGCGGTGCGGGAACAGTTGGTGGTCCTGGAACATCAGGCCCACCCCGCGCCGGTGCACCGGCACCGGTGCCTGGTCCGCGCCGTCCAGCAGCACGCGTCCGGCCGAGACCGGCTGGAGTCCGGCGACCACCCGCAGCAGCGTGGACTTCCCGCTGCCGCTCGGTCCCAGCACACAGACGATCTCGTGCTCGGCGACCTCCAGTTCCACGGCGTCCACGACGTCGCGTTCGCCGAAGCGGACCGACACCCCGTCCAGCCGAAGCAGCGTCATCAGAACTCTCCCGAGGTCTTGTCGGGTCGCAGCCGCTCCAGCACCAGCAGGGACACCGCGCACACCAGCATCAGAATCGTGCTCAGGGCCATCGCCTGCCCGTAGTTCAGTTCTCCGGCCCGCCCCAGCAGCCGCGCGACGGCCACGGGCAGCGTGGGGCTGTCGGCCCGTGCGATGAAGACGGTCGCCCCGAACTCGCCGAGCGACACGGCGAAGGCGAAACCGGCCGCGATCAGCAGGGCCCGGCGCACGAGCGGCAGGTCCACTTCCCGCCAGGCCCGCAGGGGCGAGGCACCGAGCACGCCGGCCGCCTCCCGCAACCGTCCGTCGACGGCGCGCAGTACGGGCAGCATCGTCCGCACCACGAACGGCACGCCGACCAGGGCCTGCGCCAGGGGCACCAGGATCCACGAGGTGCGCAGGTCGAGCGGAGGCTCGTCCAGGGTGATCAGGAATCCGAAGCCGACCGTCACGGCGGACACCCCGAGCGGCAGCATCAGCAGCGCGTCGAAGCCCCGTACGAAGCGACCCGCGCGCCGGGTCAGCGCCGCGGCCGCGAGCCCCCCGATGAGCAGGGCGATGGCGGTGGCCGCCAGCGCGTACCGCAGGGAGTTCCCGATGGCCTCCAGCGGCGGGACCAGGAACGTCCCGCCGCCCGCGCCCACGTCCGCCAACGCCCGGTAGAAGTCGAGGCCGTACCCGCCGGGGGCGTCGAAGGACCGTTCCACCAGGACGCCCAGCGGCAGCACGATCAGCAGCGCCACGGTCAGCAGCACCCCGCCCAACAGGGCGCGCTGCGCCACGCCCTTGGGCCGGTGCGCGGTCCGACCCGGGTCCACGAGCCGCAGCGCCGTCTCCCGCCTGCGCACGGTCCAGGCGTGCACGCACAGGATCAGTCCGACGGCGGCGAACTGGATCATCGTCAACACGGCGGCCGTCGACAGGTCGAGCAACTGCGCGGTCTGCCGGTAGACCTCCACCTCCAGGGTGGCGTAGGACGGCCCGCCCAGGATCTGCACGACACCGAAGGAGGTGAACGTGAACAGGAAGACCATCAGCGAGGCGGCGGCCACGGCCGGTCCGAGCGCCGGCAGCGTCACCCGCCGCCAGGCCGCGAACCGTCCGGCCCCCAGCACCCGGGCGGCCTCTTCCTGCCGCGGGTCGAGCTGCGCCCAGAGCCCGCCCACCGTCCGTACGACGACCGCGTAGTTGAAGAAGACGTGGGCCAGCAGGATCGCCCAGACGGTGGTGTCGAGTCGAACACCCCAGGTCTCGTCCAGCAGTCCGTTCCGCCCGACCAGCGCGAGGAAGGCCGTGCCGACCACCACGGTCGGCAGCACGAACGGAACCGTGACCACCGCCCGCAGCAGTTGCTTTCCCGGGAACTCGAAGCGCGCGAAGACGTACGCGGCGGGGAGCGCGATCAGGAGCGTGAGCGCCGTCGACGCGAGCGCCTGCCAGGTGGTGAACCACAGCACGTCGGCGATGTCGGGCCGGCCCAGCACCTCGCCGATCCGGCCGAACTGCCACCCGTCGTCGGTCTTCAGCCCGCGCCCGACGATCGCGGCGACGGGATAGGCGAAGAACAGCCCGAAGAAGACGAGCGGGATCACCATCAGGCCCAGCCTGACCAGCGTGGCCCGCGTCCCCTCCCTCGGGCTCACCCGTCCTACTTCACGGCGAGCGAGGACCATGCCTTGACCCACTGCTCACGGTTCTTGGCGATGGTCTCCGGCGCGACGTTCTCCGGCTTCTCGATCACCACACCGTGCTTCGTGAAGAGCTCCGGCAGCGCCGCGTTCTTGACGACCGGGTTCACGAACATGTTCAGGGGCATGTCTTCCTGGAACTTCTTGCTGATCAGGAAGTCGAGGAGGGCCTTGCCCCCCTCCTCGTTCTTCGCGCCCTTCAGCAGACCCGCGAACTCGATCTGGCGGAAGCAGGTACCGGTGGAGACACCGGTCGGGGCCTCGGCCGGCTTCGGCTCGCCGTACAGCACCTCGACCGGCGGGCTGGAGGCGTACGAGACGACCAGCGGGCGGTCGCCCTTGGCCTTCTTGCCGCCGGCCGAGCCGGAGAACCGCTCGTTGTAGGCCTGCTCCCAGCCGTCGACGACCTCGACGCCGTTGGCCTTCAGCTTGGTCCAGTAGTCCTTCCAGCCGTCCTCGCCGTACTTGCCGACGGAGGCGAGCAGGAATCCGAGACCGGGCGAGGAGGTCGCGGCGTTCTCGGTGACCAGCAGGTCCTTGTACTCCGGCTTGATCAGGTCGTCCAGCGTCTGCGGCGGGGCGATCTTCTTGTCGGCGAAGTACTTCTTGTCGTAGTTGACGCAGATGTCACCGGAGTCGATCGGGGTGACCCGGTGCTCCTTGTCGAGCACGAACTCGGGCTTGACCTCGGCCAGGCCCTTGGCCTCGTACGGGGTGAAGATGCCGTTGTCGAGGGCCCGCGACAGGAGGGTGTTGTCCACGCCGAAGAAGACGTCGCCGCGCGGGGAGCCCTTCGTGAGGATCTCCTGGTTCAGGGCGGCGCCGGCGTCCCCGGACTTCAGCTTCTTGACCGTGTAGCCGCTCTGCTGCTCGAACTCCTTGAGGACCGCGTCGCTGACGTTGAAGGAGTCGTGGGAGACGAGCGTGACGGTCTTGGACTTCGGGGCGTCGCTCGCGCCCGCCGCCGGCTTGTCCTTGGTCCCGCCGTCGCCGCAGGCGCTGAGGCCGGCGACGCCGAGCGCGGCCACGAGCGCGAGGCCCGCGTACTTCCTGGTGGTGCTCACTGGTGAATTCCTCCTGGGATGTCCAGGAGAAGACGCGGCCCTGCCCGGCGCTCTGTGGAGCGGACGCCGGGCAGGGCGCAACAGCTTGAGTGGTGACCGAACTTCCTACCCCGAATGACCGGGGCGAGGTTCAGAGGGTCTGCGGTGACGGTTACCGCACTCTCAGCGCTGTGGCGCTCCCCTGTCGGAATATGAAATTTGTTCGGCCACAGAGTACCCCGGTGGCCGAATGTGACCGACCGGAAACGGAACCTAGCGCTCCGAGGCGGCCAGCTGGCCGCACGCGCCGTCGATCTCCTGACCGCGGGTGTCCCGTACGGTCACCGGCACGCCGTGGCGGGCGATGGCCTCCACGAAGGCCTTCTCGTCCTCGGGACGCGAGGCCGTCCACTTCGAGCCGGGCGTCGGGTTCAGCGGGATCAGGTTGACGTGTACGCGCTTGCCCTTGAGGAGCTTGCCGAGCAGGTCACCACGCCAGGCCTGGTCGTTGATGTCGCGGATCAGGGCGTACTCGATGGAGATGCGACGGCCGGACTTCTCCGCGTACTCCCACGCCGCGCCCAGCACCTCGCGGACGTTCCAGCGGGTGTTCACGGGGACGAGGGTGTCGCGCAGCTCGTCGTCCGGAGCGTGCAGCGACACGGCGAGACGGCACTTGAAGCCCTCGTCGGCGAAGCGCAGCATGGCCGGGACCAGACCGACGGTGGAGACGGTGATGCCGCGCTGGGACAGCCCCAGACCGTCGGGCTCCGGGTCGGTCAGCCGGCGGATGGCGCCGACGACCCGGTTGTAGTTGGCCAGCGGCTCGCCCATGCCCATGAAGACGATGTTGGACAGCCGGGCCGGCCCGCCGGGGACCTCGCCGTCGCGCAGCGCGCGCATGCCGTCCACGATCTGGTGCACGATCTCGGCGGTGGACAGGTTGCGGTCCAGTCCCGCCTGGCCGGTGGCGCAGAACGGGCAGTTCATCCCGCAGCCCGCCTGCGAGGAGATGCACATGGTGACCCGGTCCGGGTAGCGCATCAGCACGGACTCGACGAGCGTGCCGTCGTGCAGCTTCCACAGGGTCTTGCGCGTGGTGTCGTCATCGCACGAGATGTGCCGCAAGACGTTCATCAGGTCCGGCAGCAGCTCCTGCTGAAGCTTCTCCCGCGAGGCGGCCGGGATGTCCGTCCACTCCGCCGGGTCGTGCGCGTACCGCGCGAAGTAGTGCTGGGAGAGCTGCTTGGCCCGGAACGGCTTCTCACCGATCGCGGCGACCGCCTCGCGGCGCTCGGCCGGGGTCATGTCGGCGAGGTGCCGGGGCGGCTTCTTCACCCCGCGAGGGGCGACGAAAGTGAGCTCTCCCGGAACAGGGCGGGCCATGGCAGGTACTCCTCGTAAGACGAAAGGCGCGCCGCAGAAGCAGCACGCCTTTCAAGAGTAACCGGAGGCCGGTGTCAGCCGGTGCCGACGAAAGCGGCCAGCAGCAGCCACACCACCGGAGCGGTCGGCAGCAGCGAGTCGAGCCGGTCCATGATCCCGCCGTGACCGGGAAGCAGGGTCCCCATGTCCTTGATGCCCAGGTCCCGCTTGATCATCGACTCGCCGAGGTCGCCCAGCGTGGCACTGACCGCGACGGCCAGCCCCAGCAGCAGGCCCTGCCACCAGATCCCGCCGTCGACCAGGAACTCCATGCACAGCGCGCCGGCCGCCATGGCGAAGGCCACCGCCCCGAACAGCCCCTCGCGGGTCTTGCCGGGGCTGATGCGCGGCGCGAGCTTGGTCTTGCCGAAGCGCCAGCCCACCGCGTAGGCCCCGGTGTCACTGACCACGGTCAGGACCAGGAACGTCACCACCCGCTGCGGACCGTCGTCGGCGGCGAGCAGCATCGTGACGAAGGTCGCCAGGAAAGGCACGTAGAACGCGGCGAAGACACCCGCCGTGACGTCCTTGAGGTAGTCCTCGGGCGGCTCGGTCATCCGCCAGACCAGGACCGCGAGGGCGGTCAGGGCCATGGCGACCCAGGCTCCCTCGGCCCCCCGGACGTACCCAGCGATGATCATGGCGGCGCCACCGACCGCGAGCGGGACGAGCGGCGCCTTGATGCCCTTCTTCTCCTGGAGCCGGGAGGTGAGCTCCCACAGCCCCACGACGACCGCGACGACGACGACGCCGACGAAGACCGCCTTGACGATGAAGAGGGAAGCGAAGATCACCGCACCGAGGCCGACGCCGACCCCTATGGCGGCACGCAGATCCCGCCCCGCACGCTTCTTCGGCGGTGGGGGCGAGGGGTCCTGCGGTGCCTGCGAGGGCGGAGGCGGGGGGCTGGGCATGGGCTCCTGCGGCGGCGTCTCGTCGCGGAAGAGGGGGCCGCCTGCGGCGGCGGCCCCCCGATCGCGTGCTTCCCGGTCGTCGAAGTCACGGCCGGCGGCATCGGGCACGATGGGCATGGGCCGAGTCTGCGGGCCCGCCTGCGCATCGTATGCGGGACCCGCCGGAACCGGCTCCGGCTGCCAGGAAGAGTCGTTCATCAGACTTCGAGGAGCTCGGCTTCCTTGTGCTTCAGCAGCTCGTCCACCTGCGCGACGTACTTCGCGGTGGTGTCGTCGAGCTCCTTCTCGGCGCGACGCACCTCGTCCTCGCCGGCTTCCTTGTCCTTGACGAGCTTGTCGAGGGCGTCCTTGGCCTTGCGGCGGACGGCGCGGATGGAGACCTTGGAGTCCTCGGCCTTGGTGCGCGCGACCTTGACGTACTCCTTGCGGCGCTCCTGCGTCAGCTCGGGGAAGGTCACCCGGATGATGCGGCCGTCGTTGCTCGGGTTGACCCCGAGGTCCGAGTCGCGGATGGCCTGCTCGATGTTGCGCAGCGCGGACGCGTCGAAGGGCGTCACGACCGCCATGCGCGGCTCGGGCACGGCGAAGGAGGCGAGCTGGTTGATGGGCGTGATGGCGCCGTAGTACTCCGCCACGATCTTGTTGAACATCGCCGGGTGCGCACGTCCCGTGCGAATCGCGGCGAAGTCTTCCTTGGCGACGACGACGGCCTTCTCCATCTTCTCCTCGGCCTCGAGGAGGATTTCTTCGATCACCACGTGCTCCTGCATGTCAGATATGGATGGTTCAGGCGGGCGGGGCGGGCCGGTCCGCGGCGTGCGTGGACCGGCGATGCGGAGGTCAGGCCCGGGTGCCCTGGTCGCTCACGAGCGTGCCGATCTTCTCACCCTTGACGGCGCGGGCGATATTGCCCTCGGCGAGCAGTTCGAAGACCAGGATCGGCAGCTTGTTGTCGCGGCAGAGCGTGATGGCCGTGGCGTCGGCGACCTTGAGGTCCCGGGACAGCACCTCGCTGTACTCCAGCGCGTCGAACTTCACCGCGTCCGGGTTGGCCTTCGGGTCGGAGTCGTAGACCCCGTCGACACCGTTCTTGCCCATGAGCAGGGCTTCGGCGTCGATCTCCAGGGCGCGCTGGGCCGCCGTGGTGTCGGTGGAGAAGTACGGCATGCCCATGCCGGCGCCGAAGATGACGACGCGCCCCTTCTCCAGGTGCCTCACGGCACGCAGCGGGATGTACGGCTCGGCGACCTGGCCCATGGTGATGGCGGTCTGGACGCGGCTGTCGATGCCTTCCTTCTCCAGGAAGTCCTGGAGGGCGAGGCAGTTCATGACGGTGCCGAGCATGCCCATGTAGTCGGACCGCGCACGGTCCATGCCACGCTGCTGCAGCTCGGCGCCGCGGAAGAAGTTGCCGCCGCCGATGACGATCGCGATCTCCGCGCCGTCTCGGACAACGGCCGCGATCTCGCGGGCGATGGCGTGCACGACGTCAGGGTCGACGCCCAGTCCGCCGCCGCCGGAGAAGGCTTCACCCGACAGCTTCAGCATGAAGCGCCGGCCCTTCTTCTCGTGGTCGCTCTTGTCGTCGGAAGCGGTGTGGGTGTCCACGCCCTGATTCATGGAGATCTCCTCGTGCACATACGAAGAAGGCCATTGCCGGTGGGTCCTCGCGGTTCCCTCTACGGCAATGGCCTCCTCGTCAGATCTGCGGTCGTCCTGCGCAAGCGTGGACGACTGCTTCAGACCCTACCGGGGTCCGGTGTCCGTCGCGTACGGACGGACTCAGATGCCGACCTTGATGCGGCTGAAGCGCACCAGGGTGACACCGGCCTCGTCCAGAACCTTCTGGACGGACTTCTTGTTGTCCAGCGCGTACGGCTGGCCGAGCAGGGTGGCTTCCTTGAAGAAGCCGTTGACGCGACCCTCGACGATCTTGGCGATGGCAGCCTCGGGCTTGCCCTCCGCGCGGGTGATCTCCTCGGCGACGCGACGCTCCGACTCGACCTTCTCGGCCGGCACGTCTTCCTTGGCGAGGTACTGCGGGGCGAACGCGGCGATGTGCTGCGCGACGCCGCGAGCGACCTCGGCGTTCTCCTTGTCGAGCTCGACCAGGACGCCGATCTGGAACGGCAGGTCGGGCATCGTGCGGTGCATGTACGCCGAGACGTAACCGCCGGTGAACTGCGCGAAGCGGTCCAGGACGATCTTCTCGCCGAGGTTGGCGTTGGCCTCGTCCACGAACGCCTGGACGGTCTTGCCGGGAGCGATCTCGGACGCGAGCAGCGCCTCGAGGTCGGCCGGGGACGTCGCGGCGATGTGGGCGGCCAGCTCGTTGGTGACGGCCTGGAACTTGTCGCCCTTGGCGACGAAGTCCGTCTCGCACTTCAGCTCGACGAGGACACCGGAGGTGTTGTCGTCGGCGATCAGGGAGGCGACGGCACCGTTCTCGGCAGAACGGCCCTCGCGCTTGGCGACGCCCTTCTGACCCTTGATGCGGAGCGCCTCGATGGCCTTGTCGACGTCGCCGTCGGACTCGACCAGTGCGTTCTTGCAGTCCATCATGCCGACGCCGGTGAGCTCGCGGAGCTTCTTGACGTCAGCGGCGGTGTAGTTCGCCATGAGTCTGTGATTCTCTCTCGAAGTCGTAGATCTACGGGTGAACGGCGGAGGAGTCGCGCTTGTGGCGCGGCTCCCCCGCCGTCATCGTCCGTGCTGCGAGTGCCCGGCGCGTGAACGCCGGGCGCTCTCAGTGGGTCAGGCCTGCTCGGCGTCGGCGGCCGGAGCCTCGACAGCCTCGGCGGCCGGAGCCTCGGCAGCCTCGGCGTCCGCGGCCTCGGCGGCCGGAGCCTCGACGGCCTCGGCGGCGGGGGCCTCGGCAGCGGCCTCGGCCGGAGCGGCCTCGGCGTCGTCAGCCTTCTTCTCGCCCTCGAGGAGGTCGCGCTCCCACTCGGCGAGCGGCTCGGCGGCGGCCTTCTCGCCCGGCTTCGAGTCGCCGGTCGCAGCGCCGGAGCGGGCGATGAGGCCCTCGGCGACGGCGTCGGCGATCACGCGGGTGAGCAGGGTGACGGAGCGGATCGCGTCGTCGTTGCCCGGGATCTTGTAGTCGACCTCGTCGGGGTCGCAGTTGGTGTCGAGGATCGCGACGACCGGGATGTGGAGCTTGCGCGCCTCACCGACGGCGATGTGCTCCTTCTTGGTGTCGACGATCCAGACGGCGCTGGGAACCTTCGACATCTCGCGGATACCACCGAGGGTCTTCTCCAGCTTGATCTTCTCGCGAGAGAGGACCAGGAGCTCCTTCTTGGTGAGACCCGAGGCGGCGACGTCCTCGAAGTCGATCGCCTCAAGCTCCTTCAGACGCTGAAGGCGCTTGTAGACGGTCGAGAAGTTGGTGAGCATGCCACCCAGCCACCGCTGGTTGACGTACGGCATGCCGACGCGCGTCGCCTGCTCGGCGATGGCTTCCTGAGCCTGCTTCTTGGTACCGACGAACATGATGGAGCCACCGTGCGCGACGGTCTCCTTCACGAACTCGTAGGCGCGGTCGATGTACGACAGCGACTGGAGCAGGTCGATGATGTAGATGCCGTTGCGCTCCGTGAAGATGAAGCGCTTCATCTTCGGGTTCCAGCGGCGGGTCTGGTGACCGAAGTGGACGCCGCTTTCCAGCAGCTCCCGCATCGTTACGACGGCCATGGCCATCTCCTTGTTTTCTCGGTTTGGTTCCTGACGCCCCGCCGCGCCCTGCCCCCTGAGAGGGGACCGAGAGACGCTTTCACGTGGCCTGACCGGCCGGTGCTGGGGCGTGCGAAGTCGACCCGGTGACCCGGATCGCCACAAGAAGTGTACGGGACCCGGCGGTATGCCGGGTGACGCGTTTGTCCACACCGACCCGGCCGTCCACAGGCTCCGGCAAGGTCCGACGCCGCCCGGCACGCTGGCCCGTATGACGACACTGCTGTTCACACTGCTGCTCGCGCTGTCCCAGGCCTTCACCCCGGGAGTGCGCCCGCTGCCGCCCCCGCTGATCGTGGCCCGATGGTGGGACCCACCCCCGACCCCGTACGCCGCCGGACACCGGGGCGTGGACCTGGCGGCGCCGGTGGGCACGGAGATCAGGGCCCCGGGTCCTGGCCGGGTCCACCACGCCGGGCCGGTGGCGGGGCGAGGCGTCCTCTCGCTCACCCTCCCGGGCGGGCTGCGCACGACGTACGAGCCGGTCCGCCCGCTCGTCGTCGAGGGGGAGGAGGTCGCGGCGGGGCAGGTGGTGGCGGTCCTCACCGAGGGCGCCCACTGTCCGCTTCCCTGCCTGCACTGGGGTCTCCTGGCCGGCGAGACCTACCTCAACCCGCTGGGGCTGCTCCCCCGGCCGACTCCCCGGCTGCTTCCCGATCCCGGTGGGCCGTGACGCGCCGGCCGTGAGCGGGGGCCCGCGCGCCCCGAGGGTCAGCCCCGGACGCCCCGCAGCGCCATGGCGACGGCGGCGTCCGTGATCACGACCGGATCCTCCGCGGCGCCCAGCTCGATCCGCCGGACGGCCGCGTCCACGACGCCCTGGAGCAGCATCGCCGCGAGGCGCGGTTCGGCGTGCCCGAGGCCCGCGAGCGCCTCGACGATCATCGCCACCAGCCCGCCGTGCGCGGCGCGGATCTTCTCCCGCGCGCCGGCGTCCAGCTCACTGGCCGAGATCGCGACGACCGCGCGGTGGCGCCGGTCGCCCACGAGCCCCAGCTGGCTGCGGACGTAGGCCTCGATCTTGGCCTCCGGCGACTCGGCGGAAGCCATGGCCGCCTCGATCTCGGCGGCCCAGACGGGGAAGTCCACCGCGCACAGCTCTTCGACGACGGCCGCGCGCGACCGAAAGTACTCATAGACGGACGACCGGGCGAGGCCGGTCCGCTCCGCCAGAGCGGGGAAGGTCAGCGCCTCCGTACCGCCTTCGGACAGCAGGGAACGCGCGGCGTCCAACAGGGCGCCGCGCTGCATCGACCGGTGCTCGGCCACGGAGGCCGCTCGAATCCTGGGCACACGACCACTCTACGGACGTCCCGCAAGGGCCGGCCCCGTCAGCGCCCCACATCCGCCAGCTTCGCCCGAAGCTGGAGGACCGACTTGGTGTGGATTTGACTGACCCGACTCTCGGTGACGCCCAGCACGTTGCCGATCTCCGCGAGCGTGAGGCCCTCGTAGTAGTAGAGGGTCACGACGGTCTTCTCCCGGTCCGGGAGGGTGTTGATGGCCCTGGCCAGCAGCCTGCGCAGTTCGCGGTCCTCGGCGACAGCGACCGGGTTGTCCGCGGCGTGGTCCTCCAGGGTGTCCATCAGGGAGAGCCGGTCGCCGCCCTCCCCGCCCACGTGCAGGAGTTCCTCCAGGGCGACCACGTTGGCGAGGGACAACTGGCTGAAGACCGTGTGGAGTTCCTCGACCACGATGCCCATCTCTCCCGCGACCTCGTGTTCGGTCGGGGTGCGCCGCAGCTGGGCCTCCAGCGTGGCGTAGGCCCGCTCGACGGCCCGCGCCTTCTGCCGGACGGAACGCGGGATCCAGTCGAGGGCCCGGAGTTCGTCGATCATCGCGCCGCGGATACGGGTGATGGCGTAGGTCTCGAACTTGATGGCCCGTTCGATGTCGAACTTCTCGATGGCGTCGATCAGTCCGAAGACTCCCGAGGAGACGAAGTCGGCCTGTTCCACATTGGGCGGCAGGCCCACGCTGACCCGGCCCGCGACGTACTTGACCAGCGGCGAGTAGTGCAGGATCAACTGCTCCCGCAGTCGCTCGTCACCGGAGTCCTTGTACGAGCGCCACAGCACCTCCAGGGACGAGGGCGCGGTGGACCGCACGCTGCCGCGGGCAGCGGGGGGCACCGCAGCGCGGTCAGACCCTGAGGTGTGCTGGGGCATGCTTCGCCTTTGCCGGAGCCGGATTCGTTGGGAGCGTAGCGTGACGGAAGTGTCGCGGTGCGCGAAGAGTACGGGATCCCGCGCCGCCGTCGGGGCGCCCCGACCGGCACGGGCGGCTCCGGACCGGCGCCTCGCGCACGGTCCCGACGACTGCCAACCGGAACACCGCATCTCTCATCGGCTTCACTCTTTCACCGGAACGCCCCAGGTCAACGACCGCCTCGCCGGGTGGCGTCGGTTTGTGCGCCTCCTCTCGACCTCCGCATGGTCAACTGCCAGCCGTCGCCCTGCCGTTCGACGAACCCCAGAGAGTGAAGTTCGTACAGTCTGCCGATGACTTCATCGGTGCCGACGCCCGCGGCGACGGCGACCTCCTCCGCCGGCACGGGCCGGTCCGCCGGCAGGGCTTCGAGCACCCGCGCCGCGGCCGGGTCCAACAGGTCCCGGGCGAGCACGGGCCCGCGCCGCTCGGGAGCCAGCTCCCCCATGCCGCCGACCAGCTCGATCACCTCCGCGGCGTCGGTGACGAGCACCGCCTCGCCGCGCAGGAGTTCGTGGACGCCGGCGGAGAGTCCACTGGTGGCCGGGCCGGGGGTGCCCATGGTGAACCGGCCGAGTGCCTGGGCCCGTCGGGCGGTGACCAGCGAGCCGCTGCGGTGGGCCGCCTCGATGACGACCGTGCCCCGTGTGAGGGCGGCGATGACCCGGTTGCGCAACACGAACCTGCTCGGGGTGGGATGGCTGCCGGGCGGCAGCTCTCCCAGGATCAGCCCCTGGCCGGCGATCCGGCCGAGGAGCCCGGCGTGCCCCTTCGGGTACGCCACGTCCACCCCGCAGGCCAGCACCGCGGCCGTGGCCCCGCCCGAGGCGAGGGCGCCGCGATGGGCCGCGCCGTCGATGCCGTACGCGGCTCCGGAGACGACGACCCAGCCGCGCTCGGCGAGCCCTGCCGCCAGGGTCTGCGCCATGTGGGCCCCGTACGGGGTGCACGCGCGGGCCCCGACCACGGCGACGGAGCGCAGCGCCCAGGTCCGCAGGTCCGGCCCGCCCCGGAGCCAGAGCCCCACGGGCCGCGCGTCGCCGAGGTCGTCCAGTTGGGTCGGCCACTGCGCCGACCCCGGGCAGACGAACCGCACGCCCGCCTCGGCTGCGGTCTCCAGGTCCCGCAGGGGGTCGGCCAGGGCGGCCCGTCCGCGGTATCCGGCGAGCCGCTCGGGCCCCACCCCGGCCGGCGCCCAGGTTCCCGGCTCGGGGTCGGTGAGCCGCCGCATGAGTTCCACGGCGCCCAGCTCCCGGAGCAGGCGCCCGCCGTGCGCGTCGCCCGGTTCCAGGACCCGGGTCAGGGCGGCCCGCGCCGACATCTCCGCCTCGGCTTCCGTCTCCCCGGTCATGACGCGACCCCCGCCGCCCCCACGATCCGCGTGGCCCCGCGGGCGATCCCGGTACGCAGTTCCAGCGCGACGGCCACGTCCGGCGCCTCGGGGCGGTCCCGACCCCGCAGGTCGGCGACGGTCCAGGCGACCCGGAGCACCCGGTCCAGCCCCCGCGCCGTCAACAGGCCGCGTTCCAGGTCCTGCTCGGCCTGGACCAGCGCGCCCGGCGCCGCCTGCCAGCGGGTGCGGAGCTGGTGACCGGGGACCTCGGAGTTGAGCCGCCACGGGGTCTGCGCGAGCCGGGTGGCGGCGCGGTCCCGGGCCTCCCCGACCCGGGCGGCGACCACCGCGCTGGACTCGCCCCGGCCCGCCCCGCCCAGGAGGTCGCGGCGGCTGACGGGCTCGACCTCGACCCGCAGGTCCACCCGGTCGAGCAGGGGTCCGGAGAGCCTGGCCTGGTAGCGCCGGATCACCGAGGACGGGCATTCGCAGCCGCCCCCGCGCACGGTGTGCCGCCCGCAGGGGCACGGGTTGGCCGCGAGCACCATCAGGAACCCGGCCGGCAGCCTTACCACTCCGGCGGCCCTGGCGATGACCACGTGCCCGGCCTCCAGCGGCTGCCGCAGGGCGTCGAGCGCCTTGACCCCGAACTCGGCGGCCTCGTCCAGGAAGAGCACCCCCCGGTGGGCCAGGGACACCGCCCCGGGCCTGGGCACCCCGGCCCCGCCGCCGACCAACGACTGCATGGTCGCGGAGTGGTGGGGCGCGCAGTACGGGGGCCTGGCGACGAGCGGTTCGCCGGGCGGGAGGATTCCCGCGACCGAGTGGACGGCCGTCACCTCCAGGGAGTCCTGTCGGGTGAGCGGCGGCAGGATCCAGGGCAGCCGCTCGGCGAGCATCGTCTTGCCCGCGCCCGGGGGTCCGCTGAGGAACAGGTGGTGTCCCCCGGAGGCCGCCACCTCCAGGGCCCGACGGGCGGCGTGCTGTCCGGCGACGTCCGCCAGGTCGGGATGATCGGAGCCGTCCCCGCCGGCGCGGGAGATCCCGCTGCCGAGCCCCGCGCCCGGCACGAGCAACCCGGCCAGCATCGGATCGGGCCGACCGGCCGGTTCCGGCTCCTCCTCGGGCACCTCCCCGTCGGTGAGCACGGCGATCAGTTGGCGCAGGCTGCTGACGCCGAGGACGGAGACGTCCGGGACGAGCATGGCCTCGGCCGCGCATTGTCGGGGCACCACCACCTGCCGGTATCCGGCCTCGGCGGCGGCGAGCACGGCCGGAAGGATCCCGCGGACCGGTCGCACCCGGCCGTCGAGCCCCAGTTCCCCGATGAGGACGAGGTCGGCGATCACCTCCGGTTCGATCACCTCGGCGGCGCCGAGGACGGCCGCCGCCACGGCGAGGTCGAAGCCCGCTCCCGACTTGGGCACGGAGGCCGGACTGAGTCCGACCGTGAGCTTCTTCTGGGGCCACTGAGCCCCGGAGTTCACGACCGCGGCCCGCACCCGGTCGCGGCTCTCCACCAGGGTCTTGTCGGGCAGCCCGACGAGGGTGAAGGCCGCGACCCCCGGTTCCAGGTCGGCCTGGACCTCGACGACCACGCCCTCGACGCCCACCAGGGCGACCGAGCAGGCCCGTGCGAATCCCATCAGGCCACCCCCCTGACGTGCTCCACCACGGGCGCGCCGCGCCTCGGCAGCAGGACACCGACCAGATCGATCCGCACACCGCCCGGAGGCGGTCCGCCGTGGTCGGCGAGCCAGCGCCCGGCGAGCCGTCGGAGCCGTTCGGCCTTGCCCGGCCGCACGGCGGCCATGGGGTGTTCGAAAGGGGGGTGTTCGGGCGGTCCGGCCCTGCGTGTCTTGACCTCGCACACGACGAGGGCGTCGCCGTCCCGCGCGACGATGTCGATCTCCCCGCTGCGGCATCGCCAGTTCCGCGCGATCACCGTCATCCCGGCCTCGGCCAGCCGGCGCACCGCCAGCTCCTCGCCGTACCGCCCCAATGCCTGCTGTGCCACGCTCTTCGCGTTCATCCGGCACCACCTCCGGCACCGACGATCCCGCGTCCCCGCCCACCGAGTGGATCTTGGTGGACAACCGGGGGATTGTGGAGAACCCCGCCACCCACAGGGGTGACGGGGCGCCCGTCAGCTGCCCGGGAGTTCGAGGTCGCTCTTGTTGAGCTCCTCGATGTTCACGTCCTTGAAGGTCAGCACCCGTACCTGCTTCACGAAGCGAGCCGGCCGGTACATGTCCCAGACCCAGGCGTCGGCCATCGAGACCTCGAAGAAGACCTCCCCCTGAACCGAGTGCACCTGCATCTCGTAGTCATTGGTGAGGTAGAAACGGCGTTCCGTCTCGATCACGTACTTGAACAGCCCGACGACGTCGCGGTACTCCCGATAGAGCTTCAGCTCCATCTCGGTCTCGTACTTCTCGAGGTCCTCGGCGCTCATGGCATGTTCCCCTTCAGCCGTGCGTCCCCCTATTGTGCGCCAGGCCCCCGCGCCCCTAAACGATTTCCGGGGCCAGGACCACCGGCGTACCCGGAGGACCGTCGTCGAGCAGCCTACGGAGCAGCTCGGCGAGTCTGGTCGGGTACACCGTCTCACGTGCCGCGAGAAGTTCCTCGGAGGTCCACCACCTGGCCTCGATCACGCTGCGGCGCTCCAGTTCGGTGAGCCCGCTCATGTCGGTGTCCGTCCGGGTGGTCCGGGCGAGGAAGTACCACTCGTCCTGTTCCCAGCGCCGCCCGTCGAAGGGGAACGCGCAGTGGCGTCGCCACAGCACCGGCCCCAGGTCCACCTCGGTGATCCCGGTCTCCTCGGCGAGCTCCCGCAGCGCGGCCTCCTCCCGGCTCTCCGCCCCCTCCAGGCCCCCGCCCGGGGTGAACCACCAGTCGTCCGACGGATCGTCCGGTTCGAAGCCGTGCAGCAGCAGGATCCGGTCCTCGGGGTCGAGCAGGATCACCCGCGCCACCTTGCGCGGGCCTTCGGCCTGCTCAGCGGGCATCGGACCGCTCCCGTCGCCCGCGCCCGAGGACCCGTGCGAGGGGCCCGTACGCGGCGCCCACCACCACGAGGGCGGCGCCGATCACGATGGCGATCACCTGGAGCCGCAGCGGCCCGGGCGACGACACGCCGCCGGCCAGGGGCCGGTACGCCGCCGGCCGTTCCAGCATCGTCATGGAGGGCCACGCCCGCGCGTCCACCCGGCCGTTGACCGCCGAGCGGGGCACCGTGCCCTGACCGGCCTCCTGGAGGTGTGCGCGGGAGTCCAGCGAGCCGGCCCGCCGGTCGCCCAGCAGGAAGAGGTTGCCCTCGGGGACCGTCACCTCGAACGGGGTGTCGGAGGCCGCCCTGCCCGCCGGGGCCATGCCGTCGAGGGCCCCGGCGGGCTTCGCGTCGTCGATGTACGGCTCGTCCAGCTCCCGGCCGTTCACGGTGAGCCGGCCGCCCGCGCCGCAGCACTTCACGGTGTCGCCGCCGATGCCGACGACGCGCTTGACCATGGGGGTGTCGCTCCACAGCGAGTCGGTGAAGATCACCACGTCTCCGCGCCGCACCTCGCCGCCGTCGATCCGCTGCGCGAGCACCCGGTCCCCCGGACGCACGGTGGGCACCATCGAGTCGGTCGGCACCGTGTACGGCTGGTAGATCACGGCCCCCCAGACGAAGCCGCCCAGGAAGAGCACGAAGCCGATGGCCACGGCGATTCCCGACAACACGTTGCCGAGACCGCCGCGGCCATCGCTGCCACCGCTCATGTCTTGTGTTCCGCCCATTCCAGCGCCCCCACACTTCGGAGATCGGTGACCTGGGCGGCACCCTACCGGGCGGTACGGCCCTTGGTCAGCCTCCGTCGACGCCACATGACCAGCGGAACCGCGCCGGTGAGCCCCAACGCCGCCGGGCCGAGCCCGACGGGCGCGAGACCGGCGGCCCCGAGGCCGAGGGCCGTCGCCTTTGCCTGGTCGCCGATGCCCGGCTGGTCGAAGGTGTCCGGAACCGGGAGGGTGGACCAGCGCGTGACCGGCCACGCCACGACCACGGCCCGCCCGACGACGTCCTTGACCGGAACGAACCCGCGCGTCGAGTCCTGCTGGTGGTAGCGGGAGTCCTGGGAGTTCTGCCGGTGGTCGCCCATGACCCAGATCGAGCCCTTCGGGACGACGAGGGGGCCGAACGGGAAGTCGTCACAAGGGGTGTTGCCGGGGAAGATGTACGGCTCGTCCAACTCCTTGCCGTTGACGACGACAGGCCCCCCCTTCTTGCACTCGACCGTGTCCCCGCCGATGGCGATGGTCCGCTTGATCAGGTCCTTCTCGTCCGCGGACGGCATCAAGCCGATCTTGCTGAGCACCTGCTGCATGAAGTTGGGCTCCGGGGTGGCCTCACCGGACAGCCAGTTCGCGGGGTCGTGGAAGACGACGACCTCACCGCGCTCGGGCTCCGAGCCGAACCACGGGGTCAGCTTGTCCACCAGTACCCGGTCGCCCCGCTGCAGGGTGTTCTGCATCGAGTCGGACGGGATCGAGAACGCCTGCACCAGGAAGGTCTTGATCAGCAGGGCCAGCAGCAGGGCGATACCGATGAGGAGCGGAAGCTCCTTCCAGAACGAACGCTGCGGGCGCGCTTCGGCGCCCTCGTCCTCCGCGTCGTCCTTCGCGAACTCGGCATCGCTCCCCACGGCGTCGTCCGGCCGCTCCTCGCCCTCGTCGCGTCCGGATCGTGCGCCTACCGCCACATCCCCCACATCCACTCCCTCACATCGGAAATCGCCGCCCGTGCCGGATCGGGAACGGGCCCTCCCCTCCCCTAACGAGCGGGAGTTCCCTAAGGCTCGGGAGACCGAGGACACACTATGCGACCGACGTACCCCGACGACGCCCACGTGGCCCGCGCCGTCCGCGTCGTGCCTGATCGGGGACCGTGAGGAAGGTCGCCGGCTGCTCCAGCCTGCGCCAGTGGTCGTACGGCCAGGCGATCACCACGGCTTCCCCGACGACCCCCTCCTCGGCGATGGTGCCCCCGAAGCCCTCGTCGAGGTGGAAGCGGGAATCGGCGGAATTCGCGCGGTGGTCGCCCATCACGAACAGCCGGCCCTCCGGCACCCGGACCGTGAAGCGGATCTCCGAGGGGGCGTTGCCCGGGTTCACGTACGGCTCGTCGAGCGGCGCGCCGTTGACGGTGATCCGCCCCTTGGCATCACAGCAGGTGACCGTGTCCCCGCCGACGCCGATGACCCGCTTGATCAGGTCCTGTTCATCGGCGGAGGGCAGCAGTCCGATGAAGGTCAGGACCTCCTTGACCTGCTTGACCACGACGGGGTCCTTGGGCGGCCGGGTGGCCTCTCCCTTGAGCCACCCGCCGGGGTCCTTGAAAACGACGACGTCGCCCCGCTCGACCTTGGAGCCGAACCACGGCGTCAGCTTGTCGACCAGGACCCGGTCGCCGATCCGGATCGTCTGCTCCATCGAGCCGGAGGGGATGAAGAAGGCCTGTACGAGGAAGGTCTTGAGGAGCAGCGCGATGAACAGGGCCACCACGACGAGCAGCGGCACCTCGCCGACCCGTCGGGTCCGTCTGCGTCTCTTGACCCGCCGCGCCAGCCGGCGGCGGTCGGCGCGGCTGCCCCCGTCGGGCTCGCGCACGGGCGTCGTGGGCACCGGCCCTCGTGCCGGGGCGGGCCTCGACGGCGCCTCCACCCAATGCTCGGGCTCCCGGCGACCGCGGCCGCGTCGTCGCCGGCTACCCATGTCCGCCGCCCGCGGGCCCCGCGGCGCCCCAACGCGAGAGCGGCCAGCCGATCCAGTCGGCCCGCCCGATCACCCTCTCCACCGGCACCATCCCCCCGCCCGGCTCCCCCAGGTGGTCCCGGGAGTCCCGGGACTGGGAGCGATGATCACCCATGACCCACAGGGTCCCAAGGGGTACGACGATCCGGAAGGGCACCTTCGAGGCGGTGTCCCCCGGGAACAGGTAGGGCTCGTCGAGCGTGGTGCCGTTGACCCGGATCCGGCCGCCCGCGTCGCAACAGACCACGTCGTCACCGCCCACCCCCACCACCCGCTTCACGAAGTCGGTCTCGGACGGGTCCCCGATGCCCAGTGCGGACGCCGCGCCTCGCAGGCTCTCGCCCATCGAGCCGGATCCTGCCCCCTCCGGTACGAAGGAGCCCCTGCCGTCGAAGACGACGAGGTCCCCGCGCCGCGGCTGGTCGCCGAACCGGTAGGCGAGCTTGTTGACCAGGACCCGGTCACCGACCCGGAACGTCGGCTCCATCGATCGGCTCGGGATCAGGAAGGGCTGTAGGACGAAATTGCTGAACAGCAGCAGGAAGACCGTGCAGATCACACCGAGCAGTCCGACCCGCTTCCACGAGAACGCGAAACGCGACCGCCCCTCCCCCTGATCGGGGGAGGAGTGGTCGCGTCGTGTGAGCTCTGCTTCGGTGTCCATCGGGTGCGAGCCTATCCGGCCCGCCCCTGGACCCGGAGATGAGATCAGCGGTCGCGCTTCTCCTTGATCTTCGCGGCCTTGCCGCGGAGCTCACGGAGGAAGTACAGCTTGGCGCGACGCACGTCACCGCGGGTGACGACCTCGATCTTCTCGAAGATCGGGGAGTTCACCGGGAAGGTGCGCTCGACACCGACGCTGAAGGAGACCTTGCGAACGGTGAAGGTCTCGGAGACGCCGGCGCCCTGACGGCGGATGACGACACCCTTGAACTGCTGGATACGGGAGCGGTTGCCCTCGATCACGCGGACGTGCACGTTGATCGTGTCACCGGGGCGGAAGGCCGGGACGTCGGAGCGGATCGAGGCGGCGTTGACGCCATCGAGCAGGTGAGACATGTGCTTCGTCTGCTTTCTTCGCACGGCGCCACAGGTCGCCGAAGCGGGTTTCCGGAGAGAATTCGGGAGCCGCGTCACTCGACGGACGACGATCCCCCTGTGGCAGGGGCGCCCGCGAGCACACAGCAGCCGCCTATTCTTCCACGGCCTGCGGCCTGAGCCAAAATCGGCCGTCGGCGGAGGGCTTCCAGCCGAGCGCGCCGAGCATCGCCCTGTCCTTCTTGTCGAAGGCGGACGCCTCGCAGCGCTCGATCAGGTCGGGGCGGTTCGCGGCGGTGCGACGGAACGCCTCGTCGCGGCGCCAGCGCGCGATCTTCCCGTGGTGGCCGCTCAGCAGCACGTCCGGGATTCCCCGGCCGCGCCACTGCGGGGGCTTCGTGTAGACGGGCCCCTCCAGCAGATTGGCCATGTCGCCGGGGGCGAAGGAGTCGTCGCGGTGCGACTCTGCGTTGCCGAGGACTCCGGGAAGCAGCCGGGCCACGGCCTCGGTGACGACCAGGACGGCCGCCTCGCCGCCCGCCAGGACGTAGTCGCCGATGGAGACCTCGTACACCGGCAGGCGCGTCGCGTACTCGTCCATGACGCGGCGGTCGATGCCCTCGTACCGGGCGGGGGTGAAGATCAGCCAGGGTCGCTCGGAGAGCTCGACGGCGAGTTCCTGGGTGAAGGGCCGGCCGCTGGGCGTCGGGACGACGATGACCGGGCCGTGCGCGCCGGCCTCGTAGCCGTCGGCGAGCGCCGTGTCCAGGGCCTCGCCCCACGGGTCGGTCTTCATGACCATGCCCGGGCCGCCGCCGTAGGGGGTGTCGTCGACCGTGTTGTGGCGGTCGTACGTCCAGTCCCGCAGGTCGTGGACGTGAACGTCGAGCTGCCCGCGGGCCCGGGCCTTGCCGACGAGGGAGACGTTCAACGGCTCCAGGTACTCGGGGAAGATCGTGACGACGTCGAGACGCATCAGGCGTCTGCCCCGGGAGCGGCGGCCTCGTCGTCCTTGTCGTCCGCGTCGCCCTTGTCGTCCGCGTCGTCGCGCGCGGAAGCGATCACCGCGTGGTCGTCGATCAGTCCTGGCGGCGGGGTGATGACACAGCGCTGCTCTTCCAGGTCGATCTCGGCGACGATCTCCTCGACGAAGGGGATCATCACCTCGGTGCCGTCGGGCCGTTCGACGATGAACAGGTCCTGCGAGAGCAGGTGGGAGATCTCGGTGATCCGACCGACCTCGGTGCCGTCCTCCAGCACCACGTCCAGGTCCATCAGCTGGTGGTCGTAGTACTCGTCGGGCTCTTCCGGCAGTTCCGCCGGGTCCACGTCCGCGATGAGCAGGGTGTTCCGCAGCGCCTCGGCGCCCGTGCGGTCCTTCACCCCGGCGAAGCGCAGCAGCAGCCTGCCGCTGTGCACCCGGCCCGTCTCGATGGTCAGCGGACCCGCGGACGCCGGTTCGGTCTGGAGCACGGCGCCGGGTCCGAGCCGCAGTTCGGGCTCGTCGGTCCGTACCTCGACGGTGACCTCACCCTTGATCCCGTGGGCGCGGCCGATCCGCGCGACTACCAGCTGCACTGTGTGTCTCTCCTGTTCAGACGACGACGGGCCGGGGCGGGCACGTATGCCCTCCCCGGCCCGTCGCCGGTGATTCACGCTTTCAACGGACAGGTCTCAGCGGACCTGGTCCACGTCGACGAGGTCGACGCGGATCCCCCGGCCGCCGATGGCGCCCACGACGGTACGCAGAGCACGTGCGGTGCGGCCGTTGCGACCGATCACCTTGCCCAGGTCGTCCGGGTGGACCCGGACTTCCAGCACCTGCCCGCGGCGCAGGTCGCGCGAGGCGACCTGCACTTCGTCGGGGTTGTCCACAATGCCCTTCACGAGGTGCTCAAGAGCCTCCTCGAGCATGCTCAGGCCTCGGTCGACTCGGCGGTGGCCTCAGCCTCGTCCGCCTTCTTGTCGGCCTTCTTCGCCTTCTGCGTGATGGCCTCGCCCTTGGTCTCGCCGATGCCCTCGAGGGCCTTGGCGAACTCGTCGAACGTGCGGCGCTTGCTCTCCTTGGTCTCCGGCTGCAGCAGCGGCGCGGGGGCCGGGAGGCCCTTGTGCGCCTGCCAGTCACCGGTCAGCTTCAGGATGGCGAGCACGGCCTCGGTGGGCTGGGCGCCGACCGAGAGCCAGTACTGCGCACGCTCGGCGTTGACCTCGATGCGCGACGGGTTGTACGTCGGGTGGTACAGACCGATCTCTTCGATCGCACGACCATCGCGGCGGGTGCGCGAGTCGGCGACGACGATGCGGTAGTGCGGCTGGCGAATCTTGCCGAGGCGCTTGAGCTTGATCTTGACTGCCACTGGAGTGGTGTCTCCTGAACTTGACGTGGTTGGGCACATGAGATGCCACGTGGGGTTGCGGTACTCGGGTGCCCGATGGACGCGTCAGCCGGAGGAGAGAGGGGTCCTATGCGACTGTCGAGTACAGCTAGCCATTGTGCCACATGCCTGCGGCGCTTCCTCTCGGGGAGCGGTGATCGGTGGCACGCGGACGCGCACCACCGATGCCGCCGCCACCGGGCGGAGGCCGTACCGGGCCCGTACGGGCCCGGGGGGTGTCTTCAGGAGGCGGCGGCCGAGACGGCCACCTCGGGAATGCGGAACGGTTTCATGCAGCCCCCGCAGACGATGGGCGCCTGGGCCAGGACGGACGGGACGACCCGCACGTTCCGGCCGCAGTCGCAGACCGCCTTGACCCGCACACCGCCACCGGACGAGCCGTGACGGGCGGCCGGCCCGCGGAAGCTGCGCTTGGTGTCGGCGGCGGTGGCGACCGTGTGCGCCTTCAGCGCGCGGTGCAGCCGCTCGATGGTCGGGCGGTAGCGCCGCTTCGCCTCGGGGTTGAGCGAGACCAGGGAGAAGCCGCTGCTGGCGTGCGGTTCCTCGGAGTGGTCCAGCCCCATCTCCTCGGCGATCGCGAGGAATCTGCGGTTGTGGTAGCGGCCGGCCCGCGAGGTGTCGCGGACTCCACGGGCGGCTGCGATGCCGTGGACTGCCTCGTGCAGCAGTCGCTCGAAGGAGAGCTCGGCGCCGCAGGCGGACGAGGACTCTCCGATCAGGGACTCGGGCGCGGCAAGGTCAGGCAGCTCGGGGTGGTACCGCTGAATATCGGCCCACGCCTGCGCCAGCTCTGCGGCGAGAACAGGTGGTGTCGTGCTCACGTCGTGACAACGAGCCGGGGTGCCCCGGTGTTCCGATTCCGGGCCATTCCAAATTTTTTGCACGTACCAGTCAGTTCAGTCTCATGCGTCCTGACGAGGACGGGTGCGCATATCCCCGGAGGAGTCGGTACGTAACGAGGCCCAACGACAGCCGCCCCCGGGCGCGCGGCGCGGGGCCGCACGCCCGGGGGCGGGTCGGTGGATCAGTACGAGCGGGCGACGATCGCGAGGGTTCCCGGGGCGTCGTCCGCCTGCGGAACCGACCCGTCGGGGGCGATCAGGCAGCGTACGGAGACGGCCTGTTCGGCCAGCTTGGCCTCGCCCTCGGGGCCGAGGTCGGCCCACGGGATGCGCGCCCAGCCACCGGCGATGGCGGCCTCGGCGGCCTCCTCGATGGTCGCGACGTCGGAGGTGCGGGCCTCGCGGCGCTCGCGGGACTCGCGCAGCAGCTGCGCCTGGTCCTCCTCCAGCACCTTGGGCAGCAGGTCGAGCAGCGCGGAGATCTGCACGGCCTCCTTGCCGCCCGGGATCCGGCGGGCGAGCATCGCGGTGCCGGCCTCCAGGTCGCGGGGGCCGATCTCGATGCGGACCGGTACGCCCTTGAGCTCCCAGTCCACGGCGCGGCGGCCGAAGGGGGTGTCGACGCGGTCGTCGACCTGCACGCGGATGCCGGCGGCCTTGAGTTGGGCGCCCAGCTCGCGGACCTTGGTCACGGCCTCGTCGCCCTTGATCGCCATGACGACGACCTGGACGTGCGCGAGGCGCGGCGGGACGCGCAGGCCGTTGTCGTCGCCGTGCGACATGATCAGGCCGCCGACCATGCGGGTCGAGACGCCCCACGAGGTCTGCCAGACCAGCTCCTGCTTGCCTTCCTTCGACAGGTACTGCGTGTTGAAGGCCTTGGCGAAGTTGGTGCCCAGCTCGTGGCTGGTGCCCAGCTGGAGGGCCTTGCCGTCGCCCATCATGCCCTCGAGGGTGAGGGTGTTGATGGCGCCGGCGAAGCGCTCCTTGGCGGTCTTGCGGCCGAGCACGACGTCGATGCCGAGCACGTTCGTCATGAAATCGCCGTAGACGTCCGTGTGGATGCGGGCCGCGTAGTCGCGGGCGTCCTCGTAGGTGGCGTGGGCGGTGTGGCCCTCCTGCCAGAGGAACTCGCTCGTACGGAGGAACACGCGCGGGCGCATCTCCCAGCGGACCACGTTGGCCCACTGGTTGATCAGCAGGGGCAGGTCGCGGTAGCTCTGGACCCACTTCGAGAAGTAGTCGTTGATGATCGTCTCGGAGGTGGGGCGGACGACGACCGGCTCGTCGAGTTCCTTGCCACCGCCGTGCGTGACGACCGCGAGCTCGGGGGCGAAGCCCTCCACGTGCTCGGCTTCCCGGGTCAGGTAGGACTGCGGGATGAACAGCGGGAAGTACGCGTTCTGGGCGCCCGCGTCCTTGATGCGCGCGTCCATCTCCTGCTGCATCCGCTCCCACAGCCCGTAGCCGTACGGTCGGATGACCATGGTGCCGCGTACCGGACCGTTGTCGGCCAGCTCGGCCTTGTTGATCAGATCCTGGTACCAGCGGGGGAAATCCTCCGCCTGGGGGGTGAGAACGGGTGCCTTTGCCATGGCGCGAATGGTACGGCGCCGGGCACGCGATGCGTGAATCGGGTGGCTCGTTCCTCTGGACGCGGGGGCGAATGGGGAGTTCCCTGGCAACGGGGGCCAGGGGGCGACAAAGGAATCAGGAGCGCTCTTTCGATGACACCGACGCCGACGGCGACGCTCGTCGCCCGGGACTGGGCGGAGATCCAGGAACGGATGCTGGTACCGCTGTACGAGGCCGTCTACGAACGGCTGGAGGTCGGGCCGGGCGACCGGCTGCTGGACCTCGATTGCGGGGCCGGGCTGGCCCTGCTGTTGGCCGCGGGGCGGGGAGCCCTGGCCACGGGCGTGGAGGCGGACCCGGCACGCCGGGCGCTGGCCCGTGAGCGGCTGTTGGAGGTGGTCGCCGCTCCCCCGGCGTCGCCGGCGCGTCCGTACGACGTCGTGCTGGCCTTCACGCCACGCCCGCGGGACCTGACGGCCGCCCTGTCCGCGGTGCGGCGGGGCGGTGTGGTGGTGCTGGCCGACTGGGGTCCGGCGGAGCGGTGCACGGTGCCGGCCGTACTGGGCGGCGGGCCGGCCCCGCGGGACCTGGACGCTATGGTGGCGTCGGCCGGACTGGTGCCGGACGGGTCGGGACGGGTGTTCTGCCCGTTCGGGTACGCGGACGTGGACAGCGCGGTGCGCGGGCTGCTGTCGACCGGGATGTACGAGCACGCGGACACGGCCCAGGTCGAGAAGGAACTGGCCGAGGCGCTTCACCCGTACGAACGAGCCGACGGGTCGGTCTGGTTGCCGAACATCTTCCGGTACGTGGTCGCCCGGACGGCCTAACGGGCCGGATCGTGTGTCCCGGCTACTTGTGGAGGCGCGCGATGCCCGCCGCGGCGTAGGCGGCGGGCTCGTCCAGGGTCTCGTTCGCGAGCAGCGCCTCGGCGAGCGCGTCCAGCTTGTCGCGGTTCTCGCGCAGCAGTCGGCAGGCGTCCTCGTAGCACTCGTCGACGATCCGTCGCATCTCGTGGTCGACGGCGTCGAGGGTGGCGGGCGCCGCGAGGAGGCCGTAGGGGCTCTGCGCGTCCGCCGGGATCGCGGTGAGCCGGCCGATCCGCTCGCTCATGCCCCAGCGGCCCACCATGCCCCGGACGATGTTGGTGACCTGTTCGAGGTCGTTCTCCGCGCCCGTGGTGATGACCGCGTACACCACCTGCTCGGCGGCCATTCCGCCGAGCGCTCCGATGACGCGGCCCCGGAGGTACTCCTCCGTGTAGGCGTACCGGTCGGCGTCCGGGGTCGAGAGGGTGACGCCGAGCGCCCGGCCGCGCGGCACGATGGTGATCTTGCGGACGGGATCGGCGCCCGGCTGGAGCATGCCGAGGAGGGCGTGGCCGCTCTCGTGGTAGGCGGTGCGGCGGCGCTCCTCGTCGGGCATGACCAGGGGCCGTTCGGCGCCGAGTTGAACCTTCTCCAGGGCGTCGGAGAGGTCGGACTGGGTGACCGCGTCCTGTCGGCGCTTGACCGCCAGCAGGGCCGCCTCGTTGGCCAGGTTGGCCAGTTCGGCGCCGGTCATGCCCGGGGTCGTACGGGCCACCTGGGCGAGGTCGACACCGGGCGCGAGCGGGATGTCGCGGGTGTGGATGCGCAGGATCGCCTCGCGGCCGGCCTTGTCGGGCGGGGAGACGACGACGGTGCGGTCGAACCGGCCGGGGCGGGTCAGGGCGGGGTCGAGGACGTCGGCGCGGTTGGTGGCGGCGAGGACGACGACCCCCTCCGAGCCGGAGAAGCCGTCCATCTCGGTGAGGATCTGGTTGAGGGTCTGTTCGCGCTCGTCGTGGCCGCCCATGGCGGCGCCGCCGCCGCGCGCGCGGCCGATGGTGTCGATCTCGTCGATGAAGATGATCGCGGGGGCCACCTTGCGGGCCTCGGAGAAGAGTTCCCGTACCCGGGAGGCGCCGACGCCGACGATCATCTCGATGAACTCGGACGCGGAGGCGGAGAAGAAGGGCACCCCGGCCTCGCCGGCGACGGCTCGGGCCAGCAGGGTCTTGCCGGTGCCGGGGAGGCCGGCGAGGAGGACCCCGCCGGGCATGCGGGCGCCCAGCTTGCGGTACTCCTGCGGGTTCTTCAGGAAGTCGACGACGTCGTTCAGTTCGCCCTCGACCTCGTCGATGCCGGCCACGTCGTCGAAGGTGGTGCGTTTGGCGCCGGTCTCCAGTTCCACGGGCTTGGGCGGCGCCTTGCGTCCGAGCCCGCCCATGCCGCCCATGGCTGAGCCCATCCGTCGGGCGATGAACATCCACAGGACGACGAGCAGGAGGATGGGCGCGAGGGAGATCAGCAGGTTGGCGAGGAAGCTGCGCTGTTCGACGACCGGGGAGGCGGTGACGGTGACGCCCTTGGCGGTGAGGTTCGACCACAGCTGGTCGTCGGCGAAGGCGGGCCGCTGGGTGACGAACTTCGTGTAGTCGCCGTCCCCGTCGGGGGCGGGCTGCTTGTTCTTCAGCTGCCCCTGGATGGCGTCGCCCTTGGAGTAGATCTTCGAGACGTTGCCGTCGGCGACCTGTTTGCTGAACTCCGTGTACGAGATCGTCGGCTCGTCGCCCTCGTTGAAGAACGACAGCACGAGGTTGGTCAGCAGGAAGAGGACCAGCGCGGTGAGGATCAGCCCGCGCCAACCGCCGGGCATCCCCCGCTTCGGCGGCGGTGGGCTGGGCGGGGCGCCCTCGGAGCGCCAGGGGGTGTCGGCCCGGTCGCGCGGCGGTGCGGGGGTGGGGCTGGGCACGGGGCCTCCTTCTGCCGTCCTCCCGCCCGACGATAAGCGACATACCTGATCATTGCGCCCCGACGGCCGGGGCTCTGGTACGCCGGGGCCCTGGTACAGGGAAGGGCCCCGGCCGCATCCCCGGCCGGGGCCCTCCTCGTACGCGTCGCGCGGTGCCGTCAGGCGGTCACTTCATGAACTTCTTGAACTCGTCCGGGAGGTCGAAGTCCTGGCCGGGCTGCGCACCGCCGGCCGGCAGGCCGAACGGGTTGCCACCGGCGGCCGGCTCGGCCGCCTGCGGGCCCTGCTCGCGCCGGGCCGCGGCCGCGGCCTCCTCTTCCTTGCGCTTCATCGGGTTGCCGCTCTTGCGCTTGCCCTTGGCCTGCTTGATCTGCTTCTTCTGCCGGCCGGGGCCGCCACCCATCCCGGGGATGCCGGGCATGCCGGGCATCCCGCCGCCCTGGGCCATGCGGGACATCATCTTGCGGGCCTCGAAGAAGCGCTCGACCAGCGACTTCACGGCGCTGACCTCGGCGCCGGAACCCTTGGCGATACGGGCGCGGCGCGAGCCGTTGATGAGGTGCGGGTCATGGCGCTCGGCCGGGGTCATCGACTTGATGATCGCGGCCATGCGGTCCACGTCGCGCTCGTCGATGTTGTTGATCTGGTCCTTGATCTGACCCATGCCCGGCAGCATGCCGAGGAGCTTGGAGATGGAGCCCATCTTGCGGACCTGCTCCATCTGGGCCAGGAAGTCGTCGAGCGTGAACTCCTTCGGACCCTTCGCCAGCTTGGCCGCCATCTTCTCGGCCTCGGCCTGGCTGAAGGTCTTCTCGGCCTGCTCGATCAGGGTGAGCATGTCACCCATGTCGAGGATCCGGCCCGCCATGCGGTCGGGGTGGAAGGCGTCGAACTCGTCGAGCTTCTCGCCGTTCGAGGCGAACATGATCTGCTTGCCGGTGACGTGCGCGATGGAGAGCGCGGCACCGCCTCGGGCGTCGCCGTCGAGCTTGGAGAGCACGACACCGTCGAAGCCGACGCCGTCGCGGAAGGCCTCCGCGGTGTTGACCGCGTCCTGGCCGATCATGGCGTCGACGACGAAGAGGATCTCATCGGGGCTGACGGCGTCACGGATGTCCGCGGCCTGCCGCATCAGCTCCTGGTCGATGCCGAGGCGACCGGCGGTGTCGACGACGACCACGTCGTACTGCTTGGTACGGGCGTACTCGATCGAGTCCTTGGCGACCTGGACCGGGTCACCGACGCCGTTGCCGGGCTGCGGCGCGTAGACGGCGACGCCGGCGCGCTCGGCCACCACGGACAGCTGGTTGACGGCGTTGGGGCGCTGGAGGTCACACGCCACGAGGAGCGGGGCGTGGCCCTGCCCCTTCAGCCACAGGCCGAGCTTTCCGGCGAGGGTGGTCTTACCGGCGCCCTGGAGACCGGCGAGCATGATCACCGTCGGGGCGGTCTTGGCGAAGCGCAGCCGCCGGGTCTCGCCACCGAGGATGGAGACCAGCTCGTCGTTGACGATCTTGAGGACCTGCTGGCCCGGGTTCAGGGCCTTGGAGACCTCTTCGCCGCGGGCGCGCTCCTTGACGTTCGCGATGAAGGAGCGGACGACCGGGAGGGCGACGTCGGCCTCGAGGAGGGCGATACGGATTTCCCGCGCCGCAGCGTCGATGTCCTGCTCGGAGAGGCGACCTTTGCCCCTGAGGGACTTGAAAGTCGAGGCAAGGCGGTCGGAAAGCGTATCGAACACGGTGGTCGCGATTCCTCAGGTCGGGGGCGTGTGGTCGCCCCCCAGGGTATCGGGCCTCGGGACGGATGTGCCCCCGGCCGTCCCAAGCGGCCGGGGGCCCGCCGGCGCACGGGCGGGGAGCAGGGGCGATGCGCTCGATCGGCGGCGTCGCGCGGCCCCTGCCGGGGCCCGCGGAGGGCTCGGGCGAGGGCTCGGGCGAGGGCTCGGGCGAGGGCTCGGGCGAGGGCTCGGGCGAGGGCTCGGGCGAGGGCTCGGGCGAGGGCGGCGGCGAGCGGGTGTCAGCGCAGCGCCGCCTCCACCTCGGCGGCCAGCGCGGCCGCCGGGGCCGGCGGCAGGGGTTTGCCGTCGGCGTCGACCACGTAGAGGGAGTCCACCGCGTTGGCGCCGAGCGTGGAGACGTGGGCGCTGCGGACACGGACCCCCGCGGACTCCAGCGCCCGCCCGATGCGGTGCAGCAGGCCGACCGCGTCGGGTGCGCGCACCTCCAGGACCGTGGCCAGCGAGGAGACGTCCGGGATCACGGTGACCCGGGGCGGGGGCGGGACCACTCCGCGCCGCCTGGGGTAGGCCGATTCGCGCTCGGCCAGTTTCGCCGGAACGTCCAGGGAGCCGTCCAGCGCCCGGATCAGGTCGGTCCGCAGTCGTGCCGTCTCCGGCAGGGCCCCGTACTCGGCGGCGACCCGCCAGCGCAGCACCAGTACCTCGCCCGGCAGGTCCGACAGCTCCAGGGAGCGCAGGTCGGCGGCCCGTACGGTCAGCCGGTGCAGGGCCAGTACGCCGGCCGCGGCGGGGAGGACCCCGGGCTGGTCGGGGACGGCGACGACGAGTTCGACGCCGACGGCGTCCTCCTCCTGGCGGGCGTGCAGCGCCAGGACCGGTTCGCCGGTGCGCAGCGCCTCGACCGCGAGGCGTTCCGCTTCGGTGGAGGGGATCTCCGGTTCGGTGGCGGCGGGCGGCGCGCCGCGCAGGACGGCCGCGACGCGGGCGACGAGGTCGGCCACCAGGGAACCGCGCCAGGCGCTCCAGGCGGCCGGTCCGGTGGCGAGGGCGTCGGCCTCGGTGAGCGCGTGCAGCAGTTCCAGGGTGCCGGTGGAGCCGAGGGCCTGCGCGACGGAGCGCACGGTGGCGGGGTCGTCGAGGTCTCGCCGGGTCGCGGTGTCGATCAGCAGGAGGTGGTTGCGGACGAGGACGCCGAGGACGGCGGTGTCCCGGGCGTCGAAGCCCACGCGGGTGGCCACGTCGCGGGCGATGGTCTCGCCGGCGACGGAGTGGTCGCCGGGCCACCCCTTGCCGATGTCGTGCAGCAGCGCGGCCATCAGCAGCAGGTCGGGGCGGCTCACCCGGCGGGTCATCTCGGAGGCGCGGACGGCGGTCTCGACCAGGTGCCGGTCCACGGTCCAGGTGTGCACGGGGTTGCGCTGCGGCCGGCACCGGACCCGTTCCCAGTCGGGCAGCAGTCGTGTGATCAGGCCTTCCGCTTCGAGGGCCTCCCACACTCCGATCGTGGGCTCCCCTGCCCCGAGCAGTGTCAGGAGCTGTTCGCGGGCCTCGGCGGGCCAGGGCACGGGCAGGGGCTTCGCCTGCGCAGCGAGCCGGCGCACGGAGTGCGGGGACACGGGCAGGCCGGCCTGCGCGGCGGCCGCGCCGAGCCGCAGCGCGAGCACCGGGTCCCGTTCGGGGCGCGCGGCCAGTGCCAGCACGGCCTCGCCGTCGGATTCCACGACCCCTTCGGCCAGCGGGGCGCGCGCCGACTCGGCCGGGCCCCGGCTCCCCAGCAGCCCGCGCAGGCGGGGGCGGGCGGAGCGGGCGCGCAGCACGCGGCCGACCTCCCGCCAGGTGACGTCCCCGGCGTACGCGACGACCCGCGCGGCCTCGTACACCTCGCGCAGCAGGGCGTCGGCGTCGAGCAGGCCGAGCCGCTCGGCGACCTGGTCCTGTTCCTGGAGGGAGAGCCGGTCGGTGGCCCGGCCGGTCACCAGGTGCAGGGCGTCGCGCGTGTCCAGGAGCTTGCGTCGGGCCTCGGCGAGTCCCTCGCGGGGGGCGTCGGCGAGCCAGGACGCGGCGACGGCCCGCAGCGCGGTGATGTCGCGCAGGCCGCCGCGTGCCTCCTTGAGGTCGGGTTCGAGCAGGAAGCGCAGCTCGCCGGCCCGGTCGGCGCGCTCGCGGCACAGGGTGTCCAGTTGCGGGAGCCGTTTGACGGCCTGGTTGCGCCAGTCGGCCAGCACGGAGGTGCGCAGGCCGGCGAGGAGTCCGGCGTCCCCGGCGACGGGGCGGGAGTCGAGCAGTCCGAGGTGGACCTTGAGGTCCTCGGCGGCCGTTTTGCGGGCCTCCGCGGGGGTCCGTACGGAGTGGTCGAGGGCCACGCCGAGGTCCCACACGGGGTACCAGAGGCGGTCGGCCAACGCGCTCAGCGCGCGGGGGTCGGCCTTGCCGTCGTGCAGGAGCAGCAGGTCGAGGTCGCTGCGCGGGGAGAGTTCGCCGCGTCCGTAGCCACCGACGGCGACCAGCGAGGCGCCCCGTACGCCGGTCTCCCGCACGGCTCGGGCGAAGAGCGCCCGCAGCCAGTCGTCGGTCAGTGCGGCCAGGGCGGAACGCCGGGAAGGCCCGGACCGCGACTCCTCCTGGAGGAGTCGCAGCCGGGCCGCGGCGTAACCGCTGGGTCCCGAGCCGGCCGGTTCGGTCGTGGTCGCGTCCACACTCGTCACCCAGGGTCTCCCGTCGCCTAGAGCGCGTCAGCGCCGCGCTCGCCGGTGCGGACCCGGATGATCGAGTCCACGGGGACGCTCCACACCTTGCCGTCACCGATCTTGCCGGTGTGGGCTGCGGTGACGAGCACATTCATCACGTCGTCGGCGGCGTCGTCCTCGACGACCACCTCGATGCGGATCTTCGGTACGAGGTCCACGGTGTACTCGGCGCCGCGGTAGACCTCCGTGTGGCCACGCTGGCGGCCGTAGCCGCTGGCCTCGGAGACCGTGAGTCCCTGTACCCCGAAGCGCTGGAGGGCTTCCTTGATCTCGTCGAGCCGGTGGGGCTTGACGATCGCGGTGATCAGCTTCATGCGTCAACCTTCTTGGTCGCGGCGGCAGCGGGGGTGGCGGTTCCGCGCGAGGCTCCGCCGCCGGCTCCGCTGAAGTCGTACGCGGTCTCGGCGTGCTCGACCTGGTCGATGCCGGAGACCTCGACGTCCTCGGTGACCCGCATTCCGATCGTCTTGTCGAGGAGGAAGGCGAGGATCGCGGACGCCACGAGAGAGTAGGCCAGGACGGAGAAGACTCCGATGGCCTGCTTGCCGAGCTGCTCCAGGCCGCCGCCGTAGAAGAGGCCGGCCACATCGGACTGGACCCCGCCGGTGGCGAAGAATCCGACGAGCAGGGAGCCGACGATGCCGCCGACGAGGTGGACGCCGACCACGTCGAGGGAGTCGTCGTAGCCGAACTTGTACTTCAGGCCCACGGCCATGGCGCACAGCACACCGGCGATGACACCGACCGCGATGGCGCCGAGCGGGGAGACGGCGCCGCCGGACGGGGTGATGGCGACGAGGCCCGCGACGGCGCCGGAGGCGGCGCCGAGGGTGGTGAAGGAGCCGTGGCGCAGCTTCTCGTAGGCGAGCCAGGCGAGCATGGCGGCGGCGGTGGCGACCTGCGTGTTGACGAACATGACCGCGCCGACGCCGTCGTCGTTGCCGAGCCAGGAGCCCGCGTTGAAGCCGAACCAGCCGAACCACAGGAGGCCGGCGCCGAGCATCACGAGGGGGAGGCTGTGCGGGCGCATCGGGTCCTTCTTGAAGCCGACGCGCTTGCCGATGACCAGGATGACGCCGAGGGCCGCGGCGCCGGCGTTGATGTGGACGGCGGTGCCGCCCGCGAAGTCGATGACGCCGAGTTCGAAGAGCCAGCCGCCCGCGCCCCACACCCAGTGGGCGACGGGGAAGTAGACGACGGTGACCCACAGGGCGGTGAAGAGGGCCCAGGCGCTGAACTTGACGCGGTCGGCGAGGGCGCCGCTGATCAGGGCGGGGGTGATGACGGCGAACATCAGCTGGAAGACGGCGAAGACGTAGACCGGGATGGTGTAGCCGTCCCACAGCTCGGTGATCCCGATGCCGCTGAGGCCCACGTAGTCGGAGTTCCAGCCGATGAGGGAGCCTGAGTCGGTGCCGAAGGCGAGGCTGAATCCGTAGAGGACCCAGAGGATCGTGACGATCCCGAGGCTGATGAAGCTCATCATCAGCATGTTGAGACTGCTCTTGACGCGGACCATGCCTCCGTAGAAGAAGGCGAGTCCCGGGGTCATCAGCATGACCAGGGCGGAGCAGATGAGCATGAACCCGGTGTTCGCGGCAGACAGCGTCGGGGCGTCTGCAGCGAGGGTCGTGATGGCTGATGCCATCGGCGTCTCCTCGTCGTCGGTACGTTCGCGTGCGGGCGATCGTGAAAACCTGAGCGGCGTTAAGGGGCTGGCCGGTTATTGGCCCTGAGATTCGCGCAGGGGGGTTTCCGGCGGCGCAGCTGCGTGTTTCACGCCGATGACGAAGAGGTCGTGCGTGTTACGCCTCCATGAACGAGCGGAAGCGCGAAACCGGCCGCGGCGGTGACCCGGGAGACCTGGCTGGGGGAGCCTGATCGGGCTTCACGGGGTCCGCTGCCGCGGCCGGTGCCTGGGGGACGGCCGTCAGGGCCGTCAGACGGCCTCCGCGGCCTCGGGGAGCCGGGCGGCGAGGACGTCCGTCAGTCGGACCACCTCGGCTACGTCGCCGTACTCGCGCGCGGCTTGGTCGACGGTCTTGCGGAGCCGCGTGTTCACCCGTTCGGACCGCACCTTTCGCGCCACGTCCAGGGCTTGGTCGACGAGGCCGGCCGCCTGCTCGGGCTCACGCCGGAGCAGGTGCACGGTGGCCATCCCGACGAGGTTCAGGGCGTACGAGCGCTGGTGTTCGTCGTCCTTGGCGAACAGCTCCACGGCCCGCGCCATGACGGGTTCGGCGAGGGAGGCGTAGGTGGGGCTGCGGCCGGCGACGTAGGCGAGGTCCCGGTACGAGTGGGAGTTCTCGCCGTTCAGCTCGGCCTCGGAGAAGAAGCGGATCCAGTCGGGCTCGGGCTCGCCGTCGAAGGCGACGTCGGAGAAGGTGTCCTCGGCCATCCGCACGGCGCGCTTGCAGCGGCTGGGCTGGCCCATGTTGGCGTAGGCGCGGGCCTCCATCGCATACAGCATGGCCTGGGTCCGGGGACCGGCGCAGTCGCGGCTGCCGTACTGCGCGAGGTGGATGAGTTCCAGGGCGTCGTCGGGGCGCCCGAGGTGGATCATCTGGCGGCTCATGCCGGAGAGGATGTACGAGCCGAGCGGCTTGTCCCCGCCCTCCTTGGCGGCGTGCAGGGCGAGGACGAAGTACTTCTGCGCGGTGGGGTGCAGGCCGATGTCGTAGCTCATCCAGCCGGCGAGCTCGGCGAGCTCGGCGGCGACCTTGAAGAGCCGCTTCATGATCGGGGCGGGGTGGTTCTCCTGGAGCAGGTCGGTGACCTCGTGCAGCTGGCCCACGACGGCCTTGCGGCGCAGCCCGCCGCCGCACTGGGCGTCCCACTGGCGGAACATCACGGTGGTGGCCTCGAGCAGGTCGAGTTCCGGTTCGGACAGCCGGGGCGGCCGGTGGCCGCCCGTCGAGCCGCCCCCGGTACGCGATCCGGGGTCGGCGGCCGGGACCGGGACGAGCCAGCGCTGCATGGGCTCGATGAGCGCGGGGCCGGCGGAGAGGGCGAGCGAGGTGCCGAGGAAGCCCCGGCGCGCCAGCATCAGGTCGCTGCGGGAGAACTCGCTGAGCAGCTCCACGGTCTGCGGGCCGGCCCAGGGCAGGTCCACGCCGGACACGGAGGGCGTCTGGTGGGCGGTGCGCAGGCCGAGCTGCTCGATGGCGACGACGGAGCCGAAGCGCTCGGAGAACAGCTCCGAGAGGATGCGCGGGACGGGTTCGCGGGGTTGCTCGCCGTCGAGCCAGCGGCGGACGCGCGAGGTGTCGGTGCTGATGTGGTGGGCGCCCATCTGGCGGGCCCGGCGGTTGACCTGGCGGGCCAGTTCGCCCTTGGACCAGCCACTGCGGACGAACCAGGAGGTCAGCTGCTCATTGCGATCGGCAGCCTCCGACGACTCGCTCGTTCCGCTTGCGCCGTTGCCGCTCACAGGAACGCCCCCATCCGTTCAGCATCCTCATCACGAAACCCTGGCTCGGAGCGCAGGCGCGACCGGGGACCTTCACAGGTCCTTCACGCTTTGCCTCCGGCATACCCACGAACGGGCCTGCCCTCCGGGCTCGTGTACCGAAAGTAATCCTACGATCACCCCCACCGCGAGGTCGATTCCAGAAACGCCACCATTCGCCACCCCTTCGAATGAAGTCGCCACCAGCCAGGCGCGATTCACTTGACAGGCAGGCGAAACGGAATGGTTGGACGGGAGTGCACTGGGGGCGCGCGCGGCGAGGAGTGCGCCGGGCGACCCCCTCCCGGAGCGGCTCCCGGGGCCGGCCCACAGGAGGTCTCGCCTTCGTCGTAACCACCGACGCGTTCGACCCGTTGGAGGGGGCATGGGCATGGGCTTCACGATCGGCGGCAGCCGCGGCACCAAGGAGTTCCTTTCCGGCGCTCGGCGCCGCGGCCGGACCTCGGAGTGCACGACGGTGGCGGAGTACACCGGCCTGTGGGGCTGGGAGACGGTCCCCGGCGCCCGGGCGGCGGCGCCCGCCGCCGAGTGTTCCTGCGGTCATACGAATTGCGGTGCGCCCGGGGCGCATCCGCTGGACTTCGCACCCACCGTCCCGGCGGGCGCCACCCTCGACGAGGTCACCGAGATCTGGGGCGAGTACCCCGGCGCCGCGATCATGCTCCCCGTCGGTCGGTCCTTCGACGTCATCGAGGTCTCCGCGGAGGCCGGGCGGCGCGCGCTGGTCCGACTGGAGCGGATGGGGCTCCCGCTGGGCCCGGTCACCGTCACCCCGGACGACCGGGCCCAGTTCTTCGTCGCTCCCGGGGCCGCCGCCGAGCTGCCGCAGTTGCTGTACCGGATGGGCTGGGACGACGCCGATCTCGACCTGCGGGCCCTGGGCCACGGAGCCTTCCTCACCGCCCCGCCCTCCGACCGCGCGGGGCTCGGACCGGCCGGCTGGCTGCGGCCGCCCGCGCTCGACTGCGCGGGCGGGCCGCCGCAGGCCCGGCTGCTGCTGGGGACGCTCGCGTACATCTGCCACCGCCTGAGGCGCTGAAGCCCGTACGCGCGACAGTGCCCCCGCGTCCGGTCGGATGCGGGGGCACTGTCACGCGTACGGCGGCGAGGGCGCGGAGCGGGTCGCTCAGTCGCCGATCAGGGCGTCCACGAACGCCTCCGGCTCGAAGGGGGCCAGGTCGTCCGGTCCCTCGCCGAGACCGATGAGCTTGACCGGGACACCCAGCTCGCGCTGGACGGCGACGACGATGCCGCCCTTGGCGGTCCCGTCGAGCTTGGTCAGCACGATGCCGGTGATGTCCACGACCTCGGCGAAGACGCGCGCCTGGGTCAGGCCGTTCTGGCCGGTGGTGGCGTCCAGCACGAGCAGGACCTCGTCGAGCGGGCCGTGCTTCTCCACGACGCGCTTGACCTTGCCGAGCTCGTCCATGAGCCCGGTCTTGGTGTGCAGCCGACCGGCGGTGTCGATCAGTACGACGTCCGCCCCCTCGGCGATGCCCTCCTTGACGGCGTCGTAGGCGATCGACGCCGGGTCGCCGCCCTCGGGGCCGCGGACGGTCCGGGCGCCGACCCGGTCCCCCCAGGTCTGGAGCTGGTCGGCGGCGGCGGCACGGAAGGTGTCCGCCGCGCCGAGCACGACGCTGCGGCCGTCGGCGACGAGGACGCGGGCCAGCTTGCCGGTGGTGGTGGTCTTGCCGGTGCCGTTGACGCCGACGACCATCACGACGGCCGGGGTGTCGACGCCGCTCTCGGTCTTGACGGCGCGGTCGAAGTCGGTGCCGACCAGGGTCAGCAGCTCCTCCTTCAGGAGGGTGCGCAGGTCGGCGGGGGTGCGGGTGCCGAGCACCTTGACCCGCTCGCGGAGCCGGTCCACCAGCTCCTGGGTCGGCACGACGCCGACGTCGGCGATCAGGAGGGTCTCTTCGACCTCCTCCCAGGTGTCCTCGTCGAGGTGCTCGCGGGAGAGCAGCGTGAGCAGTCCCTTGCCGAGCGAGTTCTGCGAGCGGGAGAGCCGTGCGCGCAGCCGGACCAGGCGGCCGGCGGTGGGCTCGGGCACCTCGATCTCGGGTGCCGCGACCACGGGGTCCTCGACGGCGACCGGGGAATCGGTGGCCGCCTCCGCCTCGGGAAGGGTCACCTCCTCGATCGTGCGGCGCGGCTCTTCCGCCGTGGGGGCGGCGTCCTCCCCCACCTGCGGTTCGGCGGGCGGGGCAGTGATGGTCGGCGGGCCGGGCGGTGCCGTGGGGGGCAGCTGCTTCTTCTTGCGGCTGCCGACCACGAGCCCGCTGACCACGCCGACCGCGACCAGGGCGATGACTACAGCGAGAATGAGGATGTCCATAACCCCACCAGTATCGGCCACGGCGCGCGGCGCGGGCGGACCCGCGCGGGCGGCGGCGCGGAGCGTGGCCGGATGCGGTGCGGCGCTCGCCGGCGAGCCCTTCGGCGCTCCCCACCGGGCATTACTCCGCTATTTGTGATTTTCGCGGCGAAACTACGATGATGTACCACTCCCCCCACATCCCCACGGAGTAGTGCATGCCTGCCAAGCCCACTGCCGGTGCGACGGAGACCGCCCAGGAGACTGCGGTCGAGACCCGCGGACTGGAACCCGTACCGGACGACGAACGCGGCGGCCGGGTCCGCGAACTGGTCCCGACCTGGGTCGCCGCCAACATCAGCGTGCTGCTGTTGACCATGGGCGCGGGGCTCGTGATCTTCAACAAGCTCAACATCTGGCAGGTCCTCGTCGTCGCCATCGCCGCGCCCGTCCTCTCGTACGGGATCGTCGGCCTGATATCCATCGCCGGCAAGCGCGGCGGGGCTCCCGGCATGGCGCTCTCGCGGGCCGTCTTCGGGCAGCGCGGCAACCTGTTCCCCGGCGCGCTGATCTGGGTGGCCCGCTGGGGCTGGGAGACCATCAACGCGGTCAGCGGCGCCTACGCCGTGCTGACCGTCCTCGACCTGGTCTTCGGGATCAAGAGCAACACCGCGCTGATCGTCGTCACCCTGCTCTTCTTCGTGGGCTGCACCTTCGTGGTCTCCGGTCTCGGCATCAACGCGCTGCGCGTGTGCTCGAAGTGGTCGACGTACCTGTTCGGGGCGTTCAGCGTGCTCGTCCTCGGCTACCTGGTGTTCGACACCGACTGGGCGGCGGTACTCGACAAGCCCGCCGGATCCACCGCGATGATGATCGCGGGCATCGGCACGATCGCCGCCGGCGGCATCAGCTGGGTTCCGTCGGGCCCGGACTTCACCCGCTACCTGCCGCGGACCGCGTCCTCGAAGGCCATGGTCGGCGCGACGATCGGCGGCGCGGGGATCGTGGTCCTGCCCATGGTGCTGATGGGTGCGGTGATGGCCGTCGGCACCCCCGACCTGGCCTCCGCGCAGGACCCGGTCTCCTTCATCGGCGAGCTGCTGCCGATCTGGATCGCGGTCCCCTACCTGCTCATCGCGGTGGTCGGCATGCTGCTGATCAACTCGATGTCGATGTACTCGGCGGGCTTCACGGCGCAGACCCTCGGCATCAAGGTCCCGCGCGCCTGGGCCGTCAGCGTCAACGCGGTCATCAGTCTGGTCTTCGGGTTCCTGCTGATGGTCGTCGCGACGAGCTTCTTCGGCTCCTTCATCTCCTTCCTGACGCTGCTGGCCGTGGCCTTCTCCGCGTGGATCGGCGTCTTCGGCGTGGACATGTTGCGGCGCAAGTCCTACGACGGGCGCGCGCTGCTGGACACCACGGCCGGCAGCGCCTACTGGTACAAGGGCGGCTATGCCTGGCAGGCGATGACGGCCTGGGGCGTGGCCCTGGTGGTGGGGCTGCTGTTCACGAAGGTGGACTGGTTCAGCGGCCCGCTCGCCTCGACCTGGATCGGGCAGAACGGTCTGGGCTGGGTCGCGGGCATCCTCACGTCGGGCGTGCTGTACGCCGTCCTGCCCCGCACCGCGGCGCCGCGGTCCGCGCCGGTCGAGGCCGAGGAGCCGGTGCCCGCCGGAACCCTGGGCAACTGACGCAACGTCAGCTACCGTCCCCCTTCGCCCGCCCACCACATCCGGCGAAGGGGGACTTCTCCATGCCCATCACCGTGGCCCGCTTCAACCTCGTCGACCCGAACGGCACCCCGGAATCCCTCTCCGCCCGGTACAGGGCCGCGCTGGAGATGGCGAAGTACGCGGACGACCGCGGGATCGACACCGTCCAGACCGAGGAACACCACGGCACCGGGAACAACTGGATGCCCTCGCCCTTCCTCTTCGCGGGCGCGGTCTTCGGCGCCACGCGCCGTATCGCGGTCACCGTCTCCGCGATCATCGGCCCGCTCCACGACCCCTTGAAGGTGGCCGAGGACATCGCCGTGCTCGACCTGCTGAGCGGCGGCCGCCTGGTCACCGTCGCCGGCATCGGGTACCGACCCGAGGAGTACGAGCAGCACGGCGTGGAGTGGGGCCGGCGCGGCAGGCTCCAGGACGAGCTGCTGGAGACCCTGTTGAAGGCGTGGACCGGCGAGCCGTTCTCCTTCCGCGGCCGGACCGTACGGGTCACCCCGCGGCCGTTCACCCGGCCGCACCCGCTGCTGCTGGTCGGAGGCAGTTCACGGGCGGCGGCGCGGCGCGCGGCCCGGCTGGGGCTGCCCTTCTTCCCGAGCGCCCACCTGCCGGAGTTGGAGGCGTACTACCAGGAACAGCTCGCGGAGCACGGCACGGAGGGCTTCTGCATGATGCCCGCCGCGCAGACGCCGCTGCTGCACATCTCGGAGGATCCCGACCGGGCCTGGGCCGAGTACGGGGAGCACTTCCTGCACGAGGCCGGGATGTACGCGTCCTGGCAGTCCAAGGACATCGTCAGCGCCGTGCGGTCGGGCGCGCACTCGGTGTCCGAGCTGCGCGCGGAGGGTGTGTACCGGATCCTCACCCCGGACGAGGCGGTCGCCCACGCCCGAGCCGCCGGCGAGGCGGGCAACCTGGTGCTGCACCCACTGTGCGGCGGGATGCCCGTCGACGAGGGGTGGCGCAGCCTGCAGTTGCTGTGCGAACAGGTACTGCCCCGGCTCAAGAGCTGAGCGGGGGCAGTACCTGTCGGAAGAGGAGAGGGGGTGTTGGCGGGGGTGGTTACCCCATCTCCTCCAACGCCTTGCCCTTGGTCTCCGGCACCCACTTGAGGATGAACGGGATCGAGAGCAGGGCGAAGCACGCGTAGATGACGTAGGCGCCGGACAGGTTCCAGTCCGACAGCGACGGGAACGTGACCGTGATGACCCAGTTGGCGATCCACTGGGCGGCTGCCGCCACACCGAGGGCGGCGGCGCGGATGCGGCCCGGGAACATCTCGCCGAGCAGCACCCAGACCACCACGCCCCAGGACAGGGCGAAGAAGAGGACGAAGAAGTTGGCGGCGATCAGGGCCACCAGGCCCTGGGCGTGCGGCAGGGTGATGTCGTCCCCGCTGCCGGACCGGAAGGAGAAGGCCCAGGCGGCGAGCGAGAGGGAGATCGTCATGCCCACGGAGCCGATGAGGGCGAGCGGCTTGCGGCCGATCCGGTCGACCAGCAGCATCGCGATCACCGTACCGATGATGTTCACGACGGACGTCTCGAAGGAGTACAGGAACGAGGAGCTCGCGTCGATGCCGACCGACTGCCACAGCGAGGAGCTGTAGTAGAAGATCACGTTGATGCCGACGAGCTGCTGGAAGACGGAGAGGCCGATACCGATCCAGACGATCGGCAGGAAGCCGAAGCGGCCGCCGAGCAGGTCCTTGAAGGTCGACTTGTGCTCCGAGTGGATGGCGCTGTCGATCTCGCGGACGCGGGCGTCGGCGTCGATGCGGTCGCCCTCGACCTCGCGCAGGACGGTCTTGGCCTTCTCCATGCGGCCGACCGAGACGAGGAAGCGCGGGGACTCCGGGATGACGAAGGACAGCGCGCCGTAGAGCACGGCCGGGATGACCATGACGCCCAGCATCCACTGCCAGGCCTCCAGGCCGCCGATCTCTCCGCGCTGGTCTCCGCCGGCGAGGTTGAGGATGCCCCAGTTGACCAGCTGTGAGACGGCGATGCCGATGACGATCGCCGCCTGCTGGAACGAGGCGAGCCGGCCGCGGTAGGCGGGCGGGGAGACCTCGGCGATGTAGGCGGGGCCGATCACGGAGGCCATGCCGATGCCGAAGCCTCCGATGACGCGCCACATGGCGAGGTCCCAGAGGGCGAAGGGCAGGGCCGAACCGAGGGCGCTCGCGGTGAAGAGGACGGCCGCGATCTGCATGCAGCGGATGCGGCCGATCCGGTCGGCGAGGCGGCCGGCGGTGGCGGCGCCGAAGGCGCAGCCGATCAGCGCGGCGGCGATCACCTGGGCGAGCACCGCGGAGCCGACGTCGAAGCGGTCCCGAATGGCCTCGACGGCGCCGTTGATGACGGAACTGTCGTAACCGAAGAGGAAGCCACCCATGGCGGCGGCTGCGGTGATGAAGATGACGTGCCCGAGGTGGTCGGGGTGGCCCGCGCCTCCCCCGCCTGCCGCGGGTGCGTTCGCTGTGCTGGTCAAGGTGCGCTCCTGGGCCCGGCGCCGACGGCGGGCAGCGTGGGGGGTGTTGGTACTCGTGTCGTCGCCTGATCGTGTTCCTCCAGTGGGGCACATCAAACAGTGCACCACCACCTGAACATCAAGGCGACAGAGGAGAGCTTATGACTTCACTTCCTGAAGTCAATAGAAGATGAAGAACCCGTTTCACGCAGATGAATGCCAACGAACGAGTGAACCGCGAAGGCTTTGCGTTCACCTATTGAATGATGAAGGTGTCTAGCGGAGCCTCTGGCTGATCACTTTGGACACTCCATCTCCCTGCATGGAGACGCCGTACAGGGCATCGGCGACCTCCATCGTGCGTTTCTGATGCGTGATCACGATCAGCTGCGAGCTCTCCTGGAGCTCCTCCATGATCCGAATCAGCCGCTGTAGGTTGGTGTCGTCCAGGGCCGCCTCGACCTCGTCCATGACGTAGAACGGACTGGGTCGGGCCTTGAAGATGGACACCAGCAACGCGACCGCGGTCAGCGAACGCTCGCCGCCCGACAGCAGCGACAGCCTCTTGACCTTCTTGCCCGGCGGGCGCGCCTCGACGTCCACGCCGGTGGTCAGCATGTTGTCGGGGTCCGTGAGGATCAACCGGCCCTCGCCGCCGGGGAACAGCCGCGAGAACACCCCCTCGAACTGACGCGCCGTGTCCCGGTAGGCCTCCGTGAACACCTCCTCGACCCGCTGGTCGACCTCCTTCACGACCTGGAGCAGATCGGCCCTCGTCTTGCGCAGGTCCTCCAGTTGCTCGCTGAGGAACCTGTGCCGCTCCTCCAGCGCCGCGAACTCCTCCAGCGCCAGCGGATTGACCTTCCCCAACTGCTGGTAGGCGCGTTCCGCCGCCTTGAGCCGCTTCTCCTGCTGCGCCCGGACGTACGGTCCCGGCCGGTTCCGCGGGTGCTCCGGGTCCTCCGGCAGCTCCTCGCCCTCGGCGGCCGGCGACGGCGGCACCGGCTGGTCGGGGCCGTACTCGGCCACCAGCCCGGCGGCCTCCACCCCGAACTCCTCCAGGGCGCGGCCCTCGACCTGCTCGATCCGCAACCGCTTCTCGGCTCCGAGCACCTCGCCCCGGTGCACGGAGTCGGTCAGCTTGTCGAGCTCCCCCTTGAGGTCGCGGCCCCGGCCGCGGGCCTCGGCGAGCTCCCGTTCGCGCACCCCCTTGGCCTGCTCGGCGCCCGCGCGCTCCGCCTCGGCCCGACCGATCGACACCTCCAGATGGGCCAGGAGCTGTCGCGCTCCGTCGGCCACCGCCCGGCCCACCTCGGCCTCGTGGGCCAGCCGCTGCCGGCGCCGTTCGGCACGGGCCCTGGCCTCGCGCTCGGCCCTGGCGCCGCGGTCGAGCGCTTCCGCCCGGCCGGCCAGCCCCTTGACCCGTTCCTCGTGTGTCCTGAGCTGGAGCCGCGCCTCCATCTCGGTCTGTCGGGCGTTGGCCCCGTCGGCGGCGAGCCGGTCCCTCGCCGAGGTGTCCGGCTCCTCGTCCACCGGCATCTCCTCGGCGACGGCGAGCCGTTCCGCGCACTCCTCCACCTCGATGCGCGCCTGCTCCAGCGCGCCCTGCGCCACGGTCGCGGCAGCGACGCTCCGTTCGGCCTCGCCCGCCGCGCCCTTCGCCTGTCCCGCGAGCCGGCCCAGTTGCTGCGCGACCCCGGCCCGGGCCCGCTCGCCCTCCCGGCGCCGCTCGGCCAGCTCCTCGACGAGCCGGACCGCCTCCTGCCGGTCGGCGTGGGCGCTCTCCTTGGCGCCGGCCAGCCCGACGCACTCCTCCTCCAACCGCGCCAGCTCGGCCGCGGCCTCGTCCACGGCGGCCCGTACCTCGATGAGGCTCGGCGCCCCGGCGGAACCGCCGTGCGCGAGATGTGCCCCCAGAACGTCCCCGTCGGCGGTCACCGCCACCAGGTCGGCCCGCTCGGCCACCAGCGCCTCGGCCTCGTCCAGGGTCGCGACGACGACGTACTCCCGCAGGGCCCAGGCCACGGCCCGGACCACGCCGGGGTCTCCCGCCACCAGGCTCCCGGCCGGTACCCCGAGCGTGCGCGATCCGGCCGCGGTCGAGGCCGGCACGGACTGCGGAGCGGTCGGAGCGGGCACGTGAGCGGCGGCCGGGGCGGGGCGCTCCGCCACCGGAACGGACAGCGCAGCCGGGGCCGAAGCCGAAGCGGGCACCGTAGCCGGCCCGGGCGCCGGCGCCTGGACGGCGTGCGCGCCCGGGCCGGCGCTCTGGCCCGGCAGGCTCCCCTCACCCGACGGCCGGCCTTCCGGATCCACGGCCTGACCGGGCAGGACGGTCGCGAACTCCGGGGCGATCAGGAAGGTGACCCGCCCCGCGTCCGTGTCCCTCAGGTGCCGAATGGCATCGGCCGCCACCCCCGCCGAGGTCACGGCGAGCGCGTCGGCCGCCGCCCCCAACGCGGCCGCGACCGCCACCTCGTACCCCGGCGCCACCGTCACCCGTTCGGCCGCCGGGCCGAGCAGCCCGTCCAGCCGTTCGCGCGCGCCGAGCAGGCTGCCCGTGCCGTCCTTGCGCCGCAGCGCCGGCGCCAACGCGTCCCGCCGGGCCGCCACGGCCGCCCGGGAACGCTCCGCCGAGGTCAGCGCCTCGCGCGCCGCCGACAGGGCTGCCTCGGATTCCGCCAGCCGGGCCCGCGCCGCCTCGTGCTCCCCGTCGACGGCCGGGTCGTCGAGGGCTCCGACCTCCTCGGCCAACGCCTCGTACTCCGCCTGCGCCCGCGCCGCACGGGCTTCGGCGTCGTCGCGCGCCGCCTCCAGCCGTTCGATCTCCGCCTGCGCGGCGCCTGCCCTGGACCGGGCCGCGCCGAGCCGTCCGGTCAGTCGGGCCAACCCCTCGCGCCGGTCGGCGATGGCCCGCGCCGCGTCCCGCAGCCGCCGTTCCTCGTCGGCCAGGGAACGCTCCAGCTCCGCCCGGTGCTCGACCGTGTCCTCCAGCGCCCGTGAAGCCGCCTCCAGAGCGGCCGTCAGTTCGGCTTCCTGCTCACGGATCCGCGCCGCCTCGCGCTCCATCTCCTCGGGATCACGGCCGCGCCGCTCGTCCTCCGGCGGCGCCGACGCGCTCTTGACCCGCGCCTGCGCCAGGGAAACGGTTCCGCGCACCCGTTCGGCCGACTGGGAGAGTGCGTGCCAGGTCTGCTGGGCCCGTTGCAGCCGGGGCGCGAGTTCCCGTACCGCCTCCTCCAGCTCGGCCTCGCGTCGCAGCGCGCCCGCCAGCTCCCGCTCGGCCGCCTCCTTGCGTTCCTTCAGCGCCGCCTCGTCCGCGATCTCCGCGTCCAACGCGCCCTTCAGGGTGACCAGGTCGTCGGCGAGCAGCCGCAGTCGCGCGTCCCGCAGGTCGGCCTGGATCACGGCGGCCCGGCGGGCCACCGCCGCCTGGCGCCCGAGCGGCTTGAGCTGTCGCCGCAGTTCGTCGTTGAGGTCCTGCACGCGCGCGAGGTTGGCCCGCATCGCGTCAAGCTTCCGCAGCGCCTTCTCTTTCCGCTTGCGGTGCTTCAGTACGCCGGCCGCCTCCTCGATGAAGGCGCGGCGGCCCATCGGATCGGCGTGCAGTACGGAGTCCAGTTGGCCCTGTCCGACGATGACGTGCATCTCCCGGCCGATGCCGGAGTCGGAGAGCAGCTCCTGGATGTCGAGCAACCGGCAGGTGTCGCCGTTGATCTGGTACTCGCTGCTGCCGCCGCGGAACATGATCCGCGTGATGGTGACCTCGGCGTACTCGATCGGCAGCGCGCCGTCGGAGTTGTCGATGGTCAGCGAGACCTCGGCGCGCCCCAGGGGCGGCCGGCCCGTCGTGCCGGCGAAGATGACGTCTTCCATCTTCCCGCCGCGCAGGGACTTCGCCCCTTGTTCGCCCATGACCCAGGACAGCGCGTCCACCACATTGGACTTGCCCGATCCGTTCGGGCCGACGACACAGGTGATCCCCGGCTCGAAGCGCAGGGTGGTCGCGGAAGCAAATGATTTGAAGCCACGCAGGGTCAGGGACTTGAGGTGCACGCCGCCGGACTCTACCTTTCACGTTCGGTTTCACCCATGAAGGTGCAGGGGAGATCAGACGTCAAAGGAATCAACCCCCCCCACCTGGCCCAATGATGCGGCCGGGCGGGACGGCCGGCGGGTGAGGGGCCGGCGGTGCGAGGAGGAGCCGGCCGTGAAAGAAAGAAGGGACGCCGGAGCGTCCCTTGCAGATCAAACGGGGCTGGAATCGAGCGACGAGTGAAGCGCGGATCAGGTGAGCGCAGGCTCCGCCTGGGGTACGTCGAGGTCGATGCTGTCGAGCAGCGAGTCTCCGTGCTGAGCGGCGGCCGCGTTCAGTGCGTCGTTCTCGGACTGGATTCGTCCGAGCTCGGACTCGAGGTCCTGGACGCGCTGCTGAAGCCGTCGCATCTCGGCGAGGAGTCGCGGGTCGGAACCGCCGACGTAACCGAGAAGCGCCTTTGCCATGATGGATGGTCCTCCACACTGAGTGACCGACCGAGAGCGGTGTGGGTCGTGAGGGAATCGCACCCGCGGATGTCCGGCAGCAACTGACAGTCACTGCGCTTACTACTGCCAACACTGCCAAACAGCTCAGGTGCGCGGGGCTTCCAGCGTCTCACCAAAAAGTTTGACGGTCAACACGATCACGCCCCGTATCGGCGGGCGGCCCGGCGCTCGACTACGGCGCGGAGATCATCCTCATCTCCGAGCCTTCCACGGATCGCGACCGACGGCAACGGCTCCGCGACGAATGCGCAGTTCCGACCGGGTGTCGACCATCCAGAGATCTGATCAGTGCATGATCAGTCGATCCGTCATCGGATCGCGAATCCGTCGTAGCCACCGCGCGGTGTGCCCCAGATCTCTGTCACCCCGTCCACCCGGCCGGGCGTGTCGGCGGAACGCAGCCAGTCCAGCAGCCGGTGGCAATTCTCACGTTGACCTTCGGCCACCACCTGTACTCGACCGTCGTCCAGGTTGAGCGCGAAGCCGACCACCTCGCCGATCTCCAGAGCATTGGCCCTGGTGAACCAGCGGAAGCCCACTCCCTGTACACGGCCGCGCACCCATGCGGTCAGCCGGACTTCTTCATTCATGCGTGAACGCTAACCGGGGCGTCCGATTCGCGGCACATCGCCCCCCGGGTCCCATGGCGTACAGTCCCGCTCCAATGAGCTCATCCGTTTGGGCGAGCAAAGATTGATCGTTGAAGGATCGCTGAAGGAAGGCACGACGCCGATGGGACGCCACAAACTCCCCGCTTCGCCGCGCCGCGGCGGCGGCAAGCGCGGCACCGCCGTCCGCATCGGCATCGTGGGTGTCCCGGTGGCCCTGCTCCTCGGCACGACGGCGGTCGTCACGACCGGCATCGTCCCGGTCGGCGACTCCTTCCCCTACGTCGGAACGGACGCCGGCTCGAAGACGGAGGCCAAGGCCTCGCCGTCCGCCCGTGACGAGAACGCGGTACAGGGGCAGGGTGGCCTCGCCGGTCTGCAGGGCCGCGCTTCCACGCCCGCCGCCCCGGACAGCGCCACGCCGACCCGGCCGTCGCCGCCGTCCCCCTCGACCTCGGCCTCGCCCACGCCGAAGCCCACGCCGAAGCCCCCGTCGCCGAAGCCCTCCGCCTCGACGAAGGCGCCGGAACCGGTGAAACCCCAGCCCGTGAAGCCCCAGCCCGTGAAGCCCCGGCCCGTGAAGCCGGAACCGGTCAAGCCCCAGCCCGTGAAGCCCAAGCCGGAGCCGGAGCCGGAGAAGCCCGCCGCCCCCGCCCCGAAGCCCGAGCCCAAGCCGGACCCCAAGCCGGCGCCGACCGGTGAGCCTCCGGCCCCCGCGCCGAAGCCCACGGCGCCCGCGCCCTCCGGCGGGCACTCCGCCGAGGAGGCGGCCGTCCTGACCCTGGTGAACCAGGAGCGTGCCCAGGCGGGCTGTGGCCCGGTCCGGGCGAACCCGCCGCTCGCGACGCTGGCGGGCGCGTTCAGCAAGGACATGGCCGTACGGGGCTTCTTCGACCACACCGACCCGGACGGGAACACCCCGTGGAAGCGGGCCGACAACGCGGGCATATCCGGCCTCGGCGGCGAGAACATAGCCCGCGGCCAGGGTGACGCCGACGCGGTGATGAAGGCCTGGATGAACAGCCCGGGCCACAAGGCGAACATCCTGAACTGCGAGTTCCGCACCCTGGGCGTCGGCGCCTACTTCGCCGACGGCGGCCCGTGGTGGACCCAGGACTTCGGCTTCTAGTAGCCCTGCTCCCGGACGACCTTCGCCCCGCCGACTACCGCGCGGCGAGGGCGGCGCGGCCCGCCAGGACCACGCGGGTGTGCTCGGCGACGCGCCGGCCGAGGTGCTCGGCGGTGGCGATGTCCGCCTTGTGGACCGCCTCGGGGCCCTGGTCGGAGTTGGTCTGGGCGGCCGCGCCCGAGAAGAAGCCGAGGCGGTTCAGGTCGTACTCGGAGCCGGTGGTGGAGTTCCAGCCCGGCTTGAGGCCCAGGTTGACCCAGCTCATCGCGTGCTGCGCGGCCAGCGTCTGGAAGAACTGCAGGGTGTGCATCTTGTCGCCGCTCTTGGAGCCGGAGTTGGTGAAGCCCGCGGCGATCTTGTCCTGCCACACGTCCCCGAACCAGCGCTTCGAGGTGGCCTCGGCGAAGACGTGGAAGGCACCCGAGGCGGTGCCCATGTACGTCGGGGAGCCGAAGATGATCGCGTCCGACGCGTCCAGCAGCGCCCACCGCGCGTCGTCGATCTCGTCGACCTTGACGAGGTGGACGGTCGCGCCGGCGTCGGCGGCTCCCGCCCGGACGGCCTCGGCGACGACCGCGGTGTGGCCGTATCCCGAGTGGTAGGCGACCGAGACGACGGGCGTGGGCGTGATGTCGGACATGGTGGTTCTCCCTCAAGGATGTGCTCGATGCGTCGCGTCGCGGCACGACGACGACGAGGGAAAGAGAACCACTAACTTTTCGAAAGCGCAAGCAGACAGTTAGCGCTACCCGAAGGTACGCTTGCGCTATGGAGACCCCTGTTCGTACGGACGCGCCCCCATCGGAACTGCCTTTCGATGTCTTCGCCCGCACCTGCCCCTCTCGGGAAACCCTGGAGCACGTCACCGGACGCTGGGGCAGTCTGACCGTGGGCGCCCTGCGCGACGGCGCCTGTCGCTTCAACGAGTTGCGTCGCCGTGTGGACGGCGTCAGCGAGAAGATGCTCTCCCAGACCCTGCACGCGCTGGAACGCGACGGCATAGTCCACCGCGAGGCGCAGCCCACGAACCCGCCCCGCGTCGACTACGAACTCACACCCCTGGGGCACGAGGTCGCCGCCCGGCTGCTCGCCCTGATCCACTTCCTGGAGGGCAGCATGCAGCAGGTGCTGACCGCCCGGGCGTCCTACGACGCGGAGCGCGGCGGCCGCTGACAGCGCGGGCAGAAGTAGCTCGACCGGTTCATCCACGGCCGGCGGCGCATCGGAGTCCCGCAGCGCCGGCAGGGCTCGTCCTCCCGGCCGTAGGCGTCGAGCGAGCGGTCGAAGTAACCGGATTCCCCGTTCACGTTGACGTACAGGCTGTCGAAGCTGGTCCCGCCGACGGCGAGCGCGGCGTTCATGACGTCACGGACGTGGGAGAGGAGTTCCGCGCTCCGGGGGCGCGTGAGCGTGGCGGTCGGGCGCTCGTAGTGCAGCCGGGCGCGCCACAGGGCCTCGTCGGCGTAGATGTTGCCGACCCCGCTGATGAGCGACTGGTCCAGCAGGGCCCGCTTGACCGTGGTCCGCTTGGCGCGCAGCGCGAGATGGTAGGCGGCTTCGGGGAAGAGCGGGTCCAGTGGGTCGCGGGCGATGTGCGCGATGACGTCGGGGAGCCCGTCGGGGGTGTTCTCGTGCAGGGACAGCCCGCCGAAGGTCCGCTGGTCCACGAAGCGCAGCTCGGTGCCGGTCGCGTCGTCGAAGCGCACGCGGATCCGCAGGTGCTTCTCGTCGGGGGAGCCGACCGGCTGCACCAGTAGTTGGCCGCTCATGCCGAGGTGGCCCAGCACCGACAGGTCCCGTTCCACGAGCGGCAGCCACAGGTACTTCCCGCGCCGCTGCGGCACCCCGACGGTCTCCCCGGTGAGGCGGGCGGCGAAGTCGGCGCCGCCGCCCGGGTGCCGCCGTACGGCTCGGGGGTGCAGTACCTCGACGGACCCGATGGTCCGCCCGGCCACCCAACGCTCCAAACCGCGCCGCACCACTTCGACTTCGGGCAGCTCGGGCACGGTGTTCCTCCGGGAGGCGACGGGGCTGGACGCTCCGCCGAGCCTACCGGCCGCCCTCGGGGTGCCCGGGAACGGGACCGCCCCCGCCCCTCCGGAGAGGGGCGGGGGCGGGGAACATCCCGAAGGAAGGGTCAGGCGCCCGGCGACGGTTCGACGGGCGTCGGCGCCCCGCCGTCCTCGGCCGCGGCCGGAGCCACGACCTCTGCCGGAGCGGCTGCGGCAGCGGCTGCCGCCGCGATCCGCTCGTCCGCCGCGGCGCGGATCCCGCGCCACGCGGACTCGGCCGCCTGCTGTTCCGCTTCCTTCTTGCTGCGGCCGGTGCCGGTGCCGTACGAGACACCACCGACGCGAGCGGCAGCTGTGAAGGTCTTCTCGTGGTCCGGACCGGTCTCGGTGACCAGGTATTCCGGTACACCAAGGCCTTCGGCCGCCGTGAGCTCCTGGAGACTGGTCTTCCAGTCCAGGCCGGCCCCGAGGTTGGAGGACTTCTCGATGAGCGGGTCGAAGAGCCGGTGGACCAGCTCCGAGGCCGCGTCGAGGCCCTGATCGAGGTAGACCGCGCCGATCACCGCTTCAAGGGTGTCGGCGAGGATGGAGGCCTTGTCCCGGCCACCCGTGCCCTCTTCGCCCCGGCCGAGCCGGATGAAGGAGCCGAGTTCGAGGCCACGCCCGACCTCCGCAAGTGCGCGCGAGTTGACCACAGCGGCCCGCAGTTTGGCCAGTTGGCCTTCCGGCAGGTCCGGGTGGGTCGTGTACAACGTGTCCGTGACCACCAGGCCGAGCACGGAGTCCCCGAGGAACTCCAGGCGCTCGTTGGTGGGCAGACCGCCGTTCTCGTACGCGTACGAGCGGTGGGTCAGTGCACGCACCAGAAGGGCGGTCTCGAGTTGGTACCCGAGCCGCCCTTCCAGAAGCACGTGGGACGAGGCCGCGTTGTTACTGTCTGCCTGCTTCTCAGCGTTGGACAGCTCAGACATTGCGCCTCTCACCAGCCGCTCAGACCTCGAGAACCTGGCGCTTGTTGTAGGTGCCGCAGCTCGGGCACGCAATGTGCTGGAGCTTCGGCTCCTGGCAGCGCTCGCACGAAACCAGGTTGGGGACCGCAGCCTTCCACTGCGACCGGCGGTGGCGCGTGTTGCTGCGCGACATCTTCCGCTTCGGAACAGCCACGGCTACTTCTCCTGCTTCTCGGCGGCGCTCTGAACTCCGTCAGATGCAGTGCCGCTCATGTTGTCCTTCTCGTCGTCCTGATCGGTCACGACGAGTTCCTGCAAGGCCGCCCAACGGATGTCGACGGCCTCATGGTGGTGGTCCGGGTCGTCGTTCAGGCTGAGCCCGCAATCGGGGCACAGTCCGAGACAGTCTTCTCGGCACACCGGCTGCAGCGGCAGTGCGAGCACCACCACGTCGCGCAGCAGGGGTTCGAGGTCGAACAAGCCGTCCTCGAGGAAGAGCGTGTCCTCGTCGTCCTCGGCGTCGTCGGCCGGTTCCGCCTTGGAGCGGCTCCGGTCGTCGGCGTCAGGGTACGAGAACATCTCCTGGAAGTCCGCCTTGAGCTCGCGCCCGACAGACTCCAGACACCTTACGCACTCCCCCACGGCCGATGCACGGGCGGTGCCTGTGACAAGCACCCCTTCCATGACCGACTCCAGGCGGAGGCTGAGCTTCAGCGGGGCGCCTTCCGGTACCCCGATGACGCCGGCGAGACCGAGGTCCGCCGGTGCCGCGATCTCACGGGACAGCCGCTGCATGGCACCAGGACGCCGCCCCAGCTCGTGCGTGTCGAACACGAGGGGGTTGTGGTGGTCGAGGCGGGTATTCAGGGCCGTTCCTGCTTTCACAGATCGCTGAAGATCAAAGTTTCTGCCGCTCACGGGCAGCATGGATCGCGGTGCATACGCGCGACCGAAGAGCCAGGATACCCGCCGCCTCGCTCTGAGCCCAATCCGGCCCCGAGAGCGACCCGAGCGCCTCTAGCGACCCTGCTCGTACTGTCGCAGCTGGTTCAGGTCGATCATGCTCGTGTCGAAGAAGCTGGTCTCGTCGAGCGCGGGCTGCCGGGGCACCTGCTGTTCGTGCTGTTGCCCGCCCTGGTGCTGCTGGTCCTGATAGGACGGGACCTGCTGCTGATAGGCCCCGTACGGGTCCGGCTGCTGCTGGTAGGAACCGGCGTAGGGATCGGGCTGCTGCTGGTAGCCGTACGGATCCTGGTACGCGGCGTACGCGTCCTGCTGGTGGGCCGCCGGCTGCTGGTAGGAGTAGCCGTCGTACACGGGCTCCTGCGGCGCCGGCGCCTGGACCTGGGCCGGGATCACCGGGGCCGCCGGCTCGGCCAGACCGGCCAGGAAGTCCGCGTCGCTCGACGAGCGGCCCTGCTGGAGGCCCACCGCGTCCTGGGCCGCCATGTGCGCACCGAGGTCGTCCGCGGGCGCGCGCCCCAGCAGCTTCTGGCGGCCGCGCCCCACCGCCTCCAGGGTCTTGGACAGCACCGCCTCGAAGGTCGCCAGCTTGGTGTCCACGTACGCGTCGGCCTGCTCGCGCCGGACCTGCGGATCCGGGCTGGGCTCGGGGGCGTCGTGGTCCGCGGGGTCCTCGTAGCCGTCGGCCGGGCCCGGGCCGCGTCCCAGCAGCTTCTCCCGGCCGCGGTCCACCGAGCCGATGGTCTTGCTGAGCACGACCTCGAAGTTGGCGAGCTTGCTGTCGACGTAGTCGTCCGCCTCGGCCCGGATCTCCTCGGCCTCCCGGCGGGCGTCCGCGAGGATCCGGTCCGCCTCGGCCTGCGAGCGGCGCGCGACCTCCGTGTCGGAGATGAGGGAGCCCCGTTGGGCGTGCGCCGACTCGATGATCCGGTCCGCCTCCCGGCGGGCCTCCTCGACCATCTGCTCCCGGCCGCCGATGAGCTCCCGCGCCTGTTCGAGCGACCCGGGCAGGGCCTCGCGCACCTCTTCGAGCTGCGCGAGCAGCTCCGCGCGATTGATCACGCACGAGGAGGACATGGGCATGGACCGGGCGCCGCCGACGGCCGCGACGATCTCGTCGAGCTTCTTCTGCACGTCCATGGGGCTCGCACTCTCTCGGCCTCGGGCGGTTCCCGAGTCGGACCCGACGACTGTAAGGCCCCGGGGTACGGGCCCGGGCGGGACCGGGGCGACAACGACCCGTCAGCGGTCGCGCAGTCGCTCCAGGAGGGCGGCGTGCACGTGCGCCGGCAGCAGGTGGGCCACGTCGCCGCCCCAGGTGGCGACCTCCTTGACCAGGGAGGACGACAGGAAGCTGTAGGTGGGGTTGGTCGGCACGAACAGCGTTTCGACGCCCGACAGTCCCATGTTCATCTGGGCCATCTGCAGCTCGTAGTCGAAGTCGCTGACGGCGCGCAGGCCCTTGACGATGGCCGGGATGTCCCGCTGCTTGCAGAAGTCGACCAGCAGTCCGTGGAAGGACTCGACCTCCACGTTCCCGTAGTCGGCCGTCGCCTCCCGGATCAGCTCGATCCGCTCCTCGACGGTGAACAACCCCTGCTTGGACTGGTTGATCATCACGGCGACGTGGACCACGTCGTAGAGCCGGGAGGCCCGGCCGATGATGTCGAGGTGTCCGTTGGTGATGGGGTCGAACGACCCCGGACAGACGGCGCGGCGCAACTGAATTCCCTCGCTCCCCGGTGCGGGCATCATGAGTTTTCGCTGGTGAAGGCGGCGCGACCGTACCAGAGGGTCCCTTCGCCGTACTTCCGTGACCGGAGCGGCTCGAAGCCGTCGGGCCACGGGAAGGCACCGCTCCTGGTGCTGCGTTCCACGGTGACCAGTGCGTCCTCCGTGAGCCAGCCATTGGACCGGAGTGTGAGGAGGATCTCCCGGAGTTCCTCGTGGTCCACGACGTACGGCGGGTCCAGGAAGACGATGTCGTACGGGTCCTCGTGGAGCGGGACCGCCACGACCTGTTCGGCCCGGCCCGACCGGAATTCGGCGCCGGGCAGGCCCACCGACGTGATGTTGTCCTTGATCGCCTTGGCGGCCTTCGCGTCGGGCTCGACCAGCAGGGCCCGTTCGGCGCCGCGGGAGAGGGCCTCCAGCCCCACCGCGCCGGAACCCGCGTAGAGGTCGAGCACGCGGGCGCCCTCGACGCCGTGCAGGGACTCCCAGGTGGAGAAGAGCCCTTCGCGCATCCGGTCCGAGGTCGGGCGGGTGCCGGTGCCGGGCGGCACGGTCAGCCGTCGCCCGCCGGCGCTGCCGGCGATCACGCGGGTCATCTGGGGTCCTTCGGTGGGGAGACGGAGAAACGTTCAGCGGTTCAACGATAGGTCGTCGTCCTCAGCCCTTCTCCAGGTACTGCTCGCGCTCGGTGTCCAGCAGCGCGTCCAGGGCGGTCCGCAGGCCTGGCAGGTGCTCCAGCTCGGGGTCCTCGGCGACCACGCGGGTGGCCTCCTCGCGGGCCTGGGCGATGACCTCCTCGTCCTCGATGACGGCGAGCATGCGCAGCGAGGAGCGGACCCCGGACTGGGCCTGCCCCAGCACGTCGCCCTCGCGCCGCTGCTCCAGGTCGATCCGGGAGAGTTCGAAGCCGTCGAGGGTGGCGGCGACGGCCGCGAGCCGGGCGCGGGCGGGGCTCGCCTCGTGCATCTCGCTGACCAGCAGGCACAGCCCGGGTGCCGAGCCGCGGCCGACGCGGCCGCGCAACTGGTGGAGTTGGGACACCCCGAACCGGTCCGCGTCCATGATCACCATGACCGTGGAGTTGGGGACGTTCACCCCGACCTCGATGACGGTGGTGGCGACCAGCACCTTGACCTCGCCGGCGGCGAAGCGGCGCATGACGGCGTCCTTGTCCGCGGGGTCCATGCGTCCGTGGAGCACCTCGACGCTCAGCCCGGCGAGCGGGCCCCGGGCGAGCTGGTCGGCGATCTCCAGGACGGCCAGCGGGGGTCGCTTGTCGCCGTCCTCCTCGGCGGCCTTCTTCTTCTTGGGCTCGTCCTCGCCGTCGCCGATGCGCGGACAGACGACGTAGGCCTGGTGGCCGTTCTCGACTTCCTCCCGCACCCGTTCCCAGGCGCGCGCGAGGAAGTGCGGCTTGTCCTTGGCGGGCACCACGTGGGTGGCGATGGGAGAACGGCCGGCGGGCAGCTGGTCCAGTACGGAGGTCTCCAGATCGCCGAAGACCGTCATCGCGACCGTGCGCGGGATCGGGGTCGCGGTCATCACCAGCAGGTGCGGGGGCTGTTTGCCCTTCGAGCGCAGCGCGTCGCGCTGTTCGACGCCGAAGCGGTGCTGTTCGTCGACGACGACCAGGCCGAGATCGTGGAACTGCACCTTGTCCTCGATCAGGGCGTGGGTGCCGATGACGATGCCGGCCTCGCCGGTCACCAGGTCCAGCAGCGCCCGGCGCCTGGCCGGCACCCCCATCGAGCCGGTGAGCAGCGTGACCTTGGTGCCCTCGTCGGATCCGCCCAGCAGGCCGCCCTCGGCGAGTTCGCCCATCATCTCGGTGATGGAGCGGTGGTGCTGTTGGGCGAGCACCTCGGTGGGCGCGAGCATCGCGGCCTGTCCGCCCGCGTCGACGACGGCGAGCATGGCCCGCAGCGCGACCATCGTCTTGCCGCTGCCGACCTCGCCCTGGAGCAGGCGGTGCATGGGGTGGTCGGTGGCGAGGTCGTCGAAGATCTCCTTGGAGACGGTCCGCTGGCCCTCGGTGAGGGTGAAGGGCAGCTTCGCGTCGAAGGCGTCGAGGAGTCCGCCCGGGCGGGGCCGGCGCGGGACGGCCGGGAGTTGGGAGTCGGCGTGCCGGCGGCGGGCGAGGGCCACCTGGAGGACGAACGCCTCGTCCCACTTGAGGCGTTGGCGGGCGTCCTCCACGTCGGCCTTGGTGGTGGGGCGGTGGACCTTCAGCAGGGCCTCGGTGAGCGGGACCAGGCCGCGACCCTCGCGCAGGGCGGCGGGGAGCGGGTCGACGGCCTCGCGGACGCCGGGCAGCACCGCGTCCACGCATTTGGCGATCTTCCAGGACTCCATTTGCTTGCACGCCGGGTAGATCGGGATGAGTCGGCCGGCGAAGGCGGCCGCGGCGTCCGCGCCGCCGGTGTCGTCCGTGTCCTTGCCGAGCGGCTCGTAGGCGGGGTGGGCGAGCTGGAGTTTGTGGTTGAACCGGGAGACCTTGCCCGCGAACATCGCGCGGCTGCCGGGCAGCAGGTCCTTGTGCGGCTTGTGGACGCCGGAACCGAAGAAGACCAACTGGAGCCGGCCGCTGCCGTCCGTGATGGTGACTTCGAGGCGTTTCCCGCCGCCCCGACCGCCCTGGTAGGTCAGCAGTCGCGCGTCGGCGACCTGCGCGACGACCGTGACGTGCTCGTCGAGCTGGTCGCCGAGGTCCGCGAGGGAGGTCAGCTCGCCGCGCTCGGCGTACCGCCGGGGGTAGTGGTGCAGCAGGTCCAGGGCCGTGTGCAGCCCGAGGTGCTCGGCCAGCACCTTGGCGGTGGCGGGGCCGAGGGTCTTCTTGAGGTCTTCGTCGAGCGCGGGCACGTGCTCCATTGCACACCATGGCGCCGACAAGCCCGTCCTTCGACCCCTATTCGACCCCGATGAGGAGCGGCGCCGAGTACCGTCCGCCCCGGTAGGTGACCGTGTCGACGGCCAGGTGGCCGTGTTGTACGTAGGCCTCCAGGCGGGCGGCGAGGGCGTCCGGGACGTCCTCCCCGAGCACCAGGGTGACGAGTTCGCCGCCGGAGCCGAGCATGCGGTCCAGGACGGCCTCGGCGGTCTCCGGCAGGCCGGGGCCGATGACGGCGACGTCGCCGTCGATGAGTCCGAGGACGTCCCCGGCCTGGCAGATGCCGGCGGAGGTGAAGGACTGCCGTTCCGCGACGGCGAGTTCCCCGTAGCGGGTGGCTCCGGCCGCCGCGGTCATGGCGACGACGTCCTCGTCGAAGCTGGCGTCCGGGTCGTGCACGGCGAGTGCGGCCAGGCCCTGGACCGCCGAGCGGGTGGGGATCACGGCGACCCGCACACCGTCGGCGCGGGCCTGTTCCGCCGCGGCCGAGGCGGCGGCCCGCCACTCGGAGTCGTTGGGCAGCAGCACCACCTCGCGGGCGTGGGCCCGGCGGATGGCGTCGACCAGGTCGGCGGGTGCCGGGGGTGCGTCGGGGCGGGCGAGCACGGTGGTCGCGCCCGCCTCCCCGCACAGTCCGGCCAGTCCCTCGCCCGGTACGACGGCGACCGCGGCCCGCTGGGCGCGCGGGGCGACGGCCCGGCGTCGTTCGTCGCCGAAGTGGGTGATCCGGATCCGGTAGGGGCGTCCGGCGACGACGCCGGCCTCGACGGCGGCGCCCGGGTCGTCGACGTGGACGTGGACGTTCCAGAGCCCGTCGCCGCCGACCACCACGAGGGAGTCGCCGAGCCCGTCGAGGCGGGCGCGCAGTTCCCCGACGGCCGGCTCGCCGGCTTCCAGCAGGTAGATCACCTCGTACGCGGGCCCACCGTGCTCCTCGGCGCACGGCTCCGGCGATCGGGGTACGGGCACGGCCCGGCCGCGGATCGGTTCGGCGGCGGGTTCCCGGCCGGACAGCGCCTGCCAGAGGGCGCCGAGCACGGCGACCAGTCCGCAGCCCCCGGCGTCGACCACCCCGGCCCGGCCCAGCGCGGCGAGCTGCCCCGGGGTCTCGGCGAGGGCCGCGCGGGCTCCGTCGTAGGCGGCGCGGGCCACGTCGACGGCGGTGCCGGCGGCGGCCTCGGCGGCGTGGCCGGCTTTGGCCGCGGCCGCGGCGACGGTGAGCATGGTCCCCTCGACGGGGTGCGCGACGGCCTGGTACGCCTCCTCGGCGGCCCGGGTGAGGGCCTGCGCGAGGAGCGGGCCGGGGTCGCGTCCCTCGGGTTCGGCGCCGAGCACGTCGGCGACGCCGCGGAGGAGTTGGGCGAGGATCGTCCCGGAGTTGCCCCGGGCGCCTGTCAGGGCGCCGTGCGCGTAGGCCCGTACGGCCTCGGGCAGGGAGAGGCGGGCGGGCTCGGGCGGCGTGGTGTCGGTCACGTCCGCGGAGGCCGACGCGAAGGCGGCCGCCAGCTCGCGGGCGGCCGATTCGGCGGTCAGGTAGAGGTTGGTGCCGGTGTCCGCGTCGGCGACGGGATAGACGTTGATCGCGTCGATGTCCTCGCGGGCGCGGCCCAGGGCGGCCAGGGCGAGCGAGCTCCAGGTGCGCACCGCTTCGGCGTCGAGGGTGTGCGGCTGAGGCTCGTAAGGCACCGGGCGTTCCTCCTTGTGCGGGCCGGGGTTCACCGCAGGGTAACCAAGGGTGGCCGGCGCCTCGGGACCGTGGGGCGTGGTCGGCGGGCGCCATGGTAGTTTTCTTGGACCGGCGCAGACGTTGTATGCTGCTCCGGTTGCCCGATGAGAGTCGGGCCATTCCCCCGGCAAACCACTTCGGATCTCTGATTCCGGTGCGCCGGATTCACTGTAAGTGCATCTGAAGTCTTTGGAGTGACCTGTGGCTGCCAACTGCGACGTTTGCGCCAAGGGGCCGAGCTTCGGCAACAGCATCTCCCACTCGCACCGCCGCACCTCGCGTCGCTGGAACCCGAACATCCAGCGCGTCCGTGCCGTGGTCAATGGGACGCCGAAGCGCCTCAACGCCTGCACCTCGTGCATCAAGGCTGGCAAGGTCTCGCGCTGACGCCTCACGTCGTAGCGCAGCCCTTTCCGGTTGCCAAGAAGGCCGGCCCACCTGGTGGGCCGGCCTTTTGCCTTGCCTGAAGCGAGCGCGGGCCCTGCCCGAGCGAGCGCGAAAGAGCTCCCGGGAACCCTCGACGGGTTCCCGGGAGCTCTTTCGCGCGTTCAGGCCCGCCAACGCCAGGCGTGGTCCACGGGGCCGATGCCGCCGCCGAGCGCGAAGCCGGCGGCGATGGCCCCGGTGACGTACTCCTTGGCCGCGGTGACGGCCTCGGGGACGTCGAGTCCCTTGGCGAGGCCCGCCGCGATCGCGCTCGCGAGGGTGCAGCCCGTGCCGTGGGTGTGCCGGTTGTCGTGCCGGGGTGCGCGCAGCCACCGCTCGTCGGCGCCGTCGGTGAGCAGGTCCACGGCCTGGTCGCCGTGGGTCCGCAGGTGTCCGCCCTTGATCAGCGCCCACCGGGGACCGTGACCGAGGATCGCGTCGGCCGCCCGCCGCATGTCGTCCTCCGTCTCCACCACCAGGCCGGTGAGTCGGGTCACCTCGTCGAGGTTGGGGGTGGCCACGGTGGCCCGCGGCAGGAGTTCCTCGCGTACGGCGTCCAGCGCCGAGTCGGCGAGCAGCGCGTCCCCGTGCTTGGAGACCCCGACGGGGTCCACGACCGCCGGGGCCGGGGTGCCGGCCAACAGTTCGGCGACCGTCTCCACCAGCGACGCGGAGGACAGCATCCCGGTCTTGACGGCCTGGACGCCGATGTCGTCCACCACGGCCCGGTACTGGGCCGTGACGGCCTCCGCGGGCAGTTCCCAGGCCCCGTGCACGCCGAGCGAGTTCTGGGCCGTCACGGCGGTCACCACGCTCATCCCGTGCACGCCGAGCGCCAGCATCGTCTTGAGGTCGGCCTGGATGCCCGCGCCGCCGCCGGAGTCCGATCCGGCGACGGTCAGGCACAGCGGCGGACGGTTCATCGCGCGGGCTCCTCGGCGGCCGGGTCGGCGCCGAAGTGGTCCCAGCCGCCGGTGCTGGTCCAGGGTGCGCCGTCCACGGTCACCTGGGGGGCGGCGGAGCGGTTCTGGACCTCTCCGATGACCTTCCAGCGGGCGGGCAGTTTCACGTCGGGCGGGAAGGTGGCCACGATGGCGTGGTCCTCTCCCCCGGTCAGCACCCACTGGAGCGGATCCACGCCGACGGCCTGGCCGATGTCGTGCATCTGGCTGGGGATGTCGACGGCCGCCGAGCGCAGGTCGATTCGTACCTTGCTGGCCTCGGCGATGTGACCGAGGTCCGCGACCAGGCCGTCGCTGACGTCGGTCATGGCGGTGGCGCCGAGTCCGGCGGCGGCGGGGCCCGCGTGGTACGGCGGTTCCGGGCGCCGGTGCGCCTCGACGAAGGCCCGCGGGGAGCGGAAGCCGCGCGAGAGGACCGCGAAACCGGCCGCGGACCAGCCCAGCCAGCCGGTGACGGCCACCACGTCGCCGGGCTGGGCGCCGGAGCGCAGCACGGGCTCGTGGTTGCGCAGGTCCCCGAGGGCGGTGATGGCGACGGTGATGGTGTCGCCCCGTACGACGTCTCCGCCGACCACGGCCGCGCCCGCGACCTGGCATTCGTCGCGGATGCCGTCCATCAGCTCGGTGGGCCAGGTGACCGGCAGTTCCGCCGGGACGACGAGGCCGAGGAGCAGTGCGGTCGGCACCGCGCCCATCGCCGCGATGTCGGCGAGGTTCTGCGCGGCGGCCTTGCGGCCGACGTCGTAGGCCGTCGACCAGTCGCGCCGGAAGTGCCGGCCTTCCAGCAGGATGTCCGTGCTCGCCACGACCCGCCGGTCGGGGGCCGACACCACCGCGGCGTCGTCGCCGGGTCCGAGCCGGACCGCCGGGGTGGTGGTGAGCCGTGAGGTGAGCTCTCGAATGAGCCCGAACTCCCCCAGCTCGCCCACAGTGCCCTTCATCGCTGTGCCCCTTCTTGCCCAGTCCGCTTGCGGTCGCGAGCCGTCACAGCTCTGGGTACCGTCAACAGATACGTCAACTTCTGCTCTCCGTGCGCCTCGCCGTGCGCGGAGCCGGGCTCGCGGGTCTCCCCGTGACGCTCGGCGACGCGGTACCGTGGCGTCCCTTCTTCCCCGGGCCCACCCGATGTCCCCGGGCCCACCCGAAGGTTAGGGGAAATGATCCTCGTGGCCGCCCTGGAGGTTCCGTGGTACAGGCGTACATCCTCATTCAGACCGAGGTGGGCAAGGCGTCGTTCGTCGCCGAGTCCATCGGCCAGATCCCGGGGGTGATCCAGGCCGAGGACGTGACGGGCCCGTACGACGTGATCGTGCGCGCCCAGGCGGACACCGTCGACGATCTCGGCCGCATGGTGGTCGCCAAGGTCCAGCAGGTGGAGGGGATCACCCGCACCTTGACCTGCCCGGTGGTCCATCTGTAGCCCCCGTCTACTCTTGGCCGGTGATGTCCCTCCACCGCCGGCCCCTGCGTCTACTGGCCCTGCCCGCCTGCGCGGTCCTGCTGGCCCTCGCCGGCTGTTCCTCGGGCGATGCCGAGGCCCGGGTGGATCCGCCGCCCAAGCCGCCCGCCGACGTCGCGGGGCTCTGTGCGGCACTGCACGAGGAGCTCCCGGAGAAGGTGGCCGGCCTGGCGCGGACCACCACCCGACCCGAGTCGGATCTGACCGCCGCGTGGGGCGGCTCGGCGATCGTACTGCGGTGCGGTATCCCCAAGCCGCCCAAGATGTCGGATCCGAAGCAGGACGGCGTCGAGGTCAACGGAGTCGGCTGGTTGCTGGAGAAGCTTCCCGCCGACGAGGACGGCGGTTTCCGGTTCACCACCGGGGCGCGGCTGGCGTACACGGAGGTCCGGGTCGACAAGGAGCATGCCACGGATGCGGGGATGCTGGTCGATCTCTCCGCGGCCATCGCCAAGGCCGTGCCCGTGGGCATCTCCTCGTACTGAGTCGTCCGGACCGTCCGGGGCCGCCGTGCGGTCTCCCCCACTCATGATGACCGCCCGCCGGGATCCCCGGCGGGCGGTCATCGTGTGTGTGCGGTCGGGCCTAGCGCAGCCCGGTGGAGCGGCGCAGGGCTGCCTGGATCAGGCGGTCCACCAGCTCCGGGTACTCGATGCCCGACTCCTGCCACATGCGCGGGTACATGGAGATCGGCGTGAAGCCCGGCATGGTGTTGATCTCGTTGATGACGAAGGTGCCGTCCTCCGTGAGGAAGAAGTCGGCACGCACCAGGCCCTCGCAGGACGCGGCGTCGAACGCCTCGACGGCGAGCCGGCGCACCTCGGCGGTCTGCTCGTCGGTGAGCGGCGCCGGGACGATCCCGGAGGCGGAGTCGATGTACTTCGCCTCGAAGTCGTAGAAGTCGTGGCTGGAGACCGGCGGGATCTCAGCGGGGACGCTCGCGCGCGGCCCGTCCTCGAACTCCAGGACCCCGCACTCGATCTCGCGGCCGCGCAGCAGCGCCTCCACGATGATCTTCGGGTCGTGGCGGCGGGCCTCCTCGATGGCGGCGTCCAGGCCGGACGCGTCGTCCACCTTGGTGATGCCGATGGAGGAGCCCGCGCGGGCGGGCTTCACGAACAGCGGCCAGCCGTGTTCGGCGGCGAAGTCCAGGACCTTGGCGGTGGCGGCCGACCGGTCGGCCTCCCACTCGCGCGGGCGGACGGTCACGTACGGGCCGACGTTCAGCCCGAAGGACGTGAACACCCGCTTCATGTAGTCCTTGTCCTGGCCGACGGCCGAGGCGAGGACGCCCGAGCCGACGTAGGGGATGCCGGAGAGCTCCAGCAGGCCCTGGAGGGTGCCGTCCTCGCCGTACGGGCCGTGCAGCACGGGGAAGACGACGTCCACCTCGCCGAGGGCCTTGGGAACGGCGCCCGGTTCGGTGTAGACGACCTCGCGGTTGGCCGGGTCGACGGAGAGGACGACGCTGCCGTCCTCGGAGTCGGCCAGGTCCTCGACGCTCGGGAGCACCCGCTCGGCGATGGCCATGCGGGAGGGCTCGTCGGCGGTCAGCGCCCACCGGCCGTCCGTGGTGATGCCGATGGGCAGCACCTCGTACTTGGACCGGTCGATGGACCGCAGCACGGCGCCCGCCGTGACGACCGAGATGGCGTGTTCCGAGCTGCGGCCGCCGAACACGACGGCCACGCGGGGCTTGCGGCCCTGCTGCTCAGGGGTCTGGGGGAGGTTCTCGCTGCTCATATCGCCACGAGAGTACCCGCTCAGACGTCCGGAATGGAGTCAGCGCCGTTCCGGTTTGGCGCTGCGTCCCATGAGTTCCTTGAGCGCGACCAGCGTGGGCTTCCCGTGGTGCACGATGTCGACCACCGTGTCGGTGATCGGCATGTCCACTCCGTACCGGCGTGCCAGATCCGCCACGGACTGGCAGGACTTGACCCCTTCCGCGGTCTGCCGGGTGACCGCGATCGTCTCCTCCAGGGTCATCCCGCGGCCCAGGTTGATGCCGAAGGTGTGGTTGCGGGAGAGCGGCGAGGAACAGGTGGCGACGAGGTCGCCGAGACCCGCGAGACCGGAGAAGGTGAGCGGGTCGGCGCCCATCGCGAGGCCCAGGCGGGTGGCTTCGGCGAGGCCTCGGGTGATGAGCGAGCCCTTGGTGTTGTCGCCGAGACCCATGCCGTCCGCGATGCCGACGGCGAGGCCGATGACGTTCTTGACGGCGCCGCCGAGTTCACAGCCGATGACGTCGGTGCTCGTGTACGGGCGGAAGTACGGGGTGTGGCAGGCGGCCTGGAGGCGCCGGGCCACGGCGTCGTCCACGCAGGCCACCACGGAGGCGGCGGGCTGGCGGGCGACGATCTCGCGGGCCAGGTTGGGGCCGGTGACCACGGCGACGCGCTCGGCGGGGACCTTGGCCACCTCCTCGATGACCTCGCTCATCCGCTTGGCGGTGCCGAGTTCGATGCCCTTCATCAGGGACACGAGCACGGTGTCGGGGGCCAGCAGGGGCGCCCACTCGGCGAGGTTGCCGCGCAGGGTCTGGGAGGGGACGGCGAGGACGGTGAAGTCGGCGCCGCGGGCCGCCTCGGCCGGGTCGGTGGTGGCCCGGATGTTGGCGGGGAGTTCGACGCCGGGGAAGTAGTCCGGGTTGGTCCGGTCGGTGTTGACGGCGTCCACCAGTTCCTGGCGGCGCCCCCACATCGTCACCTCGCAGCCGGCGTCGGCGAGCACGACGGCGAAGGCCGTGCCCCACGAGCCGGTTCCGAACACGGTTGCCTTCACGGGACCTGTCACTTCTTGCCCTCCCCCGCGGCGTTGCGCCGCTGCTGCGCCCTGGCTTGGCGATGGTCGTACGGCTGCGCGGGCGCGCTTTCGCCCCGCAACTCCTCCAGCAGCTCGGTGATGGCCGCCATGATGACCTCGGTGACCTCCTTGAGCACGTCCGGGGTGGGTTCCAGGCCGTGGAAGGCGGAGAGGTCGACGGGCGGTCCGGCGAGCACCTGGAGGGTCTTGCGCGGGAACAGCCGGAGCTTGTCGGTCTTCGCGTAGGGCGGCATCGCGAGATTCGCGCCCCATTGGGCCACCGGAATGACCGGGGCCTTGGTGATCAGTGCGACGCGGGCGGCGCCGGTCTTGCCGGCCATCGGCCACATGTCGGGATCGCGGGTGAGGGTGCCTTCCGGGTAAAAGGCAACGCATTCACCGCTCTCGATCGCCGCCACGGCCGCCCTGAATGCGTCGAGGGCGTTGGTGGTCTCCCGGTACACGGGGATCTGACCGGAACCACGGAGGATCATGCCGACGAAAGGCACCTTGAAGAGGCCGGCCTTCGCGAGCAATCGGGGCACCCGGCCGGTGTTGTACTGGAAGTGCGCGTACGAGAGCGGGTCCAGATACGAGTTGTGATTGACGGCGGTGATAAATCCCCCGTCGGCCGGAATGTGCTCCATTCCCCGCCAGTCCCGCTTGAAGAGCACTACCAGCGGCGGTTTCGCGATGACCGCCGCCAGGCGGTACCAGAAGCCGATTCTGCGGCGGGACACTCGAACACCTTCCTCTAGGACCGGTGCGCGGCTTGGGCACCTCGTCGGCCGGACAAGTGTGGCCCCAGGCCCGGTCTCTGTCGAGAACACCGTACGCCCCGCTCACACCGCACGGCCTCCCCTCTGCCCGGGTGGAGGCGACAATGGGCCCACTGATGACCTGGCCATGACCTGACGATGGCTTGAGCGCGCGCGGGAGCGCACCGGAGGGGAGGGGGGCGCCACGAACGCCGTCTGGAGTCTGGTCGTCCCGTTGAAGCCGCTGGCGCTGGCCAAGAGCCGTCTCGCGGCGGCCGTCGGGGGCTCCCGCCCGGGGCTGGCGCTGGCCTTCGCGCAGGACACCGTGGCGGGGGCGCTGGCCTGCGCGGCGGTCGCGGATGTGGTGGTCGTCACGGACGACTCCGTCGCGGGTCGGGAACTGGCCAGGCTGGGCGCGCGGATCGTCCCGGATTCCCCGGGCGCCGGCCTGAACGCCGCCCTGGCCCACGGGGAGCGGGCCGTGCGGCGACGGCGGCCCCGGGCGGCGGTGGCCGCCATGAACGCCGATCTGCCCGCCTTGAGACCGCCCGAATTGCTACGCGTGCTCGACGATGCCTCGAAATTTCCCAGGGCATTTCTGGCGGATGCGGCAAGAATCGGGACGACGTTGCTTTCGGCTGCTCCGGACGTGGAATTGACACCCTCGTTCGGCGGCCCGTCTCGGGCCCGCCATTTCGCCTCTGGGGCGGTGGAAATCGCCCTGGCGGACGTCGACAGCGTGCGCCGGGACGTGGACACCGCGGCGGATCTGCGAACGGCCCTCACGCTCGGTGTGGGGCGTCACACCGCCCGATACAGTGCCGGTATGCAGGCGACCGCGTACACGTACGACTCCCAGACCCGCAGTGGCAGCGTGCTGCTGGACGACGGCACCCCGGTGTCCTTCGAGGCCCCGGCCTTCGACGCGGGCGGCCTGCGGCTGCTGCGCCCCGGGCAGCGGGTGCGCATCGAGACGGACGGCGAGGGCGGGGCCCTGCGGATCACCCTGATCACGCTCCAGACCTTCTGAGGTCCCCACCTTCCGCTTCCGGGGCCGTCCCCGACGGGGTTTCCCTTCCGGACAGCACCGCGGGCCGGCTTCCCCCCCGCGGGGGAAGCCGGCCCGGCGTGTGCGTGACCGCCGCCCCTACTTCTTGCGGGCGGTCGTCTTCTTCGCGGTGGCCTTGCGCGTCACCGTCTTCTTGGCGGGCGCGGTCGTCTTCGCGGTGGCCTTCTTGGCCGCCGGAGCGGTCTTCTTGGCGGTGGCGGTGGTCTTCTTCGCCGCCGGGGTGGCCTTCTTGACCGTGGTCGCCTTCTTGGCCGTGGCGGCCTTCTTCGCGACGGCGGTCCTCGCGGTCGTCTTCTTGACGGTCGCCGTGGCCTTCTTGGCCGTGGTCCTCTTCGCGGTCGCCTTCTTCGCGACCGTGGTCTTCGCGGCGGCCTTCTTGGCGGTGGTCGCCCTCTTGGCCGCGGCCTTCTTGACCGTGGCGGAAGCCCCGCCGGACAGGCTGCCCTTGGGAGCCTTCTTCACGGCCACCTCGTCGCCCTTGGGGAGCTTCTTGGTGCCGCTGACCAGGTCCTTGAAGCCCTGGCCGGCCCGGAATCGGGGAACCGAGGTCTTCTTGACCCGGACGCGCTCACCCGTCTGCGGGTTACGGGCGTAACGGGCGGGGCGGTCGACCTTCTCGAACGAGCCGAAGCCCGTGACCGAGACCCGGTCGCCCGCGACCACGGCGCGGACCATCGCGTCCAGTACCGCGTCGACAGCGTCCGCGGCCTGCTGACGGCCGCCCAGCTTGTCGGCAATCGCTTCTACGAGCTGCGCCTTGTTCACGTCTTCCCCTTCGGAGACTTCGCCAGAACGAATGTGTTCAAGCTTATTTCGCACGTTAGGCGGATATATACCGCAAATCAAACACGAAACGGGCTAATCACCCTAGTGCCGCAACGTTGTAGGCCGTTACGGAGTTCCTTCGCATCAGTCGCCTTCAGGGAATCGACCCTCGTCGAGGTCCTTCATCAACCTGTCCAGGCGCCTTGCCGCATCGGCCAGATCATGCTTCGACGCGGCCGTGACGACCAACAGCTTCCGGGACAGCGCCATCCTTACGCCCTCCGGGACTTGCAGTGAGCGCACCCTTGTGTGTGCTTCTTTCAATCGGTCCGCGACGAGTTCGTAGAGCTCAAGTTGACTGTCGCGTTCCATGCACAGATTGTGCCATCTGGGGCGAGTTGTCGCCTCACGGGGCCTCAACACACGGCTGTGCCCCCCGCCGGAGGGCGAGGGGCACAGTGTTGTCGATGTGATGACCCGAAGGCGAATAAGCGCTGATCAGGCTGGAATCAGGCCCGAATCGTGCGGGGCTTGTGGCCCGGCCGGGTGCTTTCATACGTGGCGATGTCGGCTTCGTTCTGAAGGGTGAGCGAGATGTCGTCCAGCCCCTCCAGCAGCCTCCAGCGGGCGTTGTCGTCGAGTTCGAACTCGGCCTCGACGCCTTCCGCTCGGACCTGGCGATCGACCAGGTCGACCGTGATCTCGGCGTCGGGGTCGGCCTCGGTGAGCTTCCAGAGCCGTTCGACGGTCTCCTGCGGCAGGACCACGGTCAGCAGGCCGTTCTTCAGCGAGTTGCCGCGGAAGATGTCGGCGAAACGGGAGGAGATGACCGTTTTGAAGCCGAAGTTCTGCAGGGCCCAGACGGCGTGCTCGCGCGAGGAACCGGTGCCGAAGTCGGGGCCGGCGACCAGGACGGTCGCGCCGGCGCGCTCCGGGCGGTTCGTGACGAACTCCGGGTCCTTGCGCCAGGCCTCGAAGAGCCCGTCCTCGAACCCGTCGCGGGTGATCTTCTTCAGCCAGTGGGCCGGGATGATCTGGTCGGTGTCGACGTTGCTGCGGCGCAGCGGGACGGCCCGGCCGGTGTGGGTGGTGAAGGCTTCCATGGTTCAGACTCCGGCGGTCGCGTCGGCGGCGGACAGGTCGGCGGGCGAGGCCAGATGGCCCAGCACGGCGGTGGCCGCGGCCACCTGCGGGGAGACCAGGTGGGTGCGCCCGCCCTTGCCCTGCCGGCCCTCGAAGTTGCGGTTGGAGGTGGACGCGGAGCGCTCGCCGGGCGCCAGTTGGTCGGGGTTCATGCCCAGACACATCGAGCAGCCCGCGTGCCGCCATTCGGCGCCGGCCTCCTTGAAGACCTTGTCCAGGCCCTCCTCGACGGCCTGGAGGGCGACCCGGACCGAGCCCGGAACGACCAGCATCCGTACGCCCTCGGCGACTTTGCGGCCCTCGATGATGCCGGCGACGGCACGCAGGTCCTCGATGCGGCCGTTGGTGCACGAACCTACGAAGACGGTGTCGACGTTGATGTCGCGCAGCGGCTGTCCGGCGGTCAACCCCATGTATTCCAGGGCCTTTTCGGCGGCGTGCCGCTCCGAAGCGTCCTCGTACGAAGCAGGGTCGGGGACGTTCGCGGAGAGCGGCGCGCCCTGGCCCGGGTTGGTGCCCCAGGTGACGAACGGGGAGAGCGCGGCGCCGTCGATGACGACCTCCGCGTCGAAGACCGCGTCGTCGTCGGTGCGCAGGGTCCGCCAGTACGCGACGGCCGCGTCCCAGTCCTCGCCCACGGGCGCGTGGTCACGGCCCTGGAGGTAGTCGAAGGTGGTCCGGTCCGGGGCGATCATTCCCGCGCGGGCGCCGGCCTCGATCGACATGTTGCAGATGGTCATCCGGGCTTCCATCGACAGCTTCTCGATGGCCTCGCCGCGGTATTCCAGGATGTAGCCCTGGCCGCCGCCGGTGCCGATCCGGGCGATGATCGCCAGGATCAGGTCCTTCGCGGTGACGCCCTCGGCCAGCGCGCCGGTGACGGTGATCGCCATCGTCTTCGGGCGGGCCAGCGGCAGCGTCTGGGTGGCGAGCACGTGCTCGACCTGGCTGGTGCCGATGCCGAAGGCCAGCGCGCCGAACGCGCCGTGGGTGGAGGTGTGCGAGTCGCCGCAGACCACGGTGGTGCCCGGCTGGGTCAGGCCCAGCTGCGGTCCCACGACGTGGACGACACCCTGCTCGACGTCGCCCAGCGAGTGCAGGCGCACGCCGAACTCGGCGCAGTTCTTGCGCAGCGTCTCCAGCTGGGCCCGGGAGACCGGGTCCGCGATCGGCTTGTCGATGTCGATGGTGGGGGTGTTGTGGTCCTCGGTCGCGATGGTGAGGTCGAGGCGGCGCACCTTGCGGCCGGCCTGCCGCAGGCCCTCGAACGCCTGCGGGCTGGTCACCTCGTGCAGGAGGTGCAGATCGATGAAGAGCAGATCGGGCTCGCCCTCCGCGCGCCGGACGACATGGTCGTCCCAGACCTTCTCCGCGAGTGTCCTACCCATCGCTTTCCCTCCGGCCGGCCGGTTGTGCCGGCGCTTATTAGAGATCCGGTGCGCCTGATCGTCCGTACCCCACGCGCCGGACCGAGGCTCGGACCCAGTGGTTCGTGGACCCGCACATACAGACTCGCTGTTTCTTGGAAAAATTGAACTTGCGTTTCACAGTGTGAGACGCGAATATCGTTTCATGGACAACTCTAGCGGCGTCGGCGTTCTCGACAAGGCAGCTCTGGTACTGAGCGCACTGGAGTCCGGTCCGGCCACCCTCGCCGGGCTGGTCGCGGCGACAGGGCTCGCACGACCCACGGCGCATCGCCTTGCCGTGGCACTGGAACACCACCGGATGGTGGCGAGGGACATGCAGGGACGTTTCATCCTCGGTCCGCGGTTGGCAGAGCTTGCCGCCGCTGCCGGCGAGGACCGCCTGCTCGCGACGGCCGGACCGGTGCTCACCCACCTCCGTGACGTGACCGGGGAGAGCGCGCAGCTCTACCGGCGTCAGGGCGACATGCGCATCTGCGTGGCCGCGGCCGAGCGGCTGTCGGGCCTGCGGGACACCGTCCCGGTGGGCTCCACGCTCCCGATGAAGGCCGGTTCGGCCGCGCAGATCCTGATGGCCTGGGAGGAGCCCGAGCGGCTCCACCGCGGGCTCCAGGGCGCGCGTTTCACGGCGACGGCGCTCTCGGGCGTACGGCGCCGCGGCTGGGCGCAGTCGATCGGCGAGCGGGAGCCCGGTGTGGCCTCCGTGTCGGCGCCGGTGCGTGGACCCTCGAACCGGGTGGTCGCGTCGGTGTCGGTCTCCGGGCCGATCGAGCGCCTGACCCGACACCCGGGGCGGATGCACGCCCAGGCCGTCATCGACGCGGCCGCCCGCCTGTCGGAGGCCCTGCGCCGAACCGGCTGATCCCTTTTCGACCTCCCCCACTCCCCCGGGTCCGGGGGCGCGTACGACGCCGCACACGTCCTGTACACGCGCCTCCGGGCCCGCATTCACGAGCCGCAGGCGCGGCGGTCGCGCGACCGCCGCGCCTGCGCGATCCGACGCCGGACATACGAAAGAGGCCCTCCGCGATGAACGCGGAGGGCCTCTTCGATGCGTACCCCCGACCGGATTCGAACCGGCGCTACCGCCTTGAGAGGGCGGCGTGCTAGGCCGCTACACAACGGGGGCTAGCTGTTACTGCGGTGCTGCGCTGGGCTACCAGGACTCGAACCTAGAATAAGAGAACCAGAAACTCTCGTGTTGCCAATTACACTATAGCCCAAAGGTCTAGACCAACTAGACACAGTACCCCCGACCGGATTCGAACCGGCGCTACCGCCTTGAGAGGGCGGCGTGCTAGGCCGCTACACAACGGGGGCCCTAGCGATCCTGCATCAAAACATCCGGGTGCGACCCTGGAGATCTCGCGGGAAGGATCTGTACCCCCGACCGGATTCGAACCGGCGCTACCGCCTTGAGAGGGCGGCGTGCTAGGCCGCTACACAACGGGGGCAAGCACTGCGTTACTTCTGTACTGCGCTGGGCTACCAGGACTCGAACCTAGAATAAGGGAACCAGAAACCCTCGTGTTGCCAATTACACTATAGCCCACCAAAACTCAAGGCCTTGCGGCACTTTCGTTTGGTTAGCGCCCCCATCCCGGCCTTTCGGCCCGCTCGGGCGGCGCAGAAAGAACATTACCGGATGCCTGACCGTGCTCCAAAACGGGTATCCGCGGCCAGCAGCGCGGGCAGCCGCCCGAGTCCGTCGATCCTGTGTACGCCCTCGGGCCCCGGGCCCGCGTCGCCTCGACGGTCGAGCCACACCGCCGTGAGGCCCGCGTCACGGGCGCCGCGGGCGTCGATCTCGGGCTGGTCCCCCACGTACGCGACCTCCCCCGGCGGCAGTCCGAGCGCCGCGCAGGCCTTCAGGAAGGCCTCCGCGGCGGGCTTGCTGACGCCGAGTTCGGCGGCGCAGACCAGTACCTCGAAGCGTTCGCGCAGGCCGAGCCGGCGCAGCTTGGGATCCTGGTTGGCGAGCGAGGAGTTGGAGAGCACGCCGTGCCGGTACCCGTCGGCGAGGGCGTCCAGCGCGGGCACCGCGTCGGGGCACAGGGTCCAGGCGGCCTGGTAGTGGGCGACGTACCGGTCGAACCAGTCGTCGGTCTCGGGCGCGCTCATGTCGGGCCGCTCCAGGAAGTCCCGCACCCGGTCCCGGCGCTGCTCCCGGAAGGTCACCCGGCCCGCGGCGAAGCGGTCCCAGTGCCGTTCGGTGAGACGGCGCCACAGCGCGAGCGCCTCGGCCGGCGAGCCGTACCGCGCCTCCAGTCCCTCGTCGGCGAGGTGCGCCGCGAGGCCGGCCGTGTCCGCGCCGGTGTAGTCGAAGAGGGTGTCGTCGATGTCCCACAGCACAGCACTGATCGGCATACGGCCGAGGCTACGCCGAAACGCCCCGGGGGCGGCGGCCTTTTCGGCCGCCGCCCCCGGGGGACGTACGGGTGGTGCCCAGGCGATGCCTAGGCGGCGAGCCTGGCCAGGGTCGCGTCGATGCGGGCCAGCGAACGCTCCTTGCCCAGGATCTCCAGCGACTCGAAGAGCGGCAGGCCCACCGTGCGGCCGGTGACGGCGACGCGGACCGGGGCCTGGGCCTTGCCAAGCTTGAGACCGTGGGCCTCGCCGGCGGTGAGCACGGCCTGCTTGAGGGACTCGGGGTCGCTCCAGTCGGCCGTCTCCAGGTTGGCGCGGGCGGTCGTCAGCAGGGCCGCGGGCTCGCCCTTCATCGCCTTGTCCCACGACGCCTGGTCCTCGACCGGCTCCTTGCGGAACAGGAAGTCGACGTTGGCCGTGATGTCGGACAGCACGGTCACCCGGGTCTGGGCGTACGGCGCGATGCGCTCCCAGGCCTCGGCGTCGAAGTCCTCGGGGGCCCAGTTGGCGTGCGGGGCCTCCAGCCACGGCGCGCAGGCGGCCGCGAAGGCCTTCGGGTCGAGCAGCCGGATGTGGTCGGCGTTGATCGACTCGGCCTTCTTGAGGTCGAAGCGCGCCGGGTTGGCGTTGACGTCCGGGATGTCGAACTTCGCGACCATCTCCTCGATCGAGAAGATGTCCTGGTCCTTGGAGAAGGACCAGCCGAGGAGCGAGAGGTAGTTCAGCAGGCCCTCGGGGAGGAAGCCGCGCTCGCGGTACAGGTTGAGCGAGGACTCCGGGTCGCGCTTGGAGAGCTTCTTGTTGCCCTCGCCCATGACGTACGGAAGGTGGCCGAACTCCGGGACCGTCTTGGCGACGCCCAGCTCGATCAGCGCCCGGTAGAGCGCGATCTGGCGCGGGGTGGAGGACAGCAGGTCCTCGCCGCGGAGCACGTGCGTGATCTCCATCAGCGCGTCGTCGACCGGGTTGACCAGGGTGTACAGCGGGGCGCCGTTGGCCCGGACGATGCCGAAGTCGGGCACGTTCTCGGGGGCGACGGAGATCTCGCCGCGGACCAGGTCGGTGAAGGTGATCGTCTCGTCGGGCATCCGGAAGCGGACGATCGAGGTGCGGCCCTCGGCCTCGTACGCGGCCACCTGCTCGGCGGTCAGCTCGCGGCAGTGGCCGTCGTAGCCGGACGGCTTGCCGGCCGCACGCGCGGCGTCGCGGCGCGCGTCGAGCTCCTCGGTGGTGCAGTAGCAGTGGTAGGCGTGGCCGCCGTCCTGGAGCTTCTTCGCGACGTCCGCGTAGATGTCCATGCGCTGGGACTGGCGGTACGGGGCGTGCGGGCCGCCGACCTCGGGGCCCTCGTCCCAGGTGAAGCCGAGCCAGCGCAGCGAGTCGAGCAGCTGGCCGTAGGACTCCTCGGAGTCGCGGGCCGCGTCGGTGTCCTCGATGCGGAAGACGAACGTGCCGCCGTGGTGGCGGGCGAACGCCCAGTTGAAGAGAGCGGTCCGGACCAGGCCCACGTGGGGGTTGCCGGTCGGGGAGGGACAGAAACGTACGCGGACGTTCGCGTTAGCCACGCTTGATCACCTTGTTGGTGAGAGTGCCGATGCCTTCGATGGTGACGGCGACCTCGTCGCCGACGTTGAGGGGTCCGACTCCGGCCGGGGTCCCCGTGAGGATGACGTCGCCCGGGAGCAGCGTCATGGCCTCGGTGATGTGCACGACCAGGTCCTCGATGGAGCGGATCATGTCGCCGGTGCGGCCGAGCTGGCGTTGTTCGCCGTTCACGGTGCACTGGATGGTCAGGTCGGTCGGGTCCAGATCGGTCTCGATCCAGGGGCCGAGCGGGCAGGAGCTGTCGAAGCCCTTGGCCCGCGCCCACTGCTTCTCGCGCCGCTGGACGTCGCGTGCGGTGACGTCGTTGGCGCAGGTGTAGCCGAGGATCACGTCCTTGACGCGCTCCTTGGGGACCTCGCGGCACATGCGGCCGATCACCACGGCGAGCTCCGCCTCGTGGTGGAGTTCCTCGGAGAAGGAGGGGTACGTGATGGGGTCCCCCGAGCCGACCACCGAGGTGGAGGGCTTGAAGAAGGTGATGGGGGCTTCCGGGCGGCCGTCGGCGTCCACGAGGGAGTGGCCGAGCTCCGCGGCGTGCTCCGCGTAGTTGCGGCCGATGGCCACGACCTTGTTGGGGAGCACGGGCGGCAGCAAGCGGACCTTGGCGAGCGGGACCTTGACCCCGGAGAGCTCGAAGTCCGCGAACGGGATGCCCTTGATGATGTCGAGGACGAGCGTCGATTCGTCGCCGGGGGCGGTGCTGCCCTCGACCGCGCCGAACGCGACGTTTCCATCGATCGAGAACCTGGCGATGCGCACGTGCTGCGTCTGCCCCTCTGTCTGCCGGCCTGGTGGAGTCTGCGGACTCCAGGCTAACGCGGCAGGCAGCGGGGCCCCGCTTCTTTGTCCGCGTCTACTGCGCGGCGGCGACCGGCGCGTCCATCAGGATCGTGCGCCGCGGGTTCGCGGTCTGGGCCGGAAGCTCGACGGCGTGTTCCGCGACCGGCGGCACCTGGAGCTCCTCGGCGTCCTTGAGGTGCGCGAGGGTGGTGCGGCGGGGGTTGGCTATGTTGCGGATCAGCATCGTCGTCTTCATCGGAGTTCGGGGCCTCGGCTCGCTCGTCGGGTGATGGTTGTCGGATGCGCCAACCCTGGCGCCAACCCTGCAAAGGGCAAGGCTAAACATCTGAATCCCCGGCTGAACCGGGAAGTAATGGCCACGGCTATGTGAGTTTGCTCACCCATGACCTGGCATTACGGGCATAACGGGCAGTCAATTCCGCTTCACGAAACGGACATTGCGCCACTGAATGCGGCATTCCGCTCCTGATCATGAGGACTGGGACACCTTGCCGGCCACGGTGTTTGGTCGGCGTAAGTCCGGTTTTTCCCGGTACCGGTACCACATCGAGTAGCGGACCACTCACGTGCCGTGACCAGCCGGCCGGCCCGACGCGCACACCTTGTTGGAGATCCTCCACTGTGCTGGAATTCGCGGGACCGCCGCGGGAATCAGCCGGCGCGCAGGTGGCGCGACTCAGCGCCGAGCGCGGCGGCAAGGAGAGGGAGACGCGCCGGTCACCGACGACCACCATGGGGCCGTCAGTGCCCCACGACTCGACACCGTCCCACCGGTCACCCGGCGGGACGCCTGGTCCAGAGGTTGCGACGCTAGTGCAGGGACGATTCAAGAGGGATGGCAGCGCTGCGGCGGAGCAGGAGCCGCGCGGCGGGACCGACCGTGGCTCCTCGCCCCAGCACGCCCAGAACCGCGGGCCGGCTGTCGAGGGTGCGAGCTCCGACGCCTCCGCCACGGTGAAGGCGAAGGGTCGTGCGAAGCCCAAGGGCTTGGCCAAGGCGAAGGGCAAGAGCGAGTCGGCCGCCGGGCAGGACGTGGCGATACCGAAGGCCCCCACGGGGTCCGGTTCCCGCCTCGCCATGCAGAACTGGCGCATCAGCACGCGACTCGTGTCGCTGCTGACCCTGCCGGTCGTCGCCGCCACCACGCTCGGTGGCTTCCGCATCAACGACTCGCTGAACGACATCGCGCAGCTCGACCACATGCAGCTGCTGACGACCATGACCCGGCAGGCCACCAACCTGGCCGCCATGCTCCAGGAGGAGCGGGACAAGTCGGCGGGTCCGCTGTCGGTGGCCGCCAAGGACCCCGCCAAGGTCGGCACCGCCAAGCCCAACTCGCTCGTCCAGGGTGTCCGTGACCAGACCGACGCCGCCGCCGAGGCCTTCGCCGCGGCGACCGACAAGGTCAGCCTCACGGAGGACAAGGACGAGACCCTCAAGTCGATCCGCAACAACATCCTGCAGATCGGCCGCCAGCTCACCGGCATCGAGGACATCCGCAAGAAGGCGTACGACAACGGCGCCCAGCAGACCGTCACCGAGTACAACGCGCTGATCGTCTCGCTCCTGTCCCTCTCGCAGGACATGGCCCAGGCCACGTCCAACCCCGAGATGATCAAGCGCACGCGCGCCCTGGCCTCCTTCTCCTCGGCCAAGGAGTACGCCTCGATCCAGCGCGCGATCATCGCCGCGTCGCTCCCCGAGAGCGGTGCCACGACCGGCACGCTCAAGGAGAACGACCGCCTGTACGCGCTCTCCGCGCTCCGCGGCGAGAGCCAGTCGAAGAAGACCTTCGAACTCGTCTACCAGGGCCGCTCCGAGGAGCTCACCGCGTCCCTCGGCGACGGCAACCCGGAGATCAGCAAGGCGGACCACTACACCCGCCGCGTGCTGTCCACCGAGGGGCAGTTCGCCAAGGAGCAGCAGTACCGGTCCTGGATGGACTGGTACGACGCCGACGGCACCAAGCTCCAGGCCATGAAGACCATCGAGCTGTCGCTCCTGGAGGACATGGAGCAGAAGGCCCGCGAGCTCAGGAACGAGTCGCAGCAGGACGCCATCATCAACGGTGCCCTGATCTTCCTCGTCCTCGGTGTCTCGCTCGTCGGCGCCTTCGTCATGGCCCGGTCCATGATCCGGTCGCTGCGCCGTCTGCAGGACACCGCCACCCGGGTCGCCCAGGACCGACTGCCCGAGCTCGTCAAGCAGCTCTCCGAGTCCGACCCGCAGGACGTGGACACGTCCGTGGAGTCGGTCGGTCTGCACACCCGCGACGAGATCGGCCAGGTGGCCGCGGCCTTCGACGACGTGCACCGCGAGGCCGTCCGCCTCGCCGCCGAGCAGGCCCTCCTGCGGGGCAACGTCAACGCGATGTTCACCAACCTCTCGCGCCGCTCGCAGGGCCTCATCCAGCGTCAGCTCTCGCTCATCTCCGAGCTGGAGTCCCGCGAGGCCGACCCGGACCAGCTGTCCTCGCTCTTCAAGCTCGACCACCTCGCGACCCGCATGCGCCGTAACGGCGAGAACCTCCTCGTCCTCGCGGGCGAGGAGCCGGGCCGCCGGTGGACCCGCCCCGTCCCGCTCGTCGACGTGCTCCGCGCCGCGGCGTCCGAGGTGGAGCAGTACGAGCGCATCGAACTCTCGTCGGTGCCCGGCACCGACGTCGCCGGCCGCGTCGTCAACGACCTCGTGCACCTCCTCGCCGAGCTGCTGGAGAACGCCACGTCGTTCTCCTCCCCGCAGACGAAGGTCAAGGTCACCGGTCACGCGCTGCCCGACGGCCGGGTGCTGGTCGAGATCCACGACACCGGCATCGGCCTCTCCCCCGAGGACCTCGCCGCGATCAACGAGCGGCTCGCGTCGCCGCCGACCGTGGACGTCTCCGTCTCCCGCCGCATGGGCCTGTTCGTGGTCGGTCGCCTGTCCCTGCGACACGGCATCCGCATCCAGCTGCGTCCCTCCGACTCGGGTGGTACGACGGCCCTCGTCATGCTGCCGGTCGACGTCGCCCAGGGCGGCAAGAAGCCGGCCCCGATGCCCGGTCAGGGCGGCCCCGGGGGCTCCGGCGGCCAGGGTGGCCCGCAGGGCGGCCAGGGTTCCGTTCCCGGTGGGAACGCCCGTCCCCCGGTGGGCGCCGGCCAGCAGCGCGGTCAGGTCTCCGGCGGCGGGCCGCGTCCCGCACTGCCGGGGCGCGACGGCTCCGCCGGTCAGGGTCCCCAGCAGCAGCGTGCGCAGGGTCCGGGTCAGGCGCCGCAGGGCGGCCCCGGCACCCGTCCTCAGCAGGGCGGCGCGCCGACCCGTCCGCAGGCCGGTCCCGGCGCGCCGAACGGCCAGAGCGGCCCCTTCGGCAGCCCGGCCCCGCTGCCCGGGCGTACGCCCGGCGCCACGACCGGTGGCCTTCAGGGTCGTCCGGGTCAGACCCCCTCCGCCTTCCCGCAGGGCAACGGGTTCGAGCGTCCGCAGCAGCCGCAGCCCCAGCAGGCTCCGCAGCAGCAGGACCGCCAACAGTCCGCCGCCCCGGCGCCGACCCAGCGCAAGCGGCCGCAGCTGCCGCCGCGCGGTGGCGCGCCGCGTCCGGAGCTCCCGGGCGCCGGCGCCGGTACGTCTCCCACCGGGATCCCGCAGGGCACCAGTTGGGGTGCCGGTGGTCAGGGTGGCCAGGACGTCCCGCGCGGTCACGACGAGCTCTCGGGCCCGGGCGCGACGGCCGAGTTCGCCCGCCCGGACTACAACGCCCCCTTCCCGCAGGCCACCGGCGGCAACCCCGCCAACAGCACCACCGGCCAGTTCGAGCGTCCCGACGTGCGCGGTCCCCTGGACCCTTCCACCACCGGGCAGTTCGAGCGTCCGGAGCTGCGCGGGCCCGCGGACCTGAGCGGCCCGGCCTCGACCACCGGCCAGTTCGACCGCCAGGACTTCCAGGCGCCGCGCAGCGGCGGCCCCGGGGTGGGCGGCTACAGCCGCCGGCACCAGGCTCCGCAGCAGGCCCCGCAGCAGGGCGGCGGCTACCCGGCCGCTCCCTCGCCGGCGGCGGCTCCGCGCCCGGAGGCCCCGAGCCTGCCGCAGGCTCCGCAGCCGGAGGCCCTGCCGCCGGCCCGGAACCAGGGTGAGGGGCGCAGCCCGATCTTCGACACGCTGGAGTCGAACTGGTTCCGTCAGGAGGGCGAGCAGCCCGCCGACCAGGGACCGGCCGTGCCCCAGCAGCCGCAGCAGAGCGCCCCGTCCGCGCCGGCTCCGCAGCGCACGCAGCCCCAGCTGCCGCAGCGGGGCCAGGAGCCGGCGGCCGATGCCGCCGCGACCGGCGCCATGCCGACCGTCAGCTGGCGTTCGTCGCCGAACGACGAGCTGATGCGACAGGCCGAGCGCGTGCGCCAGCCTGCCGCGGGCGGCATCACCACCTCGGGGCTGCCCCGTCGCGTACCGCGAGCGAACCTCGTGGCCGGCACGGCGCAGCAGCAGGCCGAAGCACAGGCAGGCCCGCAGGTATCGCGTTCCCCGGACGATGTCCGAGGACGTCTCACCAACCTCCGCCGCGGTATCCAGCAGGGGCGTCAGGCCGGCACCACCGGCCCCGCGACCGGCAGTTACCACGTCGACCCCACTTACCAGCAGGAGCGATAGTTGAGTTCGATGAGCCAGGCGGCACAGAACCTGAACTGGTTGATCACCAACTTCGTGGACAACACCCCTGGGGTGTCCCACACCGTGGTGGTCTCCGCCGACGGACTCCTTCTGGCGATGTCGGAAGGTTTCCCGCGTGACCGCGCCGATCAGCTGGCGGCCGTGGCCTCCGGTCTGACGTCGCTGACCGCCGGTGCCTCCCGCATCTTCGAGGGTGGCGCCGTCAACCAGACGGTCGTGGAGATGGACCGGGGATTCCTTTTCCTCATGTCCGTGTCCGACGGATCCTCGCTGGCCGTTCTCGCGCACCCCGAGTGCGACATCGGCCTCGTGGGCTACGAGATGGCCCTCCTCGTGGACCGCGCCGGCAGTGTCCTCACCCCGGACCTGCGCGCGGAGCTGCAGGGAAGCCTGCTCATCTGACTGCCAGACTCCCGGCCGGACGGTACTTCCGGCCGGGAGCCCGGGGCTCGTGCCCCGGAATCCAGTACCCCCGACAGGCCGTCATCACGTCCCCCCACCGGCCGCCCTGTCAGACGGCACGCTGACCACTGCTGTCCAGCCCGGAGGATCAATGACCCCGCCCCCCGCCTACCCCGATGCGTACGGAGATTCGTACTCGGAAGGCGACCAGCCGCTGGTACGTCCGTACGCGATGACCGGTGGCCGGACCCGGCCGCGCTACCAGCTCGCCATCGAGGCGCTGGTCAGCACCACGGCCGATCCGATGCACCTTTCCGGCCTGCTGCCGGAGCACCAGCGCATCTGCACGCTGTGCCGTGAGGTGAAGTCGGTCGCGGAGGTCTCCGCACTTCTGTCGATGCCGCTCGGTGTCGCCCGGATCCTCGTCGCCGACCTGGCGGAGGCCGGAATGGTGGCCATCCACCAGCCGGGCAATGGAGAGGCCGGCGGAACGCCGGATGTAACACTGCTCGAGAGGGTTCTCAGTGGACTTCGCAAGCTCTGACGGTGGAGCGGCTCCTCGCTCCACCACCTCCGCGAAGATCGTGGTGGCCGGCGGCTTCGGCGTGGGCAAGACCACGTTCGTCGGCGCGGTCTCCGAGATCAACCCGCTGCGCACCGAGGCCGTCATGACGTCCGCGAGCGCGGGCATCGACGACCTGACCCCGCCATGGACTTCGGCCGCATCACCCTGGACCAGGACCTGATCCTGTACCTCTTCGGTACGCCGGGTCAGGACCGCTTCTGGTTCATGTGGGACGACCTCGTACGGGGCGCCATCGGCGCGATCGTCCTGGTCGACACCCGCCGGCTCGCGGACTGTTTCCCCGCCGTCGACTACTTCGAGAACAGCGGCCTGCCGTTCGTCGTGGCGCTCAACGGCTTCGAGGGGCACCAGCCGTACACCCCGGAGGAGGTCCGCGAGGCGCTGCAGATCGGCCCGGACGCGCCGATCATCACCACCGACGCCCGCCACCGCGCGGACGCCAAGAGCGCGCTCATCACGCTCGTCGAGCACGCGCTGATGGCGCGGCTCAAGTAGCACGGAAATCATGGCCGCGTGTGAGGGCGGGTTGTGTCATACGACACGGCCCGCCCTTCTCGTTCATAACGTTTCGACAGAGAATTGAGGCCGGCCGGGCACAGGGTGCGGTCGCCCGGTGCCGCTGTGCTCACAACTGGCCCCGCATTTGCAGCCCCTCGCTCTTTATGTCCGATTTATGTGGGGCATAAGGCTCTGGGAATGGCCGATTTCAACTGTTTGGAACACGGCCGTTAACCGTGCTGGAATTCAACGAACTAGCTAGTAGCACCGCCGAGAGGTTGTTGGTCGAGTGAGGCGAAGCAACTCGAGCCCCGCGGATGAACCCGCGCGCGGCAACTTCACCCCGCCGCCGCGAGCGGCCGCGTCGCCCGTCGACGTGCCCGTTGACCCACCCGCGAGCAGCGGCAGCACCAGCAGGTTCTCGCCCCGCAACTGGCGTGTGCCGACCCGTCTGAACGCCATCCTCCTCGTACCCGTCCTCGTCGGACTGGTCATGGGCGGCTTCCAGGTGAAGGGTTCCGTCGACAGCTGGAACGAGGCCAAGGACGCGGAGAAGACCGCCCGCATCGTCCAGGCGGCCTCCGAATACGGCCAGGCGCTCCTCGACGAGCGTGACCTGACCGCCCAGCCGCTGCTGCGCGGCGACCGCGGCAGCGAGATCGTCACGAAGGCGTACGCGGCCACGGACGCGGCGAAGGCCAAGTTCGCGGACGCGGCGAAGGACCTCCCGGGGAACCAGGGCCTGGAACGGCGCCTGGAGCTCTTCCGTCAGGAGGAGCCGAAGCTGGAGCAGGTCCGCAAGACGGCCTACCTCGCGGCGCCCGAGTCGGCGAAGAAGAACCTCCCCAACGCGCTGGGCCCCATCCCCACCGAAGAGGGGTACGTGCTGGTCCAGCACTACCTGATGCAGTTCTCCAACGAGCTCGGCCTGGGCACCGGCAACGTGACCAGCTACGGCCGCATGGTCTACGCGATCGAGCTGGCCAAGGCCGCGAACTCGCTCCAGCGCTCCGTCGGCACCCACCTGCTGGTCCGGCCGAGCGAGAGCGAGGACATCCGCAAGTCCCAGCTCGTCGCCTTCTCCTCGTACGCCTACCTCGAAGAGATCGCCATCGGCGAGTACGTCGCGGCCGGCACCGACGCGGACACCAACCGCCTGCGCGACGTCATGGGTCAGAAGTCCCAGGAGGGCGCGCAGAAGCTCGCCGCGGCCAAGCAGGCCGCCGAGCAGGCGGGCACCACCTTCAAGACCCCGCCCGTGGTCAACGGCTCCGTGCTCACCGGCATGACCGAGGCGATAGCCTCGGGCGAGAAGAACACCCGTCTCGCCCAGAACGGCACCACGGCCCAGGCCTGGCAGGCCGCCGCCACCGCCAAGTTCGACGGCTACGCCGAGATCGAGAAGGAACTCCTCGGCAAGGCCGTGCAGGACGCGGTCGCGGTCTCCGACGAGTCCCGCAACGACGCCATCCTGACCGGCGCCATCGTGGTCGTGGCCCTGCTCGCCGCCTTCATCCTGGCCGGCATGATGGCCCGCCAGATGGGCCGCGCCATGCGCCACCTGCGCACCGCCGCCTTCGACATCGCCGAGCAGCGCCTGCCGATGCTCGTCGACCAGCTGTCGCGCACCGATCCGGGCAAGGTCGACACCCGGGTGCTGCCGATCCCGATCGACTCCCAGGACGAGATCGGCGAGGTCGCCCGCGCCTTCGACCAGGTCCACCGGGAAGCGGTCCGGCTCGCCGCGGAGCAGGCGCTCCTGCGAGGGAACGTCAACGCGATCTTCACGAACCTCTCCATGCGCAACCAGTCGCTGATCGAGGGCCAGTTGACCCTCATCACCGACCTGGAGAACAACGAGGCCGACCCGGACCAGCTGGAGAACCTCTTCCGCCTGGACCACCTGGCCACCCGCATGCGCCGCAACGGCGAGAACCTCCTCATCCTCGCGGGTGAGGAGCCGGGCCGCCGCTGGGACCAGCCGGTCCCGCTGGTCGACGTGCTGCGCGCCGCCTCCTCCGAGGTGGAGCAGTACGAGCGCGTCGAGCTGTCGGGCGTCTCGGAGGCCGAGATCCACGGCCAGGCCGTGACCGACCTCGTGCACCTGCTCGCCGAGCTGCTGGAGAACGCCACCACGTTCTCCTCCCCGCAGACCAAGGTCCGTGTCAACGCCACCCGTCTGCCCGACGGCCGCGTCATGATCGAGATCCACGACAAGGGCATCGGCCTCACCGCCGAGGACTTCGCGGACATCAACCACAAGCTGGCCAACCCGCCGACCGTGGACGCCGCGATCTCGCAGCGCATGGGTCTGTTCGTGGTCGGCCGGCTGGCGGACCGCCACAGCATCCGCGTCCAGCTGCGCCCCTCGGGCGAGGCGGCCGGCACCACCTCGCTGGTCATGCTCCCCGACGCCATCACCCACGGTGGCGGTGGCGAGGGCGTACCGGACGACGACTTCACGGTCTCGCAGATCATCCCGGAGCAGCAGGCCCTGCAGGCTCCGAAGATGCGCACGGCGGCCGAGCTCGGCTTCGACGACTCCCGCTACGACGCCCAGGGCGGCCAGGGAGCCGACGGACAGGGCGCCGACCCCGTGGGCCGGTCGCTGGGCCAGCAGGAGCGCCGGGCGGCGTTGGCCGCCCAGGTGGGCTACCCGCAGGACCAGCAGTACCCCGATCAGGCCGAGCAGTCCTCCCAGGACTATTCGGAACCCCAGCCTGAACACGGGTACCAGCCGTACCAGGGCTACGAGCAGCAGCCCGAGCCGGGCTACGCCCCGGGGTACGAGGGCGGGCCGTCCCAGCAGCCCCAGCAGTCCTACGAGGCCTATCCGCAACAGGGATATGGCTATCCGGAAGCCGAGTACCAGGACCAGCGGCAGGACGCCCCGTCGTACGACGGGGGCTTCGAACCCCAGTCCCAGCAGGCGGAGTGGCCCGAGCAGAACACGTATTCGGGTGGCTACCAGCAGGACTACGGGACCGAATCGGAATCCACGCCCGCTCCCGAACCGGCCCCGGAACGCGTAGGCTTCGACCGTCCGGGCGCCGCCGCCGACACCGGTCACAAGATGACCGGAGCGGGCCTGCCGCGCCGCGGCAGCCAGCAGCAGTGGCAGCCGGCACAGCAGGAAGCGGAGTCCACCGGATCCCTCTTCGAGCAGCGGCCGCAGCGTCAGCAGCCCGCCGCCGCCCCGAAGGCGGACGAGGAAGGCCCTGAGGCCTGGCGCTCGAACAACGACGAGCGTTGGCAGCAGGCCGCCAAGCTTCGTGAGCCGAAGGCGGGCGGGGTCACCCCGTCCGGTCTCCCTCGGCGGGTGCCCAAGGCCAACCTGGTCGAGGGTGCTGCGGAGACGACCCCGCAGGGCGGCCCCCAGGTCTCCCGCGCACCGGAGGACGTCCGTGGCAGGTTGAGCAACCTGCGACGCGGTGTCCAACAGGGACGCAGCGCGGGTTCCGAGCAGTCAAGTAACAGCTATGACCAGGAGCGTTAGTGTGAGCCCGATGAGCCAGGCGGCACAGAACCTGAACTGGTTGATCACCAACTTCGTGGACAACACCCCCGGGGTGTCCCACACGGTGGTGGTCTCCGCCGACGGACTCCTTCTGGCGATGTCCGACGGATTCCCGCGCGACCGCGCCGATCAGCTGGCGGCCGTGGCCTCCGGTCTGACGTCGCTGACCGCCGGAGCCTCCCGCATCTTCGAGGGTGGCGCGGTCAACCAGACGGTCGTCGAGATGGACCGGGGATTCCTTTTCCTCATGTCCGTGTCCGACGGATCCTCGCTCGCGGTGCTCGCGCACCCCGAGTGCGACATCGGCCTGGTGGGCTACGAAATGGCCCTTCTTGTGGATCGAGCAGGCAGTGTCCTCACCCCGGACCTGCGTGCGGAGCTGCAGGGAAGTCTGCTCAACTAGCAGACAGGCAGTGCGTTTCGCGTCATCGCACCATAGGGTGCGGTGGCGCGGTTCCACAGGGAGTACTGCGTTCTTGGAGTCGGAGGAGGAAACGTGACAACACCCGGAGGACATCCTTATGGCGGCGCGCAGCAGCCGCAGGGTGGGCACGACCAGAACCGCTTCAACTTCCCCTCCACTCCCAGCCGGCCCGCGCCGGAGCACAACCCGTACCAGCAGCAGCCTTCGTACGGCCAGCCCCAGCAGCCCCAGCAGCCTTACCGGCCTTCGCAGCGGCCCTCGCGCTCCTCGCAGCCGCAGGCCCCGAAGGCACACAACCCGCTGGTGCGTCCGTACGCCATGACCGGCGGCCGTACCCGGCCGCGCTACCAGCTCGCCATCGAGGCGCTGGTCAGCACCACGGCCGATCCCGCGCGGCTGCAAGGGCAGTTGCCCGAGCATCAGCGCATCTGCCGTCTGTGCCAGGAGATCAAATCCGTCGCGGAGATCTCGGCACTCCTCTCCATTCCTCTTGGTGTCGCCCGCATCCTCGTCGCCGACCTGGCGGAGGCGGGCCTTGTCGCCATTCACCAGCCCGGCGGCGACGAGTCTGCCGGCGGCCAGCCAGACGTGACACTGCTCGAAAGGGTGCTCAGTGGACTTCGCAAGCTCTAACGGCGGAGCGGCTCGCTCCACCACCTCCGCGAAGATCGTGGTGGCGGGCGGCTTCGGCGTGGGCAAGACCACGTTCGTCGGCGCGGTCTCCGAGATCAACCCGCTGCGCACCGAGGCCGTCATGACCAGCGCGCCATGGACTTCGGCCGCATCACCCTGGACCAGGACCTGATCCTGTACCTCTTCGGTACGCCGGGTCAGGACCGCTTCTGGTTCATGTGGGACGACCTGGTACGCGGCGCGATCGGCGCCGTGGTGCTCGTGGACACCCGGCGGCTCGCGGACTGTTTCCCCGCCGTCGACTACTTCGAGAACAGCGGCCTGCCGTTCGTCATCGCCCTGAACGGCTTCGACGGACACCAGCCCTACACGCCGGAGGAAGTCCGCGAGGCCCTGCAGATCGGCCCGGACGCCCCGATCATCACCACCGACGCCCGCCACCGCGCGGACGCCAAGAGCGCGCTCATCACGCTCGTCGAGCACGCGCTGATGGCGCGCCTGCGCTAGCGGTTCCGCGGAACGCACGGAAAAGGCCCCTCACGCTCCGTCGGAGCGTGAGGGGCCTTTTCCGTGTCTCCGTCGTCCGCGGGCCGTACAGGAGCCGTACGCGAGCTCTCCGCGGTGCGTCCCGGGGTACGCGAGAGCGCCGGGGCGGGGCCCCGGCGCTCTCGGTGAACCGTGTGACGTGCCGCGTGTGCGACGTACCTAGCCGCGCCAGCTGTGCGGGGCGCGGAAGCCGGCGCTGCGTTCCAGGCGTGGTGTCGGTGGTGGTGGTGGCGCGGGCGAGGAGGATCGCGGTGATCGCGGCGAGTTCCTCGGGTGCGGCGTTGCCCTTCTCGACCTTGAGGAGGGTGTCGGTGGTGATGCTCATCGGTGGCGGGTCTCCTTCGTGTTACTGAGGCGGGTTGCCGTGTTTGCGCGAGGGCAGGTCGGCGTGTTTGGTGCGGAGCATCGCGAGGGCACTGACGAGGACCTCGCGGGTTTCGGCGGGGTCGATGACGTCGTCGACGAGGCCGCGTTCGGCCGCGTAGTACGGGTGCATCAGCTCGGCCTTGTACTCCTTGACCATCCGGGCGCGCATGGCCTCGGGGTCCTCGGCGTCGGAGATCTGCTTGCGGAAGATGACGTTGGCGGCGCCCTCGGCGCCCATGACGGCGATCTCGTTGGTGGGCCAGGCGTAGGTGAGGTCGGCGCCGATGGACTGGGAGTCCATGACGATGTAGGCGCCGCCGTAGGCCTTGCGCAGGATCAGCGAGATGCGGGGCACGGTGGCGTTGCAGTAGGCGTAGAGGAGTTTGGCGCCGTGGCGGATGATGCCGCCGTGTTCCTGGTCGACGCCCGGCAGGAAGCCGGGGACGTCCAGGAGGGTGACGATGGGGATGTTGAAGGCGTCGCAGAGCTGGACGAAGCGTGCGGCCTTCTCGGAGGCGTGGATGTCCAGGACGCCGGCGAGGTGGCCGGGCTGGTTGGCGACGATGCCGACGACCTGCCCGTCCAGGCGGGCGAGGGCGCAGATGATGTTGCGGGCCCAACGCTCGTGGATCTCCAGGACGTCGCCGTCGTCGACGAGTTCCTCGATGACCTTGAGCATGTCGTAGGGGCGGTTGCCGTCGGCGGGGACCAGGTCCAGGAGCACGTCGGAGCGGCGGTCGCGGGGGTCGTCGCTCTCGTGGACCGGCGGGTTCTCGCGGTTGTTGGAGGGCAGCATCGTGATGAGGTAGCGGACCTCGGAGATGCAGGTCTCCTCGTCGTCGTACGCGAAGTGCGCCACCCCGGAGGTCTCGGCGTGCACGTCGGCGCCGCCGAGGCCGTTCTGGGTGATCTCCTCGCCGGTCACCGCGCGGACCACGTCCGGGCCGGTGATGAACATCTGCGAGGTGTCCCGGACCATGAACACGAAGTCGGTGAGCGCCGGGGAGTAGGCGGCGCCGCCCGCGCAGGGCCCGAGCATGACCGAGATCTGCGGGATGACACCCGAGGCCTTCGTGTTCCGCTG
>NZ_LGDE01000001.1 GCF_001279725.1 Streptomyces sp. WM4235 | reverse complement strand
GCGGGGGCGGCCGGCGGGGGGGGGTGCCGGGGGCGCAGCCGGGCCGTGGCGGGTGCCGCCGGTGCCTGCGCGGGGCCGGGGGCGGGAGCGCCTGGCCGCCGCGAGGAGATGGGGCCGGGCTGGGGTGGGGACGGGGGCGGGCCGCCGGGCCGCGGCGGGTGCGGAGCCTGGCCGTCGCGGGGGACGAGGCCGGACCGCCGGGCCGAGGCGGGTGCCGCAGTGCCTGCCTGCACGGGGCCGTTATACGGGACGGGGCGGGCCCCGGCCGAGGCGGGAACGGGGCCGGGCCGCCGGGCCGTGGCGGGGCGGGTGTGAGCTGGGGCGCTGCCCGTGGCCGGCCGGGGCGTCGGCCCTGACACCGGGAGCGGGCCGGCGGCCCGTGCGAGGGCAAGGCCGGATGCCAACAGCTGCGGGGCCGCCCTGGGGCGGGCGACGCGACGGGGCCCGAACCGGGCGGGATCACCGGCAGGAGACGGACCGCCGCCCGGGGACAGGACCTCAGGCCGCGACCAGGCCCGATACCAGGACAGGACCGCAGAACCAGGGGGGCAAGCCCGCCGACACCGGGAGACGCCATGAGCAGGCCCCAGGCTCGGGCCGGGACGCCGGAGACGGGCCCCCGGTTCGGCGCGGGGCGCCAGAGACGGGCCGCCGGCTCGGGAGTGGACCGCCGGTCTCGGAGCCGGCCGACCGCTGCCGGAGCAGGACTGGCACAACGTGGCTCCGCCGCCGCTGGGGCAGGACCCTTGCCCCGCCGGGCGGCATCCCCTGGGGGTGACCGCACACCGAGACGGTCGCGGTTGCCGGGGCCGGCCCTCGCCGGGGCGGGACCTCGGGTCCGGTATCACCCGGGCCCCGGGGCCCCGGGGCCCCTCGGCCGCGCGCACCGTGGATCGCCGAACAGGCGCCGGCTACCCTGGGCGGATGACCGAGCCCTGGAACTCGACCGACGTGGGGGTCCTGCGCCTCCCCTCGGGGCGGCTCGTCCGGGGGCGTGGACTCAGCCGGCCCCTTCCGCCCGGCCAGGAACCGACGTACGCCGTGTACCTGCTGGGCTCGCCGCCACCCGAGGTCGCCTGGGACGCCGAGTGGCTGCGCTGGCCCGACTTCCGGCTCCCCTCCGACCGATCCCACGCCCGTGAACTCCTCATCCTGGCCTGGGAGCGCGCGGCCACGGAACGCGTCGAACTCGCCTGCGCGGGCGGCCGCGGTCGTACGGGAACGGCCTTGGCCTGCATCGCGGTGTTGGACGGCGTCCCGGCGGAACGAGCGGTGGAGTTCGTCCGTCGCCATCACCACCCCCGGGCCGTCGAAACGCCTTGGCAGAAGCGCTACGTCCGCCGCTTCGCGGGGCCGCCCTCACGACCGACGCGAGCCGCCCCCACCGACCGGATCTGAGCCCCCGGCCGCACTCGCGCCGCCGAGGCGAAGCACCGGATCAGGCACCCCGGGGCGCGGAGCAGCCCACAGCCCGCTGCCCTCACCGCCTCCCCGGCACGCCCCGAAACGGGCGAGAAACGCGGGGAACGAACGGCGTGAGAACGGGACCATCCGCTGCCGCAGGACCTGCAACCCGCCGGAGGCTACCGGCGGTTCGGGCGGGCCGCCCGGGCCACCGCCACGACCGCCTTCTCCAGCGCGTACTCCGGGTCGTCGCCTCCGCCCTTCACGCCCGCGTCGGCCGCGGCCACCGCGCGCAGGGCGTCCGAGACGGCGTCCGCCGACCAGCCGCGCATCTGCTGCCTGACCCGGTCGATCTTCCACGGCGGCATGCCCAGGTCCCGGGCGAGGTCCCCGGGGCGGGCCCCGCGCGGGGCGGAGGCGAGCTTGCCGATGGCTCGGACGGCCTGGGCCAGGGCGCTGGTGATCAGTACCGGCGCCACTCCGGTGGACAGCGACCAGCGCAGGGCTTCGAGGGCCTCGGCCGCACGCCCCTCGACCGCCCGGTCGGCGACCGTGAAGCTGGAGGCCTCGGCGCGACCGGTGTAGTAGCGCCCGACCACGGCCTCGTCGATGGTGCCCTCGACGTCCGCGCAGAGTTGCGCGGCGGCGCTCGCCAGCTCCCGCAGGTCGCTGCCGATGGCGTCGACCAGGTTCTGGCAGGCCTCGGGGGTGGCCGCACGTCCCAGTGTCCGGAACTCCCCCCGCACGAAGGACAGGCGGTCCGCGGCCTTCGTCATCTTCGGGCAGGCGACCTCGCGGGCACCCGCCTTGCGTGCCGCGTCCAGCAGCCCCTTGCCCTTGACGCCGCCGGCGTGGAGGAGGACGAGGACGATCTCCTCGTACGGGGCCGTGAGGTACGCCTTGACCTCCTTCACCGTGTCCGCGGACAGGTCGTGCGCGTTCCGCACGACCAGGACCTTGCGCTCGGAGAACAGCGAGGGGCTGGTCAGCTCGGCCAGCGTGCCGGGCTGGAGCTGCTCGGAGGAGAGGTCCCGCACGTCGGTGTCGGCATCGGCGGCACGAGCCGCCATCACCACTTCCCGGACCGCGCGGTCGAGCAGCAGATCCTCCTGCCCCACCGCGAGGGTGAGCGGGGCGAGCGGATCGTCGGTGGAGTTCTTCCTGGTGGCCATCGCCTCCAGCATCCCACGCCGCACTGACAGTCCCCCTCCCGCCGTACCCCCTCCCGCGGTGCCGGAGAATGGTCGGGTGAACGCGCGACATGTACTCGTCCTGCCCGACCGTGACGCCGCCGAGGAGGTGGCGCGCGAACTCATGGACCGCTTCGGCGTGCCCGAGGAACCCCAGCTGGTCCGCGACGCCCTCGCCGGCGAGGACGACGCGGAGGACGCCCAGTGGCTGGTGGTCGTCGAGGACCCGAGGGAACGCCTCGACGCGTCCGCGCTGGACGAGTTCGCCGGCGAGTACGAAGGGTGGTTGGAGGCTCCCTGAGCCTCGCCGGGCGGGCCCTACGCCTTGTGCACGATCTGGATGTCCAGGTCCACTTCCACGCTCGAACCGATCGCCGCGATCCCGTGAGCCAGCATCGACTGCCAGTTCAGGGTGAAGTCCTCGCGCTGCAGTTCGGCGGTGGCCCGGCACGCGGCGCGCGGCTCGCCCTCCAGGCCCGTGCCGTGTCCCAGGTACTGGGTGTCCAGGGTCACGGAGCGGCTCACCCCGTGCAGGGTCAACGCGCCCGCGACCGCCCAACGGCTGCCGCTGCGGTGGATGAAGCGCTCGCTGTAGAACTCCACCGTGGGGTGGCGTGCCGCGTCCAGGAAGTCCGCGGAGCGCAGGTGGTCGTCGCGCATCCGCAGGCCGGTGTCGATGCTCGCCGCGTCGATGATCACGCGCATGGAGGAGTCCTCCATGCGCTCGGCGATCCGGACGGCCCCGGCGAAGGTGCTGAACCGGCCGTGGATCCGGGCGAAGCCGATGTGCCGGGCCGTGAAGCCGATCGACGAGTGCGTCGGGTCGAGTTCCCAGTGGCCGGGCGCCGGCAGCAGGGGCGGCTCGACGGCGTCCAGGATGATCTCCGCGGTGCCGGGTTGCGCCGGATCCCCCACCAGCGTCGCGCCGTGGAACGGCGCGTAGCCCTCGGCGGTCACCGAGAGCCGGTACTCCCCCTCGGGCATGGCTGCGGTGAACCCGCCGTACGGATCGGTCTCGCCGCTGACGACGCGTCGGCCGATCGGGTCGGTGACCTCGAACTTCGCTTGCCGGATGGGCTGGTGGACCGTATCGAGAACGCGACAGCTCAACAGTCGCGCGGTGTGCGGGAGCGCGAGTGTGGCGGTCGTCTGGGAGCCGGCGCTTCCGGCCGTCTCCATCCCCCGTCGGCGTCCGAACATGGTTGGTGCACCCCCGTGCTGTGTGGACTTGTACCGTTCTGGCGAAGACGCATTCGATCATGCTGCCGGGTTGTGGGCAAACAGAACGGGTGTGCCCGGTATGCCCGCGTCGCCTGCCCCGCCGTCCGGACGGAAAGGCCCGCAACCGCGAGCCGCTTCCGGAGATCGCCACCGAACCATCGGTATCGGTGCGCAACACCGTCGCGCCCATCGCCCGCAGTCGCGCGAGCGTACCTGGCGCGGGGTGCCCGTAGCGGTTTCTTGTACCGACGGGAACAATCGCGATCCTGGGCCTGACCCGATCCTGGAGTCCGGGGTCCTGGTGTGCCGAACCGTGGTGGGCGACCTTCAGGACGTCCACCGGCCCCAGTTCCGGATGACTCCTCAACAGGGCCTGCTGGGCGGGTGGTTCCAGGTCCCCCAGCAGGAGCAGGGTCAGTCCGGAGGTCCGTGCGAGCAGGGCCACGCTCGCGTCGTTCGGCCCCTCCGGCGCCGGGCCGTCGACCGTCGGCCACAACACCTGCCACTCCAGCGTTCCGGCCCGGCGGCGTTCCCCGGAGGCGGCGGTCACGACGGGCACCCGAGCCGCGGCGGCGGTACGGCGCACGGACTCGGCCTGCGCGTACGGCTCCGCCAGGGTGGTGGTCTGGATCACACCGACGGTGCGTCCCCGCAGCACTCCTGAGATTCCGCCCACATGGTCGGCGTGGAAGTGCGTCAACAGCAGCAATGGGATCCTGCTCACACCCAGGTCACGCAGGCAGTCGTCCACGGGGTCGGGATCCGGCCCCGCGTCCACCACGACGGCCGTACCCGGGCTCACCGCGAGGACGGCCGCGTCCCCTTGGCCGACGGCGCACTGTACGTAGGTCCAGTCGGGCGGAGGCCAGCCCTTGAACGGCCGCGTGAGTTGTGGCGGCCGCAGGACGGCCAGGAGCAGCAGCACGGCCAGGGCGAAGCAGAGCCCGCGATGGCGCCCCCACCGGACGCCGAGCAGCAGCACGCCGACCGTGGCGGCGACGAGCAGCAGCCCACCGGACAACCCGCCCGGCCAGGGAAGTTCCGCCCCCGGCAGTCGCGCCCCGGCCCGCGCCACCGCGGCGATCCACCCGGCGGGCACCCCGGCACACCAGGCGAGCCACTCGGCGGCGGGCATCCACAGCGGGGCCACCGCCAGCGTCGCGAAACCGAGCACCGTCGCCGGTCCCGTCGCCAGTTCGGCGAGCAGGTTGCACGGGACCGCCACCAGGCTCACCCGGGCGGTGAGCACGACGACCACCGGCGCGCACACCGCCTGGGCGGCCGCGGCGGCCCCCACCGCGTCGGCGAACCTGGGCCGCAGCCCCCGCCGTTGCAGGGCTTCGCTCCACCGGGGGCCGAGGATGAGCAGTGCCCCCGTGGCCAGTACGGACAGCAGGAAGCCGATGCTGCGGGCCAGCCAGGGGTCGTACAGCAACAGCAGCAGGACGGCGGCGGCGAGGGCGGGGACCAGCGACCTGCGCCGCCCGGTGGCGAGGGCCAGCAGGGTGACGGCCCCGCAGGCAGCGGCCCGCAGCACGCTCGGCTCCGGCCGGCACACCACCACGAAAGCCGACGTGAGCGCCGCTCCGCACAGGGCGGTGGCTCGCAGCGACAGCCCGAACCGGGGCGCCAGTCCGCCGCGTTCCGCGCGCTGCGCACCGGCCGGGGGGCCGATGAGCAGGAACAGCACCACGGTCAGGTTCGATCCGGACACGGCGAGCAGGTGCAGCAGATCGGTGGCCCGGAAGGCGTCGTGCAGATCGGTCGGCACCCGGGAGGTGTCCCCGACCACCAGCCCGGGCAGCAGCGCCCTGGGGTCGGGCGCCAGTCCTTCGGTGGCCTCCCGCAGGCCGGCCCGCAGCGCCCCCGCGACGCGCTGCGAGGCGTCCGGCCCTCCACTGACCCGCGGCGGGGCGTCGCCGGCGAGACGGAGCAGTGCCACGGCCCGTTCCCCGTCGCGGCCCGGCGCCAACCGGCCCACCGCCTCGACCCGTGTGGAGGGCAGCAGTCGGGCCCAGCCCGGGTGCCCGGCCAGGACCCGTACCGGGGTCTCGACCCTGGTGCGTGTCCCGTCGGGGCCGGTCATCCGGGTCACCACCGCGTCCAATGCCACGGCGGGCGGCCCGCCTCCGCCGCGGACGGTACGGGGGTCCGACTCGACGGTGAGTTCCACCGCGACCCGGGCGTGCCCCCGGGCGGCGCCCTCGACGGGTCCGGCGCGCGCCTCGGCCCGCTGGAGCCCCGCCACCCCGGCTCCGGCCGCCGCGCACAGCAGGGCGGCGGCAAGGGCGGTGCCGATCCCCCACGACGGCCCGGGTCGCCGGTACCCGGCGAGGAACAGCCCGCCCGCGGCGGCCACCGCGAGGCCCACCCCGACGGCGGTCCACCCGGCCGGTGTCCCCAGCGCGACGGCCGAGGCCACCCACGTGGCCATCGCCGGCGCGAGGAGGCGCAGGTCCGTCGGACCGGACCGCTCGACCCCGTTCACGGCCGCACCAGCGCACGCAGCTCGGAGAACCGTCGTTCGCCGATGCCGTCGACCTGTCGCAGTTCCTCCACGGACCGGAAGCCGCCGCGGGCCGTCCGGAAGTCGATGATGTGCTGCGCGAGCACCGGCCCCACCCCGGGCAGCCCGTCCAGTTGCTCGACGGTGGCGCCGGCGAGACTCAGCGGTCCCGAGCCGGAACCGGGCCCTGAACCCGACGGCCCCCGCCCGGAACCCGAGCCCGGACCGGGAGCGGCGCCGCCTGCCGCCATCGGCTGTGCCGGGACGCCCACCACGACCTGCTCGCCGTCCACCAGCACCCGGGCCCGGTTGAGCCCGGTGGTGTCCGTGCCCGGCCGCACTCCCCCGGCGGCGGCCAGCGCGTCCTCCACCCGCGAGCCCGTGGGCAGCCGCCGCACCCCCGGGTCCCGGACCTTGCCGCTGACGTCCACCACGACCCGGGCCGGGGTCGCCGCCGGGGAGGAGCTGACGACCGGAGCCACCACGGCGGGCGCCGTCACCGGCTCCGGCCCCGCCGTCCAGTACCGCTGCGCGGCGAACCCGAGGGCCCCGACCAGGACCACCGCCACGGCGGCCACCGTCCTCGGCTGCATCCCGCAGCGCGCCTGGAGCCACACGGGCATCCGCTCCCGCACCGCGAGCGACCACGCGCCCCGGCCCCCGCCCGCGGGCCCCACCGCCGGGTCACCCGTCGCCACTTCCCCGACGCGCGCCACCGGATCCGCCACCGGGTGGGTCACCGGATCCGCCACCGAGTGCGCCACCTGATCCGTCGCCGGATGCGTCACCGGTTCGGCCACCGGATCCGACCTCACCTCCACGGCCGCCCCGTCAGGTGGCGGAGCCGTCAGCATGGCCTCCGCCCTGCGTCGCACCGCCGACGGATCCGGTCGCGGCCGCCGCCCGACGATCCGAGCCGCCCGACCACGAGAACCAGAAGCAGAACCAGAACGTAAACGCGAACGACCATCGCCCCGACCACGTAACCCACCACCGGGACGGCGGCCCGATCGGTCACTGGAACGGTCGTCGGGACCTTCGCCGAACCGACCGCCGAAACGGTGCGTTCGACCGGGCCCACGGGTGGCCGCGGCAGCGGCCCCCAAGGGCCGCGAAGTACGGGTGCGCGTACGCGTTCGAGTCGTCATGGCACGACGGTAGGCGCCTGCCCCGATCCCCGTTCGGAGCCATCAATTCCGGTGGATGAACGACCCGTTGTGGATAATCCGGCCACCCGTTCCGGTGATCAGCGGGGCGAGACGACCGCCGCCAACAGCCCCGGCCCGGTGTGTGCCCCGATCACCGCTCCGACCTCGCTGACGTGCAGCTCGACCAGCCCGGGGATGCGTTCCCGCAGCCGCTCCGCGAGCTTCTCGGCCCGCTCCGGCGCGGCCAGGTGGTGCACCGCCACGTCCACCCGGGCCGTACCGGCCCGCTCGACGGCGAGCTCCTCCAGCCGAGCGATGGCCTTGGAGGCGGTCCGTACCTTCTCCAGCATCTCGATCCGCCCCCCGTCCAGCGTGAGCAGCGGTTTGACCGCGAGGGCCGAGCCAAGGAGCGCCTGCGCCGCCCCGATGCGTCCGCCGCGACGGAGGTAGTCGAGGGTGTCGACGTAGAAGTACGCCGACATGTCCGCGGCCCGCTTCTCGGCGGCTGCCACCGCCTCGTCCGCGGATCCCCCGGCCTCGGAGACCTCCGCCGCCGCGAGTGCGCAGAAACCGAGGGCCATCGCGACCATGCCGGTGTCGACGACGTGGACGGGCACCGGCGCGCTCTTCGCGGCGACCACGGCGGCGTCGTAGGTGCCGGAGAACTCGGCGGAGAGGTGCAGGCTGACGATGCCGGCCGCGCCGGCGTCCGCCGCCGCCCGGTAGGCCCGGGAGAACTCCTCCGGGCTGGGTCGGGACGTGGTGACCGAGCGACGCTTCTGCAGGGCCAGGGCGAGGCTGCGTGCCGAGATCTCGGTGCCCTCTTCGAGGGCCTCGTCGCCGAGCACCACGGTCAGGGGCACGGCGGTGATCCCGTGCCGCGCCATTGCCGGGTGAGGCAGGTAGGCCGTGGAATCGGTGACGATCGCGACATGGCGGGACATGAGCCGGAGGTTACCGCCACAGGGGCCCGTCCGGCAGCCTGGGGCCCATGTCAGGACCCTGTGGGGGGATCCTCGGTCCGCGATCGTGACCTCCCCCCGCGGCGGGTGTCAGGTGGTGGGCTCCGGGCGGGCCGTCTTCTGCCACGGGTGGCGCTGCGCCGGCTTGGAGGGGTCCAACGCCGCCGGCCGCGCCGGGCCGGCGCCCGGGGCCGCCGTGGCTCCCGAGGACCGCTCCTGCGCCGCGTCCCAGGCCGCGGCGGCCTCCGCGAGCTCGTCCACCGACTCACGGGACCAGTCCCGCAGCGCGCCCGACTCGACCTCGATCTGCGCGGACAGCGAGGACAGGTCGTCCTGCGCGAAACGTCGCGCCCGGTCGCGGGCGGCCCATCGCAGCGAGTCGGCGGACTCGATGATCTTCGCGGTGCGTTCCCGCAGGTCGGGCAGGAGTTCCGCGGTCCGCTTGCGGTCCGGTTCCTGCTCCAGCCGCTTCAGCTCGTCGTCCAGCTCGTACCCGTGCGTGCTCAATCGCTCGAACAGGCCGATGGACTCCTTCAGCGAGGGGTCCTGCTGCACTCCCCGGTACAGAGCCTGCTGGGTGGCCCGCATCGACGTCCGCAGGTCCAACCGCAGCTGCGCCAGCGCACCCGAGACCCCCACCTGACCGAGGCTCTTCGCCTTCAGGGTGGTGTCCTCGACGGTCCGGCGAGCCTGTGTGATCGTCCGGTCCACGCCGCGCTTCGCCGCCCCGATCACCTTCACGGTGGCCCACGCCCCCAGCCCCAGGAAGGTGAACAGCATCAACAGGGCCACGATGATGAGCACTGAGCCCGGCTCCATGAGGTTCCCTTTCCCCTGCTTTTTCCGTCCCCTCCACCGTAAACGCAACGGGCAGGCCAGGGGTTCCAATCGAACCCCCAACCTGCCCGTAAGGGAGAACCCCCAGCCGCGCCGGATGACCGCTGAACGCCGCCGGACGCCCCCCCCTGACCCCGTCGGATCAGGGCGAACCCCGTCAGATGACGATGTTCACCAGCTTCGGCGCCCGCACGATGACCTTGCGGATCTCCGCGCCGCCGAGCGCCGCGACGACGCCCTCGTCGGTCAGGGCCAGCTGCTCCAGGTCCGCCTCGGAGATCGCCGGCGGCACCTCCAGCCGTGCCTTGACCTTGCCCTTGACCTGCACGACGCACGTCACGCTCTCGTCCACGACGTACGCCGGGTCCGCCACCGGGAAGTCCTGGTGGACGACCGACTCGCCGTGGCCCAGCCGGTGCCACAGCTCCTCGGCGATGTGCGGCGCCAGCGGGGCGACCAGGAGCACCAGCCGCTCGGCGACCGAGCGCTCCAGCGGCCGACCGGCCTTCGTCAGGGCGTTGTTCAGCTCGGTGATCTTCGCGATGGCCGTGTTGAAGCGCAGTGCGGCCATGTCGGCGCCGGCCCCGTCGATCGCCTTGTGCAGGGCCCGCAGGGTGTCCTCGCCGGGCTCGCCGTCCACGACGGTGACCTCGCCGGTCTCCTCGTCGATCACGTTGCGCCACAGGCGCTGCAGCAGACGGTACTGGCCGACGACGGCGCGGGTGTCCCACGGACGGGAGACGTCCAGGGGGCCCATGGCCATCTCGTACAGGCGCAGTGTGTCCGCGCCGTACTCCTCACAGATCTCGTCGGGCGTGACGGCGTTCTTCAGGGATTTGCCCATCTTGCCGTGCTCACGCTTGACGGGCTGTCCCTGGTGGAAGTAGCCGCCGTCGCGCTCCTCGACCTCGGCCGCCGGGACGTACACCCCGCGCGCGTCGGTGTAGGCGTAGGCCTGGATCATGCCCTGGTTGAAGAGCTTGTGGAACGGCTCCACCGAGGAGACGTGGCCCAGGTCGAACAGCACCTTCGACCAGAAGCGCGCGTACAGCAGGTGCAGCACCGCGTGCTCGGCGCCGCCCACGTACAGGTCGACACCACCGTGCGGGGCGTTCTCGCTCGGACCCATCCAGTACTGCTCGATCGCCGGGTCGACCAGCGCCTCGGAGTTGTTCGGGTCCAGGTAGCGCAGCTCGTACCAGCAGGAGCCGGCCCAGTTCGGCATGGTGTTGGTCTCGCGGCGGTAGCGCTTGACGCCCTCGCCGCGGCCCAGGTCCAGTTCCACGTCGACCCACGCCTCGTTGCGAGACAGCGGGGTCTCCGGCTTCGACGCGGCGTCGTCCGGCTCGAAGGTGCGCGGCGAGTAGTCCTCGACCTCCGGCAGTTCCAAGGGCAGCATCGAGTCGGGCAGCGGGTGCGCGACGCCGTCCTCGTCGTAGACGATCGGGAAGGGCTCGCCCCAGTAGCGCTGGCGGCTGAACAGCCAGTCGCGCAGGCGGAAGTTGACGGTGCCCTCGCCGACGCCGCGCCCGGTCAGCCACTCGGTGATCGCGGCCTTGGCCTCGACGACGCCCAGGCCGTCCAGCGTGATGCCCTCGCCGGTCGAGTTGACGATCGTGCCGTCGTAGGAGGCGAACGCGTCGTCCCACTCCGTCGGGTCGGCGTCGCGGTCGTCGGAGGGCTCCACGACGCAGCGCATCGGCAGCTCGAAGGCCTGCGCGAACGCGAAGTCGCGGGTGTCGTGCGCCGGGACGGCCATGATCGCGCCGGTGCCGTAGCCCATCAGCACGTAGTCCGCGATGAAGACCGGCACCTTCTCGCCGCTGACCGGGTTGATCGCGAACGCGCCGGTGAAGACACCGGTCTTGTCCTTGGCCTCGGCCTGTCGCTCGACGTCCGACTTGGACGCGGCCTGCTTGCGGTACGCGTCGACGGCCTCGCGGGGGTTCGTCGCACCGCCGGTCCACACCTGGCGGGTGCCCTCGGGCCACTCCGCCGGGACGATCTTCTCGATCAGCTCGTGCTCGGGCGCCAGCACCATGTAGGTGGCGCCGAACAGCGTGTCGGGACGCGTGGTGAACACCGTGACGGCGTCCTCGCCGACGGCGAAGTCGACGCGCGCGCCCTCGCTGCGGCCGATCCAGTTCCGCTGCTGCAACTTGATGGCCTCGGGCCAGTCCAGCGCGTCCAGGTCGTCCAGCAGACGGTCGGCGTACGCCGTGATCCGCATGTTCCACTGGCTCAGCTTGGCCTTGAAGACGGGGAAGTTGCCGCGCTCGGAGCGGCCGTCGGCCGTGACCTCCTCGTTGGCCAGGACGGTGCCCAGCCCGGGGCACCAGTTCACGGGCGCGTCGGAGGCGTACGCCAGCCGGAAGCCGTTCAGCACGTCGGCCCGCTCGCCCGCGGTCAGCCCGGCCCACGCGCGGCCACCCGGAACCTCACGGGAGCCGTCCTCGAAGGCGGCGACCAGCTCGGCGATCGGCCGGGCCTTGGCGGCGTCCGTGTCGTACCAGGAGTTGTAGATCTGCAGGAAGATCCACTGGGTCCACTTGTAGTAGTCCGGGTCGATCGTGGCGAACGAGCGCCGCCGGTCGTGTCCCAGACCCAGCCGGCGCAGCTGGACCTTCATGTTCTCGATGTTCGCCTCGGTCGACACCCGCGGGTGCGTGCCGGTCTGCACGGCGTACTGCTCGGCCGGCAGGCCGAAGGCGTCGAAGCCCAGGGTGTGCAGGACGTTGTGGCCGGTCATCCGCTGGTGACGGGCGAAGACATCGGTGGCGATGTACCCCAGCGGGTGGCCGACGTGCAGCCCCGCGCCGGACGGGTACGGGAACATGTCCATGATGAACTTCTTGGGGCGCGCGACGACCGCGGGGTCCCCGGCCAGGTCACCCGTCGGATTGGGGGCCTCGTAGGTCCCCTCCGCGTCCCATACGTCCTGCCAGCGTGCCTCGATGTCGGCGGCCATGGCAGCCGTGTAACGGTGCCCCTCGGCCGCCTCGGGGGCCGGGGTGTTCGTCTCGCTCATGATTTCTGAAGCTCCATCGATCGTCTCTGCCGTCTCTGCCTGCCCAAACGAAAAAACCCCTCGCACAGGAGGGGACGCCGCGCCGATGCCGACCGCATCCTTGGGGCTCGATGGGGTCGGGACTGATCAGCGCGGCTCGGTAAGCAGAAGGCGTACGGCACGCATGGCGTCAGGGTACCGCAGCGGCCCCCAGGGCCGCTCGGCCCTTCCGACGTGCGGACACGCCCTTCCCGCGTGCGGACACGACGAGAAGCGGGCCACCCGATCCGGGTGGCCCGCTTCTCTTCACTGTGGAGCTAAGGAGAATTGAACTCCTGACCTCCTGCATGCCATGCAGGCGCTCTACCAACTGAGCTATAGCCCCTTGTTGTGCTTGTCGTTCTGGTTTCCCTTGCCGGTTTTCCTTGGCGACGTCCCAAACATTACACGGTCATGGCCCTGGTCCAAAAATCGGTTTCGGCGACCTCGGGCCATGTCCGAAATACTCCACTCCGTCACACGTTCAGGCCGTACCGGCCCAGCAGGCCGCAGGGGCCACGCGTGCCTCGCCGGTCACTCGCGCCGTACCGCTCGCGTCTGCCGCGCGGGTCACGCTCTCGCGAATTGATAGAACCGTTTGAGCGTGCAGTGTTCGTCGAGCAGGCGGCCATAGATCGGTTCCCCTTCCAGCTCGCGGTAGGTCTCGATCGGGTCGCCTTTTATGATCAGCGCCCGCGCGCATTCCTCGCACCAGTACTGGTAGTCGGGATTGACCGGGTCCATGTCCCGCACGATCGGCGTGCCGTTGTTGCACCAGTCGCACCGCCGCCGGTGTGCACCCATCCGTCAGCGACTCCCTCCCGCGTCGGGCCGTCGTGTCCCCCTCCGGCCGTCCGATTCTGCCATGCCGGTACGGGCCAGGTCAGCCGACGCCAAAGGAACAAACGCAAGGATCCCGCCCCCTGTTGGGGACGGGATCCTGATTGTGGAGCTAAGGAGAATTGAACTCCTGACCTCCTGCATGCCATGCAGGCGCTCTACCAACTGAGCTATAGCCCCGCTCTCCGCCACGCTTCCCCCGTTTCCGGTGTTCCGCGCTGCGAACAAGAAGAACTCTAGCCTGTGACCAGCCGGAAAGTGAAATCCGGGTGGAAGCCTCCGAGAGCAGCGCTCAGTCGTCGTCGCCGAGCACCGGTTCCGGCAGCGTGCCGGCGTTGTGCTCCATCAGACGCCAGCCGCGCGCGCCCTCGCCGAGGACGGACCAGCAGCAGTTGGAGAGCCCGCCGAGACCCTCCCAGTGGTACGAGTCCAGGCCCAACAGGCGGCCGATGGTCGTGCGGATGGTGCCGCCGTGGCTGACCACGACCAGCGTGCCGCCCTGCGGCAGCCGGTCGGCGTGGCCCAGCACGACCGGGGCGGCCCGGTCGGCGACCTCGGTCTCCAGCTCCCCGCCGCCGCGGCGGACGGGTTCGCCGCGCTTCCACGCCGCGTACTGCTCGCCGTACTTCGCGAGGATCTCGTCGTGCGTGAGGCCCTGCCACTCGCCGGCGAACGTCTCGCGCAGCGCCTCGTCGTGCTCCACCGCGATCCCCGTGACGGCGGACAGTTCGGCGGCCGTGTCGGCGGCCCGCCGAAGGTCGGAGGCCACGATGGCGTCCGGCCTCAGCGAGGCGAGCAGCCGGGCGGAGCGGCGCGCCTGCGCCACACCGGTCTCGGTCAGCTCGATGTCCGTGGAGCCCTGGAAGCGGCGCTCCAGGTTCCAGGCGGTCTGACCGTGTCGCCAGAGGACGATCTTCCTGCCGGTCCTGCCCGAACCGGAGCCGGACGAGGTGTCCGTCCCGGTCGATGCGGTCGTGCCCGTGTCGGTCCCGCTCAGAACAGATCACCGTCCAGTTCGTCGTCGCCCTGCGCCTCGCGCAGCTTGGCGTGCTCCTCGGCCTTGCCGATGGTGAGCTTGGCGTCCTCGGGGAGCTCGATCTCGGGGCAGTCCTTCCACAGGCGCTCCAGCGCGTAGAAGACGCGCTCCTCGCTGTGCTGGACGTGGACGACGATGTCGACGTAGTCCAGCAGGATCCAGCGGGCGTCGCGGTCGCCCTCACGGCGCACCGGCTTGGCGCCGAGCTTCTTGAGCAGCTGCTCCTCGATCTCGTCCACGATCGACTTGACCTGGCGGTCGTTGGGCGCGGAGGCGAGCAGGAAGGCGTCGGTGATCGACAGCACGTCGCTGACGTCGTACGCGATGATGTCGTGCGCGAGCCGGTCGGCCGCGGCCTGGGCGGCGGCGGTGATGAGCTCGATGGAGCGGTCCGTGGCGGTCACTGGCCATGCTTTCGGGTTGGCGGGCAGATCCTTACAAGGGTCTCATGTACCGCCGACCCCGCCCGCGCGGAACGTTCCGCGCGGGCGAAATCACAGTTCAGGGCCGTGTACGGGCCGGATCCGGGAGCGTCAGGACGTCTTGTAGTCCCGACCCAGGACCACCACGACGTCCGCGTTGACGACGTTCTCGGCCTTCTTCACGGCCGTCTCCGGCAGCCCCAGTGTCTTGGCCACCTCGACGGCCCGCTCCCGCTGGGCGTCGTCCTGGTAGGTGATCTGCGAGGTCGCGGCTGTGTCGTCGGCCTTGCCGCCGTCGACGAAGGTGTAGCCGCCGTTGAGCAGGGCCGCCTTCGCCGCGGTCTGCGTCTTCTCGTTCCCGGTGGCGTCCCTGAGCCCCACCCGGGGGGTGGCGCCGGGCTGCGCGGCCGTGGCGGAGCCGCCGAGGACCTCCTTGACGATCTTCTTGTTGGCCTCGTCGGTGAGGCCGCCGTCCGGCTTCACCCCGAGGAGGTCGGTGCGGTAGTCGCCCACCTTGGCGTGCTCACCGATCCGCGACAGCAGGCCGCCGAGGTTCTGCGCGTCGAGGGCCGGGTCCAGGATCTGGCCCATGCTCTCGACCGTGGTGGCCGCCGCCTTCGGGTCGGCGGGGATCTTCCGCAGGACCGCGTAGAGCACCTTGCCCAGCCGGTCCAACTGCCTGGCCTCCGGCTCGCCCTGGCCGCGGTGGGTGGCGTACGCCACGGCCATCGCGCCGTTGAGGCTCTGCTTGGGGCCCTTGCCCACCGCCGGGGTCTTGGCCTTGTCGTCGGCCGGGACCGCGGTGTCGGTGTCCACCTCGATGCCCCCGATCAGCTCGACCAGGCTCTCCAGGAAGGGGGTGTCCAGGCGCCAGGTGCCGCCGATGCGGGTGCCGAGGACCGAGTCGAGCGCGTCCTTGGTGCCGAGGCCGCCGCCCTCGACGGACTTGCCGAGTGGGATGCCCGTGCCGTCGTTCTGGGGGACGTCGAGGGTGTTGGGCACCAGCACGGTGGCGCCCTGCCCGGTGGTGACGTTGTCGACGAGCAGCGCCGTGGAGGTGCCGCCCTTCTTGGTGTTGAGCACGTGGACGACGATCATGTCGCGCTTCTGGGCGCCGGGGGCGGCCGCGGCGCCCTTCTTGTCACCGGGGCCGTCGAGGAAGGGGATCTTGCCCGCGTACCAGAGGTAGCCGAGGCCGCCGACGACGAACAGGGCGAGCACGACGATCAGCGCGACCACCCGGTTGCGGCCCCGGCGGCGGATCTCCTCGCGGCGCTCGGTGCGGCTCTCGGTGAACGCGAGCCAGTCGATGACGTCGTCGGACTCCTCGTCCGGCTGGTCGATGAAGGCGAACATCCCGGTGTCGTAGTCCCGGTCCGCCTCTGCCCCGGCGTCGGGCCGGCGCGGCTCGGGGATCCGGGACGCGGCGGGCTCCGGGGCCGGTTCGGGCTCCGCGGGCGCCTGTGGGGCGCCCTGCTGCGGGATCCACTGCCGGGTCTGCTGCGGCTGCTGGTACTGCTGCTGGTCGTAGGTCGGCTGCCCGTACGTCTGCTGGTCGTAGCCGTACTGCTGCGGCTGCTCGTACCCCTGGTAGTGCTGCTGCTCGTACGACGGGCCCGGCTGCTGCTGCTCGTACCGGGGTGCCTGGTCGGCGGGCTGCGCGGGCACCGGGCCGTACACCGGCCGACCGTACGCGTCGTAGCCGACGAGCTGTTGCTCCTGGGCGGCGTACGGGTCGTACGGATCCTGTCGGTCGTTCACCGCGGGCCCCTCTCTCCGAAACCGGAAGCTCAGGCTCCCCGATACAGCTCACGCTTGTCGATGTAGCGAACGACACCGTCCGGCACCAGATACCAGACGGGATCGCCCTTGGCGACCCGCGCGCGACAGTCGGTGGACGAAATCGCCAGCGCGGGGACCTCCACGAGGGAGACGCCGCCCTCGGGCAGCCCGTCGTCGGTGAGCACATGACCCGGACGAGTGACGCCGATGAAGTGCGACAGCGAGAACAACTCGTCGGCGTTGCGCCAGGTGAGGATCTGCGCGAGGGCGTCGGCGCCGGTGATGAAGAACAGGTCCGCGTCGTCGTTGATCGCCCTGAGGTCCCGCAGGGTGTCGATCGTGTAGGTGGGGCCGCCGCGGTCGATGTCGATGCGGCTCACCGAGAACTGCGGGTTGGAGGCCGTCGCGATGACCGTCATCAGATAGCGGTCCTCGGCGGGCGACACGGCCCGCTGCGACTTCTGCCACGGCTCACCGGTCGGTACGAACACCACCTCGTCGAGGTGGAAGAGGGCGGCCACCTCGCTGGCGGCGACCAAGTGTCCGTGGTGGATCGGGTCGAATGTCCCGCCCATCACGCCGAGCCGGCGCTTGACCGGGCCGGTAGGCATTTCCTGCTCTCCCATGAGCGCAGAGCCTACTGGCCCGGTGAGCCGGCGAGGACCCTCGTTCGAGCGCGTGCGCGAGGCCGGTCTAGCGGTCGCGGTTCAGGCGGGTGGTCACCCAGAGCATCAGCAGCAGGATCACGAACGCGCCGCCACCGGTCAGGTACGGGCTCAGGCTGTCGTGGTTGCCGCCGTGCTCGGCGCCACCCTCCGAGGCGAGAACGACCAGGTTGTGGGCGGTGGTGGAGAGGCTCATCAGGCAGATACCTATCGAGTCGGGGACCGGGCGGAGACTTCGCTCACATCGTATGCGGGGCCCTTGGGCACGCTCACGCCGACTCGGACGTTGGAGAGGATGGACGCAGAAGCGGACAGGTCGATCAAGGGGGAGGGCAAGATGACGGACACCGGTTTCGAGAAGGTGCCGGCGCGGAACCGCAGGAGGTTCCCCGGCATTTCCTCGCGGGCGTACGAACATCCGGCGGACCGCTCGGCGCTGGTCGCGCTGCGCAAGCTGAGTGGCTTCGACACGGTGTTCAAGGCCCTGAGCGGGCTGCTGCCGGAGCGCAGCCTGCGGCTGCTGTTCCTGTCGGAGTCGGTGCGGGTGGGCGAGACCCAGTTCCCGCACCTGCACGGGATGCTGCGGGACGCCTGTTACATCCTGGACCTGGAGAAGGTCCCGCAGATGTACGTGCAGCAGGACCCGAAGCCCAACGCCATGTGCATCGGGCTGGACGAGCCGATCATCGTCGTCACGACGGGGCTCGTCGAACTCCTCGACGAGGAGGAGATGCGGGCGGTCGTGGGCCACGAGGTGGGCCACGCGCTGTCCGGGCACGCCGTCTACCGCACGGTCCTGCTGTTCCTGACGGGTCTGGCGATGAAGGTCGCGTGGATCCCGCTGGGCAATGTGGCGATCATGGCGCTCGTCACCGCGCTGCGGGAGTGGTTCCGCAAGTCCGAGCTGTCGGCGGACCGGGCCGGACTGCTGGTGGGTCAGGACGTGAACGCCTCGATGCGCGGCCTCATGAAGATCGCGGGCGGCAACCACCTGCACGAGATGAACGTGGACGCCTTCCTGGCCCAGGCCGAGGAGTACGAGTCGAGCGGGGACCTGCGCGACTCCGTGCTGAAGATCCTCAACGTGTTGCCGCGTTCGCACCCCTTCACCACGGTCCGCGCGGCCGAGTTGAAGAAGTGGTCGCAGAACCGCGACTACCAGCGGATCATGGACGGCCACTACCCGAGGCGGGACGAGGACAAGGACGCCTCGGTGAGCGACTCCTTCCGGCAGTCCGCCTCGCACTACGCCGACTCGGTGCGCACGAGCAAGGACCCGCTGATGAAGCTCGTCGGCGACCTCGCCGGCGGTGCGGGTGACCTGGGCGGCAAGCTCCGGGACAAGTTCACCGGCGCCGGGGCCGGCGCGGCGAACGGTTCCGCGGGCGCCGGCGAGGGCAAGGGCTCCCCCGGCGGCGCTACGGAACAGCCGGGCTGACGGGGCCGACGGCTGCCGGCGGAGGGTCCTGGGGGTTCGTGGGCTGCGCCAGGATCCCGCAGAGCCCGGCGGTGCGCCGCGGGTGACCGGTGGCGTACGGGTCGCTCGCGGCCGGGCCGACGGTGGTGGGTGCGGCCCCGGCGAGCATCGGCCGGAAGGCCGCCGCGGGCTCGGAGGCGCAGTCCTGGGGGCCTGCCATCACGTAGGCGGAGGCCAGCTCCGCCCGGCGTGCGACGAGGTCCTCGCGGTCGAGCCGCAGCCGCAGTTCCCGCCGGACGGTGAAGAGCGAGGCACCCTCGGCGGCCGACGGCTGCCGGCCGGCGGAGCGTACGGCGTAGACGAAGGTGTGGTCGGTGGTGACCTCCAGCACCTGGGCGGAAATCTCCTGGTAGGCGAGGATGCCGCTCACCCGGACCCTGGGGTCGGCCACGGCGGCGACGGCGGGATCGAAGCGCACCAGCCATCCGGTGGCGGCGTGCCGCCCGTCGCCGACGGGCGCGGTCATGCTCCGGTCGAACTGCGCGAGCTGGTCGGGGTCGAGCAGCACCCGTACGGGCCGTGAGGCGGTCCCGGCGAGCACGTCCGGGTCCAGCGCCGACTGCACCAGGTAGTCCTTGGCGATGGACAGCGCGGAGACGATCTGGCTCTCGCTGAAATGGTGGGTGCGGCGTACGGCCGGCAGGGTGATCCCGGCCGCTCCGATGCGGTACTCGGCCGCCGGGCTCTTCGCGAACAGGTCGGCCGGGTTCCCGCCGGGCACGACGGTGGTCGGCGCGAGCGGGACGACGGTGGCCGCGAGCGGTTCCGCGGTGGTGCCGGGCGCGGGCACGTACGGGTTGCGCAGGCCCATGTAGACGGCGGCGGCGAAGGCCGTGGCGATGAGGAGCACGAGCAGCAGGCCCTGCCGGGCACCGCGGCTCGGTGCGCCGTCGCGGTGGCCCGAGGAGCCGCCTCCCGACCAGAGGGACCGGCTGCGGACCGCCCGGGCGTGCTCGCCCATGCGTTCCTCGGCGGAGTACTCCTGGAGGCGGGCAGCCCGCACGAAGTCCTCGTCGAACACGACCGACCGGTACTCGTCCGACCGGAACTCGTCATCGCCCTCGCCGATGCCGTCGGGGGCGCCGTTGGGTGGGTCTCCTGGAACGGCCATCGCTTCTCCCCGCTGTCCCCGCTTCAGAGAAGCCCCCGAATCCGGTGAACGCAAGCGGGGCGTACTTTCAGGGTTGGCGGCCGACGGGGTACGTAAACGCTCCGACGCCGGTGACTTCGCGCTGCGGAGTGCTGGCTGGGGCGGGTGCGTGGTCCGCGTCTCCTGAGGCGCTGCGGTACACGGCGCTGAAGGCGAGCGCGATCATTCCGAGGCCCATCACGAAGGCGAGCACCCAGGCGACGGGGCGCAGCCAGGGTGCCCGGCCGCGGTAGGGGCGCATGCTGCCGCCGTAGACCCCGTAAGGCCCTTCCGCGTAGCCGTGGCCGTGGCCGTGGGGGCCGTGTTCCCAGCCGGGCTCGTCGAGGCCGTACCCGTCGGGGTGGCCGTAGGAGTAGCCGTCGTGGTCGTCCTCGGTCGTCCAGCCGCCCGCCACGCGTGCGGCCTCGGCCTCGGCACGCGCCCGGTCGGCGGCCCGCTGACGCTCGGCCGCGCTCGGTTCATGGATCTCGGCGTTCCGGACGAAGGCCTCGTCGAACACCACGGAGGCGAAGTGCTGATCCGCGCCTCCGCGGTCGTCGTCGGGCTCCCCGTCGTCCGGGAACGGCTTGCCCCCCACGTCGTCCGGCACGGGACCAGCGTAGACCTGGGGGGCCGCTTTGGGCAGGGTGTCCGCCGAATTCCGGCCGCCCGGGGTGTGCGGACCGACTACCGGACGTGACCGTCGCCGGTGACGATGTACTTGGTGGAGGTGAGCTCCGGAAGGCCCATCGGGCCCCGGGCGTGCAGCTTCTGCGTGGAGATGCCGATCTCCGCGCCGAAGCCGAACTGACCACCGTCCGTGAAGCGGGTGGAGGCGTTCACCGCCACCGTGGTCGAGTCGACCAGTTGGGTGAAGCGGCGCGCGGCGGCCTGCGAGGTGGTGACGATCGCCTCGGTGTGCCCCGAGGTCCAACGGCGGATGTGCGTGACGGCGTCGTCGAGGGAGTCCACGACGGCCGCGGCGATGTCGTAGGACAGGTACTCGGCCGCCCAGTCCTCGTCGGTAGCGGGCAGTGCGGTGACCTTGGTCCCCTCGGCGTACGCGAGGACCTCGCCGTCGCCGTGGACGGTCACTCCGGCGTCCGCGAGGGCGTCGAGGGCGAGCGGCAGGAACGCGGCGGCGATGTCCCGGTGGACGAGGAGGGTCTCGGCGGAGTTGCAGACCGAGGGGCGCTGCGCCTTGGAGTTGACGAGGATGTCCACGGCCATGCCGAGGTCGGCCTGGGCGTCGACGTAGACGTGGCAGTTGCCCGTGCCGGTCTCGATGACCGGGACGATGGACTCCTCGACAACGGTCTTGATGAGCGAGGCTCCACCGCGCGGGATCAGCACGTCGACGAGGCCGCGGGCGCGCATCAGCTCGCGGACGGAGTCGCGGGACTCGCCGGGGACGAGCTGGATGGCGTCGGCGGGCAGTCCGGCGGACTCGATGGCGTCCCGGAGGATGGCGACGAGGGCGCTGTTGGAGGCGTAGGCGGAGGAACTGCCGCGCAGCAGCACGGCGTTGCCGGACTTGAGGCAGAGCGCGGCGGCGTCGACGGTGACGTTGGGGCGGGCCTCGTAGATGATGCCGACGACGCCGAGCGGTACCCGGATCTGGCGGAGGTCGATGCCGTTGGGGAGGGTGGAGCCGCGGACGACCTCGCCGACGGGGTCGGGGAGGGCGGCCACGTCGCGGACGTCGGAGGCGATGGCGGCGACGCGCTCGGGGGTCAGGGTGAGGCGGTCGATGACGGTCTCGCTCGTGCCCGCCTCCCTGGCCTTGTCGGTGTCGAGGGCGTTGGCCTCGACGATCTCCGCGGTACGGGCCTCCAGCGCGTCCGCGATGGCCAGGAGGGCCGTGTCCTTGGCGGACCGCGGGAGTGGGGCGATGGCTGCGGCGGCCGTCCGGGCGGCTTGCGCGGTGGCGATCACGGGGGAGGCTGCGGTGGCGTCGTCGAGCGAGGTCATGCGGCCCAGGGTATGCCCCGGTCCGGGCCGGGCCGACGGGGTTTCACCCCGCGAGACGGCCCACTGCGCGACGGGCCACCCCGGGGCGGCCGGCTCGCGGGCCGGTCCGTCTCGCGGGGGCCCTCCCCGGGCCCGTCCTCGGGCTCAGTAGGGGTGCACGCCCACCGGGTGGGCCGGGGGCGGGCCGTAGCCCTCCGCCACGCGTTGGTGGTAGGTCGCGCGGTCGATGACCTCCAGGCCGACGATCTCCCAGGGCGGAAGCTGCGCCGAGGACCGGTGTTCGCCCCAGAGCCGCAGGGCGACGGCGGCCGCGTCGTGCAGGTCGCGGGCTTCCTCCCAGTACCGGATCTCGGCGTGGTCGTCGGCGTACCGGCTGGTCAGCAGGAAGGGATGGTCGTGGGCGAGCTGTTCCAGCCCGCGCCGGACCTCGGACAACGGCGCCGGCTTGCCGGAGACGCTCAGGGTGACGTGCCAGAGGCGAGAGGTGTCCGGCCCGTCCCCGTTGCCGCCCCCGCCAACGCCGCCGTCACCGTCCCCGGTGCCGACGCTGGTCAGCGCTCGTCTCACCAGCCGCCTCCTGTCTGCGCTACGCGTGTCCGCCCCCCACAGTTGACCAGTCCTCGGCCGGACGCGCGGCGGTTTTGCCGAACCTCAGCCCTGCAGCAGGACCAGATCGTCACGATGGACGACCTCCCGCTCGTACGCGGGTCCGAGCTCCCGCGCGAGCTCGCGAGTGGAGCGGCCGAGGAGCTGCGGGAGTTCCTTGGCATCGAAGTTGACCAGCCCCCTGGCCACGGCGCGGCCGTCGGTGGCGCGCAGTTCGACCGGGTCCCCGGCGACGAAGTCACCCTCGACGCCGGCGATGCCTGCGGCCAGCAGGGAACTGCCGCGTTCGGTGACGGCGCGCACCGCCCCGTCGTCCAGTACGAGGTGCCCCTGGGGGGTGGAGGCGTGTTGGAGCCAGAGCAGCCGGTCCGCCGAGCGGCGGCCCGTGGAGTGGAAGAGGGTGCCCGTGCCGCGCCCGGCGAGGGCGTCGGTGGCCTGGCTGGCGGAGGTGAGGACGACGGGGATGCCGGCGGCCGCCGCGATGCGGGCGGCCTCGACCTTGGTGACCATGCCGCCGGTGCCCACGCCCGCCTTGCCGGCGCTGCCGATGGAGACGTGCGCGATGTCCTCGGGGCCGCGCACCTCGTCGATGCGGGTGGTGCCGGGGAGCGAGGGGTCGCCGTCGTAGAGGCCGTCCACGTCGGACAGCAGCACGAGCAGGTCGGCGCGGACGAGGTGGGCGACCAGGGCGGCGAGCCGGTCGTTGTCGCCGAACCGGATCTCGTCCGTGGCGACGGTGTCGTTCTCGTTGACGACCGGGAGCGCGCCCATGGCGAGGAGCTGGTCCAGCGTCCGGTAGGCGTTGCGGTAGTGCGCGCGCCGGCTGGTGTCGTCGGTGGTCAGGAGGACCTGGCCGACGCGGACGCCGTAGCGGGCGAAGGACGCGGTGTACCGGGCGACGAGCAGGCCCTGTCCGACGCTGGCGGCGGCCTGCTGGCGGGCCAGGTCGGTGGGTCGGCGGCGCAGGCCCAGCGGGGAGAGTCCGGCGGCGATGGCGCCGGAGGAGACCAGGACGATCTCCTTCTCGCCGCCGCTGCGGGCCTTGGCCAGTACGTCGACCAGGGCGTCCACCCGGTCGGCGTCGAGCCCGCCGGTGGCGGTGGTCAGGGAGGAGGAGCCGACCTTGACCACGATCCTGCGGGCGTCCACGACGCTCTGCCTAGCCGCTGACACGTCTGTCCCCTTGCCCCTTGCCTGATGTTCCCGGCGCCTTGCCGCAGGTGCCGGGAACTCAATCTACGGGGTGGCCCTTCGGGGCCGCGCGCGGGTTTCAGAGGGTGGACGGACCGCGGACCGGCTCGGCTTCCGCCGCGGCCGCGGCGCCCGGGACCAGGATCTTGCGGGACAGCAGGAAGGTGAACGGGATGGCCACGACGGCCGCCACGAGCGGGGCGATCCGGTCGTCCATGCCGGCCCACTGCACCAGGGCGAACAGGCCGACCGACTGGATCACGTAGTTGGTGATGTTCGTCAGCGGGAAGAGCGCGAACTTCTTCCACGTGGGCCGGGTCCGGTAGGTGAAGTAGGTGTTCATGAAGAACGAGCCGACCATCGACAGCAGGAAGGCGAGCGTGTACGCGGCGAAGTACGGCATCCACGGGTGCAGGAGCAGGTAGATGCCGAAGAAGGTCACGGTGTTGACGCCGCCCACCAGGGCGAAGCGGACGATCTGCCCCAGCTGTTCCCGTCGGGTGCTCCGGGGCGCCGGGGCGCTCCCGGTCACCGGGGGGTGACCGGGGGCGGGGACGTTCGAGGTCATCGGCGGCTGCGCTCCGAGATCACGGCTTCGGAGACGCCGGGCACCCGCTCCGCGCCGTGCGCTTCCTTGACCAGGAAGTGCGGGCGGCGCTTGGACTCGTAGTAGATGCGGCCGATGTACTCGCCGATCAGCCCAAGCATGATCATCTGTACGCCACCCAGGCCTGTGATGAGCGCCACGAGCGTGACGTAACCCGGGGACTCGACCCCGTACGTGATCGCCATCACGGTGGTCCACAGGGCGTAGAGGCCGGTGAGTGCGACCAACGACACGCCGAGCCAGATCCCGATCCGGAGCGGACGGTTGTTGAAGGAGATCAACCCGTCCATGCCGTAGTTCAGCAGGGCGCCGAACTTCCACTTCGTCTCGCCGGCCTCGCGCTGGGCGTTGCGGTAGTCGAAGTGGACCGTGTCGAAGCCGATCCAGGAGAAGAGTCCCTTGGAGAAGCGGTTGTACTCGGGGAGCGCGAGCAGGGCGTCCACGGCGGGGCGCGAGAGCAGCCGGAAGTCTCCGACCCCGTCGGTGAGCTCGACGTCCACCCAGCGGTTGACGCCTCGGTAGTACATGCGGCTGAGGGCGGAACGGACCTTCTTGTCGCCCTCGCGGGTGCGGCGCGCGATGACCTGGTCGTGCCCCTGCCGGTAGTGCTCGAGCATGGTGGCGATGAGCTCCGGCGGGTGCTGGAGGTCCGCGTCCATGATCACCACGGCGTCGCCGGTGGCCTCGCGCAGCCCGGCGAGCATGCCCGACTCCTTGCCGAAGTTCCGGCTGAAGGAGACGTAGCGCGTCTGGTCCCCGTACTCCGCGGCGATCTTGCGAAGTTTCTCCAGCGTGCCGTCCCGGCTACCGTCATCGACGTAGCAAACCTCGTACTCGATGGGCAGGGCGTCGAGAACCCTGCGGATCTCTGCGTCGAAGCGGTCGATGACGGCTTCTTCGTTGTAGCAAGGAACAACTACGGACAGCTTGGTCATGAACACTTCCTGCCGGATCCGAACGGGTGATTGTCGACGACTGACTCGACACCACCACCTCTTGAGAAGTATGCACGGCCGAGCCGCGCTGCCCGAGTCGAGTGCCGCACACGGTAGCTTTGTCGGGATAAACGCAATGGAACAAAGGGATCGAGGTGCACGTGCCTGACGTCTCCGTGGTCGTCATCGTCTACAACGACGCAGAGCGTCTGCCGACAGCCGTCCAGTCGGTTTTGGACCAGACCCTGCACGGGGTCGAAGTCGTGATCGTGGACGACTGCAGCAAGGACCGTTCCTTCGAGGTCGCCAAGGAACTCGAAGCAGCGCACCCGGGGCGGGTGCGTGCCTACCAGTTGCCCGAGAACAGCGGCGCCGGCGGCGAGCCCCGCAACGTCGGCATCGGCCATGCCGAGGGCCGCTACGTCATGTTCCTGGACAGCGACGACGTCCTTGAGGTGAACGCCTGCCGCAACATGCTGGAGGCCGCCGAGCGGACGGACGCCGACATCGTCTCGGGGCTGTGCGTGCGGGTCCACAAGGACACCCGCAACCAGAAGCGCGACGAATGGTACGCGTGGCTGTACCGCACCACCCGCACCCTGAACTCGGTCAGCGAGCTGCCGGACCTGTTCGTGTGGGACACGCTGTCCACGAACAAGTGCTACCGCCGCGACTTCCTCCTCGACAACAACCTCCTCTTCCCGAAGGGGATGCTGTACGAGGACCTGATGTTCATCGCCGAGGCCTACCTCGCCGCGAAGAAGATCACCCTCATCCCGAACCAGGTGTACTTCTGGAACGTCTACGCGCAGGCCAAGGTCAAGTCCGTGACCAACCGCCGGCACGAGATGACCAACTACATCCACCGGCTGGAGATCCACCGGCGGATCGACGCCCTCCTGGCGCAGCGCGGCATGACCGAGATGCAGACGGCCAAGGACGTCAAGTTCCTCAAGCACGACCTCGTGCTGCACCTGCGTGACCTGCCGTTCCGCGACGAGTCCTACCGGCGCGAGTTCGCCGAACTCTCCCGCGGCTACCTGGAGGGTCTCGACCGCGAGGCGTACACCCGGGTCCAGCCCATCCAGGCCATCTGCGCCTACCTGCTCCAGCAGGGCGACTGGGACAACCTGCTGCCCGCCGTGGACACCCTGACCCACCGGAACAAGGTGTCCTCCCCGCTCGCCAAGAAGGACGGCCGGATCTACTGGTGCGCCGAGCACCTCGACGACGAGTTCGCCCGCAGCGTGCTCGACGTCACGGACCTCGGTTACCACCAGAAGCCGATCCGGGAACTGTTCCTGCGCAACGAGCTGACGCGCTACGCGGAGGCCGAGGGCACCGTGCGGCTCGCGGGCCGCATCACCAACCCGCTGGGTGTCATCAGGCCCGAGGCGAAGATCAAGGGCCAGGTCGAGTTCCGGGCCCGCCGCCGCAGCCTGCAGACGTTCAACTTCCCCGTGAAGGCGCTGCGCAACGAGGGCAGCATCATCTCCTGGGAAGCCGACGTCGACCTCAGTGCCAAGCTCCGTCCGCTGGGCATCATCGACTCCGTCTGGGACGTCCGCGTCATCCTGGACGTCGACGGCGCGAAGACCAACACGCGCCTGACCATCGGCGAGAGCGAGCTCGGCAGCGGTCTGCTGCCCGTCAAGCCGCGCCTGACCCGTCTGGTCGCGGACCACATCGAGCCGCAGCCCACGGCCAAGGGCCACCTGGCCTTCAGGCTGGTCTCCGCCCGGCACGACAACGAGCGGATCGAGGAACTGATCCAGAGCGCCGTGCGCGGCAGGCCCGGCAAGCTGGCCAAGGCCGGCTACCGCCGGGCCAAGGAGCTGCGCAAGACGCTGACCTCGGAGAAGACCAAGCTGCGCCTCTTCCACGAGGTCTACGGCCGGCTGCCGGTGAAGAAGCGCACCATCGTCTTCGAGAGCATGCTCGGCAAGCAGTACAGCGACAGCCCGCGCGCCATCTACGAGGAAATGCGCAGCCGCGGTCTGGAGTTCGAGGCGTTCTGGTCGTACGCGGGCAGCCCGAAGGACTTCCCCGCGGACGCCCATCTGGTGCGCCGCTGGTCGCTGCCCTACCTGAAGGCGCTGGCCCGGGCGGAGTTCTGGGTGGACAACCAGAGCTACCCGCTGAAGCTCGCCAAGCGGCCCGACACCACGTACATCCAGACCTGGCACGGGTCCGCGCTCAAGAAGATGGGCTTCGACCAGCCCGGTCTGAAGGCGGCCACGCACGCGCAGCAGGCCGCGGAGGAGAGGCACCTGAGCCGCTTCGACCACTTCGTGTGCCGCTCGGAGCACGACGTGCGGACCCTCGCGAAGGCCTTCCGGATCGGCGAATCGAAGCTGCTGCGGGTGGGTTACCCGCGCAACGACGCGCTCGTGCGGGCCCGGCAGGCCGAGGTCGCGCCGGACGGGCGCCGCGAGCGCGGTGCGCTGGCCGCCGAGCTCGGCATTCCCGCCGACAAGAAGGTCCTGTTGTACGCGCCGACGTTCCGTACGCCGGGTGCGTTCCCGATGCCGTTCGACGTGGAGAAGTTCACCGAGGAGTTCGGTGATCAGTACGTCCTGCTCGTCCGGGCGCACTACCTCAACCACGTGGTGCTGCCGCCGACGGCCAAGGGCAAGGTCATCGACGTGTCCGCGCGGCACGACGTGATGCCGCTGATGGAGCTGTCCGACGCGCTGATCACGGACTACTCCTCCGTGATGTTCGACTACGCGCTGCTGGACCGGCCGATCCTCTTCTTCGCGTACGACTACGACTCGTACGTGCACGAGGAGCGCGGCACCTACTTCGACCTGGTGGAGCACGCCCCGGGCCCGGTGTTCCGGACCGAGGAGGAGTTCCACGACGTCCTGAAGAGCCTCGACGCGGCGCAGGACCCGCACGCCGAGGCCCGCAAGCGCTTCGTGGCCGAGTTCGGCGAGTACGACCGGGGCAACGCCGCCGAGCGGATCGTCGACACGTTCTTCTCCGGGTGGAGCCGCTGATGTCCGAGGTGATCGAGACGACGACCGTGACGAACCCCGCGACCGCGACGACGGGGGCTGTGATGACCGGTACGAACGACGGCCGACCCCGGGACATCTTCCTGGTCTCCAACAGCGTGGACGAGCTGGGTGGCATCACCAGCTGGTCCCACCAGATGGCCCGGATCTTCTCGGAGCGCGGACACACCGTCCACGTGGTGGGCATCGTGCCGGCCCCCGAGGGGCGGCGCGCCGACCTGGGCGAGGACCTGCCGTACCGCACCACCACCCTGTACGACGAGCACCCGCCCTCCATCAAGGCCCTCAGGGGTCTCAAGGGCAAGCTCGACATCATCGAGCGCCGGCGCCGGGCCGCACGCGACGCGGGCATGCGGGCGCAGGCCGCGAAGCTGACCGCGCTGTTCCGGGCGGCCCGCCCGGGGGCCGTGGTCATCGTGAGCCAGGTCTGGGCGATGGAGTGGGTGGCCATGGCGGACACCTCCGGTCTCAAGCTCGTCGGCATGAGCCACGAGTCCTTCGAGACCTGCCGCAGGTCCTCCCGGTTCGGGCGGGTCAAGCGGTTCTACAAGAACGTGGACCGGATGCTGGCCCTCACCCGCGAGGACGCGGACCTGTGGATCCGCCAGCGGATGGACAACGTGGGCTCCATGCCGAACCCGCTGCCGTTCTTCCCCGAGGAGCCGTCCCCGCGGACCGCCAAGCGCGTGGTCAGCATCGGCCGGCTGCACGAGGAGAAGGGCGTGGACATGCTCCTCGACTCCTGGGCGGAGGTGGCGCCGAAGCACCCCGGGTGGGTGCTGACGCTCTACGGCTCCGGTCCGGAGGAGGAGGCGCTGAAGAAGCAGTGCGCCCAGCTGGAGATCTCCTCCTCGGTGGAGTGGATGGGTCGCACCTCCGACGTGCCGGGCGCGTTGCGCGACAGCGCGGTGTTCGCCCTGTCCTCGCGCGGTGAGGGTTTCCCCCTCGCCCTGATGGAGGCCATGGCGACCGCGGTGCCCTGCGTCGCCTTCGACGTGGCCCCCGGTGTCCACGAGATCATCACGGACGGGGTCAACGGCCTCATCGCCCCGCCCGGGAACACCGGCGAGTTCGGTCGCCGCCTGGACGCGCTGATGTCCGACCGCGAGCTGCGCGACCGGATGGGCGAGCAGGCCCGCGAGGACATCCAGCGGTACTCCACGGAGGAGATCAGCAGGCGCTGGGAGGAGCTCTTCACGCTGCTGCACCGCTGACCCGCGGGCAGAGCGCGAACAGCGGGAACAGCGGAGCAGGACGACGGGCCATCACCCTTTTCGGTGGTGGCCCGTCCACGTACCCTCGACGGAGGGGCAAGAGGCCGCCGAGCAGCCGATGTCATCCAGCCGATCCGAGGAACCGCCCATGGGCTCCCGCGCGAGCGTCAGCGTCGTCATACCCGTGCACAACACCCGGCGCTACCTGCGGCGCTGCTTCGACTCGGTGGCCGCCCAGACCCTCACGGCGGACCGGATCGAGGTCATCGTCGTGGACGACGGCTCGACCGACGGCTCCGGGGACTGGCTGGACACCTGGGCGGCGCGGCACCCGAACACCACCGTGATCCACCAGGCCGCCTCCGGTGGCGCCGGGAAGCCGCGCAACGTCGGGATCGACGCGTCGAGCGGCGACTTCCTGTTCTTCCTCGACTCGGACGACTACCTGGGCCCGGAGGCCTTGGAGCGGCTGGTCCGGATGGCCGAGGAGCAGGACTCCGACGTGGTGTACGGGCGGATCGTCGGGGTCAACGGGCGGGCCGCCCCGGTGGACCTGCGCACCACCAGCCCCGAGGTCTCCCTCCACGACTCCCCCGTGTACTGGACGCTCGCCGCCTACAAGCTGTGGCGCCGCAGTCTGGTCGACGCGCACCGGTTGCGGTTCACCGAGGGCCGGCTGCTCGGCGAGGACCTCCCGTTCGGCGCGCACGCCCTGCTGCACGCCCGCCGGATATCGGTGGTGGCCGATCACGACTGCTACTACCTGGAGGGCCGCGGCGACGGCACGAACGCCACGCAGCAGGACGTCGACTGGGTGGCGCAGCTGGCCTACGTCGGCGGGATCCTGGAGATGGTGGCCGAGCACGTGCCGGCCGGTCCCGAGCGGGACAAGCTCATGGAGCGCCATTTCCACGGCGAGGTGCTGAGCATGTTCGCCGAGCCGTACCTGGCTCGGGACGAGGCGGGCCGCGAGGCGATGGTCCGGGCGGCCGAGCCGCTCGTCGAGACCTACCTGACCGAGCGGATCAGCGCCGCGTTGCCGCCCCGGCTGCGGCTGCGCGCCCATCTGATCAAGGCGGGTCGTACCCGCGAGCTGACCGCCGTCGTCACCGCCGACACCGCGGACGCTCTGGGTCCCGCCGTGATCGAGGGCGGTCGCGCCTTCGCCGCGTACCCGTTCTTCCGGGCCCCCGGCGCCGGTCTCCCCGACGAGCTGTACGACCTCACCTCGCGGGTGGTGCTGCGGCAGGAGCTGGCCTCGTACAGCTGGGACGGTCCGGTGCTGCGGCTGCGCGGGACGGCCCGGCTCGACGGCATGGGCGGGGCCGCGGCGCAGGAGGTGGCGCTGCTGCTGCGGCGGCAGGGCCACACCATCCGGATACCGGCGGCGCGGACCGACGAGCGGGGTGGTTACGAGGCGGCGGTGGACGTCAACCGGGCCGCCGAGGGCCTCCGGCTCGATGACGGCATATGGACCGTACGGGTCGCGGTGGCGGCGGGCTCCCTCGTCAAGGAGGCCTGGCTGCCGAGGCCGAAGGCCGCCGAGTACGACGCCGCCCCGGTGCCCCGGATCGTGCACGGCACGCCCGGGGAGCCGCCGCAGGCCGCGACGGTGTTCCACTCCGAGGCGCACCAGCACGTCAACCTCGACCTGGGCGCCACCCGGATACCCCTGGCCGCCGACGCGCGCGGCACGGCCGCCGCCCGGGTCGTGCGCGCCCCGGTCCTGGAGGCGACGGCGACCATACCGGGCTGGCCGGCGGACGCCCCGGTGGACTTCGTCCTGCACGCGCCGGGCCGGGCCCCGTTCACCACTCCGGCGGTGGGCGGCACCGATCCGGACGGTCGGCTGCGGGTGCGCACGGAGGTGCGGGGCGTGCCGGAGGGCGAGTGGCAGGTTCGACTGCGGATACGGGACCAGGGGTTCAGCCGGGAGCTGCCGGTGCACGCGGCGGACGGGGCCGCGCTCACCGTACGGGTACCGCTGCCGTTGCACCGCCGGCTCGGTCGGCACGCCCGCCGGACGGTCTCGCGGATCGTGCGCGCGCCGGCCCGCTGAAACGCGCACCGGCCCGCCGCCCGGGTGATCGGGGCGGCGGGCCGGTGGCATGCTCAAAGCAGAGTGCGGGGCCCTGGGAGACGACAGGGCCTCAGCGCTGCGCGGTCACCTTGTTGGCCTGCCAGCCCGCCCACGCCGAGGTGATCATCTCGCGGACGTCGTGGCGGGCCTTCCAGCCCAGCTCCGCGGCGATCCTGTCGGCGGAGGCCACCACCTTCGCCGGGTCACCGGGACGGCGCGGGGTGACCACCGGCGCGAGGTCGTTGCCGGTGTTGGCGTTCAGCAACTCGACCATCTCGCGGACGGAGACGCCCTCGCCGCGGCCGATGTTGACGGTGAGGTCCTTGTACTCGCCCTGGGCGCCCCACTCGGCGAGCCTGCGGGCCGCCACCACGTGGGCGTCCGCGAGGTCCTCGACGTGGATGTAGTCGCGGATGCAGGTGCCGTCCGGGGTCGGGTAGTCGTCGCCGAAGATGCGGGCGCCCTCACCGGCCTCGTAGCGCTCGAACACCATCGGGACGAGGTTGAAGACCCCGGTGTCCGCGAGTTCGGGGGTGGCGGCGCCCGCCACGTTGAAGTAGCGCAGGCAGGCGGTGGAGATGCCGTGCGCCTTGCCGGCGGCGCGGACGAGCCACTCGCCGGTGAGCTTGGTCTCGCCGTACGGGCTCAGGGGCAGGCAGGGGGTGTCCTCGGTGACCAGGTCCACGTCGGGCATGCCGTAGACGGAGGCGGAGGAGGAGAAGAGGAAGTTGCGGATGCCGGCCTCGGCCACGGCCTGGAGCAGCACCGTGAGGCCCTGCACGTTCTCGTGGTAGTAGTACAGCGGCTTCTCGACGGACTCGCCGACCTGCTTCTTGCCGGCGAGGTGCACCACGCCGGTGATCCGGTGCTCGGCGAGGGTCTTGTCCAGGAGCGGCCGGTCCAGCACCGAGCCGATGACCAGCGGGACGCCGTCCGGGACGCGGTTCTCGTTGCCCGTGGACAGGTCGTCGAGGACGACGACCTCCTCCCCCGCGAGCCGCATCGCGCGGACGACGTGCGAGCCGATGTATCCGGCGCCACCGGTGATCAGAAAAGTCATGCCGTGTTCTCCCGAGTCCTGTCCGATTCCGCCGGCCGTCTGCGACCGGTGTCCCTCTGTCAGCTCGACCGCAGGCCTGCCCTGACCCGGCCGAGGCGGTTGCGTACGAGGCTCATGGCCCCGAACGCGCCCGGCGCGAGCCGCACGCCCAGTGATCCCGCGGCCGTGCGGTACGGCTGCGCCAGCAGAACACCGTACCGGCTGCTGGGCAGCGCCCGACGTCGCAGCAGGTCGTCGAGGGGGCGCGGCGGGATCACGAGGGAGCTTCCGTCCGCACACCGCACTCCGATCCGCACACCCCACGCCTGCATGCCGCGTCCGCCGCGTCGTCGTCCGGCCTCCGCGAGCGCGGTGAGCCGGAACGGCAGCTCGGCGGTCCAGCCGTCCCCGTCGGTCGCGGGGGTCAGCTCCACGGGTTCGCCGAGGACCGGTTCCCCGCCCGAGCGCGCCTGGAAGTCCAACCACGCGGTGCGTGGCCCGGCGGCGGCGAGCCGTCCGTACATGTCGTGGACGCGGATCCGCAGGCCCGCGGTTCCGCTCGGGCGGGCGTCGACGGTGACGGGGAGTTCCCCGGTCGGCAGCGTCGCCATGCCGTCCAGCTCCACGGGGAGCTCCTCGCTCCACACGGGCAGCCCCTCCGGGGTGCTCGCGTACGGCGGCAGCAGCCGCGGGGGCTCGGCGGCGAAGCGGGTCAGCCGTTCCACGTCGGCGGGCGGCTTCGGGGTGGCCCGCAGCAGTCGTACGATCCAGCGCGCGTGCGCCCCGGCGGCCTCGACGACGGCGTCCGTGAAGCCGTCGAGGTAGTCGCGCGTCGCGGTCCACCAGGCGGCCTGGTAGTCGGGGTCGTCGCCGAGTTCCCGCAGGTACATGCGCAGGTCGTACTCCAGGAACTTGACCTGGCAGGCGTGACCCAGTGCCGGGGAGGCGGCGGCGAGGGTCCGGGCCGCGGTGCGGTGCGCCTCGATCCTGGAGAGCCAGTTGGCGACGTCCTCGCGGTCGAGGGAGATCGACACCTGGGCGGCGGACCGGCGCACGTGCCAGACGTAGACGAGGTCGTCGATCACGGCGACGCGGGGCGCGGCGGCCAGGACGCGGGCGGTGAAGACGAAATCCTCGTAGACGAAGCGGCCGTCGGGGAAGCGGATGTCGTGCTCGTCGAGGAAGGCGCGCGCGTAGAGCTTGTTGACGCAGAGGGTGTCGCGGACCAGTTCGGGCCGGTCGGCGGGCCGCTCGATGACGTCGCCCGGCGTGTACAGCCCCGGTACCCAGGGCACGTCCTGATGCTGCGGCAGTTCGCGTCGTACGCACGCGCCGACCGTCACCGGTGCGCGGTGCCGTTCGGCGGCCCGTACGAGGGCGTCCGCCGCGCCGGGCGGCAGAACGTCGTCGCTGTCGAGGAAGAGGACGTACGGGGCGGTCGCGGCCGCGATCCCGTCGTTGCGCGGGGTCCCGCAGCCTCCGCTGTTCTCCGTGCGGTGCAGGACCTTCAGGCGGGGGTGGCGGGCGGCCAGCTCGTCCAGGACCCGGCCGGTGTCGTCGGACGAGGCGTCGTTGACCGCGATGATCTCGTCGACCACCGGGCCCTGGTCGAGAGCCGAGGAGACGGCCTCGCCCACGAGCCCGGCGTCGTTGTACGCGATCACCACGACGGAGACGGTGGCGGGATTGATGCTGGTCACCCGCTGGATCCTAGGCGACCCGGGTAAAGGTCGCCTCAAGACCCCTGTCGGACCCTTGACCGCGGCGGGCCGCCGTCAGGATCCGGACATGTCCTAGAACGGCCGGAACTCGTCGTACTCCTGCTGGGCGGAGTCGCCGCGCTTGGCGTCCTTCTCCTTGCGGCGCGTGGTGGCCGGGCGCGGTGCGTCCAGGCGGTGGTCCTCGCCTCGGCGGCCCAGCATCTCGGCGCCGGCCATGACGGTCGGCTCCCAGTCGAAGACGACGGAGTTCTCGTCGGAGCCGATGGCGACGCCGTCACCGGCGCGGGCGCCGGCCTTCTTCAGCGCCTCCTCGACGCCGAGCCGGGCGAGGCGGTCGGCGAGGTAGCCGACGGCCTCGTCGTTGTTGAAGTCGGTCTGGCGGACCCAGCGCTCGGGCTTCTCGCCGCGCACCTGGTAGACGTCCTCGACCTCGTCGTAGGTGACGGTGAAGCCGGAGTCGTCGACGGCCTTCGGACGGATGACGATGCGGGTCGCCTCCTCCTTCGGCTTGCGGGAGCGGGCCTTGGCGATGACCTCGGCGAGGAAGTACGAGAGCTCCTTGAGGCCCGTACGGGACACCGCGGAGACCTCGAAGACCTTGTAACCGCGTGCCTCCAGATCGGGGCGCACCATGTCGGCGAGGTCCTGGCCGTCCGGGATGTCGACCTTGTTGAGGACGACGAGGCGGGGCCGCTTCTCGAGCCCGCCGCCGTACAGCCGCAGCTCTTCCTCGATGACGTCGAGGTCGGCGAGCGGGTCGCGGTCCGACTCCAGGGTGGCGGTGTCGAGCACGTGCACGAGGATCGAGCAGCGCTCGACGTGGCGCAGGAACTCCAGACCGAGGCCCTTGCCCTGGCTCGCGCCGGGGATCAGGCCCGGGACGTCGGCGATCGTGTAGACCGTCGAGCCGGCCGTGACGACGCCCAGGTTCGGGACCAGGGTGGTGAAGGGGTAGTCCGCGATCTTCGGCTTGGCCGCGGAGAGGACCGAGATCAGCGAGGACTTGCCGGCGCTCGGGAAGCCGACCAGCGCCACGTCGGCGACGGTCTTGAGCTCCAGGACGATGTCCCCGGTGGTGCCGGGGACGCCGAGGAGGGCGAAGCCGGGCGCCTTGCGGCGGGCCGAGGAGAGCGCCGCGTTGCCGAGGCCGCCGCGGCCGCCCTCACCGGCGACGTAGGTGGTGCCCTGGCCGACGAGGTCGGCGAGGACGTTGCCCTCCTTGTCGAGGACGACGGTGCCGTCCGGCACGGGCAGGATCAGGTCCTGGCCGTCCTTGCCGGAACGGTTGTCGCCGGCGCCGGGCTGACCGTTGGTGGCCTTGCGGTGCGGGCTGTGGTGGTAATCCAGCAGGGTGGTGATCGCCTGCTCCACCACGAGGATGACGTCGCCGCCGCGGCCGCCGTTTCCGCCGTCGGGGCCGCCGAGCGGCTTGAACTTCTCCCGGTGAACGGAGGCGCAGCCGTGGCCCCCGTTACCCGCGGCGACGTGCAGCTCGACGCGGTCCACGAAGGTGGTCATGGGTGTTCCTCCAGATACATACGGGAATGTCCCGGGCAGGCCTTGCCGCCCATTAAACGTGTCTATGTGACAACGCGCCGAGGGCGGACCTCTCTTCCCGGCTTCCGCCGGGAAGAGTTGAGATCCGCCCTCGGGGTGTTACGAACGCGTGTGATGCAGCAGGAGCTGGATCAGGCGGCCGGAACGATGTTGACGACCTTGCGGCCACGGTGCGTGCCGAACTGGACCGAACCGGCCTGCAGCGCGAACAGCGTGTCATCGCCACCACGACCGACACCCGAGCCCGGGTGGAAGTGGGTGCCGCGCTGGCGGACGAGGATCTCGCCGGCGGAAACGACCTGACCGCCGAAGCGCTTCACGCCGAGCCGCTGAGCATTGGAATCGCGCCCGTTCCGAGTGGACGATGCGCCCTTCTTGTGTGCCATGTCTCAGTCCCTTTTACTTCGCAGCCGCGGGGATACCGGTGACCTTGATCGCCGTGTACTGCTGGCGGTGACCCTGGCGACGGCGGTAGCCGGTCTTGTTCTTGTAGCGCAGGATGTCGATCTTGGCGCCCTTGTGGTGGTCCACGATCTCGGCCTGGACCTTGATCCCGGCCAGCACCCACGGGTCGCTGGTCACGGCGTCGCCGTCGACAACGAGCAGGGTCGAGAGCTCGACCGTGTCGCCAACCTTGGCAGTGGAAATCTTGTCAACCTCAACGATGTCACCAACAGCAACCTTGTGCTGGCGACCACCGCTGCGCACGATGGCGTACACGCGGATCTCTCTCTCACTCGGGACGGATGCTCCTGAAGCCAGCCGCTCACACGGGCCGAGGCCCACGGTGATCCGGATTGGACGAGCGGCCTCTCCCCGGCGACGCGCACGCGCGAGGCGCGTACACGGACGTACAGAGGAGGAGGGTGCTCAGGAGCGCGACGCGCACTAGACGGAAAATCATCTAGGACATGCCGACGGTCTAGGTTACGGGCCTGGTTCCAGGGGGTCAAACCGGGCCCCGAACGCCCGTGGGCCCCGCCGTTCGGCGGGGCCCACGGGCGTGACGCGGATCAGGCCTCGGTGGGAGCCGAGACGGACGGGAGCGCCTGCTGCTCCGCCGCCGCGGTCTTCTTCGTGGCCCGCTTCGCCGGCGCCTTCTTGGCCGTGGTGGCGGCCTTCTTGGCGACGGTCTTCTTCGCGGCGGTCTTGGTGGCCGCCGCCTTCTTGGCCGGGGCCTTCTTCGCCGCGGTGGTCGCCTTCTTGGCCGGAGCCTTGCGGGCGGCCTTCTTCTTCACCGGCGTCTCGGGCTCGGCGTCGGCTTCGACCGGGGCCGCCTCGGGCTCCGACTCGGCTGCCGCAGCGGCCTCGACGACCAGGACGGCCGCCTCGGCCGCGCCCGCCGGGGAACCGGCGGGTGCGGTGGCCTTGCGGGTGGCACGGCGACGCGGGCGGGCCGGAGCCGCGTCCGCGACGGGCTCGGCCACCGGCTCGGCCGGGGTCTCGACGACGACCGGCTCGGGCTCCGGCTCGACGACGGCCTCCACGACCGGCTCCGGCTCCGCGGCGGCCTCGGCGGCGACCGCGGGGGCACCCGCCGGGGCGGTGGCCTTGCGGGTGGCACGGCGACGCGTACGACCCTTGGGGGCCTCCTCGACCACCGGCTCCGCGACGGCCTCGGTCTCGACCGGGGCGACGGCGACGGGCTCGGGCTCGACGACGGTCACCGGCTCGGCGACGGGCTCCACGACCGGCTCGGGCTCGGCCACGACGGCCGGGGCCCGCTCCGGGGCCACCGCACCGCGCGGGGCGCCCGCCGGAGCGGTCGCCTTGCGGGTGGCACGGCGACGGTTGCGTCGACCGCTCACGCCGGAGGCCGCGGCCTCCGCCTCGGCCCGGCTGCCGTACAGCTCCTCGTCCGGGACGAACTCCGGCTCGGGCAGCGCGCGGGGCGCGGAGACCTCGGCGGCCAGTTCCTCCTCGGTCTCGTAGACCTCGGCGTCACCGGTGTCGGTCGACTCGACCGACTCGACGTCGTGGTCGTGGTCCTGGGTACGGCCGCCGCGGCGCTTGGAGCGCTTGCCGTTGCCGCCGCCACCGACCACGGTCGGGGTCTCCATGTGGACGATGACGCCGCGACCGTTGCAGTGGACGCAGGTCTCGGAGAAGGACTCCAGCAGGCCCTGGCCCACCCGCTTGCGGGTCATCTGGACCAGGCCCAGCGAGGTGACCTCGGCCACCTGGTGCTTCGTGCGGTCGCGGCCCAGGCACTCCAGCATGCGCCGCAGGACCAGGTCGCGGTTGGACTCCAGGACCATGTCGATGAAGTCGATGACGACGATGCCGCCCAGGTCGCGCAGCCGCAGCTGGCGCACGATCTCCTCGGCCGCCTCCAGGTTGTTCCTGGTGACGGTCTCTTCGAGGTTGCCGCCCTGACCGGTGAACTTGCCGGTGTTGACGTCGATGACGATCATCGCCTCGGTCTTGTCGATCACGAGGGAGCCGCCCGAGGGCAGCCACACCTTGCGGTCGAGCGCCTTGGCGAGCTGCTCGTCGATCCGGTACGTCGCGAAGACGTCGACCTCGGAGGTCCAGCGCGAGAGCCGGTCGGCCAGGTCCGGGGCCACGTGGTTCACGTAGCCGTGGATGGTCTCCCAGGCGGTGTCACCGCTGACGATGACCTTCGAGAAGTCCTCGTTGAAGATGTCGCGCACGACGCGGACGGTCATGTCCGGCTCGCCGTACAGGAGGCTCGGCGAAGAGGTCGAGATCTGCTTCGACTTCTTCTGGATGTCCTCCCACTGGGCCTGGAGGCGCTCGACGTCACGGCGCAGCTCGTCCTCGCTCGCGCCCTCGGCGGCGGTGCGCACGATGACGCCCGCGTCCTCGGGGACGATCTTCTTGAGGATGGTCTTGAGGCGCGCGCGCTCGGTGTCGGGCAGCTTGCGGCTGATACCGGTCATCGAGCCCTCGGGCACGTAGACGAGGTAGCGGCCGGGCAGCGAGACCTGGCTGGTCAGGCGGGCGCCCTTGTGGCCGATCGGGTCCTTGGTGACCTGCACCAGGACCGACTGGCCGGACTTGAGGGCGGACTCGATGCGGCGGGGGCCGTGGGCCATGCCGAGCGCCTCGAAGTTGACCTCACCGGCGTAGAGGACCGCGTTGCGGCCCTTGCCGATGTCGATGAAGGCGGCCTCCATCGACGGCAGCACGTTCTGGACCTTGCCCAGGTAGACGTTGCCGACGTAGGAGGTGGCCTCCTCCTTGTTGACGTAGTGCTCGACGAGCACGTCGTCCTCGAGGACGCCGATCTGGGTGCGCTCGCCGGCCTGGCGGACGACCATCACGCGCTCGACGGCCTCACGACGGGCCAGGAACTCGGCCTCGGTGATGATCGGCACGCGGCGGCGGCCCTGCTCGCGGCCTTCGCGACGGCGCTGCTTCTTCGCCTCCAGGCGGGTCGAGCCCTTGATGGACTGGACCTCGTCGGAGGAGGTGGAACCGGAACCGGCGGCGGACTCTGAGCGCTCGCGCGCGGGGCGCGGCTCGCGCACCTTGACGACGGTGCGTACGCCGTCCTCTTCGGCCGCGTCGGCGTCGGTACCGCCGTCACCGCTGCGACGGCGGCGACGCCGGCGACGACGGCTGGAGCTGGAGCCGAGGGCGCCCTCGTCGGACTCGTCGTCCTCCTCGGCGGATTCCTCTTCGCTCTCCTGGTCGGCGGACTCGGCCTCGGTGTCCTCGTCGGTGGACTCGTCGAGGTCGGCGGACTCGCCGCGACGGCGGCGACGGCCACCACGACGACGGCGACGCGACGGACGCTCGCCGTCGTTCTCGTTGTCGTCCTCGTCGAGGTCGGCGGAGTCGGCCTCGGTCTCCTCGGCCTCGTGGAGCTCCACGTCGGCGAGGGAGACGGGGGCGGACTCGACGGCCGGGGCCGCGGGCTCGGCGGCGCCGCGACCGCGGCGACGGCGACGGCCGGCCGGCTGGGCGGCGGGGGCCTGTACGGCCTCGGCCACGACCTCCGTGTCGTCCTCGTCCTCTTCGTCGTCGACCTGGCCGGCGGCGGCAGCGGCAGCGGCCGCCATGGCGGCGGTCTCCGGGGTCTGGAACATCGGCTCGGCGAACACCGGGGCCTGGAACACGGCCACGGCGGGGCGGGCCGCGCGACGGCCGGCGCGGGACTGGGCCGGCGCGGCGGGCGCCTCGGCCTCGGCGGCGGGCTGCGCGGGGGCGGCGGCGGGGGTGACGGCGCCGGAGCGGGTGGCGCGGCGACGGCCGCCGCGCTTCGGGGAGTCCACTGCGTCGGCGACGGTGACGGTGGCCTTGGAGGCGACCGGGGCCTCGGCGGCCGGCGCGGGGGTCTCGACCGCGGGGGCCGGGGCGGCCTCGGGGGCGGGAGCGGCCGGGGCGGTCACGGCGCGGGTGGCACGGCGACGGGCACGCGGCGCGGGGGCTGCGGACTCCTCGACGGCGGGAGCGGCCGGGGTCTCGACGACCGGGGCCTCGACTGCGGGCGCCGGGGTGGCCTCGGCCGTCGGAGCGGCCGGCGCGGTCACGGCGCGGGTGGCGCGACGACGGGCACGCGGCGCGGGGGCTGCGGGCTCCTCGACGGCGGGAGCGGCGGGGGCGGCGGCCGGGGTCTCGGTCACGGCCTCGGCGGCGGTGGCGCCGGGCGGGCCCGCGGGCCGGGAGGCGGCGCGGCGACGCCTGCGCGGGGGCAGGTTGTCGCTGGGGCTTCCACCGTCGGCGTTGCCGGCGGTGTGGTTGTTCTCAGACGTTTCGTTGTTGAGCATTGCGGGCGGTTCTCCCGTCACGCTCCCGGGCGCCGCGGCTGACATCCGGTCCGGCACGGCGCCGCGTAATGAGCGCGGAACCGGCCTCCGGGGCGCGTTCGCCACACGGGAGCTCAGTTTCATGGCCGCCGGTTCCGTACGTGTTGTCCGTACGGCCTGGCGGAAGTCTTCAGGTCTGTGTGCGCTGCCCGGCACAGGAGGCTTCCGAGTGCCAGGGCGGCGCGACAACGGCGTTCCTTACGCGGCGGGACCTTCCGGCGCCTTCGCGTCGGCGGCTACGGCGGCCGTGGGTGGGGCGGCCGTGACAGCCTCGCGGTCGGGCGCGAGCGGGTCGGTCACCGTGCCGGACTCCTCGTCGAAGAGCCCCTGCGCCAGCCTGGTCACCGCTGCGGGGACCGGCGGCGCCAGGTCGGCCACAGCTCGGAGACCGGACAGGACGTCGTCGGGTCGTACGGCAGGTGTCAAATGCCGAACAACCAGCCGCAGTATCGCACAAGCATTGTCCAGAGGCCTATCAGCCGGGGCCGGATGTGCTTCGAGACTGACCACGGCGCCGCGCGTGTCGAAGGTCCGCATGCCGTTCTTGGTGCGGCGCTGGACCTCGACGGCCTCGGCCGCGAGGAACGCGGCCACGGCCCGCTCGGCGTCCGCGGGCTCGACGCCGTCCAGGCGCAGCTCCCACACGGAGGCGGTCAGTCGCTCGGCGAGCCCGGACGTCCTGGCCTCCACCGCGTCGACGATGTCGAGGCCGACCGGCATCGATTCGTCGAGCAGGATCCGGAGTTTGTCGGGGTCGCGGGGTGCCGCGAGGGCGATCTCCAGGTACTCGGCCTCGCTGCCGGTGCCGGTGGGTGCGGCGTTCGCGTAGGAGACCCGGGGGTGGGGGGTGAAGCCTGCCGAGTACGCCATGGGCACCTCGGAGCGGCGCAGGGCCCGCTCGAAGGCACGCTGGAAGTCTCGGTGGCTGGTGAACCGGAGGCGGCCGCGCTTGGTGTAGCGCAGTCGGATGCGCTGCACCACCGGTGCGGGAGGCGGGCCTTCGGGCTGTCGCTTGCCCAGTGGTTCTTCTCCTTGTGCGGGGCTCCGCGGCTCGCACGTCGCCCTGAGGTCTGGTGAGCCTGCCGGCCACGCCCCACCGGCCGGCTCACCCCTGCCGTTTGTGGAGGGAGATCTCGGGGGCGGGCGTGTTGCCTGCGGCTGTCGTACTACCCAGACTACGCGCCCGTGACCTCGCCGGTTCCCCGGGAGGAGTACCGAACAGCGCCCGTCGCACCTCGGCGCGCGCCTCGCGCACCGCGGTGCGGGAGGTCCGCCACACCTCCCGGACCAGATGTCCGACGGGGGTGGCGATGCGCCGGTGCGCCCAGCGGGCGGGCCGGACCACGAGCCCGCGCCACAGGAGGAGCAGGCCGCGGCCGAGGGCGCGACTGATCCGGCCGGCCAGGTACCAGGCTCCGCGCAGCAGGTGTCCGAGGGGGGTGAGGACGTACGTGTACAGCCCCCGCCCGACCGGGGCGAGCACGTACCGGTACGCGCCGACCGCGATCGGGGTGACGACGTACCGCCACAAAGCCACCCAGGGCCATACGAGCAGCGCCTTCGCCAGCCACCCGAGACCCGCACCGCTCCACCGCGCCGACCAGGCCACGCCCCGCCCGACGGGTGCCAGGACGTACCGCCACAAAGCAACCCAGGGCCACACGAAAAGCGCCTTGCCCAGGAACGACAGGACGCGGGCGGACCCGTGACCGAGGGGGGTCAGCAGGTGGGCGTACACGGCGCGGGCCAGCCGGGAGATCCCCTGTCCGGCGGGCCGGAGCAGGTACCGCAGCAGCGCGCCGCCGATCGGGGCCAGGACGTGGCTGGTCAGGGCGCTCCCGAGCCGGGTCAGGCCCTGCCCGACCGGGACCAGGACGTACCGCCACAGCCCCGCCCAGGGCCAGACGAACACCAGCTTCAGCAGGGTCACGAGGACCAGGCCGAGGGCGCGTGCCACCGGGCGGACGACCGTCCGGTGGCACCAGGACAGGCCGCGGCCGATCGGGCCGAAGAGGTGCCGGTTCAGTGTCCGCCCGAACGCCACGAGCAGGTCCCACACCACCCGTACGGGCAGTACGACGAGCACGGCCACGATCTTCACGGGGATGCGGACGACGCCGACGAGGCAGCCCTCGCCACCGTTCGCCGGTCGCCCCTTGTCGAGTTCCATGCAGGTAGGGACACGGGACAGGCCCCCACCGTTGCGGGTGGGGGCCTGTCGAGACCGAGGCGTTACCGAATGTGACCGAGGGGCGTCACCCGATGGCCGCCTTCAACGGCCGTCGGGTCACCGCCTTCGCACGACGGTCACTTGACGACCGTGAGCGGCAGCAGCTTCTTGCCGGTGGGGCCGATCTGGATGTCGAGGTCGAGCTGCGGGCAGACACCGCAGTCGAAGCACGGGGTCCAGCGGCAGTCCTCGACCTCGGTCTCGTCGAGGGCGTCCTGCCAGTCCTCCCAGAGCCAGTCCTTGTCGAGACCGGAGTCGAGGTGGTCCCAGGGCAGGACCTCCTCGTAGGTGCGCTCGCGGGTCGTGTACCAGGCGACGTCCACGCCGTACGCGGGCAGCGCCTTCTCGGCAGCCTGCATCCAGCGGTCGTAGCTGAAGTGCTCGCGCCAGCCGTCGAAACGGCCGCCGGACTCGTACACGGCACGGATGACGTCACCGATGCGGCGGTCGCCGCGGGAGAGCAGGCCCTCGACGATGCCGGGCTTGCCGTCGTGGTAGCGGAAGCCGATGGCACGGCCGTACTTCTTGTCGCCGCGGAGCTTGTCGCGGAGCTTGCCGAGGCGGGCGTCGGTCTCCTCGGCCGACAGCTGCGGCGCCCACTGGAAGGGGGTGTGCGGCTTCGGCACGAACCCGCCGATCGACACCGTGCAGCGGATGTCGTTCTGGCCGGAGACCTCGCGGCCCTTGGCGATGACGTTGACCGCCATGTCGCCGATCTGGAGCACGTCCTCGTCGGTCTCGGTCGGCAGCCCGACCATGAAGTACAGCTTCACCTGGCGCCAGCCGTTGCCGTACGCGGTGGCGACGGTGCGGATCAGGTCCTCTTCCGAGACCATCTTGTTGATGACCTTGCGCATGCGCTCGGAGCCGCCCTCGGGGGCGAAGGTCAGACCGGAGCGGCGACCGTTGCGGGTCAGCTCGTTGGCCAGGTCCACGTTGAAGGCGTCCACGCGGGTCGACGGGAGGGACAGGCCCACCTTGTCGTCCGAGTAGCGGTCGGCCAGGCCCTTGGCGATGTCGGCGATCTCGGTGTGGTCCGCCGAGGAGAGCGACAGGAGGCCGACCTCCTCGAAACCGGTCGCCTTGAGGCCCTTCTCCACCATCTCGCCGATGCCGGTGATGCTTCGCTCCCGCACGGGGCGCGTGATCATGCCGGCCTGGCAGAAACGGCAGCCGCGGGTGCAGCCGCGGAAGATCTCCACGGACATCCGCTCGTGGACGGTCTCGGCGAGCGGGACCAGCGGCTGCTTCGGGTAGGGCCACTCGTCGAGGTCCATGACGGTGTGCTTGGACACGCGCCACGGCACGCCGGAGCGGTTCGGGACGACGCGGCCGATACGGCCGTCGGGCAGGTACTCGACGTCGTAGAACCCGGGGACGTAGACGCCGCCGGTCTTGGCGAGGCGCAGCAGCACCTCCTCGCGTCCGCCGGGCCGGCCCTCGGCCTTCCAGGCGCGGATGATCTCGGTCATGTCGAGGACGGCCTGCTCGCCGTCGCCGATGACCGCGCAGTCGATGAACTCCGCGATCGGCTCGGGGTTGAAGGCCGCGTGGCCGCCCGCGAGGACGATGGGGTGGTCGATGGTGCGGTTGCGGGCCTCCAGCGGGATGCCCGCGAGGTCCAGCGCCGTGAGCATGTTGGTGTAGCCGAGCTCGGTGGAGAAGGAGAGCCCGAAGACGTCGAAGTCACCGACGGGGCGGTGGGAGTCGACGGTGAACTGCGGCACCTTGTGCTCGCGCATCAGCTCTTCGAGGTCCGGCCACACGCTGTAGGTGCGCTCCGCGAGGACGCCCTCGCGCTCGTTCAGCACCTCGTAAAGGATCATGACGCCCTGGTTGGGCAGACCGACCTCGTACGCGTCCGGGTACATGAGCGCCCAGCGGACGTCCGTGCTCTCCCAGGGCTTCACGGTGGAGTTCAGCTCACCACCGACGTACTGGATGGGCTTCTGCACATGCGGGAGCAGAGCTTCGAGCTGTGGGAAGACCGACTCGGACATCACGCGACTTTCGTGAAGCGGGCAGGGGGCGACTCTCAAGCGTACCCCGATGCCCGGCAGCCGCCCGCCGCCAAGATCACCGGCCACGACGGGACCTACCCGGTGAGGTCCACCCGGTCCCGCACGGCCGCCGCCTTGCGCCAGACCTCCGGGAGCCGGCGTTCGCTCCGCTCGGCCAACGCTTCCTCTCGGGCGTACAACAGGCCCCAGGTGAAGGCGGACTCGCCCGCGGCGGTCGCCTGGACGGCGATCGTTCGCAGGGCCTCGCGGGCGACCACGCCGTCCTGGTGGTCACCGAGCAGGGTCTGGACCTTCTTGGCGGCCTTGGACAGGCGTGCGGCGGGCTTGCCGAGGGCGGGTACGGCTGCGTCCGCCGCGTAGCGGGCCCGCTTGGCGGCCTTGCGGGCGGCGTGCAGGGCCAGGTCGCGGTCGTGTCCGGGGGCGAGGTCGAGTGCCGTCTCGACCCGGCCGGCGAGCCGTTCGAAGTCGTGCGTCACCGCCTGGGGCAGGACGTCGGCCGCCGGGTGCCCGGCGGCCCCGCGCAGGGGCGGGTCGGCCAGCAGGGCGTCGAGGGCGTCCAGCAGGGCGACGTACCGGTCGCTGTCGAGTGCGGCGAGGGCCTGTTGCCGGGCGGCGTGACCGCGCGTGGTGTCCCAGACGCGCAGTCGGCCGCGGACCGGGCCGAGCCGCAGGGTGTCGGGGAGTTCGCCGAGGTGCGCCAGGAGGCGTTCGGCCATGACCTCCTGGTCGCGGGCGACGCCGAGTTCGGCGGCGAGCCGGCGCAGTTCCTCCCCGAGCGGGTCGGTGGCCGCCCGGTCGAGGACCTTGCGGTACGTCTTGAAGGCGCTGCGCATCCGCCGCATCGCGACCCGCATCTGGTGGACGGAGTCGGGCAGCTCCCTGCGGACGGCGGGGTCCTGGGCGACCAGGGTGTCGCGCTGTTCGCGCAGGTACCGGAGCACCTGCGCGCCGGCGGTGTCCTCGGCGGGCCCGGTCTCGGTCCGGGCGGGGGGCGCGCCGCCCGTCTCCGTGAGTGCCCGGGCCAGTTTCGAGGGGGCCTCGCAGACCCGCAGGCCCTCTTCGCGGAAACGCCGTTCGACGGCGTCGAGCAGTTCGGGGTCCACCCCGTCGGCGAGTTCCACCTCCACCTCGGTCCAGGTGGCCCTGGCCTTGCCCCGCCTGGCCCGGACGGTGTCGGTGGACAGTTCCGCGAGCACGGCTCCGTCGGCGTCGAGGAGGTGGCTGACCTCGCGGGAGGAGCGCAGCCGTACCTGCGGTTCCAGCCGGCCGTCGCGTACCCGGGAGCGGACCAGTTCGGCGAGCCGGTCGGGGACGGTGTCACTGAGCGGTGCCCGGACCTCGTCGCGGACGTCCGGGGAGACGGGGAGTTTGAGGTGCCAGCCGGCGTCGGCGCCGCCGGTGCGGCGGCGCAGGGTCAGCCCGTCGGCGGCGAGCCGCTGGTCGGGGGTGTCCCAGTAGACGGCGTCGAGGTCGACGGTGCCCTGCGGGGAGACGGTCTCGACGCCCGCGGTGCCCGTGAGGTCCGGTACCCGGGGGCGGGCCTCAGGGGCCGGCTTCCGGTCGGGGGGACCGGACCGGTCGGGGGAGCCCGAACCGCTCCCCCGACCCGCGTCGGCTCGCGTGAACTCGAATTTCCGCTCGATCTCGCGCTTCGTCTCGGCCATGCATCGAATCTAGTCCCGCCCGGCCGGCGGCGAGAAGGTCGGCAGGAGCCAAACCCGCCGCCCGGGTGATCAGGCCGAAAGGGGCCGTTGCACCCGGATCGACTGCAGCAGCCCCACCGCGATCCACACGGCGAACATCGACGAGCCTCCGTAGGACACGAACGGCAGCGGCAGTCCCGCGACCGGCATGATCCCCAGCGTCATCCCGATGTTCTCGAAGGCCTGGAAGGCGAACCAGGCGATGATCCCGGCGCAGACGATCGTCCCGTACAGCTCGGTGGTCTCGCGGGCGATGATGCAGGCCCGCCACAGGATGATGCCCAGCAGGACGAGGATCAGCCCGGCCCCGACGAAGCCCAGCTCCTCCCCCGCGACCGTGAACACGAAGTCGGTCTGCTGCTCCGGCACGAACTGGCCGGTGGTCTGCGAGCCCTTGAAGAGGCCCGAGCCGGTCAGTCCGCCGGAGCCGATGGCGATGCGCGCCTGGTTCGTGTTGTAGCCGACGCCCGCCGGGTCGAGTTCGGGGTTGGCGAAGGCGGCGAAGCGGTTGATCTGGTACTCGTCGAGGACGCCGAGCTGCCAGATCAGGATGGCCCCGCCGGCGCCCGCGCCGATGAGGCCCAGCACCCAGCGGTTGGAGGCGCCGGAGGCCAACAGCACGCCGAGCACGATGACGACCATCACCATGACCGAGCCCAGGTCGGGCATCAGCATGACGATGCCCATCGGGGCGGCGGCCAGGCACAGCGCCTTGACGACGGTGCGGTGGTCGGGGTGGGCGAGGTCGCCCGCGTCCACCCGGGTGGCCAGCAGCATCGCCATGACCAGGATGATCGTGATCTTGACGAACTCGGAGGGCTGGATGGAGAATCCGCCGCCGATCACGATCCACGCGTGCGCGCCGTTGATGGTCGCGCCGAGCGGGGTGAGCACGGCGATGATCAGCAGCAGCGAGAGCCCGTAGAGGGCCGGGACCGCGCCGCGCAGGGTGCGGTGCCCGAGCCAGATCGTGCCGATCATCAGCACCAGGCCGATGCCGGTGTTCAGGGCGTGCCGGAAAAGGAAGTAGTACGGGTCCCCCTGGTTCAGGGAGGTCCGGTTGCGGGTCGCCGACCACACCAGCATGGAGCCGATGAAGGACAGCGCCAGTGCGCAGAGCAGTATCGGCCAGTCGAGCCGGCGCACCACCGAGTCGCGGGCGGTGAGTTTGGCCATGGCTCCGCGTTCCGGGGCGTACCGGGATACGGAGAACTTGTTCGCGGTCTGCATCAGTCCTGCCTTGCTGCGGGCGGTGCGGGCGGCCCGGCGAGCGCGGGCACCTCCTCCGGGGACGGGGGCACGTAGGGCCTGACCACGGGGGCGTCGATGGATCCGTCGGGTTGGATGGTCGGCAGGTTCGCCTCCGGCTTGATCAGCAGGGCGCGCTTGACGTCCTGCTTGCCGGCCATGTCCAGACCGTAGATGGCGTTGTACACGTTGCGCACGGCGGGGCCGGATGCCCCGGAACCGGTACCACCCTGGGAGATCGTCATGACGATCGTGAAGTCCGAGGTGTAGGTGGCGAACCAGGAGGTCGTCTGCTTGCCGTAGACCTCGGCGGTGCCGGTCTTGGCGTGCATCGGGATCTCCTTCTGCGGCCAGCCGCCGAACCGCCATGCGGCGGTGCCCTCGGTGGCGACGCCGGCGAGGGCCCCGTCCATCTTGCGGAGGGTCTCCGGGGTGACCGGCAGCCGGCCGTGGGCGCGCGGCGGGATCTTCTCGACCCGCTTGCCGTCGGCGCTGATGATCGCCTTGCCGATGGTCGGGTTCCACATGGTGCCGCCGTTGGCGATGGCCGCGTAGATGGTGGCCATCTGGATCGGCGTGACGAGGGTGTCGCCCTGGCCGATGGAGTAGTTGACGGCGTCACCGGCGCGCATCAGGTTGCCTTCGAGGCAGTTCTCGTAGGACAGCAGCTCGACGTAGGTGCCGCCCTTCTTCCCCGTCTTGCACCACATGTCCTTGTTGGCGGTCCAGAACCGCTGCTTCCACTGGCGGTCCGGGACCCGGCCCTTCTCCTCGCCCGGCAGGTCGACGCCGGTCTCGGCGCCGAGCCCGAACTGGTGGGCGGTCTTGTAGAAGATCTCGGCCGGGCGCTTCTTCGGCTTGAGCCCGCCGTCCTTCAGCCACTGCTGGTGGCCGAGGGCGTAGAAGACGGTGTCGCAGGAGACCTCCAGTGCCCGGCCGAGGGTGATGGAGCCGTGGCCCTGGGACTCGAAGTTCTTGAAGACCTGTCCGCCGATGGAGTACGAACTGGGGCAGGGGTACTCGCCGTCGAACTTGTACCCGGCGTTGACGGCGGCGGCGGTCGGGATCACCTTGAAGATGGAGCCCGGCGCGGCCTGGCCCTGGATCGCCCGGTTCATCAGCGGGACGTTGGAGTCCTTGGCGGTCAGCTTCGCGTAGTCCTTGGCGGAGATCCCGCCGACCCAGACGTTCGGGTCGTAGGTCGGGTTGGAGGCCATGGCGACGACGCGGCCGGTCTTGGACTCCAGGACGACGATGGCGCCCGCGTCGGCCTTGTAGGGAACGCCCGTGTTGCGGTCGATCTGCTTGCGCGCCTCGACCATGGCCGCGTTCAGCTCGAACTCGGCGACGGCCTGGACGCGCGCGTCGATGCTCGTCACGAGGTTGGCGCCGGGGATCGCGGGATCGTTCTGGGCCATGCCGATGACCCGGCCGAGGTTGTCCACCTCGTAGCGGGTCACGCCGGACTTGCCGCGCAGGGGCCTGTCGTAGGTGCGTTCCAGGCCGAAGCGGCCCACCTGGTCGGAGCGCAGGAAGGGCGAGTTGGTGTCCTTCGCCCGGGTGATCTCGCCGTCGGTGACCGGGGAGAGGTAGCCCAGCGCCTGTCCGGTGTTGGCTCCCCCGGGGGCGGCGTAGCGGCGGACCGCGGTGGGCTCGGCCGTGATGCCGGGGAACTCCTCGGGGCGCTCGCGGATTTGCAGGGCCTGCTGGGTGGTGGCCTTGTTGGTGACCGGGATCGGCTGGTAGGGGGAGCCGTTCCAGCAGGGCTGGGGGGTCCGCGAGTCGCAGAGCCGGACCTTGTCCATGACGTCCTGCGGCGTCATGTCCAGTACGTCCGAGAGCCGGGTGAGGACCCCCTTGCCCTTGTCCTTCATCTTCATCAGCTCGGTGCGGCTGGCGGAGACGACCAGACGGGTCTCGTTGTCGGCGAGCGCGATGCCGCGCGCGTCGAGGATCGAACCGCGCACGGCGGGCTGGACGACCTGCTGGACGTGGTTGTTCTTCGCCTCGTGGTAGTACTCGTCGCCGTTGCGGATCTGGAGGTACCAGAGGCGCCCGCCGAGGGTGAGGAGCAGGGAGAAGACGAGCACCTGGATGATGACGAGTCGGATCCGTACCCGGGAGGTGCGGCCGGTGTCGGGGTTGTTGCTCACGCCTTCTCCTCCCTCACAGTTTCTTGACGCTCTTCACACCCTTGACGCCCTTTATGCGGCCGGCCCGGTTGGCGCGTCCGCGTGCGGTCTTCAGGCGCAGTCCACCGCGCTGGCTGCCGATGCGCAGCCCCGTGCCGCCGGCCAGCCAGCCGGAGGAGACGTCCTTGCCCTGGGGCGGGCCGCCGCCGGCCTCGACGGCCATCGGGTCGTTCTCGGCGCGCCGGGCGAGCGCCATGATGAACGGCACGGTGAAGGGCGCGAGCAGCAGGTCGTAGAGGGTCGCCGTGAACAGCAGGCCGGCCAGGCCGACGTGGCGGGCGGCGGTGTCCCCGACGAGGGCGCCGACGCCCGCGTACAGCAGGGTGGAGCCGATCGCGGCGGCGACGACGGTCAGCATCGGCCCCCAGGCCGAGCGGAACCGCCCGTTGTCGGGGCGGGCCAGGCCGACGAGGTAGCCGATGAGGCACAGCACGAGCGCGTACCGCCCGGCGGCGTGGTCGGCGGGCGGCGCCAGGTCGGCGAGCAGGCCGGCGCCGAAGCCGATGATGGCTCCGCTGAGGTGGCCGTACACCAGGGCGAGGGCGACGACGGTGAGGAGGACCAGGTCGGGTACCGCGCCGGGCAGTTGGAGCCGGCCGAGAACGGCGACCTGGACCACGAGGGCGACCACCACGAGCGTGGCCGAGAGCAGGATCCGGTTGAAACGCATGGTCGGTCAGCTCCTACTCGTCGTCCGGCTTGCCGGGCACACTGGCGGACGGGGTGACCGTGACGGTGACCGTCGGGGTGGGCTTGGGGGCCGCGGGCTTCGGCGGGAGGACCGCGTCGCGCGGGTCCTCGCGCGGCGGCATCACGACGACGCCGACGATGTCCAGGCGCGAGAAGCCCACGAACGGGCGCACCCAGACGGTACGGGTGAGGTCTCCGCGGGAGGGGTCCACCTTGACCACCTCGCCGATCGGCACGCCGGGCACGAACGGCTTGTTGCCGCGCGAGCCGAAGGTGACGAGCCGGTCGCCCGCGTTGATCTTGGCCTTGCCGTTGAGCATCTGCACGGACAGGGCACGGTCGCCCTGGCCGGTGGCGAAGCCGAGTTCGCCGGTCTTCTCCAGTCGGGTGCCGACGGTGAAGTCGGGGTCGTTGGCGAGGACCACGGTGGCGGTGTCGGGGCCGACGGTGGAGACCCGGCCGACGAGGCCCTCCCCGTTCAGGACGGTCATGTCGCGCTCGATGCCGTCCTTGCTGCCCGCGTCGATGGTGACGGTCCAGGAGAAGCCCTGGGCCGCTCCTATCGCGATGACCTCGGCGCCCTTGATCCCGTACTGTCCCGCGCCGGCCCGCTTGAGCATCTCGTCGAGCTCGCGGACGCGGCTGCGGTTCTGGTCGTCGCTGCCGAGCTTGGCCTTGAGCGCGGTGTTCTCGCGCTCCAGCGTCGCGATCCGATTGTGGCGCTCGCCGGAGTCGCGTACGGCTCCTATGGCGTGGGCCACCGGATCCACCGCCGTCGCCACGCCCTTCTCGACGGGGCCGAAGACCGCTGCGGCGGCCTGTCGGGCACCGTCGACCGGTGACTCCTCGCCCGCTCTGATGTCCACCGTGATCAATGCGAACGCGATGGCGATCAGAAGCACCAGGAGCAGCCGGCTCTCTCGTGTGTCCCTCACGTGCGGCGGCCGTGCCTTCCTCGTAGATACCCGTGCGGCAGAGCCGCTCCGGTGAGACGTGCAGCTGTGATCGCACCGGACTGTTGCCTGTATATCAACGATCCGCCGCACCGGCGCGCTAGCACCCGTACGGCGGATCCTTGTGTTCCGCGTGCCCCGTGACGGGGAGTCGATCACCGCCGGGGCTGGGCGTCCAGAACCTGCTGGAGTGCCTCGAACTCCTCCACGCACTTGCCGGAGCCGAGCGCGACCGAGTCGAGCGGATCCTCCGCGATGTGGATCGGCATGCCGGTCTCACGGCGCAGTCGCTCGTCCAGGCCGCGCAGCAGCGCGCCGCCGCCGGTCAGGACGATGCCGCGGTCCATGATGTCGCCGGAGAGTTCCGGCGGGCACTTGTCCAGCGTCGTCTTGACCGCGTCGACGATGGCGTTGACCGGCTCCTCGATGGCCTTGCGGACCTCGGCGGCCGAGATCACGACCGTCTTCGGCAGCCCGGACACCAGGTCCCTGCCGCGGATCTCGGTGTGCTCGTCCTTGTCGAGGTCGTACGCCGAACCGATGGTGATCTTGATCTGTTCGGCGGTGCGCTCACCGAGGAGGAGCGAGTACTCCTTCTTGATGTGCTGGATGATCGCGTTGTCCAGCTCGTCACCGGCCACCCGGATGGACTGCGCCGTGACGATTCCGCCGAGGGAGATGACGGCGACCTCGGTGGTGCCGCCGCCGATGTCCACGACCATGTTGCCGGTGGCCTCGTGGACGGGCAGGCCCGAGCCGATGGCGGCGGCCATGGGCTCTTCGATGATGTGTACCTGGCGGGCGCCGGCCTGCGTGGACGCCTCGATGACGGCGCGGCGCTCCACTCCGGTGATGCCGGAGGGCACGCACACCACGACGCGCGGACGCGCCAGGTAACGGCGCTTGTGGATCTTGAGGATGAAGTACCGGAGCATGCGCTCGGTGATCTCGAAGTCGGCGATCACGCCGTCCTTGAGGGGCCTGACGGCGACGATGTTGCCGGGCGTCCGGCCGATCATCTTCTTCGCCTCGGAGCCGACCGCCAGGATGCCACCGGTGTTCGTGTTGATGGCGACCACGGACGGCTCGTTCAGGACGATCCCCCGGCCCCTCACGTACACCAGCGTGTTGGCGGTCCCGAGGTCGATCGCCATGTCACGGCCGATGAACGACATAGTGTTCCCCTTGTTCCCCATGAGGAGCGTCTGGCCTTCCAGTTGATAGCGGCTGCTGTCAGGTCGGCGAGGTGGGTGTGTGGGTGGAGGCCCCATCGTAGTGCCGCATGTACGGACATCGCGCGACGGGACTCCGGCAATCCCGCCGGAACGGATACCCGCCCCCTTAGTGGTGACGTCGTGTCCTGCACATGCGTTCCCCGTCCGCGCCGGTAATACCGAAGGGCGACCGAAATTACTTCGGTCGCCCCAGGTCGTGAGCGCTATTCGGCTGATCTCGCGTCAGAGGAGACTGCGGTGACAGCGTTCCGCTTGATGGGGGAACGGCCTCAGAGCGCGGGGAAGAACAGCTTCAGCTCGCGCTCCGCGGACTCCTCGGAATCCGAGGCGTGGATCAGGTTCTCCCGGGTGATGGAACCGAAGTCGCCGCGGATCGAGCCGGGCGCCGCGGCGATCGGGTCGGTCGGGCCGGCGAGGCCGCGAACGCCCTCGATCACGCGCTCGCCCTCGACCACGAGAGCGACGACCGGGCCGCCGGACATGAAGCCCATGAGGGGCTCGTAGAACGGCTTGCCCTTGTGCTCGCCGTAGTGCGCCTCCAGGGTCTCCTGGTCGAGCGTGCGCAGCTCCAGCGCGGGAATGGTCCAGCCGGCCTTCCGCTCGATGCGGCCGATGATCTCGCCGATCAGGCCACGACGGACGGCGTCGGGCTTGAGCAGGACGAGCGTGCGCTGGGTCATGTGGAAACTCCTTGCGGCAAACGGGTGCGGTGGGACGAATCTACAGGTGCGCCGGGGCCGGACCGGCCCCGCCGGGTGCCGGCCGCCCAGGGGTGACGCACCCGTGACCTCAGGCCTGCGCCTCGTGCTCCGGATGGGCGGCGGCCCAACGGGCCTTCACGTCGTCGATGCGGCGTCCGTAGTGCACGGAGCACCACCACAGGCCGGCGAAGACCGCCCCGAGGAAGAACATCGTCGGCACCACGAAACCGCTGAGGATCAGGCCCACCTGAAGGGCCCATCCGAGCTGCACCGCGCCGGGCCGCGACAGCATCCCGCACAGCAGGATCGACAGCAGCATCGCGACGCCGCACACCGTCCACACGGTCGCCTGGGTCAGGTCCGGGTCCTTCATGGCCACCAGGCCCGCGAAACCGATCACGAAGAACTCGCCGATCAGCGTGCTCGCGCAGAGCGTGCGCATTCCCTCAGCCCCTCTTGAACAGCAGGCGGGCCTCGCCCACCGTGATCACCGAGCCGGTCACCAGGACCCCGGCCCCGCCGTATTCGGCCTCTTCCTCCGCCAGGGTGATCGCCGCCTCCAGGGCGTCGTCCAGCCTCGGCTCCACCTGCACCCGGTCGGCCCCGAAGACCTCCACCGCCACGCCCGCCAGCTCGTCGGCCGACATCGCCCGGTGGCTGGAGTTCTCCGTGACCACGATCTCCGCGAAGATCGGCTCGAAGGCCTCCAGGACGCCCCTGACGTCCTTGCCCTCGCTGGCGGCCATGACCCCGATCAACCGGCTGAAGCCGAATGCCTCGGTGACGGCCTCGGCGGTCACCCGGGCCCCCGCCGGATTGTGGGCCGCGTCCAGGACCACGGTCGGGCTGCGCCGGACGACCTCCATGCGGCCCGGCGAGGTCACCGAGGCGAAGGCCTTGCGCACGGTGTCCGTGTCCAGCTCCCGCGCGTGCTCCGCGCCGACCCCGAAGAAGGCCTCGACCGCCGCCAGCGCCACGGCCGCGTTGTGCGCCATGTGGGCGCCGTACAGCGGGAGGAAGATGCCGTCGTACTCGCCGCCCACGCCGCGCAGGGTCAGCATCTGGCCGCCGACCGCCACCTCGCGGGAGACGACCCCGAACTCCATGCCCTCGCGGGCCACGGTCGCGTCGACCTCGACGGCCTTCTTCAGCAGCACCTGCGCCGCGTCGACCGGCTGCTGCGCCAGGATGACGGTGGCGTCCTGCTTGATGACGCCGCCCTTCTCCTGCGCGATCTCGCCGGGGGTGGAGCCGAGCCGGTCGGTGTGGTCGAGGCTGATCGGGGTGACCACGGCGACCACGCCGTCGATCACGTTGGTGGCGTCCCAGGTACCGCCCATGCCGACCTCGACGACCGCCACGTCCACGGGGGCGTCCGCGAAGGCCGCGTAAGCCATCCCGGTGAGCACCTCGAAGAACGACAGCCGGTACTCCTCGGCGGCGTCGACCATCTCCACGTACGGCTTGACGTCGTGGTAGGTCTCCACGAACCGCTCCGGGGTGATCGGCGCCCCGTCCAGGCTGATCCGCTCGGTGACCGACTGCACGTGCGGGCTGGTGTAGCGGCCGGTGCGCAGTTCGAAGGCGTTCAGCAGGGCCTCGATCATGCGGGCGGTGCTGGTCTTGCCGTTGGTGCCGGTGACGTGGATGGACGGGTACGCGCGCTGCGGCTCGCCCAGGACGTCCATCAGCGCGGCGATCCGCGAGACGGACGGCTCCAGCTTCGTCTCGCCCCAGCGGCCGGCCAGCTCCTGCTCCACCTCCTGCAGCGCCTTGGCCGCCTCCGGGTCGGTGGGGACGGCGGGCACCTGGTCGCCCAGCGGCGCTCCGCCGTGTGCGCGCAGGGTGCGACTGCCGGCCTCGATCACCGCCAGGTCGGCGTCGCGGTCGGACTCCTCCGCGATGATCTGGTCGAACGCGTCGATCCCGTCGAAGGGGCGGCCCGGTTCGTCGGGGCCATGGCTCTCGGGCTGCTGCTCACTCACAGGGCCAGTCTACGGACGAGGACCCCCGGGACTTTCGGCCCGGCCGTTTCGGGACCTTGGGCGATCAAAGCGACCGGATCGTTATGCAAGCCTTGCGGGCAGGAGATAGGGGAACAAATGCCGCAGGCCAGCAGCAACAAGACGAATTCCAGCCGCGACATAGGGATCGACCTGGGGACCGCGAACACGCTCGTCTACGCCCGGGGCCACGGAATCGTCCTCAATGAGCCGTCCGTGGTCGCCGTGAAGGCCGGTACGACCACCGCGCTGGCCGTCGGAACCGAGGCCAAGGAGACCATCGGCCGCACCCCCGGTTCCATCACCGCGATCCGCCCCCTCCAGGGCGGGGTGATCTGCGACTACGAGGCCGCCGAGGAGATGATCCGGCACTTCGTCCGCAAGGCCGTCCCGGGCCGCCGGCCGCGCACCCGCATGGTGGTCTGCGTGCCGTCCGGGGTCACCCCGGTCGAACGACGGGCCATCGTGCAGGCGTCCACCCGGGCCGGCGCCAAGACCGTGCACCTGATCGAGGAGCCGATGGCGGCGGCGATCGGCGCCGGGCTGCCCGTGTCCGAGGCGCGCGGCTCCATGGTGGTCGACATCGGCGGCGGAACCACCGAGGTGGCCGTCATCTCGCTCGGCGGCATCGTCACCGCCCGGTCGCTGCGGGTCGGCGGGGACCGACTGGACGCGGCCATCATGGACCACGTCCGCAAGGAGCACGGGCTGCTCATCGGCGAGCGCACCGCCGAGGACGTCAAGGTCGCCATCGGCTCGGCCTGGCCGGTCCCGGAGCGGCCGGAGCTGGAGACCGGCGCCTTCACCGTGCGGGGCCGCGAGAAGGTCGGCGGAATGCCGAAGACCCTGGAGCTGACCGTCGTCGGCGTACGGGCCGCCCTCGACGAACCGGTCGAGGCGATCATCGCCGCCGTGCGCGGCACCCTGGAGGAATGCCCGCCGGAACTGTCCGGCGACGTGATGGAGCACGGCATCGTCCTCACCGGCGGCGGCGCCCTGCTTCCCGGCCTGGACCTGCGCATGGCCTCCGCGACCGGCATCCCGGTGTTCGTCGCGGACGCCCCGCTGGACTGCGTGGCACTGGGGTCGGGCAAGTGCGTCGAGGACCTCGACACACTGAACGGCCTGCTGTCCCCCGCCAAGGCCTGACCGCCGGGCCGCGGATCCGAAAGGGGCGGCCTAGCCGCGCGGCAGCGTGGCGATCACCACGTACGACTCGTCGGTCCGCTTCGCCTTCAGGGTTCCGCCCAGGCTGCGCACGCGTTCGGACATGCTCGCCGTGCCCGAGCCCGCCGAGACGGGGGCGCGGGTCGGGGTGCGCTCGGGGAGGCTGTTGATGACGGCGATCCGCAGGTGCGGGCCGGCGGCCTCGATCGACACGTCGATCGTCTCGCCCCGGGCGTGCTTGGCCGCGTTGGTGAGGCATTCCTGCACCACCCGGTAGACCGCCGCCTGGCGCAGCGGCGACACCTCGTGCACCTCGGGATCCATCACCAGGCGGACGGGTGAACCGGCCCGTCCGCTCTCCTGCGCCAGCGCCGCCAGGCCCTCGACACCAGGGGTCGCGGACGGTCCGCCGCGCTGCACGATGATCTCGTTCAGCACCAGGTGGGCTCGGCGCGCGGTGTCGGCCAGCTCCTCGAAGTCCTTCGCGTACGTCGTCTCGCGCGCCCGCGTCGACAGCACCTCGGAGCGCACGGTCAGCAGGGTCAGCTCCCGCCCGACGAAGTCGTGCACGTCCCGGGCGACGGAGGTGCGCTCCTGCTGCACGGCCTGGAGGACGGCCGACTCGGCCCGCCGGACGTCGAGCTCCCGCACCAGGTCGTGCCGGTACGCGGCGATCCCGACGGCCGAGGCGAGCACCCCGATCGGCACGACCAGGCCGAGGAAGGCGCTGAGGCTCTGCGCCCGCGGCTCGGGCCATCCCGGGATGCTGAACACCGCGAGCGCGAAGGCCACGTACCCGAGGGTGGCCAGGATTCCGGCCCGGCGGCCCCGGTAGCGGCCGACCGAGTACAGGGCGAACTGGATCAGCGTCAGCTCGTGCAGCCACCCGACGAACAGCAGGGCGGTGAGGTACGCGAGCCAGGGCATGCGGCGCCGTACCAGCAGGCTCGCGCAGCCCGCGGTGAGTACGGCGGCGGCCATCCAGCCGTTGAGCGAGTTGTCGGCGGCGGCCAGGCCCGGCAGGTCCAGCGCCATCAGGGCGAGGCAGCTCAGGGCGGTCAGGACGTCCATGGCCCGGGGAGACCCGGCCCATCCCTCGCTGAGCCGGCGGCCGGTGGCCACGGCTTGGCGGAGCGCCGAGACGACGGGCTTGGCGTGCATGTCCCCCATCATCCGTGGTGAGCGGCCCCGATCGAATCAGGTGACGGGGCATAAGAAGTGATTTGTGGCACTCGGGGTGATTTCCGGCAGGGTCGGCGTGGGCGGTGTACGGCGAAGGCCCCCACGCCGCTCGACGGTGTGGGGGCCTTGGCCCGTGCCCTGCCGGCTGCTAGGCGGGCGGCAGCGTCCCCAGCTGGGCCTGGATCCGGGTGATGTCCGACTCCGCCTTGGCGAGCCGGCCCTTGATCTTGTCCACGACGTTGTCGGGGGCCTTGGCCAGGAAGGCCTCGTTGCCGAGCTTGCCCTCCGCCTGCTGCTTCTCCTTCTCCGCGGCGGCCAGGTCCTTCGACAGCCGCTTGCGCTCGGCGGCCACGTCGATGGTGCCCGACAGGTCCAGCGCGACGGTGGCGCCGGCGACCGGCAGGGTCGCGGTGGCGCTGAAGTCCTCGCCCTCCGGCTGGAGGCGCAGCAGCTGCCGGATCGCACCCTCGTGCGCGGCCAGCGCGGTACCGGCCAGGTCCAGTCGGGCCGGGACCTTCTGGCCCGGCTGGAGACCCTGGTCGGCGCGGAAGCGGCGGACCTCGGTGACGACGGCCTGGAGGTTCTCGATCTCGCGCTCGGCGGCCTCGTCGCGGAAGCCGCTGTCCTTGGGCCAGTCGGCGATGACGAGGGACTCGCCGCCGGTGAGCGTGGTCCACAGGGTCTCGGTGACGAAGGGGACCACCGGGTGCAGCAGGCGCAGCGTGACGTCGAGGACCTCGCCGAGGACGCGGCCGGAGACCTTGGCGCCCTCGCCGCCCGCGAAGAACGTCGTCTTCGACAGCTCGACGTACCAGTCGAAGACCTCGTCCCACGCGAAGTGGTAGAGCGCCTCGCTGAGCTTCGAGAACTGGAAATCCTCGTAGTACGCGTCCACCTGCTCGACGGTCTTGTTCAGCCGCGACAGGATCCAGCGGTCGGTCGCCGACATCTGCTCGGGGGCCGGCAGCTCGCCCTCGACGGTGGCGCCGTTCATCAGGGCGAAGCGGGTCGCGTTCCAGATCTTGTTGGCGAAGTTCCGGGACGCCTGGACCCAGTCCTCGCCGATCGGGACGTCGGTGCCGGGGTTGGCGCCCTTGGCGAGGGTGAACCGGACGGCGTCGGAGCCGTACTTGTCCATCCAGTCCAGCGGGTCGACGACGTTGCCGAAGGACTTCGACATCTTCTTGCCGCGCTCGTCACGGACCAGGCCGGTCAGCGCGATCGTCTTGAAGGGGACCTCGCCGTCCATGGCGTACAAACCGAACATCATCATCCGGGCGACCCAGAAGAAGATGATGTCGTGGCCGGTGACCAGGACGTCGGTGGAGTAGAACTTCTCCAGGTCCGGGGTCCTCTCCGGCCAGCCGAGCGTGGAGAACGGCCACAGGCCGGAGGAGAACCACGTGTCGAGGACGTCGGTGTCCTGCGTCCAGCCCTCGCCGGTGGGGATCTCGTCGTCCGGTCCGACGCAGACGATCTCGCCCTCCGGGCCGTACCAGATCGGGATCCGGTGGCCCCACCACAGCTGGCGCGAGATGCACCAGTCGTTGAGGTTGTCGACCCAGTCGAAGTAGCGCTTCTCCATCTCGCGCGGGTGGATGGTGACCCGCCCGTCGCGGACCGCGTCACCGGCCGCCGTGGCGAGCGGCTTGACGCCGACCCACCACTGGAGCGACAGGCGCGGCTCCACGGTGGTGCGGCAGCGGGAGCAGTGCCCCACGGAGTGCTGGTACGGACGCTTCTCGGCGACGATCCGACCCTGCTCGCGCAGTGCGCCGACGACGGCCGAACGGGCCTCGAAGCGGTCCAGGCCCTGGAAGGGGCCGTGGACGGTGATGACGCCCCGCTCGTCCATGATCGTCATGGATTCGAGGCCGTGGCGCTGCCCGATCGCGAAGTCGTTCGGGTCGTGCGCGGGCGTCACCTTGACGGCGCCGGTGCCGAACTCCGGGTCGACGTGCGTGTCGGCGACGATCGGGATGGTCCGGTCGGTCAGCGGAAGCTTGATCCGGGTGCCGACGAGGTGCTTGTAACGCTCGTCGTCGGGGTGGACGGCCACGGCGGTGTCACCGAGCATCGTCTCGGCGCGGGTCGTCGCGACGACGAGGCTGTCCTCGCCCTCGCCGTAGCGGATCGAGACCAGCTCGCCCGCGTCGTCCTGGTACTCCACCTCGATGTCGGAGATGGCGGTCAGACAGCGGGGGCACCAGTTGATGATGCGCTCGGCGCGGTAGATCAGGCCGTCGTCGTAGAGCTTCTTGAAGATGGTCTGGACGGCCTTGGACAGGCCCTCGTCCATGGTGAAGCGCTCACGCGACCAGTCGACGCCGTCGCCGAGGCGACGCATCTGACCGAGGATCTTGCCGCCGTACTCTTCCTTCCACTGCCAGACGCGCTCGATGAACTCCTCGCGGCCCAGGTCGTGGCGGGACTTGCCCTCCTCGGCGAGCTGCTGCTCGACCTTGTTCTGGGTGGCGATGCCGGCGTGGTCCATGCCCGGCAGCCACAGCGCCTCGTAACCCTGCATCCGCTTGCGGCGGGTCAGGGCGTCCATGAGCGTGTGCTGGAAGGCGTGTCCCAGGTGGAGCGAGCCGGTGACGTTCGGCGGCGGGATGACGATGGTGTACGGCGGCTTCTCGCTCGCCGGATCGGCGGTGAAGTAACCGCGCTCGACCCAGCGCTCGTAGAGCTCTCCCTCTACCTCGGCCGGCGCGTATTGGGTCGGCAGGTCGGAGGTGGGGGCGCTGGGTGTCTGCGTGTTCTCGGTCACGGGGCACAGGATACGGGCGGCGCCGCCCCGGCCACGAATCCGTTCCGTCTCCCGGCCCGCTCTCCGGCCGATCGCGCGGTTCGGGGCCGCGTCGGCGTCGTGGTTCCGTAACGCCTGGGGCCCCGGCGGCCGGAACCCGCCGTCCTTCCGTCAGGATGAGAGCAACATAAGAAGTTCCTAAAGGGGGACGCGGTCATGAGTTACAACCAGCCGGGACCGTACGGCGGCGGGCAGCCGCAGCAGCCCGGGCCCTACGGAGGTCCGCCTCCGCAGCAGCCGAACCCGTACGGCCAGCCGGCCCCGCAGCCCGGCTACGGATACCCGCAGCAGCCGCCTCCGCCGGGCGCCCCCCAGGGTTACCCGCAGCAGCCCGGCTACCCCCAGCAGCCCCCGCAGCAGCAGGGTTACGGCTACCCGCAGCAACCGGGGGTCCCTCCCCAGCAGCCGCCGTACGGCGCAATGCCGCCGCAGCAGCCGCCGAAGAAGTCCAAGGCCGGCGTGATCGTCCTGTCGGTCGTCCTGGTGGCGGCCGTCGCGGGCGGCGCCTGGTACTTCCTGGGCAGCGGCGGCGCGGGCGCGGTGTCGGACGACACCAAGGGCTACAAGCTGGTCGCCCCGGCGAACGTGGACGACTTCAAGCAGAACCCGAAGTACAACAAGCCGGAGTTCACGGACGAAGAACGCCAGAAGGCCGAGGCCGCGGGCATCAAGGGCCCGAACAAGGTGAGCATGGGTTACCAGAGCGGCGACCCGAGCAACCCCCTGTCGATCAAGACCATTGACTTCCAGGGCTTCTACGGCGAGATCGCGAGCCCCGAGAAGACGATCGACGGCTACTTCGCCCTGGCGAAGCTCAACGCGGCCAAGGGCAGCAAGGACGCCACGGCCGAACTCATCGGCACCCCCAAGGAGATCAGCCCGAAGGGGTTCGAGGGCGCCGTCATGAAGTGCCAGGAGATCAAGCTCAGTTCCAAGAAGACCACGGGTCTCGGCCCCAAGGAGGTCGTCGCCCCCGTCTGCATCTGGGGGGACTTCAGCACCGTGGGCATCGTCACGACGGTCGACTTCGCCGCCGTGATGAGCGGCAAGACGGGCTACACGCTGGAGCAGAACGCCGACCTCGCGGCGAAGCTCTACAACACCTCCCGCGTCAAGAAGTGAGTTCAGCGCGTCACGCGACGTGAAGAAGGGGGCGCCCCGGCCGACCGGCCGGGGCGCCCCCTTCACACAACTACGTTGCCGTTACGCCGACTTCTCGTGCGGGCCCTGGTCCTTCGGGACGATCCGCGGGACCAGCGTCGGGTTGACGTTGGAGCGGACCACGTCCGCGGTGATGACCACGCGGGCCACGTCCTTGCGGGACGGAACCTCGTACATCACCGACATCAGGACCTCTTCCATGATGGCGCGCAGGCCTCGCGCACCCGTCTGGCGCAGGATGGCCTGGTCGGCGATGGCCTCCAGCGCCTCGCGCTCGAAGTCCAGTTCCACACCGTCGAGTTCGAACAGCCGCTGGTACTGCTTGACCAGGGCGTTGCGCGGCTCGATCAGGATCTGGAGCAGGGCCTCGCGGTCCAGGTTGTGCACGGAGGTCAGCACGGGCAGACGGCCGATGAACTCGGGGATCATCCCGAACTTCACCAGGTCCTCCGGCATGACCTCGTGGAACTGGTCGCTCGCCTCGATCTCGCGCTTCGAGCGGATCGTCGCCCCGAAGCCGATGCCCTTGGCGCCCGCGCGCGACTCGATGATCTTCTCCAGACCCGAGAACGCGCCGCCCACGATGAAGAGGACGTTCGTCGTGTCGATCTGGATGAACTCCTGGTGCGGGTGCTTGCGCCCGCCCTGCGGCGGGACGGAGGCCGTCGTGCCTTCCAGGATCTTCAGGAGGGCCTGCTGCACGCCCTCGCCGCTCACATCGCGGGTGATCGACGGGTTCTCGCTCTTGCGGGCGACCTTGTCGATCTCGTCGATGTAGATGATCCCGGTCTCGGCCTTCTTGACGTCGTAGTCGGCCGCCTGGATCAGCTTGAGCAGGATGTTCTCGACGTCCTCGCCGACATAGCCGGCCTCCGTCAGCGCCGTCGCGTCGGCGATGGCGAACGGGACGTTGAGCATGCGGGCCAGCGTCTGCGCCAGCAGCGTCTTGCCGGAACCCGTCGGGCCCAGCAGCAGGATGTTGGACTTCGCGAGCTCGATCGCGTCGTCCCGGCCCTGCGCGCCGCCGTTCTCGCCGGCCTGGACCCGCTTGTAGTGGTTGTAGACCGCGACGGAGAGCGCCTTCTTCGCCGGCTCCTGGCCGACGACGTAGCTCTCCAGGAACTCGTAGATCTCACGGGGCTTGGGGAGTTCCTCCCACCGAACCTCGGAGGTCTCCGCGAGTTCCTCTTCGATGATCTCGTTGCAGAGGTCGATGCACTCGTCGCAGATGTACACACCGGGTCCTGCGATGAGCTTCTTCACCTGCTTCTGGCTCTTTCCGCAGAACGAGCACTTGAGCAGGTCGCCGCCGTCACCGATGCGTGCCACGAGGTGCTTCCCCTTCGCCTGGGAGACGCCTGGTTCAGCGCTCCTGGTGCCTCATATCCGACGGTACCTTGCCGGGGGGCCCCTGCGGGGCCCCCTTGACGTGGTTCACATCGCCTCGTCCGACGACACGCCCACGCCAACTGGCGGCAAGGATCAGACCGCGTTGCTCTTGCGGGTGGAAACGATCTGGTCGATCAGGCCGTACGCCAGGGCGTCCTCGGCCGTCAGGATCTTGTCGCGCTCGATGTCGTCGCGGATCTTCTCCAGCGGCGTCGTCGAGTGCTTGGCCAGCATGGTCTCCAGCTGGTCACGCATGCGCAGGATCTCGTTGGCCGCGATCTCCAGGTCGGAGAGCTGCTCGCGACCGGTGCCGCCGGAGGGCTGGTGGATCAGCACACGGGCGTTCGGAAGGGCCATGCGCTTGCCGGGGCTGCCGGCGGCGAGCAGGACTGCGGCGGCGGAGGCCGCCTGGCCCATGCAGACCGTCTGGATGTCCGGCTTCACGAACTGCATGGTGTCGTAGATCGCCGTCAGCGCGGTGAAGGAGCCACCGGGGCTGTTGATGTAGATCGAGATGTCGCGGTCCGGGTCCATCGACTCCAGGCACAGCAACTGCGCCATCACGTCGTTGGCGGAGGCGTCGTCGATCTGCACGCCGAGGAAGATCACGCGCTCCTCGAAGAGCTTCGCGTACGGGTCGTACTCGCGCACGCCCTGCGAGGTGCGCTCGACGAAGCGCGGGATGACGTAGCGGTTGTCCACCTGAGCGCCGGTGTAAAGGCCGCTCGCGGGAGAGAGGTTGTTCATGTGCATCTGGGTGTTCACCATCCTGGTGGCGTTCTGCGGGCTGTCGACTGGGGACTGACGGTGCTCGCCGGGGATCAGGCCCCGGTGCCGCCGCCGCCCGGAACGTTGGACGCGGCCGAGATGATCTCGTCGATGAGGCCGTACTCCTTGGCCTCCTCGGAGGTGAACCAGCGGTCGCGGTCACCGTCGCGGATGATCGCCTCGACAGTCTGGCCCGAGTGGAACGCCGTGATCTCGGCCATGCGCTGCTTGGTGCGCAGCAGGTACTGGGCCTGGATCTTGATGTCGGACGCGGTGCCACCGATGCCGGCGGAACCCTGGTGCATCAGGATGTCCGTGTTCGGCAGGGCGAAGCGCTTGCCCTTGGCGCCGCCGGTCAGCAGGAACTGGCCCATGGAGGCCGCCATGCCCATGCCGATGGTGACGACGTCGTTGGGGATGTACTGCATGGTGTCGTAGACCGCCATGCCGGCCGTCACCGAGCCGCCGGGGCTGTTGATGTACAGGAAGATGTCCTTCTCCGGCTCGGCGGCCAGGAGCAGGAGCTGCGCCGTGATCTTGTTCGCGATGTCGTCGTCTACCTGCTGGCCGAGGAAGATGATGCGCTCGCCGAGCAGCCGGTTGTAGACATGGTCGCCGAGGCCGCCACCGATGGACGGCTCACCCGCGGCGTAAGGCTTCAGATTCGTCACGTATCCACCTGCTCGTCTCCGACGGCCACATGCCGTCTCAGCGTCTCGTTCTGGGGCGCGGACCAACCGGTACGGACGACGTCCGCCGGCTTCGGGTACTCCCGTGCCCTCGTATTCATGGACCCTAACGCGCAGGTGGGACAACGCCATCCCGCTTCCCGAACTGTTCGCTCGGAGCGCAAGGTCAGAGCCGTCGCCGGCAAGCGCAGAAGGGCCCGCACGCTGCTGCGTCCGGGCCCTTCGGGGCATGTTTCAAGCCATGCGGGGCGGGCTCCGCGCGAGGCGTCGCCCGAGGTGTTACTTGGCCTCGTCGGCCTTGGCCTCGTCGGCGTCGGCGTCCGCGTCGGCCTCGACGACCTCGGCGTTCGCCTCGACGGCGGCCTCGTCCTCGTCCTCGTCGGACAGGTCGACGACCTCACCGTTGGTGTCGGTGACCTTGGCCTTCTCGACGACGACCGCGAGGGCCTTGCCGCGAGCGACCTCGCCGACCAGCATCGGAACCTGGCCACCCTCGACGACCGCCTGGGCGAACTGGTCGGGGGACATGCCGGAGGACTGCGCGCGGCGCATGAGGTGCTCGGTGAGCTCCTCCTGGGTCACGCCCAGCTTCTCCTTGTTGACCAGGGCGTCCAGCAGGAACTGGGTCTTGATGCCCTTGACGGCCTGCTCGCCGGTCTCGGCCTCGAACTCCTCGACCGTCTTGCCCTGGATCTCCAGGAACTTCTCGATGGTCAGGCCCATCTGGCCGAGCTGGTGGTGCTCCAGGTTGTGCTTGCGGGTCTGGACCTCGTCCGCGAGCAGCTTCTCGGGAACGGGGATCTCCGCGAGCTCCAGGAACTTCTCCAGGACGCGCTCCTGGGCCTGGGTGGCCTGGTCGTACTGCTTCTGGTTCTCCAGGCGGGTACGGCTGTCCGCCTTGAGCTCGTCGAGGGTGTCGAACTCGCTCGCCATCTGCGCGAACTCGTCGTCCAGCTCCGGCAGCTCACGGGCGGAGACCTTGGTGACCTTGACGGTGACCTCGGCGTCCTTGCCCTCGGCGGAGCCGCCCTTCAGCTGGGAGGTGAAGGTGGCCTCGCCACCGGCCTCCAGGCCCTTGACGGCCTCGTCGATGCCTTCGAGAAGCTCGCCCGAGCCGATGGTGTAGGAGACGTCCTGGGCGACGCCGTCCTCGAGGACCTCGCCGTCGACCTTGGCCTCAAGGTCGATGGTGACGACGTCGCCGTCCTCGGCCGCGCGCTCGACGTCCTTGGTGGACGCGAAGCGACCGCGCAGCTGCTCGACGGCCGTCTCGACCTCTTCGTCGGAGACGTCGATGGCGTCGACCTCGACCTCGATGCCCGCGTAGTCCGGGATCTCGATCTCGGGGCGGACGTCCACCTCGGCGGTGAAGGACAGCAGCTCGCCGTCCTTCAGCTCCTTGATGTCGACCTCGGGCTGGCCCAGCGGGTTCAGGTCGGCCTCGTTGACGGCCTCGGTGTAGAACTTCGGGAGGGCGTCGTTGACGGCCTCCTCCAGCACCGCACCGCGGCCGAAGCGCTGGTCGATGACGCGGGCCGGGATCTTGCCCTTGCGGAAGCCCTTCACCGTGACCTGCTGGTTGATCTTCTTGTAGGCCGCGTCGAGGCTGTCCTTGAGCTCCTCGAAGGGCACCTCAACAGTGAGCCGAACCCGAGTCGGGTTCAGGGTCTCCACGGCGCTCTTCACGGTTCGGTCTCCTTGTGGCTGACTGCTGGGGGTTCTGCCGTCACGCTGTGATTCAGCGGTTCAGCGGATTCGGCCCGGCATCAGACACACGGGCACGCAGCTTGCATAGTAACCGCAAGCGGCAATCAGCCCACAACGCGATCATCGAACGCGATCATCGTGCGGGTAAGGCTGGCTGGTCGGGGTGGCCGGATTCGAACCGACGACCTTCCGCTCCCAAAGCGGACGCGCTACCAAGCTGCGCCACACCCCGTCGGTGCGACACGTAGGGTACATGCCCGGAGACCCTCCGACGCGCGCGTTTCCCGCAGAGGCGTGCACGCGCGTGGCCGCGGACCGACACCGGACACGACGCCGCCCCCGAAAGCGGTGTGCGATCCCCCGCCGCGACCCGCTAGGATGCTGTCCGTGCCGCAGTCCCCGGACCTGCGTCGCACGTCTTGCGGGTGTAGCTCAATGGTAGAGCCCTAGTCTTCCAAACTAGCTACGCGGGTTCGATTCCCGTCACCCGCTCTGAAGCGAAAAGGGCCAGGTCAGAGGATCATCTCCTCGACCTGGCCCTTCGCCGTTCCGGGGGGCGAGACCGGCTCTCCGTGTCCCCTGCGCGCCCCTTGCGCCGTGGATCTTCCTGCGCCCCTTTTTCACGAGCCCGCTCAACGCGTCGGCGATCAACCGGTCCCGATCGGCACTGGCGTGCCGGCAGACCAGCGCGGCGCGGGCGGTGCTGTGGCCCATGCGCGACGTCAACTCCCGCGCGCCGGCGGTTCCCGAGGGGGTCGGGCTCGACCGTGATGTGATCGGTTCGCACTATCGCGCGACGATCGCCACCTGGTGACGGGCTGAAGCGTCGGGGCGTGGGGGGGTGTGGCGGACGGGCCGGGCGCGCCGTGGTGCGGCCGGCTCGTTCGGTTGCCGTGACCTGGGGTTCAGAGTTTGATGCCGGCGATCGTGTCCGCCAGGGAGTTGAGGAAGCGGTTGACGTCCGGGGCGATGGAGCTGGACGCCAGGAAGAAGCCGAAGAGGACCGCGATGATCGCGGGGCCGGCCTTGATGTGCTTGCCGCGGATCAGGATCACCAGGATGATCGCCAACAGAACCACCACTGACAGCGAAATGGCCACTTCTGATCACACCTTCGGTCGTCCCCTGGTCGGCCTGGGGCCCATGCCCCCACACGCACCATCCTCCCACCAACCGGGCCTGACTATCCGTCCCGTGAGGAATGGGCATGGTGACTTTGCCGTCAATGGGATGTGAGGGGCGCGTGTTTCGGGCGCGGCGCGGGGGTCACGGGGTGGTGAGGCCGAGGAGGGAGCGCACGTGCGCGTACTTGGCTGACAGGCGGTCGCGGGTGGGGGCGTCGAGTACGGACAGGCGTACCGGGTCGGCGTTGTGCGCCAGGTCGGCTTCCTTGACCAGGAGGGCGCCCGGGGTGGCGAGGATGCGGGCGGCGTACCCCTCGACCGGTTCGCCCCGGATCTTGGTGAGGGCGAGGACCATGTCCTTGACGGGGGTGGGCAGAGCGGCCGATTCGAGCCAGTCCGGGGTGAGGGCGTCGTCCTCGATCGCGTCGTGGAGCCAGGCCGCCGCCTGTTGTTCGGCGGTGCCTCCGCGCAGGCGGACGCCTTCGGCGACGGCCGCGAGGTGCTCGGCGTAGGGGCGGCCGGCCTTGTCGGTCTGGCCCTCGTGTGCCGCGCGGGCGAGGGCCTCGACCTCGATGAGGGTCAGGGCACGATCCGTCATGTGAGCTCCCTTGTCGCCGTACGGAGAGCCTGTGCGGCTCGGCGTACGTCCGCCTGCGTGGTACGCCAGTTGGAGAACGCGGCGCGCAGGGCGGGGGTTCCCGCGTAGACGGTGGGGGTGAGGAAGACCTCCGTCTGGACGGCTTCGCGCAGGGCCGTCAGGCGGGCCGCGGTGGGGGCCTCGGCGAGGGTGAGGCAGACGACGTTGAGGCGTACCGGGGCCAGGATGCGGAAGGCGGGGTCCTCGGCGAGTTCCGCGGCCAGGGAGCGGGCGCAGGCGATGTCGCGTTCGACGATCTCCCGGTGGCCCTCGCGGCCGTACGCGCGGAGCGTGAACCAGGCGGCGAGGGCGCGCAGTCGGTGGGAGTTCTCCGGGGTGAGGTGGACCAGGTCGGGGTGTTCGCCGAGCGGTCCGAGGTAGGCGGCGGCGTTCTGGAAGACGCGGGCCTGGAGGTCGCGGCGTCGGGTGAACTGGACGGCGCTGTCGTAGGGGACGTTCAGCCACTTGTGCAGGTCGACGCAGACCGAGTCCGAGGCGTCGAGTCCGTCGACGAGGTGGGCGTGTTCCGGGGAGAGCGCGGCGAAGGCGCCGAAGGCGGCGTCGGTGTGGAGCCAGAAGTCGTGGCGTTCGCGCAGGGCGGCGATGGCGCGGAGGTCGTCGAAGTCGACGGTGTTGACGGTGCCGGCGTTGGCGACGACGACGGCCGGGCCGGGGGTGTCCGCGAGGGCCCGGTCCAGGGCGGCGGGGTCGACGGCTTCCCGACCGGGGAGGGTGGGGACGGGCACCAGGGCGTTACGGCCGAGGCCGAGGACGGAGAGGGCCTTGGCGATGGAGGAGTGCGGGGCGCCGGAGAGGACGCGGACGGGGCCGAGCGCTGCCGCGCCGTCCTCGGAGACGGAGATCCCACGCCGTTCGCCGACCCATTCGCGGGCGATGGCGAGGCCGGTGGTGTTGGACATCGTGGCGCCGCTGAGGAAGGTGCCGGTGTGGGCGTCGGAGAGGCCGAAGAGGTCGCGGAGCCAGGAGACGGTCTCGCGTTCCAGGTCTTGGCCGGCGCCGTCGAGGGCGGAGTTGGAGTTCTGGTCGTGGGCGGCGGTCAGCCAGTCGCCGGCGAGGGCGGCGGGGGTGGCGCCGCCGGTGACGAACCCGAGGTAGCGGGGGCCGGCGGAGGCCGACAGGAGGGGCGCCCAGCGGTGTTGGAAGGCGTCCAGGGCGGCTGCGGCGCCGGCCCCGTGGACGGGGAGGGGTTCGGGGTGCGGATCCGTCGTGGGGCGCGGGGGTACGACGGGACGCGTGTCCAGGCCGGCGAGGGCCTCGACGGCGGCCCGGCGGGTGGCGTCGAGGAGGTCCGGGAGACGGGCGAGGTCGGCGGCGAGCGTGTGGTGCATGGGGGCACGTTAGGTCTTCGCGGGGCTTCGGGGGCGGGCCAATCGGGGGGGATTGGCCCGGCCCCCTGAGCCCCAGGGGGATGCCCCCTCCCCCGGACCGCGGGTCAGGTCGTCGGCGACGGGCGGCGGGTGAGGAGGCGGCCGGGGAGGGCCGTGGCGGTGAGGCCGAGGAGCAGTGCGGACGCCGCGAAGGACGCGTATACCAGGGGTGGGACGTACGGGCCCTCGCCCGTGACGGCCTTGGTCAGCGGGATCAGGGTGACCAGGGCGATGGCGGAGCCGAGGGTGATGCCCGCGCCGGTGATCAGCAGGGCCTCCCAGCGGAGCATGCGCAGGACCTGCCGGCGGGTGGAGCCGACGAGGCGCAGCATGCGCAGTTCGCGGCGGCGGTCGAGGACGGTCATCACGAGGGTGTTGGCGGCGGCGACGGCCGCGAAACCGCCGAGTACGGCCGCCATGGTGGTGTTGGCCCAGGCGTTGAGGGCGCGGTCGAGGTCCTGGGCGGCGGTCCATCGGGAGGCGGGGATCGCCGGGCCGGCGGCGGCCGGTACGGGGCCTCGGACGAGGAGTTCGGTGGGGCGGCCCGAGGTGGTGTGCCCGGCGAGGTCCGCGGCGGGGAGGGTGACCTGCGCGAATCCGAGGCCGCGGGTGTAGACGGCGGTGATCTCGGGGCGGGTCGGGGTGCCGTCGGGGAGCCGCAGGTCGATGCGGTCGCCCACCGAGGCGTGCGCGGAGTCGGCGAGGCTGCGGTCGACCGCGACGGTGCCGGGGCGCAGGCGGGCGAGGGAGCCGGAGCGTACGCCCAGGTCCTGGACGGGGGTCGGGTCGCCGGAGACGCCCTGGGCGGTGGCGGACTGGAGCCACCGGTCGGCGCCGGAGCCCATCACGGCGAGGACGGAGGTCCGGGTGACGGCGATGCCGCCGTCGGTGGAGCGCGGGTCGGTGACGACGTGGTCGGCGATCAGTCCGGCCTCTTGTTGTTGGCGGGTGGCCCGGTCCTGGCTGGTGTGCAGGAAGACGAGGGTCGAGGAGAAGGCCATGGCGAGCACGATGGGGGTGATCGCGGAGGCGAGTCGGCGGGCGTTGGTACGGGAGTTGGCGGCGGCCAGGCGGCCGGCGGGTCCGGTGGCGCGCAGCGGGAGGCCGAACACGGCCGCGCAGGCGCGGGCGACGAGCGGGCCGAGCAGGGCGACGGCGAGCATGAAGAGCATGACCACGCCGAGGGAGGCGTTGGCGGCGTCCTCGCCGGTGTTCCCGGCGGCCAGGCCCGCGCAGACGATCCCGCCGGCGAGGGCGGCGAGGCCGAGCGGGGTGCGGATCCAGCCGGGGCGCAGGCGTTCGACGGCAGCCGCGGCGAGGGCTTGTCCGGGCCGGATCCGGGCGGGTCGGCGGGCGGCGGCCCAGCCGGCGAGCAGGGCGGTGGCGAGGCCGATGCCGATGGCGGACAGCAGGGGGATCCAGGAGACGGACAGTTCGACGGCGTCGGGGATGGCGCCCTTCCCCTGGAGTTGCCCGAACCACCAGGAGGCCAGGGCGATGCCGGGTACGCAGCCGAGCGCGCCGGCGACGGGTGCGATGAGCAGGGCCTCGGTGGCGACGGTGCGTCGGATCTGGCGGGGGGTGGCGCCGATGGCCCGCAGCAGGGCGAACTCGCGGGAGCGTTGGCCGACGGAGAGGGCGACGGTGCCGGCGGCGGTGAAGACGGCGACGAGGGTGGCGACGCCGCCGAAGGAGCCGCCGAGGCCGGACAGCAGGGCCTTGGCGCCCTCCAGCCGCGGGTCCATGACGCGGGCGGTGCCGGTGAGGACCTGGGCGCGGTTCCCGACGGCGGCGCGGACCGCCGGGGTGTCGGCGCGCGGGTCCGCGTCGAGGAGCACGATGGCGTCGAGCGCGTCGGGGTGGCCGGACAGGGCGCGGGCCTCGGTGTCGGAGAACCAGGCTCCGGGCCGGTCGGCGCGTCCGACGACGCGGAACTCGCGGGGGCCGGCGGGGGTGTCCAGGCGTATCCGGTCGGGGCCGGCCGTGCCGAGGGCGACCTCTCCGGGGCGGGTCGGGGCCCGGCCGGTGGCGAGGTGTTCGCCGGTGAAGGCGGTGGAGCCCCAGCCGGAGGCGTCGAGGGTGGCTCCGGCGTCGTCCCGTACGGGGAAGCTCACGTCGGGGACGGTGCGGCCGAGCGGGGTGAGCCGCTCCAGCAGGGCGGCGTCGACGCGGGCCCGTTCGGGGACGGCGGCGGTGACCTCGTAGGTGCCCTCGCCGGCTCCGGCTTGCAGGTGGACCCGCTGGTCGGCGGCGACCACGACGGGGGCCTGGGCGTAGCGGGTGGGCGGGACGCTCGCCCGCAGTCCGCTCTCCAGCAGGATTCCGCAGGCGGACACGATGGCGACGGTCAGGAGGAGGGCGATGAAGGTGCCGGCGAACGCCGCGGGGCGAAACCGCAGTGCGGCGCGGGCCAGTCCGTTCGGGGTGGGCATCAGGCCGCCGCTCCCGCGAGGGCGGGGCGGGTGGTGAGGGTGCGCATCCGGGCGGCGATGGTGGTGGCGTCGGTGCGCGGCAGCCGGTCCGCGATGAGGCCGTCGGCGAGGAAGAGCACCTGGTCGGCGTGGGTGGCGGCGACGGGGTCGTGGGTGACCATGACGACGGTGGCGCCGAGGGAGTCGACGGCGGTGCGCAGCAGGTCGAGGACCTCGGCGGCGGTGGTGGTGTCGAGGGCGCCGGTGGGTTCGTCGGCGAAGATCACGTCGGGGCGGGTGACGAGGGCGCGGGCGATGGCCACGCGCTGCTGTTGGCCGCCGGAGAGTTCGGTGGGGCGTCGGTGTCCCTTGCCCTCCAGGCCGACGCGGGCGAGCAGTTCGGCGGCGTGGGCCCGGCCCTGGCGGGCGGATCCGCCGCCGGCGAGGCGCATCGGGAGCAGGACGTTCTGTTCGACGGTGAGGGAGGGCAGCAGGTTGAAGGCCTGGAAGACGAAACCGAGGCGGCTGCGGCGCAGTTCGGTCAGTTGGTTCTCGTTCATGCCGGTGATCTCGGTGCCGCCGAGGCGGACGGAGCCCTCGGTGGGCAGGTCGAGGCCGGCGGCGCACTGGAGAAAGGTGGACTTGCCGGAGCCGGACGGGCCCATGACGGCGGTGAAGCTGCCGCGCGGCAGGCTGAGGTCGATGCCGCGCAGGGCGTGCACGGCGCCGCCGCCGCGCCCGTAGCGGCGCCGCACGCCGCGCAGTTCGACGGCGGCGGCCGGCGGCGGGGTGCCGTACGGGGCGTCCGTGGGGGACGGGGATCCGTACCGGGCGTCCGCCGGTTCCCGCTCCTCGCGCCGCCGCCTGTTCCGCAGGATCCCCATGGTGTGCCCGTTCGTCCGTGTCCGCCGATCAGGTCCTGATCGTGGTTCCGACGCTACGGAGCACGTCGGGGTGCGGACCATGGCGGAACCAGGCGGGTCGGTGGTGGGGTAAACCCCACCACCGGGTCACATGGAGCGGCGGATGAGCAGCAGGGCGCGGTCGTCGTTGACGTCCTTGGCGACCTTCTCGATGAGGTGCCAGGCCGCGCCCTCCCAGCCGGCGGCGACGTACCGGTCGGCTTCGCCGGTGAGGCGGTCGATGCCCTCGCTGATGTCGCGGTCGGCGGTCTCGACGAGGCCGTCGGTGAAGAGCATGAGGACGTCGCCGCGCCGGAGGTTGCCGCGGGCGGGCTCGAACTCGGCCCCGTCGTAGACGCCGAGGAGCGGGCCCTCGCCGGAGACCTCCTGCCAGCGGCCGGTGCCGGCGGAGAGTTGGAGGGCGGGGAGGTGGCCGGCGGACAGCAGTTCGTAGTCGCCGCTCTCCAGGTCCAGGACGAGGTGGATGGAGGTGGCGAAGCCCTCCTCCCAGTCCTGGCGCAGGAGGTAGCCGTTGGCGGCGGGCAGGAAGCCGTGGGGCGGGAGGGCGCCGAGGAGGCCGCCGAACGCGCCGGACAGCAGGAGGGCGCGGGAGCCGGCTTCCATGCCCTTGCCGGAGACGTCGGTCAGGACGATTTCCAGGGTGCGGCCGCCGTTGGTGCGGGCGGCGACGACGAAGTCGCCGGAGAAGGACTGTCCGCCGGCCGGGCGCAGGGCCATCTCGCGATGCCAGCCGGGTGGCAGGGAGGGCAGTTTGCTCTGGACCCGGATCCGTTCGCGCAGGTCGAAGAGCATGGTGCCGCCGCGCCGCCAGGGCACTCCGACGCGGCTGCGGAACTGGGCGATGACCAGACCGAAGAACCCGCAGGCGGCGACGACGAGCACGGTGCCCGGGGTGACCCGGGCGGGGCCTTGGGTGTACGGGCCGAGGACCAGGGCCTCGACGATCAGGGCGGCGGCGGAGGCGGCGTAGAGCGCGAGCAGGCTGGCGGGTCTCAGCAGCAGGCCGCCGGCGACGATGGGCAGGACCAGAGCGGCCGGCGAGAACCAGACGGGCATCATCAGCGTGCCGCAGGCGATGGCGGGAATGGTCAGGAGCAGGCCGCCGAAGGCGAGCCAGTCCGAGCCGTCGCCGCGGAAGTAGTCGACCGCCGATTTGCGCAGGGTGGTGCGGGCCCGGTGCCACAGCATGCGTGTCCGGGCCATGAGCGTCTCCACACGTGCTCCGGCCATTGCATCGGGACCCTATCCATCCTGGCTGTGCGTGCGCAGGGGTACCCCCGGACCTGAGGCACATCGCCGGTCGAAATCATTTCGACTGGGACGGAATGCCCTGGTAAGGATGGCCATATGGCTCTTGAGACGCGCGTATTGAAGGCTGATGAGTGGGATGCCTGGTACGACCACCTGGAACTGGCGTTCGGTGGTGTGCCCGAATCCCCGGCGGAGCGGGAACTGTACAAGTCTCTGACGGAGCACGAGCGTTCGCTCGGCGTCTGGGACGGCGAGACCTGCGTGGGTTCGGCCGGCGCGTTCAGTTTCCGACTCTCCGTACCCGGCGGCTCGGTGGTGCCGGCGGCGGGGGTGACCATGGTGGGTGTGGCGCCGACGCACCGTCGGCGCGGGGTGTTGACGTCGATGATGCGCCGCCAATTGGACGACATCCGGGCGGGTGGTGAGGCGCTCGCCGTGCTGACGGCCTCGGAACCGGCGATCTACGGGCGATTCGGCTACGGCACCGGCGCGTACGGCCTGGCCGTCGACATCGACACGGTCCGGGTGCGGCTCGCCGTGCCGCCGGGCACGGACGAGGTCGTGCTGCGGCTCGTGGACCCGGAGAAGGCGCTGCCCGACTGCGAGCGGGTGTACGCCGAGCTGGTCCCCCGGCGGCCCGGGATGCCGGCCCGGCAGCCGGGCTGGGAACGGCAGGCGCTGCTGGACCCGGAGAGCATGCGGGACGGGGCGTCCCCGCTGAAGTGCGTGGTGGCGCAGCGCCCGGACGGGGAGGTGGTCGGGTACGCGCGCTATCGGGTGAAGCCCGACTGGAAGCTGACCGGCGCCGAGGGCCGCGTCGATCTGGCCGACCTCGACGCGCTGGATCCGACGGCCACGGCCGCGCTGTGGCGCTACCTCTTCGAGATCGACCTGACCTCTTCCGTACGGGCGACCAGGCGGCCGGTCGACGATCCGGTGCTGCACCTGGTCAGCGACATCCGGCGGTCCCGGCCGTTCCCGCGCGACACGCTGCACGTGCGACTCGTGGACGTCAGCGCGGCGCTGGAGGCGCGGGCGTACGGGGCGCCGCTGGACGTGGTCCTGGAGGTGGAGGACGCGTTCTGCCCGTGGAACGAGGGGCGGTGGCGGCTGACCGTCGACGAGAAGGGCGGTGCGACCTGCGTACGGACGGCCGAGCCGGCCGAGCTGGAGCTGTCCGTCCGGGAGCTCGGGTCCGCCTACCTGGGCGGGATCACCCTGGGCTCGCTGGCCGCCGCCGGGCGGGTCCGCGAGCTGCGCCCGGGCGCCCTGGCGGAGGCCTCGCGCGCCTTCCGGGGCGATGTGGCCCCCTGGCTGCCGCACGGGTTCTAGCGCGGCACGGGTTCCGGCGGGCGCACGCGTTGCGGCGGGCGGCGCCCGGTCGGGCGCTAGCGCGTTTGGCAGTCGGGGCACCAGAAGAGGTTGCGGGCGGCGAGATCGGCGGTGCGGATCTCGCCCCCGCAGATGTGACAGGGCATGTTCGCCCTCCGGTAGACGTACACCTCACCGCCGTGGTCGTCCACCCTGGGCGGGCGTCCCATGGCCTCGGGCAGGTGTTCGTCGCGGACGGTGTCGATCCGGTTGTTCCGTACGCCCTCGCGCATCAGCAGGACCAGGTCGGCCCAGATCGCGTCCCATTCGCGGCGGGTGAGGTCCCTGCCGAGGCGGTACGGGTCGATCCCGTGGCGGAAGAGGACCTCCGCGCGGTAGACGTTGCCGACGCCCGCGATCACCTTCTGGTCCATGAGGAGGGCCGCCACGGTGGTGCGGGAGCGGGAGATCCGCGCCCAGGCCCGGTCCGGGTCGTCGTCCGGGCGCAGCGGGTCGGGGCCGAGCCGGTCGTGTATCGCCTTCTTCTCGCCGTCGCCGATCAGCGCGCAGGCGGTGGGGCCGCGCAGGTCGGCCCAGTGGTCCGCGTTCAGCAGGCGCAGCCGCACGGTGTCCGTGGCGGGCGGGGCCGGGGCGGGACCGAAGCCGAGCTTGCCGAAGAGGCCGAGGTGGATGTGGATCCAGGCGTCCCCGAGTTCCAGGAAGAGGTGCTTGCCGTGCGCCTCGGCGCTCTCCAGCTCCCGGCCGTCGAGCAGTGCGGCGCTCTCGGCGAACCGGCCCTGCGGGCTGCTGACCCGGACCGGGCGGGCGGCGAACCGCTCGGTGTGGTCCTGGGCGAGGCGGTGGATCGTATGCCCCTCGGGCACGGCGCTGCTCCTTGAGACACGACGACGGGACGACGGGACGACGGGACGCCTCGACGACGGGGCGGCCGGGCGGACGCGCCGCGGCGCCGCCGCACGGCCGGACGGCGGCATGAAACCGCCGCGCCACCGGGGCTTTCCGGCGGCACGGCGGAGGGGTGTCAGGCCTGCGGGTGGTGGGCCGGGATCGGGGGCAGCTCGCCGGTCAGCTCGTAGGCGGAGAGCATGTCGATGCGGCGGGTGTGGCGCTCCTCGCCGGAGTACGGGGTCGCCAGGAAGGCCTCGATGAAGCTGAGGGCCTCGTCCTGCGTGTGCATCCGACCGCCGACGGAGATCACGTTGGCGTTGTTGTGCTCACGGCCGAGCTTGGCGGTCTCCACGCTCCAGGCGAGGATCGCGCGGACGCCCTTGACCTTGTTCGCGGCGATCTGCTCGCCGTTGCCGGAGCCGCCGATCACGATGCCGAGGCTCTCGCCGTCCGCGGCGGTCCGCTCCGCGGCCCGCAGGCAGAAGGGCGGGTAATCGTCCACGGCGTCGTAGATGTGGGGCCCGCAGTCGACGGGCTCGTGGCCGTTGTTCTTGAGCCAGTCCACCAGGTGGTTCTTGAGCTCAAAGCCGGCATGGTCGGATCCGAGGTACACGCGCATGGGTCGAGTGTGGCACGAGCCGGACCCGCGGCCCGCAGCGGGTGTCGCGTAAATCACTTCTCAACCTCAAATAAACCCAAAGAACCCAGACAGGACGGGTCGGGACCTTCGTCCCGGACCTTGTGCCCAAGGCAACCATCGGAAGAAACTCTTCCGTATTGGAGGTAACTCAGGTTTGAATGCCGGGGCTCGCAACCCGAGAACCTAAGGAATCGTCCATGAGCTCCACGACGACCCTTCAGAAGGCAGGCGACCCCTCCGGCACCCCCGGCGACGCCAAGCCCTCCGACGGTCTGAAGGCCGGTCTCAAGAACCGCCACCTGTCCATGATCGCCATTGGCGGCGTCATCGGCGCCGGTCTTTTCGTCGGCTCCGGCGGCGGCATCGCCAAGGCCGGTCCCGCCATCCTCGTCTCGTACGCACTCGTCGGCGCCATGGTCGTCTTCGTGATGCGGATGCTCGGCGAGATGGCCGCCGCCAGCCCGAACTCGGGCTCGTTCTCCGCTTACGCCGACCGCGCGCTCGGTCGCTGGGCCGGTTTCTCCATCGGCTGGCTGTACTGGTTCTTCTGGGTCGTCGTGCTGGCCGTGGAGGCCACCGCCGGCGCGGTGATCCTCGAAGGCTGGGTCCCGGCCGTCCCGCAGTGGGCCTGGGCTCTGATCGTCATGGCGGTCCTGACCGTCACCAACCTCGGCTCGGTCGCCTCGTACGGCGAGTTCGAGTTCTGGTTCGCGGGCATCAAGGTCGTCGCCATCGGCGCGTTCGTGATCATCGGCATGCTGGCCGTCTTCGGCGTGCTGCCGGGCTCGGACAACCCCGGCGCCGGATTCGCGCACCTCACCGACGCGGGCGGATTCATGCCCAACGGCTGGGGCTCGATCCTCACCGGTGTGCTGATGGTCGTCTTCTCCTTCATGGGCAGCGAGATCGTCACCCTGGCCGCCGGCGAGTCCGAGGACCCGCGCCGCGCGGTCACCAAGGCCACCAACTCGGTGATCTGGCGCATCGGCATCTTCTACCTGGGCTCGATCTTCATCGTCCTGACCCTGCTGCCGTGGAACGACAAGTCGATCGTCGACAAGGGCTCCTACGTGGCCGCCCTCGACTCCATCGGCATCGCCCACGCCGGCCAGATCATGAACGTGATCGTCCTGACCGCCGTGCTGTCCTGCCTGAACTCGGGCCTGTACACCGCCTCCCGCATGGCGTTCTCGCTGGGCGAGCGCGGTGACGCCCCGAAGGTCTTCGCCAAGGTCAACAAGAGGGGCGTCCCGACGGCCGCCATCCTGGGCTCCGTGGTGTTCGGCTTCGTCGCCGTCTACTTCAACTACGCCTTCAAGGACACGGTCTTCAGCTTCCTGCTGAACTCCTCGGGTGCCATCGCCCTCTTCGTGTGGCTGGTCATCTGCCTGACCCAGCTGCGCATGCGCAAGATCCTGGAGCGCGAGGCCCCGGAGAAGCTCACCGTCAAGATGTGGCTCTTCCCGTACCTCACCTGGGCCACCGCGGGGATGATCACCTTCGTCCTGGCCTACATGGTCTACGACAAGGACAACCGCCAGGTCGTCCTGCTCTCCCTGCTGGTGGCGGCCGTGGTGCTGGCCATCGGCGTGGTGCGCGACATGCGCCGCAAGGCCGCCGCGCGCGTCTGAGCGATCGATCGCCCGTGAACGACAGCAGCCCCCGGACCGCCGCTCGCGGTCCGGGGGCTGCGTCGTCGACGCGTACGGGATCAGCCGCGGCGGCCGGCCAGCTTCCAGGCCGCCGGCAGGGCGCCCATGGCCAGCGCGGCCTTGAGCGCGTCGCCGAGCAGGAACGGGGTCAGGCCCGCCGCGACGGCCGCGCCGAAGGACATCCCGGTGGACAGCGCCAGGTAGGGCACGCCGACGGCGTAGATGAGCGCGGATCCGAGCACCATCGTGGCCGCCGTGCGCGCGACCGAGCGGTCGGCGCCGCGCCGCGCGAGGGCGCCGACGACGGTGGCGGCGAGCAGCATGCCGAGCACGTAGCCGAAGGAGGCGCCGCCCGCGCCGGAGGTGCCGCCCGCGAACCACGGCACGCCCGCCATGCCCACGAGCGCGTACAGGGCCAGCGCGAGGAAGCCGCGGCGCGCGCCGAACGCGGTGCCGACCAGCAGGGCCGCGAAGGTCTGGCCGGTGACCGGGACCGGGGAGCCGGGGACGGGCACGGAGATCTGCGCGGCGATGCCGGTGAGCGCGGCGCCGCCGACGACGAGCGCGATGTCACGGACGCGGCTCGCGGGCAGCAGGTCGGCGAGGACGGCGCCGGGCCGGAAGGAGACGGAAGCGGTGCTCATCGGGAGGCTCCGGGGGTGGTGGTGACGGGACGATCACCGACGTTAGTCCGGTGCAGGGCTCCGCCCCACCGCCGGCCGGGACAAAGCCGTACTCCCCGGTTTGGTGGGGAGTACACAAAGAGCCCGGGTCACACCCCAGGTGAAGTGATCCGCATCACGAGCAACTACCGCCCGCACGTCCGTTTTGCGCGGATGGACGGCCTCCAGCGAGACTGTAGGTTCCCTCCAACCAGTCGCGGAGCCCCCACCGCCGCCAGGCCGAACGAGAGTACGAGCACTCCTCATGCGCGACCTCCTGCCCGACCCGCCCGCCACCACGGGTGAGCTCCCCTCCGAACCCCTCAGCCACAGCCTGAAGCAGCGCCACCTGACCATGCTGGGCCTCGGCGGCGTCATCGGCGCCGGGCTCTTCGTCGGCTCCGGCGCCGGCATCGGCATCGCCGGCCCCGCGATCATCTGCTCGTACCTGCTCGCGGGCGTCCTCGCGATGCTCGTGATGCGGATGCTCGGCGAGATGTCGGCCGCGATGCCCGCCTCCGGATCCTTCTCCGTGTACGCGGAGAAGGCCCTGGGACGGTGGGCCGGCTTCTCCGCCGGCTGGCTGTACTGGTTCCTGCTGGTCGTGGTGCTCGCCGTGGAGGCGACCGGCGCCGCGAAGATCGCGAACGGCTGGGTGCCGTCGGTCGACCAGTGGATCTGGGTGTTGATCTTCATGGTGGTCTTCACCGTGAGCAACCTGGCCGCCGTGAAGAACTTCGGCGAGTTCGAGTTCTGGTTCGCCGCGCTGAAGGTCGGCGCGATCGTCCTCTTCCTGATCCTGGGCACCCTCGCCATCCTCGGCCTGCTGCCCGACACCGACCCGATCGGCGCGGCCAACCTGACCGGCCACGGCGGTTTCTTCCCCCAGGGCATGGGCGGCGTGGTCGCCGGCATGCTCGCCGTCGTCTTCGCCTTCGGCGGCCTGGAGGTCGTCACCATCGCGGCGGCCGAGTCCGACGACCCGGCCCGCTCGGTCGCCCGCGCGGTGCGCAGCGCGGTGTGGCGCATCCTCTTCTTCTACGTCGGCTCGATGGTGGTCATCGTGACCCTGCTGCCGTGGGACTCCCTGGAGCCGGGCCAGAGCCCGTACGTGGCCGTGCTGGACTCGATCGGCATCCCGGCGGCCGGTCAGATCATGAACATCGTGGTCTTCGTGGCGCTGCTCTCGGCCCTCAACGCGAACCTGTACGGGTCCTCGCGGATGGTGTTCTCGCTGGCCGAGCGGGGCGAGGCGCCCAAGGGGCTGCTGCGGGTCTCGGGCGGCGGGGTGCCGCGGCGGGCGGTGTTCGCCTCGGTGGCGTTCGGGTTCGTCTCGGTGGTGCTGAACCTGCTGTGGCCGGACACGGTCTTCCTCTACATGCTCAACGCGGTCGGCGCGGTGCTGCTGTTCGTGTGGGCGCTGATCGCGGTCTCGCAGCTGCGGCTGCGTCGCGTGCTGGAGCGGGAGATGCCGGAGCGGCTGACGCTGCGGATGTGGCTGTTCCCGTACCTGACGTGGGCGGCGCTGGTCGGGATGGCCGTGGTGCTGGTCCTGATGCTGTTCGACGACTCGGCGCGGCCGCAGTTGCTGTGGTCCACGGGCGCGGCCGCCGCGGTGCTGGTCGTGGCGGGAGTGCGGGAGCTGCGGGCCCGGCGGGCCTGAGCCCGCTCGCCGACGTACGCGGAACAGGCCCGGCACCGGTGTCCCGGGCCTGTTCCGCCTCCGCGCGGGGGTGATCACGTCCCGTGAGGCGAGAGTCCGCATGCTGGACGGCGAACGTCCGGTTATCGGACGATCGGCAGACTGGGCCCCATCCCGTCCCCGCACCGGACAAGGCATCACCCCCATGAGTCAGAGCACCCTGAACCCGTCCGACCGGCAGTCACCGCCGACCGAACCGGGGTCCTCCCCTCTCGGCAACGGCCTCAAGCAGCGCCACCTCTCGATGATCGCCCTCGGCGGGGTCATCGGGGCCGGGCTCTTCGTGGGCTCCGGGGCCGGCATCGCGGCCGCGGGCCCGTCGATCGTGATCGCGTACGCCGCGTCCGGAATCCTCGTGATGTTCGTGATGCGGATGCTCGGCGAGATGTCCGCCGCCAACCCCGCCTCCGGCTCCTTCTCCGTGCACGCCGACCGCGCCATCGGCCCGTGGGCCGGTTTCACGGCCGGCTGGATGTTCTGGACCCTGCTGTGCGTGGGCGTGGCCATCGAGGCGATCGGCGCGGCGCACATCATGACGGGCTGGTTCCCGGGCACCCCCTCGTGGATGTGGGTGTTGGCGTTCATGGCGCTCTTCTGCGGGTCCAACCTGGCGGCGGTCTCCCACTTCGGCGAGTTCGAGTTCTGGTTCGCCGCCCTCAAGATCGGCGCCATCGCGCTGTTCCTGGGCCTGGGCGTGCTCGCCGTCCTGGGCCTGCTGCCCGGGACCTCCTCCCCCGGCTCCGCCAACCTGCTCCACGACGGCGGCTTCCTGCCCAACGGCATGGACGGCCTGCTGGTCGGTCTGCTCGCCTCGGTCGTCGCGTACGGCGGCCTGGAGACGGTGACCATCGCGGCGGCCGAGTCGGAGAACCCCGTCAAGGGCGTCGCCAAGGCCGTGAAGACCACCATGTGGCGGATCGCGATCGTCTACGTCGGCTCGATGCTGGTCATCGTCACCCTGCTGCCGTGGAACGACCCGGCGGTGCCCGAGGACGGACCGTACGCCGCGACCCTGGACCACCTGGGCATCCCCGCGGCCGGCGAGATCATGAACGTGGTCATCCTGATCGCGCTGCTCTCCGCGATGAACGCCAACATCTACGGCTCCTCCCGCATGGCCTACTCGCTGGTCGCCCGCGGGCAGGGCCCCAAGGCGCTCGGCAAGGCCTCCGGGGGCGTGCCTCGGCGCGCGGTGCTCGCCTCCTCGGGCTTCGGCTTCGTCACCGTGCTGCTGTCCTACTGGTACCCGGACACCCTGTTCGCCTGGCTGCTCAACATGGTCGGCGGCGTGATCCTGGTCGTCTGGGGCTTCATCGCCGTCTCCCAGTTCGTGCTGCGCCGCCGGCTGGAGCGGGAGGCCCCCGAGAAGCTGGTCGTGCGGATGTGGGGCTTCCCGTACCTGACCTGGGTGGCGCTGGCCGGGGTCGTCGGCGTGCTGGCGCTGATGGTCCGCGGTGACGACACGCGGGTCCAGGTCCTCTTCACCGGCGGACTGACCGTAGCCCTCGCGGTCACCGGCTATGTGATGCAGCGTCGGGCGGGGTCGCGCGAAACGGTCTGACCCTCCGACACCTCCCGCTCCGCCGTTCCACCCCCGCTCCACCCCTGGTCGAAGGCCGGGTTCATGCCATCGCATGGGCCCGGCTTTCGGCGTTCCGGCGGTCTTGACAAGAGAGGCAACCCTTACTCGTCGACAGGAATAGATACTGCTAGCGTGCAGTTGCGCATTGATTGCAATAACTGTCGCACCATGAGCGGTTGGCACGCTGAGGGGACCGGATACACGCATGGCCATCTACACGCTTCCTGAGCTTCCGTACGACTACGCGGCGCTGGAGCCGGTGATCAATCCGCAGATCATCGAGCTGCACCACGACAAGCACCACGCGGCCTACGTCACCGGGGCCAACAACACGCTGGAGCAGCTGGCGGAGGCGCGCGACAAGGAGAACTGGGGCGCGCTGAACGGCCTGGAGAAGAACCTCGCGTTCCACCTCTCCGGCCACATCCTGCACAGCATCTACTGGCACAACATGGCCAGCCCGAAGACCGGCGAGGGCGGCGGCGAGCCGACCGCGGCCGACGGCCTGGGCGACCTCACCGACGCGATCACCGAGTCGTTCGGCTCCTTCGCGAAGTTCAAGAAGCAGTTGACCTTCGCCGCGTCCGCCACGCAGGGCTCCGGCTGGGGCGTGCTGGCGTACGAGCCCATCAGCGGCCGACTGATCGTCGAGCAGGTCTACGACCACCAGGGCAACGTCGGGCAGGCCTCCGTGCCGGTCCTCGTGTTCGACGCCTGGGAGCACGCCTTCTACCTTCAGTACAAGAACCAGAAGGTGGACTTCATCGAGGCCATGTGGAACGTCGTCAACTGGCAGGACGTCTCCAAGCGGTACGCCGACGCCAAGGCCAACACCCCGCTGCTGATCCCCGCCAAGGGCTGATCGGCGCCACCGTCCCGTCCGCCCCGTGATCGTCTTCTCAACCTTCACGTGCGGGCGTGTCCAACGGAAAGCCCCCGCGAGGACGTGACTCGCGGGGGCTTTTCGTGGTGTCGGGCCGGCGGACCGGCCGGGTACCGCTCGCGGGACTACTCGAACGACGGGCCCTTGTCGCGGGTCCGCTTGATCTCGAAGAAGCCCGGGGTGGAGGCGACGAGCAGGGTGCCGTCCCACAGGCGGGCGGCGTCCTCGCCGCGCGGGGCGGGCGTGACGACGGGACCGAAGAAGGCGACGTCCTTGCCGTTGTCGCCGGGCACGGAGATCACCGGGGTGCCGACCTCCTGGCCGACCCGGTTGATGCCCTCGTTGTGCGACTCGCGCAGGGCCTCGTCGTACTCGTCGGAGGTTCCGTACGCGGCCAGCTCCACCGGGAGACCGACCTCGGCCAGCGCCTCGGCGATCACCTCGGGGGTGTTGCCGCGGCCCTCGTTGTGGATACGGGTGCCGAGCGCCGTGTAGAGCTTGCCGGTCAGCTCGGAGCCGTGCTTCTGCTGCGCCGCTATGACCACGCGGACCGGGATCCAGGCCTCGGGGCCGAGGAGCTTGCGGTAGGACTCGGGCAGCTCGTCCAGCTTGTTCTCATTGAGCACGCCGAGGCTCATCACGTGCCAGCGGACCTCGACGTCGCGCACCTTCTCGACTTCGAGCATCCAGCGGGACGTCATCCAGGCCCAGGGGCAGAGCGGGTCGAACCAGAAATCGACCGGGGTCTTCTCGCGCACCTGCGTGTCGGGCATGTCTCTCCTCAAGTCACATAAGGCGTCTCTGGTCGTGTTCCCCCTCCCCAACCAGCCCGGAACCCCCCGCATTCCCCCCGTGCGAGGATTCGACGGAAGACGACGATCACGCACGAAGGAGTGCACGTGCCCGGAGAGAATCTGTCCCGTGACGAGGCCCGCGAACGGGCCGCGCTGTTGTCCGTCGACGGGTACGAGGTGGTCCTGGACCTGCGGTCGGCGGTGGACGAGGCCGAGCCGGCCGAGGGCCCCCGGACCTTCCGCTCGGTGACGACGATCCGCTTCCGGGCCGCCGCCGGCTCCACCACGTTCGCGGACCTGATCGCCCCCTCGGTGAACTCCGTGGCCCTGAACGGGACCGAGCTGGACACCGCCGCCGTCTTCGACGGCTCCCGGATCGCCCTGGAGGCACTGGCCGCCGAGAACGTCCTGGTCGTGGACGCGAACTGCGCCTACAGCCGGACCGGCGAGGGCATGCACCGCTTCGTCGACCCCGAGGACGGCGAGGTCTACCTGTACACCCAGTACGAGCCGGCGGACGCCCGGCGGGTGTACGCGAACTTCGAGCAGCCCGACCTGAAGGCCCCGTACCGCTTCGAGGTGACCGCGCCCGAGGGCTGGCAGGTGTGGAGCAACGGCGTCGAGGAGTCCCGCGAGGGGCTGACCCGCCGGTTCGCCGAGACCGCGCCGATCTCCACCTACATCACCTGCGTGGTGGCCGGCCCGTACCACTACGTGACGGACACCTACACGCGCGGGGACCTGACGATCCCGCTCGGCGCGATGTGCCGCAAGGGGCTCGCGAAGCACTTCGACGCGGACGACGTCTTCCTGGTCACCAAGCAGGGCTTCGACCTCTTCCACGAGCTGTTCGACTACCCGTACCCCTTCGGGAAGTACGACCAGGCCTTCGTGCCCGAGTACAACCTCGGCGCGATGGAGAACCCGGGGATGGTGACCTTCCGGGAGGAGTACATCTTCCGCGGGAAGGTCACGCAGGCCTCGTACGAGCGCCGCGCGAACGTCATCCTGCACGAGATGGCGCACATGTGGTTCGGCGACCTCGTCACGATGAAGTGGTGGGACGACCTGTGGCTCAAGGAGTCCTTCGCGGACTTCATGGGCTCCTTCGCGCTCGTCGAGGCCACCCGCTTCGACCAGGCGTGGGTGACCTTCGCCAACAACCGCAAGGCGTGGGCCTACCGGGCCGACCAGCTGCCGTCCACGCACCCGATCACGGCCGACATCCGTGACCTGGAGGACGCGAAGCTGAACTTCGACGGGATCACCTACGCCAAGGGCGCGGCGGTCCTCAAGCAGCTCGTGGCGTACGTGGGCCGGGAGGCGTTCCTGGAGGGCGCGCGGCGCTACTTCAAGGCGCACGCGTACGGGAACACCACCCTGGACGACCTGCTGTCGGTGCTCGGCGAGGTATCCGGGCGGGACATGGCCGAATGGTCGCGGGCCTGGCTCCAGACGGCCGGCGTGAACGCGCTGACGCCGGTGGTGACCCACGACGCGGGCGGTCGGATCACCGAACTCGCGGTGGTGCAGGAGGGCGACGAACTCCGGCCGCACCGGGTCGCGGTGGGCCTGTACCGGATCGAGGACGGCGCCCTGGTGCGCTTCGCGCGCGCCGAGACGGACGTGGCGGGCGCCCGGACGGCCGTGGCCGAACTCGCCGGGCAGGAGCGGCCCGACCTGGTGCTGGTCAACGACGAGGACCTCACCTACTGCAAGATCCGCTTCGACGAGCGCTCGCTGTCCACCCTGCGCTCGCACCTGGGCAGCCTGACCGACCCGCTGGCGCGGGCCCTGTGCTGGTCGGCGCTGTGGAACCTGACCCGCGACGGGCTGATGCCGGCCCGGGACTTCGTGTCCCTGGTGCTGGCGCACGCGGGGCGCGAGACGGACGTCGGCGTGCTCCAGCAGCTGCACGCGCAGGCCCTGTCGGCGGTCTCCCACTACGCGGCGGCGGAGTGGCGCGAGCAGGGCGGCCGGGTGCTGTCGGCGGTCGCGCTCCAGGAACTGCGGATGGCCGAGCCGGGCTCCGAGTCCCAGTTGACGTGGGCCCGGTTCTTCGCGGCGAGCGCGGCGACCGAGGGCGACTTCCAGTTGCTGCTGGGGCTGATGGACGGTTCGGCGCGGATCGACGGGCTGGACGTGGACCAGGAGCTGCGCTGGGACTTCCTGCTGCCGCTGGCGACACACGGGGCGGTGGACGAGGCGGCCCTGACCGCGGAACTCGCCCGCGACGACACGGCGTCGGGCAAGCGGCACCAGGTCCGGTGCCTGGCGGCGCGCCCGTCGGCCGCGGTCAAGGACCAGGCGTGGGCCGCGGTCGTGGAATCGGACGCGCTGTCGAACGCGCTGGTCGAGGCGACCATCTCCGGTTCCCAGCAGTCCTCGCAGCGGGGGCTGTTGGCCCCGTACGTGGGCCGCTACTTCGAGGCCATCGAGCGGGTGTGGGCCGACCGTTCGATCCAGATCGGCATGCACGTGGTGAAGGGGATGTACCCGTCCCTCCAGGACTCGCAGGGCACGGTCGACGCCACCGACGCGTGGCTGGCCGCACACGAGTCGGCCCCGCCGGCGCTGCGCCGACTGGTCCTGGAGTCCCGCGACGACCTGGCCCGTGCCCTGCGCGCCCAGGCCTGTGACGCGGCGGCGACGACGGCTTAGGCCCCGCGCCGCCCCGGAACCCGCGCCCGCCTCGTACGCGAGGCGGGCGCGGGCAGGTCGCGGGCCGGGCGGGGGCCGGGCGGCGGGCCTGGGCCGGCGCGCCGGATCCGCGCAGGTGAACGGCCCCGGGCGAACGGCGCTATCGGCAGTCGAACGTCCGTACTTTAGTGCGGTGTTGTCCCGATTTGTCGACGGGACTGTAACAAGGGTTAGCGGGCGCCCGCCGTGCGGGAACCTCCGGCACATGAACCACAACACGCCCCTCCCCCTCGCCCACCTCACCGGCAGCCGTCCCCGCGTGCTCACCCTCGCGCAGCTCCGCGAGCACGGCGTCAGCGCCTCCGACGCCGCCGGGCGGCCCTGGCGGCAGATCCTGCCCGGGGTGTTCCTGCTCCACTCGGGCGCCGCGACCAGCGAGGAGCGACTGCACGCGGCGCTGCTCTACGCGGGCCGCCGCGCCGCCGGCGAGGCCATGATCACCGGCATGGCGGCCCTGGCCCTGTACCGGTTCACCTCCGCTCCCCCGCTCGCCGGACTCCCGCACATCGACGTGCTCGTACCCGGCACCCGCCGGCTGCGCTCCACCGGCGACGTGCGGATCCTGCGGTCCCACACCCCGCCCCGGCCACAGGAGGTGTCCGGCCTCCCCCTGGCCCCCGTCGCCCGGGCCGTCGCCGACGCCGTCGCCCGGATCTCCGACGCCGGGGTCGTACGCCGCCTGCTGAGCGAGGCGGTGCGCGGCGGGCACTGCGAACCGGCCGCCGTCGTCCGGGAGCTGACCGTGGCCCGGCTGCTGAACCGGCCCCACGTGGTCGACGCCGTCGAATCCCTGCTCGCCGAGGGCCGGGCCATCGCCGAGGACCGGCTGTACCAGCTCGTTCGGGGCCACGGCCTGCCCGAGCCCGTCTGGAACGTGGACCTGCGGCTGCCCGGCGGCCCGCACCTCGGCGGGGTCGACGCGTACTGGCCCGAGCAGGCCGTCGCCATCGAGATCGACACCCGCGCCCCGCGCCAGGACCAGGACGAGGAGTGGGCGGAGTGCGTCCGCAAGCGGGAGGCGCTGGAGCGGCTCGGGGTGACCGTCCTGCACCTCACCCCCCGCAAGCTCCGCGACTGGCCCGAACAGCAGGCCTCGGTGGTACGGACGGCCCTGACGGCGTCGGGAGACCGCGAGCCCGCGGCCTACCTGGTCGTCCTCCCCCGGTGAGCTCGGAGCGCCCGAGCGCCCGAGCCCCGGACGGCACCCGAGTGCGGGACGGCGTCCGAGCCCCGTACGCGGGACCACCGGCGGGGCGGAGCGGTCACGTACCCTCGCAGGGTTGGCGAGGGGCGGCGGGAGGCGAGGACATGACGACAGGGACCGGGGCGGACCCGCGCCCGCTGACCGGCGAGCCGGTCTCGCTCGACCTGCTGAACACCCGCTGGGTCGAGGACGGGGAGCCCGTCGACCTCTTCGCGGGCGCCGCCGGGCTGACCCGGGTGCAAGGGCTCGCGGTCTGGCTGGAGAGCGCCGGTCTGGCCGACCGCTTCCGAGCCGACGCCGCGACCCTCGTCCACCTGCTGACCGCCCGCGAGGCCCTGACGCGGGCGGTAGCGGATCCGGCCGACGCGAGCGCGCGGGCCCTGCTCGACGCCGTGTTGGAGCACGGACGGATCCGGATCACCTTCACCGCCGAAGGCGCGGGCGAGCGCGCCGAGTTCGCCGATCCGACCTGGGGCCCGGCCTGGATCGCCGTCCGCGGCCACCTGGACCTGGCGGCCGGCGCCGCGGATCGGATCCGCGTGTGCGCCTCGCCGACGTGCGGGCTGCACTTCCACGACGTCTCGCGCGACGGCACCCGACGGTGGTGTTCGACGGCGTGCGGCGACCGCGTCGAGGGCCCGCGACACAACGCGCGCACGCGCGAGCGCTGAACGCTCGAAAGTTGTCACACCTGCCCCACGGCTGAAGTCCACCGTGATGCCGACATGCGACCGGTAAGTCGATAAATCCACTCTCCGACCCCTGCGATGCGTCCCGCTATGCCCTGGTCCGGGGCCCATGGCGGGTTCCGCGCGCCGGCGGGAGTCCGCCATGTCAGGTCTCGGTCAATGACAACACTCCCCAAACAGCTGTCACTTGCGCAAAGCTGACCGGTCATCCGGCACCGAAATCCGGACCGTATCTTTCACTTAGCCAGGGATGCTGATGACCCTCGAATCCCCCAGCTCCACGCCCGGGGCCATACCCGGCGCCAGACGCGTCGCCCGCGTCGCGGCCGCCGCAGGCCTGGTGGCCGCGCTCTGCGCGACCGGAGCCGTTCCCGTCTTCGCCGCGACGGGAGCCACTGACCCCGGCTCCTCCGCGCCGGTCAAGTCCGCGGACCAGAAGCTCGGTTCGGCCGACGCCGAACTGCTCCAGGAGGCCAAGGCCAAGGGTGACAAGAACGTCACCGTCATGGTCGCGACCGCCCCGGGCGAGACCAAGCAGGTCGCACAGCAGCTCGACGCCGTCCAGGGCGCCTCGGTGGGCCGGACGTACGACAAGCTGGGCTACGTACGCGCCACCCTGCCGACCGACAAGGCCGAGGCCGCGCTGAAGGCGGCCGGCAAGCTGTCCTCGGTGCACGGCATCGACCTGCGGCACGAGATCCAGCTCCCGGACCCGCGTCCCGACGCGGGCAAGGAGACCGGCAAGGCCAAGAAGACCGCGGCCGAGACCTACCCGGCGCCGGGCAAGGACACCCCCGCGAAGAACCCGTACAACCCGTCCTTCGAGACCGGCGCGGTGGACTTCGTCAAGAAGAACCCGAAGGCCGACGGCCGCGGCGTGACCATCGGCATCATGGACTCGGGTGTCGACCTCGGCCACCCGGCCCTGCAGAAGACCACCACCGGCGAGCGCAAGATCGTCGACTGGGTCACCGCGACCGACCCGATCACGGACAACGACGCCACCTGGCGCGCCCAGATCACCCCGGTCACCCCCGCCGGCGGCAGCTTCACCGCGGGCGGCCAGAGCTGGAAGGCCCCCGAGGGCACCTTCCAGTGGAGCCGCTTCAGCGAGTCGATCACCGCGACCGGCGACGCCAAGGGCGACGTCAACCGCGACGGCGACACCACCGACCGGTTCGGCCTGCTCTACGACCCGGTCGCCGGGACCGTCCGCGTCGACACCGACCAGGACGGCGACTTCACGAACAACGAGCCGATGAAGCCGTACAAGGACGGCTACCAGATCGGCTACTTCGGCACGGACAACCCGGCGACCGATGTCGCCGAGCGCATCCCGTTCGTGATCGAGATCCGCAAGGACGTCCCGATGGACCCGCTGGGCGGTGACTGGGTCGGCAAGAAGGCCGACTTCGTCAACGTCGGGATCATCGAGTCCGAGCACGGCACGCACGTCGCCGGCATCACCGCCGCCAACAGCCTCTTCGGCGGCAAGATGAACGGCGAGGCGCCGGGCGCCAAGCTCGTCTCCTCGCGCGCCTGCTCCTGGTCGGGCGGCTGCACCAACATCGCGCTGACCGAGGGCATGATCGACCTCGTCGTCAACCGCGGCGTGGACATCGTCAACATGTCGATCGGCGGCCTGCCGGCGCTGAACGACGGCAACAACGCGCGCTCCGAGCTCTACAAGAACCTCATCGACACCTACGGTGTCCAGCTCGTCATCTCGGCGGGCAACGAGGGCCCCGGTGTCAACACCATCGGCGACCCCGGTCTCGCGGACAAGGTCATCTCCGTGGGTGCCGCCGTCTCCAAGGACACCTGGGCCGCCAACTACGGCTCCGGCGTGAGCAAGAAGTACAACATGTTCCCGTTCTCCTCGCGCGGTCCGCGTGAGGACGGCGGCTTCACGCCGACCATCACCGCCCCCGGCGCGGCCATCAACACCACCCAGACCTGGCTGCCCGGCTCCCCGGTGGCCGAGGCGGGCTACACCCTGCCGGCCGGCTACTCCATGCTCCAGGGCACCTCGATGTCCTCGCCGCAGGCGACGGGCGCGAGCGCCCTGCTGATCTCGGCCGCCAAGCAGCAGCACATCGCGCTGACCCCGGCGAGCCTGCGGGTGGCGCTCACCAGCACCGCGAAGAAGATCGCCGACGTCCCGGCGCATGCCCAGGGCTCCGGTCTGATCGACGTCGTCGGCGCGTGGGAGTCCATCCAGCGCAACGCCAAGGCCGAGGAGTTCACGGTCAAGGCCCCGGTCGACACCGCGATCGACCAGTTCCTGAAGACCCCGGGCTTCGGCACCGGCGTCTACGACCGCGAAGGCGGCCTGAAGGTCGGCCAGAAGAAGGTCTACGACGTCGTCGTCACCCGCACCACGGGCGTCAAGTACGGCACCCGGCACGACCTGACCTGGCGCAACAACGACGGGACCTTCAAGGTCATCGGCGGCTACGACTACGTCACGCTGCCGCTGAACAAGCCCGTCACCATCAAGGTCGAGGCCAACGCCAAGTCGGCCGGCGTCCACAGCGGCATCCTGCAGCTCGACGACCCGACCACCGAGGGCATCGACAAGCAGATCCTCACCACGGTCGTCGCCGCCACCCCGCTGGCGAAGCCGTCCTTCACGCTGTCGGACACCTCCTCGGTGCAGCGCAACAGCCACAAGTCGTACTTCGTGACGGTCCCGCAGGGCGCCAAGACCCTTGAGGTCGCCCTGGGCGGTCTGAAGGACGGCAGCCAGACGCGCTTCATCTCGATCCACCCGTACGGCGTGGGCGTCGAGGACAGCGCGACGACCCAGTGCTACCCGAACTACAACAACCCGGCGAACACCTGCCGCCCCGACCTGCGGTCGTACGCCGAACCGCAGCCCGGTGTCTGGGAGATCGAGGTCGAGTCGCGTCGCACGTCGCCGCTGCTCGACAACCCGTACAAGCTGGACGTCTCCGTCCTCGGCGCGGTCTTCGACCCGGCCGTCAAGGTGCTGCCCGAGGTCAAGCAGGGCACCCCGGCGCCGGTCCAGCTGACCGTCAAGAACGAGGCCGCGGCCATCTCCGGCGGCAAGCTCCAGGGCGGCCCGCTCGGTTCCGCGAAGGTCGCCAAGCCGACCATCGCCGCCGGTGAGACCCAGACCAGCGAGGTCACGATCGGCGAGGGCGTCTCCCGCCTCGACGTCGCGATCGGCAAGGTCTCCGACACCGGTGCGGACCTCGACCTCGAGGTCTACAAGGACGGCGTCAAGGTCGGCACCTCCGCCGACGGCGACTCCGAGGAGGCCGTGAGCCTGGTCAACCCGGCCGCCGGCACCTACTCCGTGAAGGTCATCGGCTACGCGATCCCGGCCGGTACCACCACGTACGACTACCGCGACGTGTTCTTCTCGGCCGCCCTGGGCTCCGTCCAGGTCGACGAGGCCGCCGCGGTGAACCTCGCCACCGGCGCCTCCGCGCAGGTCTCGGCGAACGTCCTGGTCAACAGCGCGGCTCCCGAGGGCCGTCAGTTCTTCGGCCAGGTCAAGCTGCTCAACGCCCGCGGCACCGCCGCCGGCACCGGCAGCGTGCAGATCGAGAAGGTCCTGCCGTAACGGCGACCGGCTGATCGCATGACGGAGGGGCGGGCGCTCGAACCGAGCGCCCGCCCCTTCGGCGTTCCCGCCGCCCCGGGCCTACCTGCCCAGCGACCTCAGGTCGGCGGCGTAGGTGCCGACCGCGTGCGCGATCACGTCGAGGTTCGTGTCGAAGGCCTTGAGGTCCACGTTCTTCAGCGTGTCCCCCGCCCCGTGGTAGTTCGGGTCGTACGGGGCGCCGGCCGTGCCGCCGTACCGCTTGGCCTGCTCGGGCGTCTTGATCCCCTCGGCGCCGGTGAACGTGCCGCCGGCCGGGATGCCGTTCGCGATGAACGGGCCGTAGTCGGAGCGGCCGTCGAAGTCGCTGCCCTCGTGCGGCTTGCCCTTCCTGTCGAGGAAGCCGTTGATCAGGGACTCGATCTGCGCGGACCCGGCCGGACCGGCGCCCTCGCCCGTCTTGTCCGAGTCGTCGCCGTCATAGACGAACTGCGCCGGGTTCGGCGAGGCGATCATGTCGAAATTCAGGTAGAGGGCGATGTCCTTCTTCTGCTTCTCGGACAGGCTCGCCACGTAGTGCTCCGAACCCAGCAGCCCGAGCTCCTCGGCCGACCACCACGCGAAGCGGACCTTGTTGGCGGGCTGTCCGCCCTTCCCGCCGCGCGTCTCCTCGGCCAGCTTCAGGGCGACCTCCAACAGACCCGCCGAGCCGGAGCCGTTGTCGTTGATGCCCGGGCCCTCGGGAACCGAGTCCAGATGGGCCCCGACGGTGACGACGCGGTCGGAGCGGCCGCCCCTGGTCTCCGCGATCACGTTCCGGGTGGTCTTCTTGACGTGCTCCTGGTCCAGGTCCAGGCGGATCGTCACCTCGCCCGCGGCGGCCGACGCGGCGAGCGCCTCACCGTCGGCCAGGCTGATGCCCGCGCTCGGCACGAGTCCCTCGGCGGGCGAGGAGAAGGTGCCGCGCACCGGGGTGGTGCCGCTGTGGTTGTAGACGATCAGCCCGGCCGCGCCGGCCGCCACGGCCGCCTTCTCCTTCTCGAAGAAGGTGCACGCGCCTCTCTTGACCAGGGCGATCTTTCCGGCGAAGGAGCCCGCCGCGTAGTCCTCGGCCTCACAGCCGGGGGTCTCGTCGACCCGGGCGAGGGCGAGCGGGGCGGTGAGCCCGCCGGCCGGGGTGGACTTGGTGAAGGTGAAGGCGGCGGTGGCGAGCTCGCGGCCCCCGGCGCCGACGACGGTGGCCTTCTCCGTCCTGGTGTGGGCCTCGTGGATGTCGAAGTCCTGGTACGAGACCCGGTAGCCGGCCTTCTTGAGCGTGTCGTGGACGTACGCGGCGGACGCCGCGTGGCCCGGCGTGCCCGCGGCCCGGTTGCCGCCGTTGGCGTCGGCGATCTGCTGGAACCTGGCCAGGTGCCGGTAGGCCCCGCGGGCGGTGACCTCCTCGACCAGTTCCTTGGCCAAAGCTCCCTGGCGCGGCCCGTGGGCGTTCGCCGGGGTGGAGGTGAGCAGGACGGATGCGGCGACGGCGACGGCCGCGAGGGCGGCCGGCGCCGGTATGGGCCCGCGGCGGTGGCGGATGGCTCGCACGATGGTTCTCCCCGAGTCAGTCGTTTCGATGTCCGATACGCCGTGTCCGGATAACGGTCACGGCCCGATCGGACGCTAATCGGCTCTGCGCTGGGTAAACGGCCCTTTCGAGGTGGTGCAACACACCCGCCACGGAGTCGTCACGGGGGTTCACATTCAGGACACCGTCCGCACCTCGGACAATGGATTGGACAAGGCTCGTGGGGTCGAACGCATGATGGCTCCACGCGCGCCCGCGTCGTACGTACCAAGAGGAGTCACCGTGAGGGTCGGAATCGTCGGAGCCACCGGACAGGTCGGCGGAGTCATGCGCGGCATCCTCGCCGAGCGCAAGTTCCCGGTGGACGAGCTGCGGCTGTTCGCCTCGGCCCGTTCGGCGGGCTCGACGCTGGAGTGGGAGGGCCGCGAGATCACCATCGAGGACGCCTCCACGGCCGACTACTCGGGCCTGGACATCGTGCTCTTCTCCGCCGGCGGCGCCACCTCCAAGGCCCTCGCCGAGAAGGTCGCCTCCCAGGGCGCCGTCGTGATCGACAACTCCTCGGCCTGGCGCAAGGACCCCGAGGTCCCCCTCGTCGTCTCCGAGGTCAACCCGCACGCGATCAAGAACCGCCCCAAGGGCATCATCGCGAACCCGAACTGCACCACCATGGCCGCCATGCCCGTGCTGCGCCCCCTGCACGACGAGGCCGGCCTGACCGCGCTGATCGCCACCACCTACCAGGCCGTCTCCGGCTCGGGCGTCGCGGGTGTCGCGGAGCTCGACGGCCAGGTCAAGGCCGTCGCGGGCGAGGCCACCGCGCTGGTGCACGACGGCGAGGCCGTGGCCTTCCCCGAGCCGGGCGTCTACAAGCGTCCGATCGCCTTCAACGTGCTGCCGCTCGCGGGCTCGATCGTCGACGACGGTTCCTTCGAGACCGACGAGGAGCAGAAGCTCCGCAACGAGTCCCGCAAGATCCTCGAACTCCCGGAGCTCAAGGTCTCGGGCACCTGCGTGCGCGTGCCGGTCTTCTCCGGCCACTCGCTCCAGGTCAACGTCCGCTTCGCGCGACCGCTGAGCGTCGAGCGCGCCTACGAGCTGCTGGCGGACGCCCCGGGCGTCGAGCTCTCCGAGATCCCGACCCCGCTCCAGGCCGCCGGCAAGGACGCCTCGTACGTGGGTCGCATCCGCACCGACGAGACGGCCGAGAACGGCCTGGCGCTGTTCCTCTCGAACGACAACCTCCGCAAGGGCGCGGCGCTGAACGCCGTCCAGATCGCCGAGCTGGTCGCCGAGGAGCTGCGCGGCTGATCCGCCCGCCCCGTCGTACGACGCCGGCCCGTCCCACCGCCTCGGTGGGGCGGGCCGGCGTCGTGTCCGACCCCGCGTCGTATCGGCCCTCGTATCGGCCCTCGTATCGGACCGCCCCTTCCCGAGTATCGGAACGACCCCTTCCCGACCCGATTGTCACCGGCCCGTCACAGCGCCGTCACCGCGCCGCCGCAGCACCACCCGGCCCTCAAAACCCCCTTCCACCAGGGGTTTTGCATGATCTAGATTTCATCTTGCCTCCCAGGGGGGGAGGTCGAGACAGCAGTCCTGGGGGACACTTTCATGAACGCCCGCACCACCTCTCGCCGCTTGCGCGTACTCACCTGCACCGCCCTCGCCCTGGCCACCGGGATGATCACCGCCGGGCAGGCCCTCGCCTCCGAGCCGCCGGTGGTCCCCGGCAAGTCGACCGCCGCCGCACAGGCCGTCCCGCAGCCGGGCGGCGCCGTCGCCGCCCCGAAGGCCAAGACCGCCGGCAAGGCCGCGGCGGCCGTCTCCCCGCGCCTGGACATCGACGGGAACGGCAAGGACGACTTCCTCCTGCGCAACGTGTGGGGCGGCTGGTCGGTGCGCTACGACTCCGGCGCCACCGCCGAGTTCCCGATCACCGGGGAGATCAAGAACGTCGACGAGCACAAGGAGGTCGTGCCGGTCGGCGACCTCGACGGGAACGGCAGCCCCGAGCTCCTGACCATCAACACCCAGGGCGGCATCCAGCTGCACACCGCGACCACGCACGGCTCCACGCCGACCGGCTGGGCGTCCGGCGGCTGGCACGTGTTCAACAAGGTGGCGGGTGCGGGCGACCTGACCGGCGACGGCCACCCGGACCTGCTGGCCCGTACGACCAAGGGGCAGCTCTTCCTCTACCCGGGCACCGGCAAGGCGGACACCACCAGCCCTTACGCGGACCCGATCGAGGTCAAGGGCGGCCATTGGAACCTCTTCAACCTCGTAACGGGCTACGACTTCGACAAGGACGGCCTGGCCGACCTGATCATGCGGGGCTCGGACGGCCTGCTGTACTTCAAGCCCGCCACCGGCAAGACCGACGCCCCGTTCGGTGACGCCGTTCCGATCGGCCACGGCTGGCAGCAGTTCGACCAGGTCCTCGCCCAGGGCGACAAGGACGGCAACGTCCGGCTCCTGGCCCGCAAGAACGACGGCGGCGCCTTCGTCTACACGAGCCTCGGCAACGGCAGGCTGGACCAGACCGGCAGCTACGACCTGGAGTTCCCGCACTTCCTCGGCTTCGCCGGTGACGACTCCCCGAACGGCGCCTACGGCAAGAAGAGCCTGATCGCCCGTGAAGCCGGCGGCTCCATTTCGGCTTACCGCTCCAGCGGCCGCGACGGCTTCGAGGGGCCGACCGGTTACTACGCGTTCAGCCGGCCGCCGAGCAGCACCGACACCCTGATCCACACCTCGGGGCTCGGCACCAACCCGAACGGCAACGTCCTCAAGGTCACCGCCGGTGGTCAGCTGTGGGCGCTGCACGAGAAGGGCGATGTGAACCTGGGCTCCGGCTGGGGCATCTACAACACCGTCATCGGCGTCGGTGACCTGACCGGGGACGGCCGCGGCGACCTGCTGGCCCGTGAGAAGGGCGGCGACCTGTACCTGTACCCGGGTCGCGGCACCGGCACCGGCTTCTACAACCGCCTCAAGGTCGGCAGCAGCTGGAACTCCCTGGACCGGATCACCGGGGCCGGCGACATGACCGGCGACGGCATCCCCGACCTGGTCGGCCGCGGCACCGACGGTCGCCTGTGGCTGTACCAGGGCACCCACGACACGGCCGTGCCGTTCGCGCGGCCGGTCCAGGTCGGCAGCGGTTGGAAGGACATGACCGCGATCGTCTCCCCCGGCGACCTGAACGCCGACGGCCTGTCCGACCTGGTCGCCCGCGACTCCCAGGGCAAGCTCTGGCTGTACACGGCGAGCGGCCTCACCCCGACCGTCCCCGATGCCACCTTCGAGCCCCGCACCGCCCTGGGCTCGGGCTGGAACCTGTTCACCGACCTGGTCTGATCCGGTCGATCCCCCCACCGCGGGCGACGCCCCGGTGCCCCCTCTCACCGCGCCCCACCTGATTCCTCCGGTGGGGCGCGGTGCCGTGCCGGGACGAAACCCCCGAAAGGGGATGCCGCGTTCGCCCGTGGATTAGTCCGGGGCGGTTGCGCCGCGCGCGTGGAAGGATGGCGGGGCAACGACCATCGAAGGAGATGAACGCGTGCCTGGCACGAACCTGACCCGTGAAGAGGCCCAGCGGCGAGCGAAGCTGCTGACCGTCGACTCGTACGAGATCGAACTCGATCTCAGCGGTGCGCAGGAGGGCGGCACCTACCCCTCCGTGACCACCGTGCGGTTCGACTCCGCCGAGGCGGGCGCCGAGACCTTCATCGACCTGGTCGCGCCGGCCGTGCACGAGGTCGTGCTGAACGGCAAGGCACTGGACGTGGCCGCGGTCTTCCGGGACTCCCGGATCGAGCTGGACCACCTCGTCGCCGGGGCCAACGAGCTCCGGGTCGTCGCGGACTGCGCCTACACCAACACCGGTGAGGGCCTCCACCGCTTCGTCGACCCGGTCGACCAGCAGGCCTACCTGTACACCCAGTTCGAGGTGCCGGACGCGCGGCGGGTCTTCGCCAGCTTCGAGCAGCCCGACCTGAAGGCGACGTTCCGGTTCACCGTGACGGCCCCCGAGGGCTGGACGGTCATCTCGAACTCCCCGCGGGACATTCCCGAGGGGGCGGAGGCCGCGGACGTCAAGGACGACGTCTGGCGCTTCGAGCCGACCCCGCGGATCTCCTCGTACATCACCGCGCTGATCGTCGGGCCGTACCACGCCGTCCACAGCTCGTACGAGGGTCCGAACGGGCAGTCGGTGCCGCTCGGCATCTACTGCCGGCCCTCGCTCGCCGAGTTCCTCGACGCGGACGCCATCTTCGACGTCACGCGGCAGGGCTTCGACTGGTTCCAGGAGAAGTTCGCGTACGACTACCCCTTCGCGAAGTACGACCAGCTCTTCGTGCCGGAGTTCAACGCGGGCGCCATGGAGAACGCGGGCGCGGTCACCATCCGCGACCAGTACGTCTTCCGCTCGAAGGTGACGGACGCGGCGTACGAGGTGCGCGCCGAGACCATCCTGCACGAGCTCGCGCACATGTGGTTCGGCGACCTGGTCACCATGGAGTGGTGGAACGACCTGTGGCTGAACGAGTCGTTCGCGACGTACACCTCGATCGCCTGCCAGGCGTACGCCGAGGGCTCGAAGTGGCCGCACGCGTGGACCACGTTCGCGAACTCCATGAAGACCTGGGCGTACCGGCAGGACCAGTTGCCGTCCACGCACCCGATCATGGCGGACATCCGTGACCTGGACGACGTGCTCGTCAACTTCGACGGGATCACGTACGCCAAGGGCGCCTCGGTGCTCAAGCAGCTCGTCGCCTACGTCGGCATGGATGCCTTCTTCAAGGGTGTGCAGGCGTACTTCAAGGCGCACGCGTTCGGGAACACCCGCCTGTCCGACCTGCTGGGCGCGCTGGAGGAGACCTCCGGCCGCGACCTGACCGCCTGGTCGAAGGCGTGGCTGGAGACGGCCGGCATCAACATCCTGCGTCCGGAGGTCGAGACCGACGCGCAGGGCGTCATCACCTCCTTCGCCGTCCGCCAGGAGGCGCCCGCGCTGCCCGCCGGCGCCAAGGGCGAGCCGGTGCTGCGCCCGCACCGGATCGCGGTCGGCCTGTACGACCTGCGCGACGGCCTGCTGGTCCGCTCGGACCGGATCGAGCTGGACATCGACGGCGAGCTGACGGCGGTGCCGGAGCTGGTGGGCCGCGCCCGCCCGACGGTGGTGCTGCTCAACGACGACGACCTGTCCTACGCGAAGGTCCGCCTGGACGACATCTCGCTGGCCAACGTCACCGCGCACCTGGGCGACTTCACCGAGTCCCTGCCGCGCGCCCTGTGCTGGGCCTCGGCGTGGGACATGACGCGGGACGGCGAACTGGCCACCCGCGACTACCTGGCGCTGGTGCTGTCGGGCATCGGCAAGGAGTCGGACATCGGTGTGGTGCAGTCGCTGCACCGCCAGGTGAAGCTGGCCATCGACCTGTACGCCGACCCGGCGTGGCGGGAGCAGGGCCTCGCCGACTGGACCGAGGCCACGCTGGAGCACCTGCGGTCGGCCGCACCGGGCAGTGACCACCAGCTGGCCTGGGCCCGTGCCTTCGCGGCGACGGCCCGGACCGAGGGACAGCTGACGTACCTGTCGGCGCTGCTCGACGGCTCCGCGGAGATCGAGGGCCTGGCCGTCGACACCGAGCTGCGGTGGGCGTTCCTGGAGCGCCTGGTCGTCACGGGCGTCCTCGACGAGCCGGCCATCGCGGCCGAGCTGGAGCGGGACGCCACCGCGGCGGGCGAGCGCCACGCGGCCACCGCCCGGGCGGCGCGTCCGACGGCGGAGGCCAAGGCACAGGCGTGGGCCTCGGTCGTCGAGGGCGACTCGCTGCCCAACGCGGTTCAGGAGGCGGTGATCGGCGGCTTCGTGCAGACCGATCAGCGTGAGCTCCTCGCCCCGTACACCGAGAAGTACTTCGCGGTGGTCAAGGAGGTCTGGGACACCCGGAGCCACGAGATCGCCCAGCAGATCGCGGTGGGCCTGTACCCGGCGCTCCAGGTCTCCGAGGAGACCCTGACCGCGACGGACGCCTGGCTGGCCTCGGCCGACCCTGGCGCGGGTCTGCGCCGGCTGGTCTCGGAGTCCCGTTCGGGTGTCGAGCGGGCGCTGAAGGCCCAGGCGGCGGACGCGGCCGCCGCGTCCTGACGCCGCGGCCCGACCGACGAGGGGCGTCCCCGGTGCGCGACACGCGTACCGGGGGCGCCCCTCGCGCGTGGCCGCCGGGGCGTGGGCGCCGGAGCTTCAGGACGCCGGGACGGCTCTGAGCGCGGCCAGTACGTGGGCCAGCGCCGGCGCCGACGCGGAGCCGCGCCTCAGGGCCGCGACCACGTGCCGGGTCGGCCGGTCGTGGGCCAGCACCCGGACGGCGACGCCGGATGCGCGGCCCGTCACCATGCGCGGGACGAGCGCCACGCCCATGCCGGCCTCGACCATGGCGAGGATGGCCGTCCAACCCGACGCGGAGTGGGCCTGTTCGGGGACGAACCCGGCGGCCTCGCACGCGTTGCGGGTGATCTCCGACCAGGGCCCGCTGCCCCCGTAGATCCACCGGTCCCCGGACAGGTCGGCCAGTCGCACGGCCGGCGCGGCCACCAGCGGGTGGTCGGGGGGCAGGGCCACGTCCAGCGGGTCCTCCAGCAGTGTGACCCGGGTGAAACGGGGGTCACGGGCGGTCGGGGCATGGGCCGCGAGGGAAAGCGCCAGGTCGACGGCGCCCGCGGACAGCAGCTCGTACGATTCGGCGGCCTCGGTCTCCCGGACGCGCACCTCCACGCCGGGGTGGGTCCGGCGCAGGGCGGCGACGGCCGGGACGACGAGGACGGGCACAGCGGTGGAGAAGGCGCCGATCCGGACCTCGCCCGCATCCCCCGACAGGTAGCCGGCGAGTTCGGCGTCGGCTCGTTCGAGCTGGGCGAACACGGCCTCGGCGTGCCGCAGGACCAGGTGCGCGGCGTCGGTGAGCCGCACCCCGCGCCCCTGGGCCTCCAGTAGTGGAACCCCCAACTGCCGGGCGAGGTTGGTCAGCTGCTGCGAAACGGCCGAGGGCGTCATGTGCAGCGCCTCGGCCGTCGCGGTCACGGTGCCCCGGTCGGCCAGGGTCCGCAGGATCCGCAGCTTCTTGATGTCCCACTCGATCATGGGACCGAACCTACCGCCGGGCACCGAGGGCCACGCCGCCCAGGATCAGCGCCATGCAGAGGAGTTGGGCGGGGCCGGTCCGTTCGCCCAGCAGCAGCAGTCCGAGGCCGGCGACGCAGACGGGCTGGAGGTAGTACACGACGCCGGCGCGGGCGGCGCCGATGACCGCGACGGCCTTGTTCCAGGCGAAGAAGGCGACGGCGGAGGACATCACGCCGACGTAGAGCAGCATGCCTGCGGTGGCGGGGGTGAGGGCGAAACCGCCCTGGACGGACAGGGACACGGCGTACGCGGGCGCCAGCATCAGCGCGCCGAGCACGAAGGTGGCGAGCAGGAAGGCGAGTCCGCCCAGTTCGGCGGGCCTGCGCTTGAGCAGGGCGCTGTAGGTGGCGAAGGACAGGGCGGCGCCGAACATCCACAGGTCGCCGGCGGTGAACTCGAAGCCGAGCGAGCCGTCCCCGACGAGGAGCAGCACCCCGAAGGCGGCGAGCAGCATTCCGAGGACGCGGCGGGCTCCGAGTCGTTCGCCGCCGAGGCGGGCGTACAGGGCCATGATGACCGGCGAAGCGGCCATGATCATGCCCATGTTGGAGGCGGAGGTGGTCAATCCGGCCTGGTGGACGAGCGTGTTGTACAGGGTGACGCCGAAGAGCGTGGCCAGGCACACGTAGCCGAGGTGTGCGCGGAGCAGGGCCCGCTGGGCCCAGGCCTGGCGGGCGGCGAAGGGGGCGACGGCGACCGCGGCGATGACCCAGCGCCAGAAGACGGCCTGGATCGGGGGCACGGTGTCGGCCATGCCGCGGGTGGCGACGAAGCTGCCGGACCAGACGACCGTCGCGACCAGCGCGAGCGCGACGCCGAGTCCGGCGGCCCCCTTCGCACCGGTGCCTCCGGGCCGCTCGCGCTGCCCGGACTGGGCGGACTGGCCGGGCTGCCGGGTCCGCGAAGCGGTGTGGGCGCGGTCCGTGACGGGCACTGGGTGTCTCCTCCTGAGGATGGGGTGCGGTGCGTGGTCTACCGTCGCATCCCACCATTGCCCAGGTCCATCGAAACATTTCGATCGGTCTTTTCAGCAGGACTGAACGGTTCCACGGGGATCACCTCGGCCTCGTCCGTCGGTCCGGGCGCCTTGGGCGTCCGCTGCGCGAGCTGTCCCGCCACGGTCGCGCCGAAGGCGATGGCCATGCCCAGCACCTGTACCGGGGTCAGCGCCTGTCCGAGGGCGGCCCAGCCGATGACGGCGGCGGTGAGCGGGGACAGCGGGCCGAGCAGGGTGACGGAGGTGGCGGTCAGCTTGCCGATGCCGCGGAACCAGAGCCAGTACGCGATCCCGGTGTTGATCAGCATCATGTAGCCGTAGCCGAGGAGGGCCCTGCCGTCGAGGGCCGGCGGCGCCCCCTCCACGAGAGCGGCGATCGGGATGATGAACAGGCCGCCGGCGGTGAGCTGCCAGCCGGTCACCGCCAGCGGGCCGACGCCCTCGGGGCGTCCCCAGCGCTTCGTCATCACGGTGCCGGCGGCCATGGAGGCGGAGGAGACCACTCCGGCGATGATCCCGACGAGGTCCAGCCGGGCCTGCGCGGTCAGGACGACCATGCCCACCCCGAACGCGGCCACGATTGCGGCGAGCACGGTCCTCAGCCGCGCCCGCTCCCCCAGGACCAGCGCGGCGAGCCCGACGACGAACAGCGGTCCGGCGGCGCCGAGTACGGCGGCGACGCCACCCGGCAGCCGGTAGGCGGAGAGGAAGAGCAGCGGGAAGAAGGCGCCGATGTTGAGGGTGCCCAGGACCGCCGACTTCCACCACCACTCGCCCTTGGGGAGGGTCCGGGACAGGGCGACGAGCAGCAGTCCGGCGGGCAGGGCCCGCATGACCCCGGTGAACAGGGGCCGGTCCGGCGGCAGCAGTTCGGTGGCGACGGCGTAGGTGGAACCCCAGGAGACGGGGGCCAGGGCGGTCAGGGCGACGGTGGCGAAGCGGTTCACGAGAGCTCCTCGGGCGGATGGGAGCGGATGGGAGAAGACAAGGGAGCGGGACTCGGGCGCGGCTCAGGCGGCGCCGGCGACGCTCTCGCGCGGGATCGGTGCGGGCGTCGGGGTCGCCGTCGCGGCCGGGGGCACCGCGTACACGGCTTCCGCCGGGAGTCGGCGCTCCAGCCGGGTCAGGGCCAGTGCGGCGCCGAGGGCGGCCACGGTCAGGACGGCCCAGGGGAGCCGGCCGTCGACCGAGAGCAGGGCGGTGAACAGGGACGGGGCCAGGGCCGAGGCCAGGGAGTAGGACAGTTGGTAGGTGGCGAGGTAGCGGCCGCGTACGGCCTCGGGCGCGGCCGACACCGACAGGGCGCCGCCCGACGGGCTGTGGACCAGTTCCCCGACCGTGTAGACGACCACGATGACCAGCAGGGCGATCAGGGTCGCGGTCCGTCCGGGCCGTACGGTGCCGAGCACGATCTGGCCCACGAACGCGGCCGCGAAGAGCAGGGCGCCGAGCGCGGCGGAGCGGGTCCGGCGGGCTCCGGAGCGGCGGACCCGGCTCGCGATCAGGACTCCGGCGCCGGCGCACAGGGCGGTGTTGACGGTGAAGGCGGCCCCGGTGAGGGAGTCGGGGCCGTTCAGCCAGGTGGCGATGTAGAGCGGGAAGAGCACGGACAGCGCCGAGTAGCCGAGCGCGGTCAGGAAGTTGGCGGCGGTCAGGCCGAGGAAGGGGCGGTCGGCCAGCACCATGCGGTATCCGGCGGGCGGCGGCCCGGCCGAACCGGCCGCGGCAGAGGTCGAAGCGTCCCGCACCGGCTTCACACGGGCGACGAGCATTCCGGCGAGCGCGAAGGCGACCGCGTTGCCCCAGGCGGTGTGGGTGAATCCGGCGGTGCCCCACACCGCCAGGACGCCCGAGACGATCAGCGCGCCGGCTCCCATGCCGGCGTTCTGCAGGGCCCGGATGGAGGCCTGGAGCCGGTCGCGGGAGGAACCGCGGGCCACTTCCCCGATCAGGGACTGCTGGACGACGGGGAACGACCGGTCCGCGAGGGCGGTGACCAGGGCGACGGCGGCGAAGGCGGGGAGCGTGTCGGCGAGCGGGTAGAGCGCGAAGCCGAGGGCCCGGATCGCGTAGAGGAGCAGGTTGACCTTCCGCGCCCCGAACCGGTCGACGGCCGAGCCGGCCAGGGGCATGACGGCGAGTCCGGCCAGGCCGGTCACGGTGAGCACGACGCCGACGACGGCGAAGGAGAGTCCCGTGACGTGGTGGAAGAAGACGAGCGAGAAGGGGACGTACATGCCGATCCCGATCGCGCTGATCCCCACCCCGAGGAGCAGGGACCGCTCCCCCCGCACCCGTTCCCCCGCCGGCCGCCTCGCCTTGTCCTCGCCCACGTGAACCACTCCCCCGTTAGATCGCTTGGAAGTAGCTTAGCGTTAAGCTACTTTCCGTCAAGCAACTTTCTTGCGTTCAATCAAACGGAAGCCGGATACTGCGCCCATGACCGAGGAGAACAAGGACGCCGTCGACGCGATCACCGCTCAGTGGTACGCCGTACGACCGGATCTCGACACCGCACCCATGGCCGTCTTCGGCCGGATCTACCGGATCACCAAGGCCATGGGCGACGAGATGGAACGGACCTACAACCGCTACGGGATCTCCCGCGGGGAGTTCGACGTCGTCGCCACCCTGAGGCGATCCGGAATGCCGTACACCCTCTCGCCCCGGCAGCTGTCCGCGACGTTGATGCTCACCACGGGCGGCATGACCGGGCGTCTGGACAAGCTGGAGAAGGCAGGACTGCTGACCCGCAGCCCCGACCCGCACGACCGGCGCGGGCTCCACGTGACGATCACCGACCGGGGCCTGACGCTCATCGACGAGGCCGTCACCGCGGGCCTGGAGGTACAGCGCGCCGCGCTCACCGGGCTCGACCCGCAGGAGGTCGAGGTCCTCACCGGCCTGCTCAGGAAGTTGCTCGCCGGGACCCCGTGAGGGCCTGCCGCCGGGGCCGCGTGCACGTCGCGGGCCGGGACCCCGTGAACACGACGGGGCGCCGGGAGTCCGCGACACGGCCGACACGCGTCGGCGTACGGACCCCCGGCGCCCCGGAAGTCATGAGGGGTGACCACCCCGCGCGGGAGCGGTCACGTGAACGGACGTCAGTCCGTGGGCTGCTGCTTGCGCGACTTGTCGCCCACCATGACGAGGCCCGCGATGACCAGGAACAGCACGATCGGCGTGGCCACGAACAGGCCGAGCGTCTCGCCAATGCTCAGGGGCGGAGCCGGGTCGTCGCCGTCGTCGCGGGTCAGCGCGAGGGCGGGAGACGTCATCAGCAGCATCATCAGCGTCGTTCCGGCCGTGACGGCGCCGGCGCGCAGTGCGTTCTTCTTGTCCACGGTGCAAAAGTAGCGAACACCTAAACGGAGCGCGCGCCCGGGGGTGCCGTACGGGTCCGTACGCCCTCGCGCACCGCGCTCAGCAGGGCGTTCGCCCGCGAGGAGGCCGTCAGCGCCTCCAGCGTCAACGGTCGCCCCGACCCGTCGGCGATCGGCAGCCGCCAGTTGGGGTACTGGTCCCAGGTCCCCGGCACGTTCTGCGGCCGCCGGTCCCCCACCGCGTCCGGCAGCCACACGCCGACGAGCCGGGCGGGCGTGCGCAGCAGGAAGCCGTACAGGGCCCGCACGGCGGACTCCTCGTCCTTGGTCTCCAGGCCGAGCCGGTCCAGCAGGGCCAGCCACTCGGCGGTGTCGGCCTCGCCCTCGGCCCGTTCCACCTCCACCGGGCGGGCGAGCAGACCGAGCCGGTCGCGCAGTTCGACATGGGCCCCGGCCAGCTTCGCGGCGGTGGGCGGCAGATCGTGCGTCGTGGCCGTCGCCAGGCAGTCCGCCCGCCACTGCTCGGGCTCCAGCGGGGCTCCGCCGCACGCCCAGTCGCGCTCGAACCACAGCACCGAGGTGCCGAGCACCCCGCGCCGGGCCAGGGCGTCGCGGACCCTCGGCTCCACCGTCCCGAGGTCCTCGCCGACGACCAGCGCCCCGGCCCGGTGGGCCTCCAGGACCAGGATCGCCAGCATCGCCTCCCCGTCGTGGGAGACGTACGTGCCCTCCGCCGGCGGGGTGCCACGGGGGATCCACCAGAGCCGGAACAGCCCCATGACGTGGTCGATGCGCAGCGCGCCCGCGTACCGGAACACCCCGCGCAGCAGGTCCCGGAAGGGCGCGTACCCGGCGGCGGCCAGCGCGTCGGGCCGCCAGGGCGGCAGCCCCCAGTCCTGGCCCCGCGCGTTGAAGGCGTCCGGCGGGGCGCCCACGGAGATGTCCTCGGCGTAGTGGCGCGGTCCGGCGACGTCCGAGCCCTGCGGGTGCACGCCGACCGCCAGGTCGTGCACGATACCGACCGCCATGCCCGCCTCCCGGGCGGCGCTCTGGGCGGCGGCGAGCTGCTCGACCGTCAGCCAGACCAGCCAGCGGTGGAAGTCGGCCCGCTCCCGTGGATCCTCCCCGGCGTGCCCGGCGCACCAGGCCGCGTGCCGGTCCAGCGGGTCCCCCTGTTCGGTGCGGAACGCGGCGTAGGCCGCAGCGCGCCCGGCCGTGCGCGGGACGACGTACAGCAGCTCCAGGGCCCGCCGCTTGAGCTCCCACACCGCGTCCCGGTCGATGAGCTCGCCCTTCTCCAGGACCGCGCGGCGCAGCTCGGCTCCGCGTGCCGCCAGCTCGTCCAGGGCCGTCCGGTCGGGGCAGTCGGCGTACTCGGGGACGTCCTCGATCCGCAGGTGGACCGGGTCCGGGAAGCGGCGGGTGGAGGGACGGTAGGGGGACGGGTCGGTCGGCGTCCCGGGAACGGCCGCGTGCAGCGGGTTGACCTGGATGAAACCGGCGCCGTGGGCGCGACCCGCCCAGCGGGCGAGTTCGGCCAGGTCGCCGAGGTCGCCCATGCCCCAGGAGCGCTCGGACAGCAGCGAGTAGAGCTGGACGAGCAGCCCGTGGGTCGTCCGGCCGGGCGCGGCCGGGGCCCGGTCGGGGGCCACGATCAGCGTGGCCTCGGCGGTGCGGCCCTCGGGCGCCTCGGCCGTGAGCCGGTGCACGCCGAGCGGCAGGTCGGGGCCCCACGGGGCCTCCCCGCCGTCCTCCAGCAGCACCCGGCTCCCCGGCGGCGCGGCCGGCAGGGGCTCCCCCCGCCAGTGCACCACCGTGCGGGGCAGGGGTCGCACGGCGGCCTCCAGGGCGGCTTCCGCGACGGCGGCCCGGATCTCCTCGGGCGTGTCGGCGGGCACCCCGAGGCACGCCAGCACCGTCGTGATGGTGGCGTGCGGGACCTGGACGGTCACGTCGGCGGCGGGCTGGTAGCTGGTGGCGATGCCGTGCAGTTCCGCGAGCCGGGCGAGATCGTCCATGGTCAAGTCCCTGTCTAGTTGCCCGCGGCCGCGGCCGCGGCGGGTGTGGTCGGCTCGCTGGTCAGCGGGGCCTCGGCGGTGAGGGGCGGCTCGCTGGTCAGCGGCGCGTGCGCGGAGTCGGCGAGCGGGGGCTCGCTGGTCAGGGGCGCGTCCGGCAGTCCGGCCTGGGTCGGCAGGTGGGCGAGCGGGGCGAGGGGACGGGCGGCGGTTTTGCGGGCGGTGTGGATCGTGCGGTTGGTCCGGACGTTCATCTGAGCACTCCTTCGCGCGGGTTCGGTGGAACGTGCCCGGGGGGACACCCTCGTGGCACGCGTGTCGGAACAGAGCGGACCAACGCAGCCCTACCCAGTCGACGGCCGCGCATTCCTGGCGAATCCGCTCCAGATCCCCCATCCGCATTGACACTCGCACCGTGCGAATGGTGGGCTCTGGCTCGTTCGTACGAGCGGGGGACGACTCGGGACGGGGAGGCTCCGTGCAGCTCAGGGGCAAGAAGCGGGCCACGGCGGCGGTGATCGCCGTCATGGGGACGCTCTTGGGCGGAGCGACCGCTTCCGGGCCTTTGGTGATGTCCGCCTCACCCTCGGCGCCCGACATGCCCGACACGCCCGCGTCGAAGCCGGGGGCGGGCGGCGCCGCGGCGAACGGCGCCTCGCCCGCCGCGTCCGGTGCCTCGCCCGATCCGGTCCTCGATCCGGGCTCCGACGCGCCGCGGACCGCCGCCGACGGGCCGGCCGTGTGGCCGCGCCCGCAGTCGATGAGGGCCGATCCGGCGCACGCGGTGCCGGTGGGCACCGAGGCCGTGCTGGTGGCGGCGCCGGACGCCGACCCGTACGCCGCCGAGGTCGTCCGGACCACCCTGCGCGGGGCCGGCGTGCGGACCCTGCACGAACGGGCCCCCGGGGACGCGCTGCCCGAACACGGCCTCGTCGTACGCCTCCAGGGCCCCGACGCCCTCGCCGCACTGCGGGCGCTGGGTGCGGCCGAGGCGGGGGACCTGCCGTCCGGGGGCTACCGCATCGCGGTGGGCAGGGTCGGCGACCGGAACACCGTCGCGCTCGCCGGCGTGGGCGACGACGGCCTCTTCAACGCGGCGCAGACGCTGCGCCAACTCCTCCCGACGGGCACCACGAAGGCCCCCGGGGTGCGCGTACGGGACTGGCCGACGGCTCCCGTGCGCGGTGTCACCGAGGGCTTCTACGGGGACCCCTGGACCCGCGAGCAACGGCTCGCCCAGCTCGACTTCATGGGACGCACCAAGCAGAACCGGCTGTTGCTGGCGCCCGGCGACGACACGTACCGCACCACGCGGTGGCGCGAGGACTACCCGCCCGAGCGGCAGGCCGAGTTCCGGGCGCTCGCCGAGCGGGCCCGCGCCAACCGGGTGGTGCTCGGCTGGGCGGTGACCCCCGGCCAGTCGATGTGCCTGTCCTCGGCGGCCGAGCGGGCGGCGCTCACCCGCAAGGTGGACGCCATGTGGGACCTCGGCTTCCGGGCGTTCCAGCTCCAGTTCCAGGACGTCAGCTACACGGAGTGGGGCTGCCTGGAGGACCGCGAACGGTACGGAAGGGGCCCCGCCGCCGCCGCGAAGGCGCACGCCGAGGTCGCCAACGAGCTGGCCGCGCACCTCGCCGCCCGCTACCCGGGGGCGCCCGCGCTGTCGCTGCTGCCGACCGAGTACTTCCAGGACGGCCCCACCGGCTACCGGAGCGCGCTCGGCGGCGCGTTGAACGCGCGCGTCGAGGTCGCGTGGACGGGCGTCGGGGTGGTGCCCCGCACCATCACCGGCAGGGAACTGGCCGGGGCCCGGGCCGCCTTCGGGCAGCACGCGCTGGTCACCATGGACAACTACCCGGTCAACGACTGGGATCCGGGCCGGATCTTCCTCGGCCCGTACGCGGGGCGGGACCCGGTGGTGGCCGGCGCCTCGGCGGGGCTGATGCTCAACGCGATGCCGCAGGGCACCCTGTCGCGGATCCCCGTGTTCACGGCGGCGGACTACGCGTGGAACCCGCGCGGCTACCGGGCGGGCGAATCGTGGGCGGCGGCGGTACGCGATCTCGCGGGCCCGGACCCCCGGGCCCGCAAGGCACTGGCCGCCCTCGCCGGGAACACCGCCTCGTCGGGGCTCAAGCAGGAGGAGTCCGCGTACCTGAGGCCGCTCGTCGAGGAGTTCTGGCGGACCCGCGCCGCGGGCGACCGGGCGGCCGGCGCACGGCTGCGCGCCGCCTTCACCGTGCTGCGGGAGGCCCCCTCCCGGCTGCCCGGTCTCACCGACGAGGCCGGCCCGTGGCTGGACCGGCTGGCGGAGTACGGAACGGCCGGCGAACTGGCCGTGGACATGCTCCGGGCCCAGGCCCGGGGGGACGGCGCGGCGGCCTGGAAGGCCTCGCGCGCCCTGGCGCAGGCCCGCGCCGGGCTCGCGGAGACCCGCGACACCCGGGTGGACACGGCCGTACTGGACGCCTTCCTCACGAAGGCCACCGCCGAGGCGGACAGCTGGACGGGAGCGTCGCGGACCGTCGGCACGGTGTCGCGGGGCGCCGACGCGTGGACCGTCCGGCTGGACGGCGTACGCCCCGTGTCGGCGGTCACCGTGATGACGGACCCGCTCGCGCCCGGGACGCTCGCCACGGTGGAGGCACACGTACCGGGCGAGGGCTGGCGCAAGGTCGCCGACGCGGGCGCCTCCGGGTGGACCCAGGCCGACCTGCGAGGTCTGCGGGCCGACGCGGTACGGCTGGTCTGGCCCGGGGCCTCCCCCGCCGTGCACCACGTGGTGCCCTGGCTCGGGGACGGGCCCGCGGCCCGCTTCGAGCTGGCCGGCGGCGGGCGGGCGGACGTGGAGATAGGCGGCGCCCCGCTGCGGGTGTCCGCGGACCTGTCCGCCCTGCGGCCCGGCGAGGTCCGGGGCGCGCTGTCGGCTGCCCCGCCGCCGGGGATCGCGGTCCGCGTCCCGGGCGAGGTGAAGGCCCCCCGGGGAACCCTGGTCAGCGTCCCGCTGGAGGTCACCGTCGCGGCCGGCACCCCGGCGGGGGTCTACTCCGTCCCGGTGACCTTCGCCGGTCAGTCGCGCACCCTGACGGTCCGGGCGGTGCCCCGCACGGGCGGCCCGGACCTGCTGCGGGGCGCGAAGGCCTCCTCGTCCGGCGACGAGACCCCGGCCTTCCCCGCCTCGGCGGTCCTGGACGGAGCCGACACCACCCGGTGGTCGTCCCCCGCGGTGGACGGGGCGTGGTGGCAGGCCGAACTGGCCGCCCCCGCCAGGATCGGCCTGCTGACCCTGCGCTGGCAGGACGCGTATGCGTCCGCGTACCGGGTCGAGACCTCCGCGGACGGGGTCACCTGGCGCGCGGCGGCGTCGGTCACCTCCCGGGGCGGCACGGACACCGTCCACCTGGACGCGCCGGGGACCCGGTTCGTCCGCGTCACGTGCGACAGGCGCGCGACGCGCTTCGGCTGCAGCCTCTGGTCGGCCACGGCCCGAGCGGTCACCCCCTGACCGACCGGGGCCCGGCCGGGCGGCCCCATCCGGCCCGGCCGCGCAAAACCAGCCTCGCCGGCGTTTGAGGCGCGGGTCCGGGCGGAGCCCGGTGCCCGGCGGAGCCGGGGTTGCCTGGGGCTCCGCCCCAGACCCCGCGCCTCAAACGCCGGCGAGGCTGAAGCGGCCGGGAGGCTAGGACGCGGCGGCCGTCACCCCGATCCCGATCCGATCGAGGGCGTCGTCGGCCCCGTACGGCTGGAGGTACGGCATCCACCGCGGGTCCCGGTGGCCGGTGCCGATGATCCGCCAGGCGAGGCCCGACGGCGGTGCCGGCTGGTGCCGCAGCCGCCAGCCCAGTTCCAGCAGGTGGCGGTCCGCCTTGACGTGGTTGCAGCGTCGGCACGCGGCGACGACGTTGTCCCACGCGTGCTGCCCACCCCGGCTGCGCGGGATGACGTGGTCGACGCTGGTGGCGACGGCCCCGCAGTACATGCAGCGTCCGCCGTCTCGGGCGAAGAGCGCGCGGCGGGTGAGCGGAACGGGCCCCCGGTAGGGGACCCGCACGAAGCGCTTGAGCCGGACCACGCTGGGAGCGGGGACGGCTCTCGTCGCGCTGTGCAGAAAGGCGCCGGATTCCTCCAAGGAGACTGCTTTGTTCTCCAGGACGAGGACGAGCGCGCGGCGGAGCGGTACGACGCCGAGCGGCTCGTACGACGCATTGAGGACCAGGACGTGCGGCACGGACTGCCTCCTTGTACGCCGGCGGCGCGTGGCTCGCGCCGGGACGATCTGCTCTCCAGTCTCCCCTTATGGCAGGTCGAAGCGCCACCACGCGCCCGTAACGGGTCCGGGGTGTTTTCAACCACACCCGCCTTCTCGCCGGGTGAGTCTGGTCTCTCCCTCCACGACGACAACAAGGTCGGGCGAGTGCCCCGTTAGTGTGGTTGGTCTGCCCGCACAAACCTCTCGCGGGCAGACCGCTATGCCTGGAGGTTCCCGCCGTGCCCTCGCCCGCCACCCTGCTACCGCTGGCAGCGACCACCGACGACGCCGCGGAGAGCGTCACCAACGCCGCGGACTTCATAGAGCAGAACTGGGCCGATTGGCTGGCCATGGGGCTGCGGATCGTCTTCATCCTGGTGATCGCGTTCGCGCTGCGCTCGGTGATCCGCAAGTCGCTGACCAGGCTCATATCCCGGATGAACCGGGGTGCGGCGGCCGTCGAGGGGACGACGCTGGGCGGGTTGCTGGTCAACGCGGAGCGCCGGCGTCAGCGATCCGAGGCGATCGGTTCGGTGCTGCGGTCGGTGGCCTCGTTCCTGATCCTCGGCACGGCGGTGCTGATGGTGCTCGCCGAGCTGAAGATCGATCTCGCGCCGCTGCTGGCGAGTGCCGGTGTGGCCGGTGTGGCGATCGGTTTCGGTGCGCGGAACCTGGTGACGGACTTCCTGTCCGGCGTGTTCATGATCCTTGAGGACCAGTACGGCGTCGGCGACAAGATCGACGCGGGGGTGGCCTCCGGCGAGGTCATCGAGGTCGGGCTGCGCGTGACGAAGCTGCGCGGCGACAACGGCGAGATCTGGTACGTCCGCAACGGCGAGATCAAGCGGATCGGCAACCTCAGCCAGGGCTGGGCCACGGCGGGCGTGGACGTGCAGGTCAAGCCGACCGAGCGGCTCTCCCACTTGCGCGAGGTGGTCCAGGAGGTCGCGGACGCCATGGCGAAGGAGTCCCCGTGGGACGAGCGCCTGTGGGGTCCGGTGGAGGTACTGGGCCTGGACGAGGTGCTGTTGGCCTCGATGACGGTGAAGGTGTCGGCGAAGACGATGCCCGGTCAGCAGTTCGCCGTGGAGCGCGAACTGCGCTGGCGGATCAAGGAGGCCTTCGACGCGGCGGGCATCCGGATCATCGGCGGGCTGCCGGACGCGGAGGAGGCCGAGGAGGCCGCCGACCCGTCGGCCTCCGTGGCGGCGCCGTCGGCGATGTCGAACCCGACGTCCCCGCAGGCACTGGCCACCACACCGATCCCCGGACCGAGCGCGCCCGGCAATCCCCGGATCACCAAGTAGCCGCCGCATCGAACGCTTTCGCCGCCCCGCAGGTCACATCCTGCGGGGCGGCGCCATTGACAGGGCTCGAACGGTGATAGGAAACTTACCTAACAGTTCATCTCGGTGAGGGAGAACCGCTCCATGCCCGCCGCCACCCCCGGTACGCCCAGCCTGTTGCGCGCCATGAACGACCGCGCCGCCCTGGAGCTGCTGCTGACGCACGGCCCCCTGTCGCGGACCCGGATCGGCCGGCTGACCGGACTGTCCAAGCCGACCGCCTCCCAACTGCTGGCCCGGCTGGAGGAGGCCGGGCTGGTCGTGGCCACCGGCACCGACGGCGGCCGCCCCGGCCCGAGCGCCCAGCTGTACACGCTCAACGCCCGGGCCGCCCACGTCGGCGGACTGGACGTCACCCCCGAACGGATCGTCGCGGCCGTGGCCGATCTGACCGGCGCGGTGGTCGGCACCTTCGAACTCCCCTACTCCGAGGGCGCCGGCGCCGTCGACCAGGTCACCGAGGCGCTCGGCGAGGCCGTCAAGGCCGCCGGGCTCCAGCGCTGCGACCTGCACCGCCTCGTCATCGCCACCCCGGGCGCGTTCGACCCGCAGACCGGCCGGCTGCGGTACGCCAGCCACCTCCCCGGCTGGCACTCCCCCACCCTCCTCGACGAGCTGGCGGCGGCCCTGCCGATGCCGGTCGAGTACGAGAACGACGTGAACCTGGCCGCCGTCGCCGAACAGCGGCTCGGCGCCGCCCGAGGCCACGAGGACTTCGTCCTGCTGTGGAACGAGGAGGGCCTGGGCGCCGCCCTGGTGCTCGGCGGCCGACTGCACCGCGGCTGGACGGGCGGCGCGGGCGAGGTCGGCTTCCTCCCCGTGCCCGGGCACCCCCTGGTCCGGCAGGTCGCCCGCGCCAACACCGGCGGCTACCAGGAACTGGCGGGCGTACAGGTACTGCCCCGGCTCGCCGCCGAGCTGGGCATCGAGGTCCCGACCGGGCCCGAGGTCTCCGTCGGCGTCGCGCTGCTGGAGCGGGCCGCCGCCGAGCCCGAGGGCCCGCACCTGGGCTTCCTCCGCTCGTACGCCACCGTCCTCGCGACGGGTCTGGCCTCGCTGGTCTCCGTGCTCGACCCGGAGATCGTGGTCCTGTCGGGGGCCCTGATCGGCGCGGGCGGGGCGCCGCTGCACGCCCTGTTGGAGACCGAACTGGCCGAGCTGGCCCCCTCCCGCCCCCGTCTGGTCGCCGGCGAGGTGCGCGAGCGGCCCGTCCTGCGGGGCGCGTTGGAGAGCGCCCTGGCCGCGACCCGTGACGAGGTCTTCGACACCTCCCGTCGGCCCCTCCAGCAGCCCCTGAACTGACACCTCCCCCTCGCGCACCACCGCGGCACCCCTCACGGAAGTTCCCTCACGCAGAGAGCGAGCCCCGCCATGCCCAGAACCGGACGACCGATGCTCACGGCCGCGCTCCTCGCGGCGATATCCGTACTCGCCGGGGCCTGTACGGGCCAGGGGGGATCCGCCGCCGCGGACGACCCGAAGGCCGAGGTCACGCTCAACTTCTGGCACGGCTGGTCCGCACCCGGCGAGGTGAAGGCCATCGAGGACAACATCGGGCGCTTCCGGCGGGCGCACCCCAACATCAAGGTCCGGGTCACGGGCAACATGACCGACGACAAGATCAACCAGGCGTTGCGCGCGGGCGGGGACAAGGCCCCCGACGTGGTCTCCTCCTTCACCACCGACAGCGTCGGCAAGTTCTGCGACTCCGGCGCGTTCGCGGACCTGAACCCCTTCCTCGCCAAGTCGGGCGTCGACAAGACGAAGGTCTTCCCCAAGACCCTGCTGGAGTACACCCGGTTCGACGACAACCAGTGCACGCTGCCGCTGTTGAACGACGCGTACGGCCTCGTCTACGACAAGACCGCCTTCGCCGCCGCCGGGATCACCGCACCCCCCAAGACCTGGAGCGAGTTCGTCGAGGTCGCGCAGAAGCTGACGGTGCCCCGCGGGGACACCTACGACCGGCTCGGCGTCATGCCGACCTTCCACGGCTACGAGACCACCCCCATGCGGCTGGCCGCGCAGTGGAGCCCGAGCTGGTTCGACGCGCGGGGCAAGTCGAACCTGGCCGCCGACCCGGGCTTCGCGCGGATGCTGACCGCGCAGAAGGACCTGGTCGCCAAGTTGGGCGGTTACGAGAAGCTGGAGCGCTTCCGCAGCACCTTCGGTGACGAGTGGAGCGCCGAACACCCCTTCCACCGGGGCCAGGTCGCCATGCAGATCGACGGCGAGTGGCGCCCCGCGATGGCCAGGGAGGCCGGGGTGAAGTTCGAGATCGGGACGGCGCCGCTGCCCGTCCCGGACGACCGGCTCGCGGAGTACGGCAAGGGCTACCTCTCCGGCACGGTCATGGGCATCTCCGCGGCGAGCGGGAAGCAGAACGCCGCCTGGGAGCTGGTGAAGTACATGACCACCGACACCGACGCGGTGGTGGACTTCGCCAACGCCATCCACAACGTGCCCTCGACTCTGGCCGCGCTGGAGTCCCCGCGGCTCCGGGTGACCCCCGAGTTCCGGACCTTCATCGACATCGCCCGGCACCCCGCGTCGAGCACCACGCCGGCCCAGGCCGACGGCGGCACCTACCAACTGACCTTCCAGGAGTTCGCGTACCGGGTCGAGAAGGGCGACGTGCCCGACATCGCGGCCGGTCTCGCCGCGACCGACAAGCAGATCGACACCGACATCGCGAAGGCCAAGCAGCCCCGATGACCACGCGCACCTTGCGGGCGAAGCGCCGCGGGGCGAGGCTGCGCACCGCGGCCTTCATGTCGCCCTGGCTGATCGGGTTCGCGGTGTTCTTCGCCTACCCCCTGCTGTCCACCGCGTACTTCTCCTTCACCCGGTACGACGGCTTCCGTCCACCCGTCTTCAACGGCCTGGACAACTGGGCGTACGTGTTCTCGGACTATCCGCTGTTCTGGCCCGCGATGCGCAACACGCTCTGGCTGGTCGTGGTCATGGTGAGCTGCCGGATCGTCTTCGGCCTCGGCGTCGGCCTGCTCATCACGCGGATCAAGACGGGCGCCGGGATCTTCCGGACCCTGTTCTACCTGCCCTACCTGGCCCCGCCGGTGGCCGCGACCCTGGCCTTCGTCTTCCTGCTCAACCCCGGGACCGGGCCGGTCAACGTGCTGCTGGACTCGGTGGGGCTGCCCACGCCCGGCTGGTTCACCGACGCCGACTGGTCCAAGCCGGCGCTGACCGTGCTCGCCGTGTGGGGCGTGGGCGACCTGATGGTGATCTTCATGGCCGCGCTGCTCGACGTACCGAGGGAGCAGTACGAGGCCGCCGAGCTGGACGGGGCCGGTGCCTGGGCCCGGTTCCGGCACATCACCCTGCCGAACATCTCGCCGATCATCCTGTTCGCGGTGGTCACGGGGGTCATCCAGGCCATGCAGTACTACACCCAGCCGCTGGTGGCGGGGAAGGTCGCGGCGGGCGTCATCGGCGGCTCGGGGCAGCAGTTCGAGCCGGGCTACCCCGACCGGTCCACGCTGACGCTGCCGCAGGTCGTCTACAACGTCGGCTTCCAGCGCTTCGACTACGGGAGCGCGTCCGTGGTCGCGCTGGTCCTCTTCGCCCTCTCCATGGCCTTCACCGCGCTCCTCATGCGCCGCCGTGGCGGACTGATCGGATCCGGTGACTGACATGGCCGACTCGACCGCGCTCCCCCGGGGCCGCAAGCCGCTGCTGCACTGGGTCGCGGTGCACTCCCTGGGGGTGGCCGCCGCCCTGTTCTTCGTCCTCCCCTTCGTCTTCCTCTTCCTCACCTCGCTGATGAGCGACCAGCAGGCGCTGACCCGTGACCTGTGGCCGCGCACCTGGGAGTGGGACAACTACGTCCAGGTCTGGAACACCCCCGGATTCCTGACCTGGTGGCGCAACACGCTGCTGTACGCCGGACTCGGCACACTGCTGACCGTGGTGTCCTCGGTGCCCGTCGCCTACGCGCTCGCCAAGTTCCGCTTCCGCGGCAGGCGACTGTCGCTGCTGCTGGTGATCGCCATGATGATGCTGCCGCCGCAGGTGGTGGTCATCCCGATGTACCTCTTCTGGGCCAAGCAGTTGGACCTGTCCGGGACCCTGTGGCCGCTGATCGTCCCGATGGCGTTCGGCGACGCCTTCTCGATCTTCCTGCTCCGCCAGTTCCTGCTGACCATCCCCGACGAGTACCTGGACGCGGCCCGCGTCGACGGCTGCGGCGAGGTGCGGACGCTGCTCCGCGTGGTCCTGCCGATGGCCAGGCCGGGCATCGCGGCCGTCGCCCTGTTCCAGTTCTTCGCCGCCTGGAACGACTACTTCGGCCCCCAGATCTACGCCTCCGACAACCCGGCCGCCTGGACGCTCAGTTACGGCCTGGAGTCCTTCAAGGGCGCGCACCACACCAACTGGAACCTGACCATGGCCGCGACCGTGCTGGTCATGGCCCCGGTGATCGTCCTCTTCTTCCTCGCCCAGAAGGCGTTCGTCGAGGGAGTCACCCTGACCGGAGTGAAGGGCTAGACACGATGAAACTCGCAGTGGTGGGCGGCGGTTCCACCTACACCCCCGAGCTGATCGACGGCTTCGCGCGGCTGCGCGACACCCTCCCCGTCCACGAACTGGTCCTGATCGACCCGGCCGCCGAACGGCTGGAGCTGATCGGCGCTCTCGCCCGGCGGATCCTCGCCCGCCAGGGCCACCCGGGGCTGATCACCACCACCTCCGATCTGGACGCGGGCGTGGCCGACGCCGACGCGGTGCTGATCCAACTGCGGATCGGCGGCCAGGCCGCCCGTCTCCAGGACGAGACCTGGCCGCTGGAGTGCGGCTGCGTCGGCCAGGAGACGACCGGCGCGGGCGGCCTCGCCAAGGCGCTGCGCACGGTCCCGGTGGTCCTCGACATCGCCGAGCGGGTGCGGCGCGCCAACCCGGACGCCTGGATCATCGACTTCACGAACCCGGTCGGGATCGTCACCCGCGCCCTGCTGAAGGCCGGGCACAAGGCGGTCGGGCTGTGCAACGTCGCCATCGGCTTCCAGCGGAAGTTCGCGGCGCTGCTGGACGTGGCCCCCGCCGAGATCCACCTCGACCACGTCGGGCTCAACCACCTGACCTGGGAGACCGCCGTACGCCTCGGTGGTCCCGGGGGCACGGACGTGCTGCCGGGGCTGCTCGCCGAGCACGGGGACGCGGTCGCCGCCGACCTGCGCCTGCCGCGCGCGGTACTGGACCGGCTCGGCGTGGTCCCCTCGTACTACCTGCGCTACTTCTACGCCCACGACGCGGTGGTCCGGGAGCTCGGCGAGAAGCCCTCGCGGGCCGCCGAGGTCGCCGCGATGGAGAAGGAACTGCTGGCGCTGTACGGGGACCCGGCCTTGGACGAGAAGCCGGCGCTGCTGGCCAAGCGGGGCGGGGCCTTCTACTCGGAGGCGGCCGTGGACCTGGCGGCGGCCCTGCTGGGCGGCGGCGGCCCGTCCGTGCAGGTGGTCAACACCCTCAACAACGGGACCCTGCCGTTCCTCGCGGACGACGCGGTCATCGAGGTACAGGCCCTGGTCGACGGCTCGGGGCCGGTGCCGCTGGCCGTGTCGCGCCCGGACCCGCTGTACGCCGGGCTGATCTCGCACGTCACCGCCTACGAGGACCTCGCGCTGGACGCGGCCCTGCGCGGAGGGCGCGAGCGGGTCTTCCGGGCGCTGCTCGCGCACCCCCTGGTGGGGCAGTTCGACCTCGCCGAGGGGCTGACCGACCGGCTGCTCGCGCACAACAAGGAGCACCTGGCATGGGCGTGAGCCGGTCCGGCCCGGCGGCGGTCCTGGCCGTCGACGCGGGCAACAGCAAGACCGACGTGGCGCTGATCGCCGCGGACGGCACGGTGCTCGGCACCGGGCGGTCGGGGGGCTTCCAACCGCCCCGGGTCGGGGTCGAACCGGCCGTGGACGTGCTCGCTCGGGCCGTCGCGGAGGCCGTCGAGGCCGCGGGACTGCCCCGGCCGCGGCCGGGCGCCCCGTACGCCGCGCAGGTCTCGGCCTGCCTGGCCAACGCCGACCTGCCGGTCGAGGAACGCCGACTGGCGGACGCGATCGGCGCGCGCGGCTGGGGCGCGGCGACCGAGGTCCGCAACGACACCTTCGCCATCCTGCGGGCGGGGCTCGCGGACACCGGGCCGGCGCGCGGGGTCGCGGTGGTGTGCGGGGCCGGCATCAACTGCGTGGGGATGCTTCCCGACGGGCGGACCGCGCGGTTCCCGGCGGTCGGTCGGATCTCCGGCGACTGGGGCGGTGGGGCCGGCCTCGCCGAGGAGGCCGTGTGGTGGGCGGCCCGGGCCGAGGACGGCCGGGGCGGGCCGACGGAGCTGGCGCGGGCGCTGCCCGGGCACTTCGGTCTCGGCTCCATGTACGAGTTGATCGAGGCCCTGCACCTGGGCGGGGCGCCCCAGCGGCGGACGCACGAACTGGTGCCGGTGCTGTTCGCGGTGGCCGCCGCGGGCGATCCGGTGGCGTCGGCGATCGTGGACCGGCAGGCGGACGAGGTGGTGGCGATGGCCTCGGTGGCGTTGGGCCGCCTCGACCTGCTGGGCAAGGCGACACCCGTCGTGCTGGGCGGCAGTGTGCTCGCGGCCGGGCATCCGCGGCTCAACCGGCGGGTCGAGGCGGGGCTCGCCGAACGGGCTCCGCTGGCCCGGATGTCGGTGATCGTGGCTCCGCCGGTGTTGGGGGCGGGGCTGCTGGGGCTGGACGCGCTGGGCGCGCCTGCCGGGGCCCGTGAAAAACTCCGTGCCCATTTCGGGTGAACCGGCCCCGGGGGGCGTCCCGTCTGGAACCGTGGCGGTCGTGTGGACGTATACACGGTGAAGGGGTGGCGGGAGCGGCGCGGCGGGGGCCCGACGACGACACCGGGGGCGGGCTCGGGACGTATCACCCGAGAGCCGACACCGGGTGCTGTGGTTGACCTCCACTACGTCCATACTGCTGCGACGGGGGTACCTTCCAGCGGTGGCTGGGGGATTTCAGGACCGAGGGGGAGGTCACGGTGGCCATCACATCACGCGCGCCCGCGCCCGGCGGCGGTGTCTCCGCACCGCCCGCCGGGCCGCCCGCGGGAACGCCCGAACCGCCGGGCCGGGGAACGGCCTGGGCCGAGGGCGTGGACCTGCTGCGTGAGGCGGCGACCACCGAACCGGGCCGGCTGCGGATCATCGGGGCCGTGCTGGCCGCCCTGGTCGTGCTGTTCGGCGCGGTCACCGTGTGGGAGATCTCCGACCGGGCCACCGCCGCCGACGACGTGGTGGGCCACAGTCAGCCGCTCAGCGCGGACGCGGCGAACATCTACCGCTCGCTCGCGGACGCGGACACGGCCTCCTCCAGCGGCTTCCTCGCCGGCGCCCAGGAACCCCGCGAGGTCCGCCAGAGGTACGAGAAGGACATCGCCAACGCCTCCCGGCTGCTGGTGAGCGCGGCGGCCAACACCGGCGCCGGCGGGGAGTCCCGCAAGGAGATAGCGCTCCTCGGCGAGGAGCTGCCCCGCTACACCGGGCTGATCGAACAGGCCCGGGCCACGAACCGGCAGGGGCTGCCGCTCGGCGGCGCCTACCTGCGGTACGCCAACGAGCGCATGAGCACCGTGTTGTTGCCGGCGGCCCAGCGGCTCTACGAGGCGGAGACGGGGCGCCTCTACACGGACTACGACGACGCCCGCTCCTGGCCGTTCGCCTCGATCGGCGCGGGTCTGCTCGGCATCGGCGCCCTGGCGTGGGCGCAGCGACGCAACTACCGGCGCACCAACCGGGTCTTCAACCACGGCCTCGTCGCGGCAACGGCCGCCTCGGTCGTGGTGCTCCTGTGGCTCGTCGTCGGGACCACGGTCGCACGATCGGGGCTGAGCGAGGCCCGGTCGGACGGGCAGGAGTCCCTCAAGGTCCTCAACGACGCGCGGATCGCCTCCCTCCAGGCGCGGGCCAACGAGAACCTGACGCTGGTCGCGCGGGGCGCGGTGCTGGCCGAGGACAAGAAGTCCGACAAGTACGACGTGGACTACACGAAGAACATGAAGGAACTGGACACCCGGCTGTCGGCGGCGCTGCGGCTGGCCGACGACGACAGCGGCGAGGAACCGGTCTCCAAGGCCGTCGCCGGTGTGACGCAGTGGAAGCAGCGGCACGCCTCGGCCCGGGAGAGCGACATGCGGGGCGACTACGATCTCGCGCTGGTCCAGGTGGTCGGCGACAAGGACCACAAGGACAGCAGCGGGGCCTCCTTCGACACCGTGGACGCCTCCCTGGAGCAGGCCGTGGTCCACGAGCAGCGGGAATTCACTCAGGCGGCCCGGGGCGGACTCGGGGCGCTGGGCGGGCTGACGACGGGAGCGGCGGCCCTGGCGGTCGTCGGCGCGGCGGCGGCACTGCTCGGCATCGGTCGCAGGCTTTCGGAGTACAGGTGAGATCGATGCGGATACGAGCGGGGCGCGACCAGGGGCACGGAGCGGACGGCGACGCCGGCGCGGACGGCCGGACCGGCGCCGACGGCGTCCCCGGGGCGGGCGGACTGCGACGGGTGACGCGCCGCCTGCGCGGCTGGGGCGGGGTGAGCGCCATGGCCGCCGCCTGCGCGGTGACGGCCGTCGTCGTGCTGCTGCCACTGGCCCACGCCACGCCGGACACCGGCGGTTCCGGCCCGGTCCGCCCCCCCGCCACGATGGCCATCGCGCCGGCGGGCCCGACCGACACCTGCCAGGACCCGGAGGCCAGCCTGCGCCCGTCCGGCGTCGACGGCCCGACCATCGAGCGGATCCGACAGGCGGGCAAGCTCGTCGCGGGCGTGGACCAGAACAGCTTCAAATGGGGCTACCGCAATCCCGACGGCCACCTCGACGGCTTCGACATCGCGCTGGTGAAGGCCATCGCCAAGGACATCCTGGGCGACGAGAACGCGGTGATCTACCGGGCCATCCCCACCAGCCAGCGCGTGCCGGCCCTCCAGGAGAACCGCGTCGACGTCGTCGTGCGGACCATGACGATCAACTGCAAGCGGCTGGAGGACGTCGCCTTCTCGACGGCGTACTTCGAGGCGGGGCAGCAGGTCCTGGCTCCCAAGGGTTCGCCGATCACCGGGTACGACGCCTCCCTGAACGGCCGCCGGATCTGCACGGCGACCGGTTCCACCGCCGAGGCCGCGCTCAAGTCCCGGTCGTACGGGTCGCGGTCCGTCTCCGTGTCGAACCAGCTGGACTGCCTGGTGCGCCTCCAGCTCGGCGAGGTGGACGGCATCATCACGGACAACGCCCTCGCCGCCGGCCAGGCCGCGCAGGACCCCTCGGTGCAACTGGTCGGTTCCCCGTTCACCCGGGAGTTCTACGGCATCGCGATGAACAAGGACGCCTCCGATCTGGTGCGCCGGGTCAACAAGGTGCTGGAGGACTACCGCGCGGGCGGCGACGGCAGCCCCTGGATGCAGTCCTACCGCAAGCACCTGGAGGCCGTGCTGCCCAAGGTGACCGCCCCGCCCGCGCCCAAGTACCGGGACGGCTGAGGCCCGTGACGGAGGCAGAGCCCTACATGAGCGGTGTGGTCGGACCGGGTCGTCCGCAGGAGGGTGCGGCGGTCATGGACGGGGAGGACGTGGACCGCGCGCTGAGCCGTCTCGGCGCGGAACACGAGGCGGTCGAGACCTCCCTGCTGGCCCTCCAGGACCACTCCGGGCGGCGACTGCTGGAGGGCGCCGCGCTCACCGGGGTCACGAAGGAGCGGTGGACCGCCGCCGACACGGCGATCACCCGACTGTGGACGCTCTTCGACGCCTACAGCGGGGCGCTGCGCGCCGCCCGGGAGATCCGCGAACGGCGCCGCCGGCCGAGCCGCGAGGACCTGGTCGAGTTGACGGAGCGGCTGCGCGGGCCCGGTGTGCTGATCGCCGGCGCCGGGGTGGAGGGCGCCGCGCTCGCCGAGCGGCTCTCGCTGGCGGAGCTGGTGGCCCGGATGAACGGGTTGTACGCGTCCTCCCTGGACGTGGTGGTCGCCGCCGACGCGGTCTGGTCGGCGCTGCCCGCGCGGATCGACCTGCTCGCCGCCGAGCTGCACCGGACGCGCTCCCTGGCGCGCTCGGTGGGCATCCGGCCGGGCGAGCACCCGTCGGGGGACGACCTGGAGGACATCACCGCCGAGCTGACGGAGCTGCGCGCGCGGGTGATCGCGGATCCGCTGGCGTTCTGGTCGGCGGCCGCGGGGAGTTCCGCCCCGGGCGGCGGCCGTCCGGACACCGGGCGCTACGACCGGGCGGCCCGCGCCCTGGACGACGTACGCCGGGAGATCGAGGCGGTCCTCGACGTGCGGCAGGACTCCGAGCAGCGGCTGATCAGCCTGCGGGACGTGCTCTCGCGGGCCGACCGGACGCTGGCCGAGGCGCGGACGGCGCGCGGCGAGGTGCTGGCGAAGATCGCGGCGTCGGAGGTGCCCGCGGTCAGCGGGCCGCCGACCGCCCTGCAGGAACAGTTGGCCGCGGCGGCCGAGTACCGGCGGCAGTCGCAGTGGCACCGGTTGTCGCCCCTGTTGGAATCGCTGGAGGAGCGGGCCGACGAGGAACTGCGCAGGGCCCGTGAGTCGTTGACGGCCGTGACGGCCCCGCTCGCGGTGCGGGCGGAGCTGCGCGGCCGGCTGGACGCGTACAAGGCGAAGGTGGCCCGGCTCGGGATGGCGGAGGATCCGCTGCTCATCGAGCGGTACGACACGGCCCGAAGGATGTTGTGGAGCGCTCCCTGCGATCTGCGGGCCGCCGAGGAGGCCGTGCTGCGCTACCAGTGGGCGGCGGCCGAATCGTCGGCCCCACCGCCGCCGCGGCACGCACCGCTCCCGCCGGGCACGGCGCCCGCCGACCGCTCCGATGAACACCGGCCCCACCGGCCGGGGAAGGATGACGCATGAGCCCGAGCGGAACCGCGTGCGGTCGCCCCGGCTGCCCGGGGACGTACGAGGACATGGGTGGCGGCGAGCTGTACTGCGACACCTGCGGGCTGGCGCCGATCGGCTCCGTCGCGGCGGGTGCGGAGGAGCTGGTCTCGCCGCCGACGGGGATGACGAGCGCGGCGCGCCACGGTGACTCCCGGGGCTCCGCGGGCTCTCGGGGCTCGGAGCGTTCGGGCTCCTCGGCCTCCGCGCGCTCCTCACGGTCCTCCCGGTCCTCCTCCTCGCGGCGTTCGGTGTCCGGGCGGCTGTCGCGGTCCCTGTCGGGGGCCGCCTCCGCCCGCTCGGTGTCGGTGCGCAGTTCGGGCTCGGCGCCCTCGGTCTCGGGGCGCGGCCGGCTCGGGGCCGGGCTGGTGAACGTACCGGAGGTGCCCCGTCCGGATCCCTCGGCGGCGGTGCTGGAGAACCCGGAGGTCCCGGAGCGCAAGCGGTTCTGCTCGCGCTCGGACTGCGGGGCCCCGGTGGGCCGGGCGCGCGGCGAGCGGCCGGGCCGGACGGAAGGGTTCTGCACCAAGTGCGGGCACCCGTACTCCTTCGTGCCCAAGCTGCGCGCCGGCGACGTGGTGCGCGGCCAGTACGAGGTCGCGGGCTGCCTCGCCCACGGCGGGCTGGGTTGGGTGTACCTGGCGGTGGACCGGGCGGTCTCGGACCGCTGGGTCGTCCTCAAGGGCCTGCTGGACACCGGCGACCAGGACGCGATGGAGGCGGCGATCTCCGAGCGGCGCTTCCTCGCGGAGATCGAGCACTCCAACATCGTGCGGATCTACAACTTCGTGGAGCACCTGGACCAGCGGACGGGTTCGCTGGACGGGTACATCGTCATGGAGTACGTCGGCGGCAAGTCGCTGAAGGAGATCGCCAACGAGCGCCGCCGGCCGGACGGCAGACGCGATCCGCTGCCGGTGGAACAGGCCTGCGCGTACGGGATCGAGGCGCTGGAGGCGCTCGGCCACCTGCACAGCAGGAACCTCCTGTACTGCGACTTCAAGGTCGACAACGCGATCCAGCAGCAGGACCAGCTGAAGCTCATCGACATGGGCGCGGTCCGCCGGATGGACGACGACGAGTCGGCCATCTACGGCACGGTGGGCTACCAGGCCCCGGAGGTCGCGGAGACGGGCCCGTCGGTGGCCTCCGACCTGTACACGGTGGCGCGCACGCTGGCCGTGCTGACCTTCGACTTCCAGGGCTACACGAACGTGTTCGTGGACTCCCTGCCCGATCCCGAGCACATCGAGGTCTTCGGGCGGTACGAGTCCTTCTACCGGCTGCTGGTACGGGCCACCGACCCCGACCCCGGGCGGCGGTTCGCCTCCGCGCAGGAGATGGCCGACCAGCTGACCGGGGTGCTGCGCGAGGTCGTGGCGCTGCAGACGGGCAAGCCCCGGCCGCAGTTGTCCACCCTGTTCGGGCCGGAACTGCACGTCCCCGACAACCGGTTGTTCGCCGATGAGGCGGGGGCGGAGGCGTCCCGGCTGGGGGCGCGCTCCACCGCGCCGAAGGGCCGACACGGGCGATCCGGGCGGACCGCGCCGGCGCCGGTCGTCGCCGTCCCGCCCGCGCCGGTGCCCGCGCCGACGGGCCCGGTACCGACGGGGTCCGGGCCGGTGGCGTCCGTGTTCGCCGGGGGCGCGCCCGCGGCGGCCCCGGCGGCCGTCCTGAGGACCACCGCCACGCACGTGTCGGCCGGGGCGCCGCTCCTGCCCCGGCAGGCGGTCGCCCCGGTCGCGCCCGCCCCGGGCCCGACCCTCCTGTCCGCGCCGGTGCCCCGGCAGGCCCACGGGCCGCTGCACGCCGGCATCGGCCTCGCGATCCTGGACGCCCGGAGCGCGGCGCTGGCCCTGCCGGTGCCGTTGGTGGATCCGGCCGACCCCAACGCCGGGTTCCTGACCGGCCTGCTCGCCTCCGCTCCCGCCGACCTGCTCGGCGCGCTGGGTGCGGCGCCCGCCGACTCGGCCGAGCTGCGGCTGCGAGAGCTGCGGGCCCGGCTCGAACTGGGCGAGTTGGCCGTGGCCGGACAGGCCCTGCTCGAACTGGAAGTGCGACATCCGGACGACTGGCGGGTGGTGTGGACGCGCGGCATCGCCTCGCTGGCGATCGGGGACGACGAGACGGCCGCCCTGTCCTTCGACGCGATCTACGACGCCTTTCCGGGCGAGCCGGCGCCGAAGCTGGCGCTGGGCCTGTGCGCGGAGGTCCTGGGCCAGTTGGACAACGCCGCCGAGTACTACCGGCTGGTGTGGATCACCGATCCCGGTTTCGTCAGCGCGGCCTTCGGGTTGGCCCGGGTCCAGTTGGCCGCCGGCGACCGGGCCGGGGCCGTACGCACCCTCGAATCGGTGCCGGAGGCGTCGATCCACCACACCGCCGCCCGGGTGGCGGCCGTACGGGCACGCCTGCGCGACCGCTCCCCTGAGGAGGCACTGCTGCCCGACCTGACGGCGGCTGCCGCGCAGGTCGAGGCGTTGGCGCGGTTCGGGCTCGACGCCGAACGGCACGAACGGCTGTCGACCGAGGTTCTGGGGTCGGCGCTGGACTGGGTACTGTCGGGTGGCCGGGGTGCAGACCCCGGTCGGACCTCGTTGCTCGGCAGTCAACTGGACGAGCGGGGGCTGCGCTTCGGCTTGGAGCGCTCGTACCGCGTCCTCGCTCGGCTGGCGCAGCGGGGCGAGGAGAGGATCGAACTGGTGGAGCGGGCAAACCGTTTCCGTCCCCGGACGTGGGTGTGATTGATGTCGATGCATCGGCCGTCGGGCTGCCCCAGCTGCGCTGAGCCCCTGGAAGAGGGGGACCGTTTCTGCGGCGTGTGCGGATACGCCCTCTCTTCCCCAACCGCGTCTGCGGATCCCGACCCGACCCTCCCGATCACCGCGCCCGAACCCGCGCCACCGGGCAACGCCGGTGCGGGTCGCGGCGCCACCGGGTATCCGGCCGGCGCGCCCGCACCGGGCTGGGGCAGCGTCGCGGGCGCCGCCCCGACCCTCGTCGGGGACCCGGCCGGCTGGACCGGCGCACCGGCTCGGTCGACTCCCGACGCACCGTGGGGCCCGGTTGGGACCGCGTACGGCTCGTCCCCGGAGCAACAGCCGAGCCACGCCGCCGCGCAGGGCCCTTCGGACGGCCGCGGCGCGTCGTACGGCGCCGCCGCCGCGCCCCCCGAGGGCGCTCCCTGGGGGGCCGCCGAACCGCCGTCCGGGCACCCCGAGCCCCCGGCCGGGCACCCGGTCGACGGATCCGACCGGGCCCACGAGGCGCCGGCCGGTCCCGCCCCGCACGGCTTCGGCGACGCGGGCGAGCGGTACGACCCGCCCGTCCCGGCGCCCGCCGCTCCCGTAAGCGCGGGCGCTCCCGCGAGCCCCGCCGGTGGCGACGCCGGCAAGACCTGCGTGGCCTGCCGCGCCGGCCGGGTGGACACCGACGGGTACTGCGAGCACTGCGGCCACGCCCAGCCCCGCGAGCGCGACCACCTGGAGGAGGAGCTCGGCAGCGTCGCCGCGGTCAGCGACCGCGGGCTGCGCCACCACCGCAACGAGGACTCCTTCGCGGTGGCCGCGACGGCCCTTCCCGACGGTTCCGCGGCCACCGTGGCGATCGTCTGTGACGGCGTCTCCTCCGCCAGCCGTCCCGACGAGGCCTCGGCCGCCGCCGCCGGCGCCGCCAACGAGGCGCTGTTGGAGGCTCTCCCCCGGGGCGCGCACCCCGTGGAGGCCATGCACGAGGCGATCCTGGCGGCGGCCGCCGCGGTGAACGCACTGGCCCCGGAGGTGCCCGGCGCCCAGAACGCCCCGGCCTGCACCCTGGTCGGCGCCGTGGTCAGCGGTGGGTTGCTCACCATCGGCTGGGTCGGGGACAGCCGCGCGTACTGGGTTCCCGACGACCGGGCCGCGCTTCCCCGGCGGCTCACCGAGGACGACTCCTGGGCGGCCCAGATGGTCGCGGCCGGCCTGATGGGCGAGGCCGAGGCGTACGCCGACGCCCGGGCCCACGCCATCACCGGCTGGCTCGGCGCCGACGCGTACGACCTCGAACCGCACACCGCCAGTTTCAAGCCCGACCACCCGGGTGTGGTCGTGGTCTGCACCGACGGGCTGTGGAACTACGCCGAGTCCGCCAGGGATCTGGCCAGGATCCTGCCGCGGGACGCGGCGGTCCGGCCGCTGCACAGCGCGCAGGTACTGGTCGGGCACGCCCTCGACGGGGGTGGCCACGACAACGTCACCGTGGCCGTCGTGCCGTTCTCGGCCCTGCCGGACGCACCGCCGGCGGCACGACCGGAACCGCAAGCGGAAGCGGATCCGCGCGCCCAGGCCTGATCTTCGACCGATCCTCCGAGGGAGTCCCATCGATGGCGAACTTCGCCAAGCCGAGCGCCCCGCGCTTCAGCGTGGAGGTGTACCAGAACGAGTTCCTTCCCGAGGGCGGCCGCGACGTCCACGCCATCGTCACGGTCACCTCCAGCGGCGGGGCCACCGCCACCCGGGCCGCCGTCCCCGCTCCCGGCGGGGCCGCGGTCGTGATCATGGTGGACTGTTCCGGGTCCATGGAGTACCCGCCGGACAAGATGCGCGGTGCCCGCGAGGCCACGGCCGCCGCGATCGACACCCTGCGCGACGGCACCAGCTTCGCGGTGATCGCCGGCACGCACGTGGCCAAGGAGGTCTATCCCGGTCAGGGCCGGCTGGCCACGGCCGACGCGGTGACCCGCGCACAGGCCAAGGAGTCCCTGCGCGGCCTCGGTTCGGGCGGCGGCACCGCCATCGGGACCTGGCTGCGGCTGGCCGACGGGCTGCTGCGGCAGTCCCCGGCCACGATCCGGCACGGGATCCTGCTCACCGACGGGCGCAACGAGCACGAGGAACCGGCCGTGTTGCGCGCCACCCTCGAAGCCTGCGCGGGCCGCTTCACCTGCGACGCGCGCGGTGTGGGCACCGACTGGGAGGTGAAGGAGGTGACCGGCATCGCGAGCGCGCTGCTCGGCAGCGCCGACATCGTCGCCGATCCCGCGCACCTCACCGAGGACTTCACGCGCATGATGGAGAACGTCATGGGCAAGGAGGTCGCGGACGTCGCCCTGCGCCTGTGGACCCCGGTCGGCGTGGAGATCCAGTACGTGAAGCAGGTCGCGCCGACCGTCCAGGACCTGACCGACCGCCGCACCGAGGCCGGCCCGCGGGCCGGGGACTACCCGACGGGTTCGTGGGGCGACGAGTCCCGCGAGTACCACGTGTGCGTCCGGGTCCCGGGGGCGGCCATCGGGCAGGAGATGCTGGCGGCCCGCGCGACGCTGATCGTGCCGGACACGGCGGGCGGGGCGCCGACCGTCCTCGCCCAGGGTCTGGTGCGGGCGGTGTGGACCGACGACCTCGTCGCTTCCACGGCGATCAGTCCGCAGGTGGCGCACTACACCGGGCAGGCGGAGCTGGCCCAGGCCATCCAACAAGGTTTGGAAGCGCGCAAACTGGGTGATGTCGATGGTGCGACGGCCAAACTCGGACGCGCGGTACAACTGGCGAGCGCGTCCGGCAACGCGGACACTGCCAAACTGCTGGCGAAGGTGGTGGATGTCGTGGACGCGGCGGCAGGTACTGTGCGGCTGAAAGCGAAGGTCGCCGATGCCGACGAGATGACCCTTGAAACGCGTTCGACGCAGACCGTCCGAGTGAAGAAGACCTGAGAAGAGACCTGCGGCGATGACGCAGGGAGAAGGGGGAAGCGTAGCCATGCCGACCTGCCCGAACGGGCACCAGTCCGCCTCCGAGGACTGGTGCGAGGTCTGCGGCCACCGCATGGCTGCCGCCACGAGCGCCCCCGCGGCGCCTTCCTACGGCTACGGCTACCCTCCAACGGCCGGTGAGCCGACCGCGCAGGCGGAGCTGTGCCCGCAGTGTCGGACCCCGCGCGAGGCCATGGCCCCGTTCTGCGAGGAGTGCCGGTACAACTTCCTGACGCGTTCGGCGACTTCGTACACGCCGCTCGCCCAGGAGACGGGCCCGGCCGCGGGCACCGGGAGCGTGGGCACCCCGCCGCCCCCGCCGCCGCAGGCCCCGCCGGCCTTCTCGCAGGACCACTTCGACTACCAGGGCTCGCGGCCGTCCCGGGTCAACCGACCGGCCGAGCCGCTCCAGCGCGAGGACGACTGGCTGCTGCCGCCTCCCTCACACGGGCAGCAGGCACACGGGCAGCAGGGACACCAACAGCCCTCGCACCAGCAGCAGTCGCACCGACAGCAGCCCGTGCAGCAACCCCTCCAGCAGGAGTACCAGCAGCCGCACTATCAGCAGCAGCCTCCGCCGCAGCAGCAGGAGTACCAGCAGTCTCCGCAGGCACAGCAGTCGCAGCATGCGCAGCAGTCGCAGGGGCAGCATGCGCAGCAGGAGTACCAGCAGCACTCGCAGCATCAGCAACAGCAACAGCAGGTCCCGCAGCATCAAGCACAGCAGCACCAGCAACAGCAGCACTACGGGTCCCAGGGTCAGGCCCCGTCCCTCGGCAACGGTGCCTGGAGCGCGACGGTCGGTCCCGACCGCTCGTACTTCCTGGCGATGATGCGGCGCAGCGGCCCCGAGGCGGCCGGGTTGAACATGCCCGCGTACTCGCCCGAGCAGCACCTCGCGCTCTCCGGCGGTCAGATCACCATCGGCCGGCGGCGCGCCTCCTCGGGCGAGTCCCCGGACATCGACCTCTCGGTGCCCCCCGAGGACCCGGGCGTCTCCCACCAGCACGCGGTGCTCGTCCAGCAGCCCGACGGGAGCTGGGCGGTGGTGGACCAGAACTCCACCAACGGCACCACCATCAACGGCGGTGAGGAACCGATCCAGCCGTACGTCCCGATCCCCCTCGGCGACGGCGACCAGGTCCACGTCGGCGCCTGGACCACGATCACCGTCCGTCGGGGTTAGGCGGTCGTCCCGACCTCCCCCAGCGGCCACACGTACGGGCCCTGGGGGTCGTCGAGCCACGACCACTGTCCTTCCGGGGTGAGCGTGACGCCGAACCGCTCGCGCGCCGGGCGGCCCTCGCGGCGCCACAGGTCAAGGGCCTCCCGGGGGTGCAGGACGCCCTCGGTCAGGATCAGCAGGAACTGGAGGCGCTCGTTGTCCACCAGCTCGTACGGGAGTCCGTGACGGGGCACTGAGGGGGCGTGCGGGGCCGCGCCCGCCCCGCGCAGCGGCACGAAGTACGCCGAGGTGTGCAGGAACCGGCCCTCCGCGAAGTCCGCGTCCCGGACGGTGAGCGCGATCAGCCCGGTCGACAGCGGCGCCAGGATGCGCGCCCCGGGCCGGCACTGGGCCGGCCAGGTGTGCGGGATCAGCGGCAGCGTGCAGGTGACCAGGATCCGGTCGAAGGGGGCGCGGGAGGGGCAGCCGCGCGCCCCGTCGCCGGTGACGACGGTCGGGTGCAGGCCGAGCCGCGCCAGGTGGGCGCGCGCCGACTCGGTGATCTCCTCGTCCAGGTCCACCGTGGTGACCAGTTCCTCGCCGAGCCGGTGGCAGAGCAGGGCCGCGTTGTAGCCGGTGCCCGCGCCGATCTCCAGCACGTTGTTCCCGTCGCGGACCTCCAGCGCCTCCAGCATCCTCGCCATCAGGGAGGGCTGGCTGCTGGAGGACACCAGCTCGCCGTCGCGCAGCCGGGTGGCGAGCGGGGTGTCCGTGTACACGCCGCGCAGCCAGCGGGCGCGCCGCCCCGGGTCCGGGTCCTCGGCCCAGAGGCGCTCGTGTCCGGCTCCACGACCGGTCCAGAAGTACGGGACGAAGACGTGCCGGGGCACCGCGGCGAAGGCCGCCCGCCAGTCGGGGTCGTCCAGGGCCCCGGCCGCGATCAGCTCCTTGACCTGGGCCGCGTGCGCGGTCTCGCGCAGGTCGCGTGCTTCGGCATCTGCGCCCATGTCTCCACTGTGCTGCCCGGCGGGGGCGAAGGCCAACGGTGGTCGGGCGTGTTCCCGCGCGTCGCGGCGTGGCGAGCGGGGTGCCGTGCTTGCGGGGAGGGTCCTGGGACCCCGGTCCTCGGTCCGGGCGTCTGAGACGATGGTCAGGTGAATGACGATCCGCAGGGCACGGTCCAGGAGCAGACCTTCTACGAGCTGGTGGGCGGCGAGGCCACCTTCCGCCGCCTGGTCCACCGGTTCTACCAGGGTGTCGCGGAAGACCCGCTGCTGCGCCCGATGTACCCGGAGGAGGACCTGGGGCCGGCCGAGGAACGGTTCGCGCTGTTCCTCATGCAGTACTGGGGCGGTCCGAACACCTACAGCGAGAACCGCGGCCATCCGCGCCTGCGGATGCGGCACGCGCCGTTCCAGGTGGACGCGGCCGCGCACGACGCGTGGCTGGGGCACATGCGGGTCGCGGTGGACGAGCTGGGCCTGGCGCCGGAGCACGAGGCGCGGCTGTGGCGGTACCTGACGTACGCGGCCGCATCGATGATCAACACGGCGGGCTGAGGCGGCCGACGGAACGCACCCCGCCGGACGTCGGCGGGGACGGTGCGGCGGCGCAACGACGCCGGAGGTCGGCCGGGGACGGTGCGGCGGCAAAGGACGCGACGCGCGACCGTGAGGCGGAAGGCCGAACGGAACCCGTGCGGCGTCGTCAGACGGGCCGGACCAGCAGGGCGCCGAGGCCCCCGGTCCCGCCGGGGCGGCGCATGGCGACGGACCCGTAGGGGGTGCGCAGCCGCAGCCAGCCCCCGGATGCCAGCAGCGCCACCGGTGCGGGGGTCGCGGGCGGCCCGGTGGGGCCGGCGGGCACGGAGGCCCGTACCGGCCGCAGGAAGCCCAGGGACTGTGCGGCGTGCACGGCGCGCAGCGGAAGTTCGGTGTCACCCAGCGTGCGGGACCAGATCTCGCGGCCGATGCGGTCGCGCTCGGATCGGGTCCGGTGCTGCGGGGGCAGGGCCTCGTCCCGGGCCCGGAACTCGGCGACGGCGCCCGCCACGACGGCCCGCATCGCCTCGGGGCTCGGCAGGCCCGCCACCGGCTCCCAGCCGCCGCGCGGAGGCAGTACGCCCGCCCAGGGCGGCCCGGTGACCGGGCCGGGCACGACGATGCTCGCGGCGCCCTCGTCCACCGATTCCAGCAGCTCACCGGCGGACACCGTCAGGTCCAGGGGCGTCCCGACGGGCGCGGCGAGGCGCACGGTGCGGACGGCCAGTACCTCGAAGGAGGGCGGCCGCCCGAAAACGGCGAGCGCGCCGCCGCCCGCCCGCGCCTGAAGGCGGACGGCGGCGGCGCGGTCGTAGTGCACCAGCCGGCCCAGGAAGGCGGCGAGGTCCGCCGCCTCCCCGGAGTCGGCGCAGTGCAACCGGTCGTTCATGCCGCGATGCGCCCTTCCGAACCCTTGGCGCGCTTGGCGTCGCGGGGCTCGTCCAGGTACTCCTCCAGGAAGCTCCGCTCCTCGGCCGTGATGCGGCGGGGCCGCCCCGCGGCGAGGTCGTACGGCACGACCACGGTCTCGGCGCGCACGTAGACCGTCTCGGGCGTGGACTCGGTCGCCTCGTCCTTGACCTCGTAGCGGATGGTCAGGGACGCGGCGCCTATCCGGGTCACCCAGGACTCGATCAGCACCGGCTCGTGCCGGTGCACGAGAGGCAGCTTGTAGTCGATCTCGTGACGGGCCACGACGGAACCGCCCGTGAAGGACTCACTGCCCTCCCCGGGCGCCAGGCGGAACATGAAGTCGATGCGCGCCTCCTCCAGGTAGCGGAGGAAGACGACGTTGTTGACGTGCCCGAAGGCATCCATGTCCGCCCAGCGGAGGGGGCACCTGTAGTGGTGTCTGGCCATGGTCCTCGACCTCAGCCTCGGGTCAGCTTCTTGTAGGTGGCGCGGTGCGGACGGGTCGCGTCCACGCCGAGACGCTCGACCTTGTTCTTCTCGTACGACTCGAAGTTGCCCTCGAACCAGTACCACTTGGAGTCACCCTCGTAGGCGAGGATGTGGGTCGCGACCCGGTCCAGGAACCAGCGGTCGTGGGAGATGACCACGGCCGCGCCCGGGAATTCGAGGAGGGCGTTCTCCAGCGAGGACAGGGTCTCGACGTCGAGGTCGTTGGTGGGCTCGTCGAGGAGCAGCAGGTTGCCGCCCTCCTTGAGCGTCAGCGCCAGGTTGAGGCGGTTGCGCTCACCACCGGACAGGACGCCCGCGGGCTTCTGCTGGTCCGGGCCCTTGAAGCCGAAGGCGCTGACGTACGCGCGGGACGGCATCTCGACCTGGCCCACGTTGATGTAGTCCAGCTCGTCCGACACGACCGCCCAGAGGGTCTTCTTCGGGTCGATGTTGGCGCGGCTCTGGTCGACGTAGCTGATCTTGACGGTGTCGCCGACCTTGATGGCGCCGGAGTCCGGCGTCTCCAGGCCCTGGATCATCTTGAACAGCGTGGTCTTGCCGGCGCCGTTGGGGCCGATGATGCCGACGATGCCGTTGCGGGGCAGCGTGAACGACAGGTCGTCGATCAGGACCTTGTCACCGAAGGCCTTGGAGAGGTTGTTGACCTCGACCACGATCGAGCCCAGACGCGGGCCCGGCGGGATCTGGATCTCCTCGAAGTCCAACTTGCGCATCTTGTCCGCTTCGGCCGCCATCTCCTCGTAGCGGGCGAGGCGGGCCTTGGACTTCGTCTGACGGCCCTTGGCGTTGGAGCGGACCCACTCCAGCTCTTCCTTGAGGCGCTTCTGGCGCTTCTCGTCCTTGCGGCCCTCGACCTTGAGGCGGGTGGCCTTCTTCTCCAGGTAGGTGGAGTAGTTGCCCTCGTAGGCGATGGCGCGGCCGCGGTCGAGTTCGAGGATCCACTCGGCGACGTTGTTCAGGAAGTACCGGTCGTGGGTCACGGCGATGACGCAACCCTTGTACTGCGAAAGGTGCTGCTCCAGCCAGTTCACCGACTCGGCGTCGAGGTGGTTGGTGGGCTCGTCGAGGAGGAGCAGGTCCGGGGCCTCGATCAGCAGCTTGCACAGCGCCACGCGGCGCTTCTCGCCACCGGAGAGGTTGGTGACGGGCCAGTCGCCGGGCGGGCAGCCCAGGGCGTCCATGGCCTGCTCCAGCTGGGCGTCGAGGTCCCAGGCGTTGGAGTGGTCCAGGTCTTCCTGGAGCTTGCCCATCTCGTCGAGGAGCGCGTCCGTGTAGTCGGTCGCCATCAGCTCGGCGACCTCGTTGAAGCGGTGCAGCTTCTTCATCGTGTCGGCGGCGCCGTCCTGGACGTTCTCCAGGACGGTCTTCGACTCGTCGAGCTTGGGCTCCTGCATCAGGATGCCGACGGTGAAGCCGGGCGAGAGGTACGCCTCGCCGTTGGACGGCTGCTCCAGGCCCGCCATGATCTTCAGAACGGTGGACTTACCGGCGCCGTTCGGGCCGACCACACCGATCTTCGCGCCGGGCAGGAAGTTCAGGGTGACGTCATCAAGAATCACCTTGTCGCCGTGCGCCTTGCGCGTCTTGCGCATGGTGTAGATGAACTCAGCCAAGAGAAACCGTCCGGCAGATCGATGGGTGGGCAGATACACCCCATCTTGCCAGTCGTCCATAGCTACGGGCGAATGGGTAGGTCAGGCCCCCCTGACCCCGGCCGCCTCGGAGCGGCCCGGCCGGCGGGGGCCGACGCCGATCGTCGGAGCCCGCCACGGCGGCGCGAACGCGAGCCGCGCCTTCCGATCACCCGGCAGGATGACGCCAGGTTCTGGGTCGATCCCTCGGAGGAAACGTGGACAACGCCTGGCTGGCGCTCGCCGGCACGACCATCGCCGTGGCGGGCACTCTCGTCGCCCCCATCGTGTCGCAGCGGCTGCTCGCACACGCCGAATCCGATCGCCACGAACGCCAGGAACGGGCGGCCGACGCCCAGTGGGTCCGCGAGCAGCGAGTCGTCGAGCTGGGCAAGCGGCGCGACTGTTACGTGAACGCGAACTCCGGGTACCGCCGCCACCGCATAGAACTCATGAAGTACCTCTGGCTCGTCCACAAGCGGGGCGACACCGCGGAGGAGCGGACGGCCCTGGAGGACGCACGTCACGCGATGCACGCGTACTTCGCCGAGGCCCAGATGGTCGCCTCCGATTCCGTTCTCGCGGAGCTGGACGCCCTGGGACAGACTCTTGCCCACCTCTACGACCGGATCATGCGCCTGGAGGAGGGCGACGCGGCACCCGACGACTCGTTCGAGGAGATACGGACCGACCTGCTGCGGGCCAACGCGCAGTGGGTGATCATGCGCGGTGAGATGCGGGCCGACCTGGGAGTGGACTCACGGCCGGCAGGCAGCTCGCCGACGGCCCCCGATTCTCCCGCCGTCACCGGCGCCACCGCCGACGGCCTACGGGCGGCCCAGCCGGGGTGAGGCAGTCCCCGCTCGTGATCCGGGCGCCGGGAGCGCTTCCCCGCGATCCCTTGCCGGCGCGCGGGCCGATGGGCCGATGGGCCGATGCGGCCGGGGCACGGCCGCGCCCCGGCGCATGGGTGGGGCGCCGGGGCGGGTGGGCTGGGGCCGGTGTGAGCCGGGGGGTGCGGTCGTCGCTCCGGGGGCGTCAGCGCGGGCGGTAGACGGTGAGGGCTTCCGGCAGCTCGTCGAGCACGAAGGCGGTGGGGGCCTTGGCGTACTCCCCGTCGTAGGCGAGGGGGGTGCCGGGCGGCACGTCCGAGATCCGCAGGCTCCGCAGGCGGGTGGCGGTGTGGACCGGGGAACGGCTGAGGGGCCCGGTGAAGGCCGCGGCCAACAGTCGCGGGCCGGGACGGCCGCCGCCGAAGACGAGCCGTACGTCGAGGAGGCCCTCGCCGAGGTTGTCGCGGCGCCTGGGTGCGGGGCCGCTGCCGTGGTACGTCCCGTTGCCCGCGAACAGCAGCCAGACGCTGCGCGGTCGCCCGGCGAGGCTCAGCCGTACGGGCCGCTCGGCCCGCAGCACCCGCCACGCCGCCAGCAGCGCGGCCGGGCCGCTCCCGATTCGGGGCGCCCACCGCAGCCGGTGTCGCAGCAGCTCGGGGTAGGCGCCGATGCTGAAGTTGTTCAGGAAGTATCCCGACTCCTCCCGCCCGGGCTCGACACCGGACTCGGGGACGTCCTCCGCCCCCTCGTCGAGAACGGAGTGTCGCCGCGGGCCGGGGGTGAAGCGTCCGACACCGACACGCACCGCGTGCCCGTCGGCCACCGCCCGACAGGTGTCCTCGATTCCGGCGAGCCCGAGGTCGAGGGCGAAGTGGTTCAGGGTGCCGCCGGGGAACACCGCGAGCGGCACCCCGGCGCGCAGCGCGGCGGTGGCCGCCGCGTTGATGGTGCCGTCGCCGCCGCAGACGCCGAGCACCTGGGCCCGGGAGGCCGCCGCGGCCAGTTCCGACTCCAGCTCGGTGCTCTCGCACTGGACCAGCTTCGCCTTCGGAAGCCGGCGCTCGAGGACGTCGAGCCCGGCGAAGGCGGCGGTACCCGAACCGGAGTTGATCACGACCGTCAGGCCGTCCCCGTCCGGCAGCGCGGGCGCCCCGGCGTCCGGCCGTTCGTCGCCCGGTACGACCCGGGCCTCCTGGACGTCACGTGCGAGCCGTCGCACGAGGAGCCCGGCGGCCACCCCGAGCGCCGCGCCCGCCACCACGTCGGACGGGTAGTGCACCCCGGTGTAGACGCGGGAGAACGCGACCGACGCGGCGACCGGGGCCAGCGCGAGCCCCCACCCCGGCGCCTCCAGCGCCAGCCCGGCGGTGAAGGCGAACGCCGAGGCCGAGTGCCCGGAGGGGAACGAGGTGGTCTGCGGCTGGGTGCGCAGCTGCCGGGTGGCGGGCACCCCTTCCAGCACGGGGCGACGCCGTCGTACGGACCACTTGCCGACGGTGTTGATCGTCGCCGAGGCCAGCGCGAGGGAGGTGACTCCCCGCACGGCGGCCTTGCGTGTCCGGGCGGAGCCGAAGGCGGCGAGCGCGGCGGCGGTCCCGCCCCACAGGACGCCGTGGTTCGCGGCCCGACCCAACCTCGGCAGCACCCGGTCGGCCCCGGGCCAATGGCGGCGGGCCACCGCGTCGAACAACTGCCGGTCCCATCGCGCGACCGACCCCTGCCAGGTCAATTCCTGTTCAGCCATTGTCAGCGCCTACCCCGCGCCGAGGATCCGGAACCAACCCCACCCGCCACCCGGGCCACCGGGCACGGGCGCCCCTCTCGGACCGCGTCGGGGGCGCGAGACCGGGCCCCCGTTCGACCGAGGCGAGTCGGGGGAGGCGACCGCCCGGGGCGCCCTAGACCTCGTCCTGCTCGCCCTCCAGCGGCCGCTTGCGCAGCAGCAGGACGACCATGCCGCCCAGCACCACCAGGCCCACCGCGAGGGAGGCGATCACCGGGGTGGCCGCCGAGCTGCCACTGGTCGCGAGGCGTTCGCCGGCCGGGGAGTCCTCGCTCTCGGTGGTGGGCTCGGAGCCGGCCGACGGTACGGCCGTACCGGACACGGCGCCCATCGGTACCGGTTCGGGCGCGGGCCAGAGCGCCGTCGCGGTGGCGGTGGTCGCGGATTCGCTGGAGCCCGCCACGATCTGCGCCTGGTTCGGGACGCCGTTGGCGAAGAGCCGTCCGACGGGAACCTTGGTGGAGCCCTGCACGACGACCGAGGCGAGCCCCTCCGCCGTGCCCGGCGGCACCTCGAAGTACAGCCGGGTGCCGTCGGCGGCGGCGGTCAACGGCCGCCCCTGCTCGTCGACCACCCGCACGCCCATGGCCATCGCCGCCGCGTCGGGGGTGACCGTCACGCTCTGGGCGCCGGTGCGCACCGTGACCGGGCCGAGCCGGCTGCCGACGGCCCCCGTCACCGGACCCGACACCTCGCCGGGGTCCAGTGCCAACGAGGGCGGCGGTTCCGCCATCCGGCCCGCCTCCCGCTGGAGGTAGTCGGCGAGTTGTTCCGCCGCCGGGTCGGAGGCTTCCACCTGCGCCCCGTCCGCCAGCCGCCAGATCGCCACCTGTGTTCCGGCGGCGGCGCTCTCCGCGGTGAGGGGGGCGGCGCCGGCCGTCTTGGAGAGCTCCGCCAGGTCGTTGAGCTGCGGGTAGGAGTGCTCCAGCACCCAGCGGATCCGGCCCGCGCCGTCCTTGCCTTCGAGGGGGCTGCCGTTCCAGCCGCTCTCGGTGTACCGGGCCTCGGGCTGCGCGTAGCCCGCGACGCCGACCCCGTAGGTCTGGAGCATGCCGCCGCCGTCCACGCGCATCTCGTGCAGTCCGGCCGGGACCTGCCGTACGGCTCCGTCGCCGGTGCGCAGGACGGCCTGCCCGTAGGTCTTCAGGCCGTCCAGCACGGCGCTCGCACCCTCCGGGGCCCGACCCGGAGTGGGCTCGGAGTCCGCCGCCACCGCGGCGCCGGGCGTGGCGGCCAGGGCCGCGGCCAACAGCGCCACCGCCGCCAACGACCGGCGTGCGGAGCCCCGTCCGGGAACGGCGGCCGGGCCGATGACGGGCGCGGCGAGGGCGGGATCGGGAACGGAGGATGCGGGAACAGCGATCGACACAGTCTTCCCCTTCGGGCCGAGGACCCGGGTGCCGAGGACCCGGGTGCCCGTGAGTACCGGGGAATCCTAACCGCCTCGAACACTCAGACCACCGCCGCCTTCTGAGGCGCCATCAGCGGGGTGTCCGTTTTGACCACGCGCCGGAAGGCGGCCGTCCCCCGATTGAGGTCGTGTCCGATGACGACGGCCTCGATGTCCGCGGAGAACCACCGCGCCCCTTCACCGTCGGGCGGATCGTCTCGGACCCGCAGCCTTCCGTGCACCACGAGGGGTTCGCCGACGGACACGGAACTCGCCAGGTTCAACGCGAGGGTCCGTCGTGCCCAGATGGTGAAGAAGCTGGTCGAGCCGTCGGACCAGGTGTCCGTGCGCCGGTCGAAGTACCTCGGTGTGACGGCGAATCGGAACCTCGCCGACGGGCCGGTCGGCGTCTCCTTGAAGTCGATCCGCGTCGCCACGTGTCCCACCAGCGTCACCAGGGTGTCGTTCATCCCGGTCGCCCTCCCCCGCGTGCCACACCCGTGCGGACCGTCCGCACGAGGTGTGACCATGCTGGCCCGGCGACCCGGATCCCGCTCCGGCCTGTGGACTACTGACGGGTTGTGGAAAACCTCGCCACCGTCGCGTACTGCTCGCGCACCTCCCGGTAGCGCAGCAGCTCGGCCGCGACGGGCTCCAGCACCCGGGCTCGCCCGCACCCTGCCGCCGCCTGTCGCAACCGGCGTTCCGCGTCCTGGCCGTACCTGCGGGCCGGGCCCCGGGCGGCGATCGAGCAGGCCCATTCGACCAGCGGCCCGCCGACGATGCCCGCCGCCATCAGCAGCACCGGCGGCATCAGGTGCGGTGGCAGCACCCCGGCGATCTGCCCGACCAGCCACAGGCCGCCGTAGATCTGGAGCAGGGTCATCGCGGCCTGGGCCAGCACCGCGACGGGCCACCAGCCGGGGCGCGGCGGTTTGACGTGGGGCACGGCGACCGCCGTGCCCACGGTCACCGCGATCTCGTCCAGTGCCTCCGGCAGCCGGTCGGCGCCGCGCACCGCGGTCTCGCGGACCGCCTGGGCCCAGGGATCGGGCAGTCCGATGACCGCCTCGTCCGCGACCGTCCGTACGGCCTGCTCCACCCGCTGGCGGGCGGTGACCTCCTCCTCGACGGGGAACTCGGTCGCCGTCGGGGTCCGTCCGATCGCGGCGAGGGCGGCCAGACCCGCCAGGGAGCGCGGGGCGCGCCGGCTCTCGTACCAGCGCCACAGCCGCAGCCACGGCGTCCCGCAGGCCTTGCCGGCGTTGCGCCGCCAGGCCCGTTCGGCGGCGAGACCGGCCGCGTACGCGCCGACGGCCTCGGCGAGCCGGTCCTCGAACTCGGCGCGCGCCACCTCCCCGATCTCGGGCCCGGGGTGCCCGTCGGCGACGTACAGCGGCCTGAGGCGCAGCGCGGCCCGGTCGACGTCGGCGGAGATCCGCCGGGTGGCCGCGCCCTTCTCCTGGGTGAACTGTCCGAGCAGCTCCCGCAGTTCCCCGACCCCTTCACCCGTCAGGGCGGAGAGTCCGAGGACGGTCGCCCCGGGTTCGCCGTGTTCCCCCAGGGCGATCCCGTCGTCGTCCAGCAGTCGTCGCAGGTCGTCGAGGACGAGGTCGGCCGACTCGCCGGGCAGCCGGTCCACCTGGTTCAGCACGACGAACGTCACCTCGGCGTGCCCGGCCAGCGGGCGCAGGTACTTCTCGTGGAGGACGGCGTCGGCGTACTTCTCCGGGTCCACCACCCACACCACCGCGTCGACCAGCGCCAGCACCCGGTCCACGTGGTCCCGGTGGGCGCCGACGGCCGAGTCCAGGTCCGGCAGGTCCACGAGGACCATCCCCCGCAGCGCCTCGGCCTCCGAGGTCTCACGCGGCCTGCGTCGCAGCCGGCCGGGGATCTCCAGCCGGTCCAGCAGGCCCGCCGCGCCGTCCGACCAACTGCACGCGATCGGCGCCGCCGTGGTCGGCCGGCGCAGACCCGTCTCGGAGATCTGCACCCCGGCGAGTGAATTGAAGAGGGTGGACTTGCCGCTTCCGGTGGCGCCGGCGATAGCGACGACCGTGTGCTGGGCCGAGAGCCCGCGCCGCGCCGCGGCCTCGTCGAGGATCCTGCCGGCTTCGACGAGGGTCTTGCCGTCGAGGATCCGGGTCCTGGACAGTCCGATGAGCTGGCGCAGTGCTTCGAGTCGGGTGCGCAGGGCCCGCGCCTCGGGGCTGAGCGGGGGCGCGGGCACCTTGCCGCCGTCGCTGCCGGCGCCGGAGACGGCCCGTACGAGCGCGTCGTCGCCCTCCTCGTTGTCGATCCCGGGCCAGTCGTCGTCGGCGACCCGGGGGCGCGAGCGCGCGATGAGTCCGTCGTCCCAGCGGTCGTCGGTGCGGTCGGTCAAGGCGGTCACCGTGTCACCTCTCCTTCTGCAGTACGGACAACGCGGCGATCAGCTCGGCCTGTGGTTCCGGGGTCACTTCGAGGGCTTCCAGGGGGGCGAGGCGGCGGTCGCGTTCGGCACGCAACACCTGGTCCAGGTGTTCGCCGACCAGTTCGCCGCCGCGGTCCCGCAGCCGTACGGCGGCCTGTACGCCGATCCGCTCGGCGAGCTTCTCGCCCGCCGGGCGGGCCCGCTTGCCGCCGAGGAGGGCGGCGACCAACAGGGCCGCGACGCCGTCGGGGTCGGGCGCGGGCTGCTTGTCGAGCCGTGCGACCTCCTCCTCGGCGAGTTCCTCCAGGACGCGCCGCCAGCGCCGTACGGCCATGCCGATACGTTCCGCCGCCTCACGGTCGGGCGCCGGCAGCGAGACCGCGCCTGCCGCCGGTTCGCGCCGCCAGGCCTCCGCGATCCGCTCGTCGGCGGCGGCCACGGCGCACTGGAGCAGCGCGGCGAGCGACTCGGCGAGGGAGTCGAGAAGTTCGTCCGCGCTGGTGTCGAGGGGGTAGCCGCGCCATCTGGTCAGCGCGTCGCCGGCCAGGACCGCGCCCTTGTCTAGCCGGTTGCGCACCCGCTTGCCCTCGCGGCGGTACGCGTCCGTGACGGCCGATGTCAGCCGTACGGCGGCGGCGTGCTGGGCGGCCACCGCGGAGGCGAGTTCCGGCATCCGGCGGTTGAGGGAGTCCAGCGCGCCCAGCGCGGTCCGCCCGACGGCGTACTGCCGGGCGGCGGGGTCCTGGGCGTGGTGGCTGAGCCACGCGAAGAGCGGCGCGACGGCGCTGGCCGGCAGCAACCCGCCCCCGCCGGTGGACTCGGGCAGCTCGGGCACCGTGAACCGGGGCACGTCGCCGAGCCCGGCCCGGGTGAGCAGGGCCCCGTACTGCCGGGAGACGTCGGCGAGCACCTGGTGCGGTACCCGGTCGAGCACCGTGACCAGGGTGGCCTTGTACTGCTTGGCGGTGCGCAGCAGGTGCCAGGGGACGGCGTCGGCGTACCGCGAGGCGGTGGTGACCATCACCCAGACGTCCGCGGCGCAGATGAGGTCGGAGGCGAGGGTGCGGTTCTCGACGACGAGGGAGTCGATGTCGGGGGCGTCGAGGATGGCGAGCCCGCGCGGCAGGTTCGAGACGGTCTCGATCCTCAGTTCGCGGGTGGCATGGGTGTTCCCGCGGGGGGGCTTCCTGGTCGCGGGAGGGGACTCGTCCTCCTCGTGGGGCACCCAGACCCGGATCAGATCGGGCAGGACGCGCATACCGGCGAACCAGTGATGATCATCCGGATGGCAGACAAGCACCGGGGTTCGTGTCGTGGGACGCAACACCCCGGCTTCGCTGACCTGCCTCCCCACGAGGGAGTTGACGAGGGTGGACTTGCCGGCCCCGGTGGACCCGCCGACGACGGCGAGCAGCGGCGCCTCCGGCGCCTTCAGCCGGGGAACGAGGTAGTCGTCGAGCTGCGCGAGCAGCTCGGCTCTGGTCTGGCGGGCGCGCGGAGCGCCGGGCAGGGGCAGCGGCAGACGCACGGACGCCACCCGGTCGCGCAGGGCGGACAGGGCATCGAGCAGCTGAGGCCGAACATCCAAGGTCACCACATGCGAAGAATGCCCAATTTAGGACCATTTTTGAAGCTTATACGCCCTCTGCGCGCCGACCGCCACCCCGGAGAGACATCCCGGGACACGGCGGACGAGCGGGACGCAGGCATAACGAGTGCACAACACCCGGGGCGTCGCGGCGCAAAAGCGGTGCGAAAATCGCACCTGCCTGCGATTATCGGGACCGCTTCACCGAACCTCCACATCGTGGCACGCGGGTGAAGCAACCGGGACAAGGTGACTGGAGCCCTATCCTTGACCCGGCAAGGCCCACCGTCCCACCCACACCTTGGGCCTCCAGGCCACCACGGCCACCTTTCGGCCCCCGTAGCTCAGCGGATAGAGCAGGTGCCTTCTAAGCACTTGGCCGCAGGTTCGAGTCCTGCCGGGGGCACCACTTCTCCACCCCTCGAAGCCCTCCCGCACGGGAGGGCTTTCGTGCAGGTCAGGGACACATTGGCCGGTACGCCGTCGGGCGCTTCTCCCCGTCGCCCGGTGTTGAACGCCCCCTCGCGGAGAGCCGTTCGAACCCCGCACGGCCGGGAATGCTCGGGGGAGGTCCTCGGCGGTGCGCCGGTCGCAGCGGCCATCGCGCTCGCGATCGTGTCGCGGTCATCGCCCGAGGCTCCGTCCCGACCCGTCACGATTCACCGAATCGGAGCACCGCACATGCGGAACCACCCCGTCCTCGTCGTCGTCAGCGGGCCGCCCGCCACGGGGAAGAGCACGCTCGCCCGCCTCCTCGGCCAGGACCTGGGCTGCCCCACGATCATCCGTGACGAGATCAAACAGGGCATGGTCATGAACGCGTCCGACCATCAGGCGGGCGACGACGACCCGTTGAACATCCCCACCCTGGAGGCCTTCTTCCAGACCATCACCGTCCTCCTTCGGGCAGGCGTCACCCTTGTCGCCGAGGCCGCCTTCCAGGACCGGCTCTGGCGCCCCCGCCTGGAACCCCTCATGACCCTCGCCGATGTCCGCGTCGTTCGGTGCACCACGCCCACACCCGGCATCGTCGACCGCATCACCGAACGCGCCCGAACCGACGACCACCGCGCCGCCCACGCCGACGAGGCCCTGCTCGCCGACATCGCCTCCGGTACCTACGACCCCGAGGAATTCGAGGCCATTCGCCTCGACGTACCGGCGCTGATCGTCGACACGTCGGACGGGTACGCACCAGGCCTGTGCGAGATCGAGGCATTTCTGGGATTCCCGTAGAACCGCCCCTCCTCAAGCGGGTCACGCCGGCGCGAGGCAACTGGAGCCGGTGGCAGGGAAGTACGTGTACGTCTCGACCGCGACCGCGAACGCGCCTCGGCCGGTGGCGGTGCCTACAGGAGATCACGGCGACCACGGCGACCCGAGAGGGGACAAATCGGCATTCCGGTTGAAGACGGAATGAATGTCGGATCATTCTGTCCGTCATGAGCCTCGTCTCCGCCGCCGCCCCCGACGTGTCCGATCCGCACGACTACGCCCTCGACTGGGCGTTGGTGGACGTGGAGACCTCCGGGTTGACGCCGCGACAACATCGGGTGCTCTCGGTGGCGGTGGTGACGCTCGCCCCCGACGGCCGACAGACGGGCGAGTTCTCGACCCTGCTCGACCCGGGCTGCGACCCCGGACCCGTCCACGTCCACGGACTGACCGCCGAGCGGCTGCGCGGGCAGCCCACCTTCGGGCAGGTCGCGGGGCGGATCGCGGAACTGCTCCAAGGCCGCGTCCTGGTCGCCCACAACGCCCAGTTCGACTACGACTTCCTGGCGCACGAGTTCGCGCGGGCCGGGGTGCACCTTCCCGTGGCGCGGCGGCTGTGCACGCTGGCGCTGAACCGGCGCGTGGACCCGCCGACCCCGGACCTGCGCCTGGGCACGCTGGCCGCCCACTACGGCGTGAAGCAGACCAGGGCGCACGACGCGCTCGACGACACCCGGGTCCTCGCCGGAATCCTGCGCGCCACCCTGAAGGAGGCGGCCCGGCTGGACCTGTCGCTGCCGCTGGTCCCCTGCCCGCCCCGGCAGGACCCCCGGTTCGCCCCGAAGGCGCCCAAGGCCCCGTGTGCGTACCGCAACCCCGGGAGGCCGGCCGCGGGCGGTCCCCTGGTCCAGGGCATGAAGATCGCCATCACGGGTGACACCGAGACCGCGCGCGTCGACCTCGTGGCGCGGTCCGTCGCCGCCGGCCTGAACGTGATGGGCTCCGTCAGTCGACACACCAGCCTCCTGGTCACCAACGACACCGCCTCGGGGTCCACCAAGGCCCGGCGGGCGATCACGGAGGGCGTCCCGGTCGTCGACGAACGCGCCTTCCTCCGACTGCTGGACGACGTACGGCCGGGAACCCCGCACGAGAAGCCGGCCGCCGCGGAACCGGCGGCGACGACGGGCACGGGGACGGCGACGACGGGGACGGCCGCAGAACCGGCGACGGGCACGGTGACGGCCACGATCCCGAACCAGGCGGCGGCCGCGCGGCCCGCGCCCGCCGCCGCACCCGCGCCGCCCACACCTCCCGCCACGCCCCCGCGCCGGGCCGAGACCTCGGCCGGGGTGCGGCCGTTGAGCGGCCGGCGCGTCCTGGTCCTGGGCGGAACGCATCCGGTCTCCTCGCGGGCCCGGGGCCGCATCGTCGAACTCGGCGGGTCCGCCGCCGTCAATCTCTCCGCGAGCGTCACGGACGTCGTGCTCCTCCCGGGCGCCGAGACCGACCGGCGCATGGCCCGGATCACCTCCCTGCTGATCCCGACGCACGACGCGCACTGGCTCACCGCGCCCGGAACGGCCCCCGACGCCACCCGCGATGCCTCACCGGCCGACTCCCCCGCCGGCGACGAGCGGGCCCGGTCCCCGCGGGTCCTGCCGCGGGGCGGGGTGATCGACCTTCCCCGTACGGGAACGGAGTTCCGCTGGGACGTGGGCGCTTCCTGGGCCCAGCAGACGCGTTGCGAGATCGACGTGGTCGCCTTCGTCGTCGACGAGGACGAACAGGTCTCCTGCGACGAGGACTTCGTCTTCTACGGCGCCCCGGAGAACCCGAACGGATCCGTACGGCTACTCAGCGACGGGCCGACCGAGCAGACGATCGGCGTCGACCTCGCCGCCATGCCGCCGGCCGCCCGCCGGGTCGTCGTGTGCGCCGCGATCGACGGCGCGCCCGCCTTCGGCGAGGTCGGCGCCGTCCAGGTCACCGTGGCATCGGGCACGGGCGCGATGCCCCTGGCGCAGGTCACGGTGGACGCCGCCACGACCGAACGCACCATGGTCCTCGCGGAGATCTACCGCCGTGGCCCGCTGTGGCGCTTCCGCGCCGTCGGCCAGGGTTACGACCACGGCCTGGCGGCCCTCGCACGGACCTACGGCGTCGACGTCGCCGACTGAGTCCCGACCGCGGGCTGGTTCCGGTCCCCGGCACGCGGCCCCGCGTACCAGCGGTCGAGAAGCGTCTGAGGCGCCGGCTCGACCCGGACGAGGTCCGGAAGATCGACGCGGCCTCCGATCGCGTCGTCGCCATGCTCGACCGTCCGGCCACCCCCACCTTCCGTTCCCGCGCGTGGCATCCGGGAGGCGACCCCGCCGTCGTCGGGGAGTTCCACGGGCTCTGGGACGAGGAGTCGCGGCGCGTGACGCCGCGGGACGGGAGCCTCCCGCTCGACTTCGCGTCCGTGCGCGACGCCCTGGAGCCGGTGGTCTCCGGAACGCGCTTCGTCATGGACCACTACCGCAGCACGGATCGCCTCGACTACGACTGCGGGCATCGGGGCTCGCGGCTCAGGGGCCGGGGCTCCGGGGTGACTGGGGGCTCCCGGGGGTCTCGGGGTTCCGGCGGTCCTCGGCGGCGTCGCGGTCCGCGCGCCACGTCGCGACCTCGGCCTCGATGTCGAAGGTGCCCAGGTTGAGGGGCGGCCCGGGCGGGGGCATGCGCAGGGCCTTGCCGATCTTCTCGTTGATCACCGTGAGGATGTCCCGCACCTGTCGTTCGGACCGTGCCGCCCGGACCGCCTCCTTCGCGTCCTCGGCCTCCTTGCGCAGCGCGAGCGAGGGGGGAAGCGGGGAGAAGCCCTCGCGGTGCAGCTTGCCCTTGATCCACCAGAGTTCGTCGTAGGGGGCGTCGAGCGAGGCCAGCGGCTTGCCGTAGCCCGGCAGGTTCTCGAATTCGCCCCGCTCGGCGGCCTCCCGGATCTGCCGGTCCACCCAGGTCTCGATGCTGACGCCCGTCGGCTTGCGCTCGGTCACGGTTCCTCCTCGGACACGAGGACCCTCGCCCGCGGGGATCCCTGTACGACGAACTGCTCCTGCCATCCAGCCTAGGCGGTCGCTTCAGGATCGTGTCGGGGTGGGCTTCGTGCCTGGTGAGGGCGGTCGAGCCGCTCTCAGGTATGAGGCCTTGTCAGACTTCCGGCAGACTCCCGGTTCGTCCTGGGGAGGGACGCGCGCGACGCCTCCCGACCGGAACACTCATGACTATGAAACGCCGCCCTCTCGTCATCGCCGCCGCCACCGTGGGAGCCCTCGCCACTGCCGCTTTCGCGCTGCCGAACCTCCCGCCCAACCCGGTCACCGACACCCTCAACGACCGCGTGTTCAAGGAGAAGAGCAAGCGCTTCGCCACCGTGGCGGACGCGCCGACCCGAGGGGGGCGGACGTTCTCGCTGCCCGGCTGGATACCGAAGGACGCCACCGACATACGCATACAGGCGCGCACCAGCGGTGAGGCCCGGCTGATCCGGTTCACGCTGGGCGAGACCCCGCTGGACGGCCCGCAGTGCACCACGGGCACCCCCAAGGCCGTGCGCAGCCCTCATCTGGGTGCCCGGTGGTGGCCGGGCGACACCCGCCGGGACGAGCGCACCGAGTGCCGGGGCGTGCACCAGTACCAGGTCGCGGTGCGCGGCAAGAAGGTCTACGCCTGGACCGACGGGACCCGCTCACCCGGTGTCGAGTCGCGGGACGGCGCCCCGGCAACCGTCCACGCGGTGCGGGTCGGCGGCTGACGGCGGGGGCGTACACGGTTCGCCGCGTGCCGTCTGACGCCCTGCTGCCCTGCCGCCCTGCCGCGTACCGTCGTCGCCCTGCCGCCCGGCGCCCGCCGCCCACCGTCAAGTGCCGTGGACGGTGGTGAGCTCGGTGAGGCCGGAGATCGTCAGGACGGGTTCCAGGAGGGGGCCGGCGATGAGCTCGATGCGGTCGGCGTGTGGGAAGAGCACGCTGAGACCGGCGCTGTCGAGGTATTCGACCCCGGTGAGGTCGAGGACCAGGGGGCCGTCCGTGCCCGCGAGGGCGGCGGCCAGTTCCCTGGTGTTGCTCATGTCGATCTCGCCGACGGCGGTCAGCAGCGCGGTGCCGTCGGGCCGCCGTCCGGGGGTGAGGGTCAGGGGGGTGGTCATCAGGCGATCCTCGTATGCATGTCGACGGTGGTGCCGGACGGGCCGGGGGTGATGGTGACCTGCTGCATCACTGCGCGCATCAGGCCCATCCCGCGGCCGCGGTGGGTGTTGAGTTCCGGCTGCGGGGCTTTCCAGCGGCCGGTGTCGGCAATGGTCAGGTGCAGATTGTCGACGTACGCCTCGGCCCGGAGGTGGATGGCGTCACCGGGGGCGTCGCGGTGGCCGTGCTCGATGGCGTTGGCGCATGCCTCGCCGGCGGCGACCAGGACGTTCTGCACCGTGGTGGGGGGCAGGTCGCACTGGGCCAGCCAGCCGCGCAGCGTCTTGCGGACGGGGGCGAGCCGGGACGATTCGGCGGGGAAGGACATCTCAAGCGGGGCCGGGTGTCGGTAGAGCAGCAGGGCGACGTCGTCGTCGTAGCCGTCGACGGGCGCCAACCGGGACATGACGTGGGTGGCGAGGTCGTCGACCGAGGTGTCCCGGCCGTCCTGGAGCGCTTCACTGGCCTGGTCTATGCCCGCGCTGAGCGGGCGACGGCGGCGTTCGACGAGACCGTCGGTGTACAGCAGCAGGGTGGACCGGGCCGGGATGGTGCAGGAGCCTTCGGGGCGTTGGTTGCCGGGCCGGACGGCCAGCGGCAGGGAGCGCCCGTCCTCGAGGAGCCGGGTGGCGCCGTCGGGGCCGACGAGGATGCCGGGCGGGTGGCCGGCGCTGGAGTACGTCAGTTGCCCGGTCTCGGAGTTGAGCACGCCACAGAAAACGGTGGTGCAGACCGCGCCCGGCACACCGGCGGCGAACTGGTCGAGGGCCATCAGCGTCTGGGCGGGGCTGGCGTCCTGGAGCAACAGGGCGCGGCAGGCGCTGCGCAGTTGGCCCATGACGCTGGCGGCTTCGAGGCCCCGGCCGACGCAGTCGCCGACGACGATGCCGATACGGCCGTCGGGCAGGGTGACGGTGTCGTACCAGTCCCCGCCGACCTCCAGGGGCTGGGTCGCGGGTTCGTAGCGGACGGCGAAACCGGCGGGCAGTCGGGAGGGGCCCAGGATGGCGCGTTGCAGGGCGATGGCGGTCTCGCGCTGCTGATCGAACTGGTGTGCGCGGTTCAGTCCCTGGGCGAGGTGGCCGGCGAGGAGGGACAGCAGCAGCTGGTCCTCACCGGTGAAGGGCCGGTTCTCGCCGAGGTCCATCCACAGGACGAGCGGGCCTTCGGGGAACTCCAGGAGGATGCCGGCCCCGGTGGGGTCGGCGACCGGGGTCAGGATCGGTCCCCGGCGCAGGCCTTCGAGCGCCCCACGCCGGCCGGCGGGCAGTTCGGACCAGGCGGGCGGGGCGTCGGTGGAGGTCAGTGTGGGTTCGTCGCCGTGGTCGAAGACCGCTGCCAGGACCGACCGGGCACGCCACAGCTTCTTCAGTTCGTCCAGCGCGCCGGCGAGTGCCTCGGGCACGCTGGTCGCCCGGGACAGGCAGGTGCCCAGAGCTGCCAGGGCGCTTTCGCGCTGGATGGCGTAGTGCTCGGCGGTCACGTCGCGGAAGGTGCCGACGGTCACGCGGCGCCCGGTGTCGGGATCGTCGACCTGGTTGAAGGTGGCCGTCGCCCACAGCCGGTGTCCGTCGCGGTGGGTGATCGGGATGGTGTACGAGCCCTTGGTGCTGCCCAGCAGCAGGGCGAAGGCCTCGCCGACCTGCCGGTGCGCCTCGGAGTCGGTGCTGGCGTCGGGCCACCAGGGGTGGGTCGGCCGGTAGGGCAGGCCCTCGGGGCCGTAGCCGAGGATGTCGGTGAAGGCCGCGTTGATCTCGATGACGGCGCCGTCCTCGTCGCAGACGAAGAAGGCCTCCTGGAGGGAGTCCACCAGTGCGGTGCGCCAGCGGGCGTGGTGGTTGCGCAGCCGCGCCAGTTCGATGTTGGCCCTGACCCGGGCGAGGAGGTCGGCCGCGGCGAACGGTTTGACGAGGTAGTCGTCGGCGCCGGCGCGCAGGCCTTCGATGGACGCTTCCTGTCCGGCCCGGGCGGACAGCAGCAGCACGGGTACCGAGGCGGTGCGCGGGTCGGCCCGCAGCGCCGCGACCAGGGCGAGGCCGTCCAAGTGGGGCATCATGACATCGCTGACCACCAGGTCGAAGGCCTTCGCGCGGACGGCCCCCAGCGCCTGCCGGCCGTCGTTGACCGTGCTGACCTGGTAGCCGGCGCCGAGCAACAGGCGGCTGAGGTACTCGCGCATGTCGGCGTTGTCGTCGGCGACCAGGACGTGGACCGGGAGCGCAGGTCCGTGAGTCGGTCCGTGAGTCGGTCCGACGATGCCCTCCTCGATGTCCGTGACCGCGGCGGGCGTCGCCGCGGTCCGCTCGCCGGGCAGCCAGCGAAGGGCCTCCTGCACGAAGGGGTCGGTCGCGAGGGGGGCCGCGCCGGTGCCCGCCTCGGCGAGGACGGCGTCGGCGGGCAGGTGCGCGGTGCCGAAGGGCAAGCGGATGGTGAACCGGGTGCCGTGGCCCTCGGTCGATGTGGCGCCGATCTCGCCACCGTGCAGGCCGACCAGTTCCTTCACCAGGGCCAGGCCGATGCCGCTGCCCTCGTTGGAGCGGGCACGGGCGTTCTCGATGCGGTGGAACCGTTCGAACAGTCGGGGCATCTCCTGCGCCGCGACACCGATCCCGGTGTCGACGACGGTCACCACCGCCGCACCGTCCTCGGTACCCACGGCGATGCCGATCGAGCCGTCGAAGGTGAACTTCAGCGCGTTGCTGAGCAGGTTGAGGACGACCTTCTCCCACATGCTCCGGTCGATGAAGACCGGCTCGGGCAGCGGGGGGCAGTCGACCCGGAAGTCCAGGCCGGCCCTGTCGACGGCGGAGCGGAACACACTGGCGAGTTCACCGGTGACCGCGGCCAGGTCGACCGGCTCGTAGCCCGCCTGCATCCGGCCCGCCTCGATGCGGGAGAAGTCCAGCAGCGTGTTGACCAGCTTGCCCAGCCGCAGCCCGTTGCGGTGGACGACCTCCAGTTCCTCGCGCACGCCCGCGTCCGCGTCCGTGAGGCGCTCCCGCAGTTCCTCCACCGGCCCCATGATCAGTGTCAGGGGGGTGCGGAACTCGTGGCTGATGTTGGAGAAGAAGGCCGTCTTCGCCCGGTCCAGCTCGGCGAGTTCCTCCGCGCGCCGCTGCTGTGCCTGGTAGCTGCGGGCGCTGGCGACCCCGGTGGCGACATGCCCGGCGACCAGTTCCACGAAGCCGCGGTATCCGTCGTCCAGGTCCCGGTACCGGTTCAGGCCGACGACCATGAATCCGTACGGGGCGCCACCCTGCTGCCGCAAGGGCACGACCATTGCCTGGAGGGGTACTTCGGGCCGTTCCCCCGTCGGCAGGTCCGCGAACACGGTGCCGACCAACGGCACCAGCGCGGACTCGCCCCGAGCCGCGGCGGCGGTCGGCCACACCGTCTCGGAGCCCGGCGGGAGGTGGTCCACCGCGGCCGGGTGATCGTCGCGTATGCCGGTGGCCGCGGCCAGCGCGGCGCCGCCGTCCTCTTGGAAGAGGTACGTCAGCGTGAACGGCAGGTCGTACGGGTTGCGGCTCAGTTGCAGACGGGCGAAGTCGAGCATCTCCTGTTCGGTGCGCACCACGCTGGGGTCGGAGCCGAGGTCGCGGAGGGTGGCCATCCGTCGTTCGCCGATGACCCGGTCGGTCTCCTCGCTGACCACGCACAGCATGCCGACCACGTGCCCGGCGTCGTCGCGCAGCGGGCTGTAGGAGAACGTGTGGTAGCTCTCCTCGGGGTATCCGGAGCGCTCCACGAAGAGCAGCAGCGCCTGGTCCCAGGTCGCTTCCCCGGTGGTGAGCACGGTGTCGATGCGGGGGCCGATGGCGTCCCAGATCTCCGCCCAGACCTCGCTCGCCGGCCGGCCCAAGGCCCACGGGTACTTCCGGCCCAGGGTGTCGCGCCGGTAGGCGGCGTTGCAGAAGAACGTGAGTTCCGGTCCCCAGGCCATCCACATCGAGAACTTCGACGACAGGAGGATGCTCACGGTCGTCTTGAGGCTCTGCGGCCAGCCCTCGGGGTTCCCGAGCGGGGTGGTCGCCGCCCAGTCCACGAGGGCCAGATCCCGGCCGACCACCTCGTCGGCGGCGAACACGTCGGTTCCGGCCGGCGCCGTCGCCTGCGGATCGGCGTCCTCGGAACGCGTCACTGTCCATCCCTTCGTTCGCGGCAGCCGACGCCCGGGCGTGGGCCCACCGGCGTCGAGCTCCTGTCCCCTGCGCGTCATGGCCGCCAGGACCGTGAGACACCCACCCGGCCGCCGGCCCGTAGGGGCTCGTTGACGTGATCCGTAGAATAGGACAGCGGCGCCTCGCACGAGGAGGCACGGCCAACGAGGCGGTGTGAGAGGCGGCATGACGGGGACCGAGTACGTCGTCCACCGGAAGGTGGGGCCGCCACCGACCCCCGTGTGCCCGTCCGGGCAGTCCCGGCCGGGCGGTTCCACGCCGCGGCGGCGATCGTCACGGCCGACGGGTACCACCCGGACACCGTCGACGTCCTCGACACCCGCGCCCCGCCCCACCGACGTCCGGCTCGCGCCCCTGCCGGACCCGGCGGCGCTCGCCCTGTCCGTTCCGCCCCGCCGCACACCGCCACCCGCTCAGGAGAACAGGTGACCGACCGCACCCTGACCGCCACCCGCCACACCCACTCCCGCGGTGCCACCGTGCTGGTGGTCGTCGGCGAACTCGACCACCACACCGCACCGGAACTCACCCGGGTCATCCGGGAGACGCCCTTCGGCCCCGACGTCCCCGTACTGATCGACGTCTCCGAGCTCACCTACTGCGACTCCACCGGCATCACCGTGCTCGTCGGCGCCTACCACCGTGCGCACGAGGTCGACGCCGCCCTGCTCATCGTCGGGCTGAACCCCGAGCTGACGAACGTCTTCCGCATCGTCGGCCTCGATCAGCTCTTCACCTTCCAGCCCACCGTCGAGGACGCCGTCAACGCCCTGCACGCCTAGGTCGTCCCGCACGGGCGCGGCGGTGGCCGGGGCGAAGCCCTCCGGGTTGTCCGGGCGGTTCGGTCCCACGGATCCGGTCGCCTCGCGGCGTGACGACGGCACTGGGCATGGCCCCCCGGGGTCTGCGGTACGACGAATCCAGGACGAGGTCATCCGGGGCGGCGGGTGGCTCGTCTACCCTGATCAGGTGACCGAGGAAGTGAATCAACTCGGCGGTGAAGCGCCGCGACTCGGCGCGCTCCCCGCGCGCGCGACCGTGGCCGTGTGGGCCCTGGACACCACGCGCGACGTGGTCGGCGGCCACGCGGTCGCCGAGGCGTCGGCGGTGCTCGACGCCGGCGAACAGGACCGTGCGGGCCGGCTGCTGCGCCCCGGCGACCGGCACCGCTACGTCGCCTCGCACCTGGGGCTTCGCGCGCTGCTCGGCGGCTACCTGGGGCTGGCGCCGGAGAAGGTCACGCTGGTCCGCGAGGACTGCCCGTGCTGCGGCGGCCCGCACGGCCGGCCCGCGGTGGCGGGGGGCGCGGTGCACTTCTCGCTGTCCCACAGCGGGGACCTGGCGTACCTGGCGTTCGCCGGGTCGCCGGTGGGGGTCGACGTGGAGCGCGTACCGAGCGGGCAGGCGGTGGCCGACGTCCTGCGGACCCTGCACCCGGCGGAGACGGCGGAACTCCTCGCGCTCCCGGAAGCGGAACGGCGCGTGCCGATGGCCCGGTTGTGGTCCCGCAAGGAGGCCTGCCTCAAGGCCACCGGTACGGGCCTGGCCCTCGGGCTGACCGACCCGTACGTCGGCTCGGGCCCCACCCCCGCCCCGGTGACGGGTTGGACCCTGCGCGACCTGCCGGCCCCGGCGGGCTACGCCGCGGCCCTGGCCGTGTCCGGGCGTTGAGCTCTCCCGCGGGACGCGCGCCGTAGGGTGGCCGTCATGGACATTCGCCGCGCCCTCACCACCGCGGAACTGCGGGCCGCCGAGGGGCTCTTCGACGGGCCGGCCCGCGAGGACTGGTCGGCTCGTTTCCTGGCCGCGCCCGGACACCTGATGCTCGTCGCGTACGTGGACGGCGTGCCCGCCGGCATGGTCTCGGGGGTGGAGATGAGCCATCCCGACAAGGGCACCGAGATGTGCCTGTACGAGCTGTCGGTCGACGAGGGGTACCGGCGGCGCGGCATCGGTCGGAGCCTCACGCTGGCCCTGGCCGACGAGGCCCGCGCCCGGGGCTGTTACGGCATGTGGGTGGGGGTCGACACGGACAACGAGGCCGCGCTGGCCACCTACGCGTCCGCCGGGTCCCGCGACGAGGGCGTGTTCACGATGCGCGGGTGGCCCCTCGCCCCGGAGCCCGCCGACACCACCGCCACCGCCGACCCCGTTCCGGGCTCCGTGCTCTGATCCCCGCCCGTCCGGGCGCCCCGACGGCCGGCCCGCCCGGGGCTGCGCGTCGTCCGTGCGGCGGCGTGTCGTGCGCCCACTCGGCGCACCCTCCGCGCGCCCGGCCCGCGCCTCGCCGAGCATCGGCCGCATGACCGCATTCACCGCGCTGATCCCGGCCGCCGCCCTGCTGGCGACGGCCGCCCTGTCGACCGCGCCCGCCGGCGAGACCGCCGCCGCCGAAGCCCCCCTCGCTCCCTACGTCGTGGTCCTCAAGGACAGCACGCGCGCGCCCGCCGCCGCGCGCGCCCTCGCCGCCGAGGCGGCGCAGTCCGGTGACGAGGTGCGGGCCGTCTACGACACCGCGCTGAACGGGTTCGCCCTGCGCACGACCGCCTCCCGCGCCGCGGCCCTGGCCGCCGATCCCCGGGTGGCGTCGGTCGAACCGGACGCCGTGTTCCACGTCGACGACACACAGCCGCAGGCGCCCTGGACCCTGGACCGGATCGACCAGCGCGATCTCCCGCTCGACGCCTCGTACACGTACGGTACGAAGGCTGCGGGCGTCACGGCGTACGTCCTGGACACCGGGATCAACACGGCGCACCAGGAGTTCGGCGGGCGCGCCCGCTTCGGCCACAACGCGGTGCGGTCCGAGACGGCGACCGACTGCAACGGGCACGGCTCGCACGTGGCGGGCACCATCGGCGGGGCCACGTACGGGGTCGCGAAGGGGGTGTCCCTCGTGGCCGTGAAGGTGGCCGACTGCAGGGGCGACGGCCGACTGTCGGACATGCTGCGCGGCCTGGACTGGACGGTGCGGGACGCCGTCCGCGGCAAGACGCCCGCGGTGGCCAACATGAGCATGGGGGGCGCCCGCAGTTACGCCCTGGACGCGGCGGTCGTCCGAGCGGTGGCCTCCGGGATCACCTTCACCGTGGCCGCCGGGAACTCCGCCGAGGACGCCTGCGACGGATCTCCCTCCCGGGTCCCCCAGGCCATCACGGTGGGCGCCACCGACTCCGGTGACCGCGGGGCCGCGTTCTCCGGCCACGGCCGGTGCGTGGACCTCTTCGCGCCGGGCGTGGCCGTCGTGTCCGCGTGGAAGGGCTCCACCACCGCCCTCGCGCGCGCCACCGGCACCTCCATGGCGGCCCCGCACGTGGCGGGGGCCGCCGCGTTGATCCTGGCCGGCGGCACGGCCAAGACCCCCGAGGAGGTCACCTCCGCCCTGCTGCGGGACGCCGGGAGGGACCGGATCACCGGCCTCCCGGCGGGGACCGCGAACCTGCTGCTGCACACCCCGAGCGGCCACTGACACCCGGCGGCCGGGCAACCCGACCGCCCCGTCCACACCTCCCGGGACCTCCCGCGACCTCCCGGCCGGCCCACCGACCGGTCGGTACCCGATGCCCCGTCAGACCCGTTCTGATGGGACATCAATTTGTGTGTGCTTCGGGAGAAAGCAAGCCATTGACTTCTCATCACCGCGACGCGTCAATGTCGGCCTCCGCACCGGCTCGGCCTCCCCCACACAGCGGGTGGGGGGAGGGGTTCGTCTGACGAAGGAGTCGCGACCCAGTGAGTACAACGTTCCGACGAAGAGTTCTGGCCGGGGCGGGCGCACTGTCCCTGGCCCTGACGGGTGGCGTCGTGGGTCTGGCGGGGACGGCGCAGGCCGCGACCAAGACCACAGCGGTGTTCGAGAACTGCGACGCTCCGGCGCCGCAGCCCGACGGTTCCGGCAACCAGAACTTCACGGTCACCCTGCCGGACGGCGCCAAGGCCGGCGATGTCGTCCCGATCACCATCGACCCGGGCGCGAGCCCGCTGATCCCGGGCTTCTCCGTCACGACGGTGAACACCTCCAAGATCACCCTCAAGGTGGGCACGACCACCCAGGTGGTCACCAGCCCGCCCGAGACCGTCAGCGTCGTGGCGGGACAGCCCCTGGACCCGAAGGCGTTCTCCGGAACCATCAGGATCCCGGACGGCACCGAGGGCACCTCGGTCGACGTCAAGCTCGACCTGGCCGTGACCGACGCCGACCTCAGCGGGTCGGTCTTCACCACGACCTGCACCCCGGCGCCCCGTCCGAGCGCCTCGCTCGGATCGGTCGCGGTCGAGGCCCTCCCGAAGGATCCGATCACCACCAGGGTGACGCCCAACAGCGGCAAGGCGGGTACCGCCGTCGTCGTCACGGGCGCCAACTTCCCGGCCGGCGCGGTCACCTGCTCCGCCCTGCTGGCGGGCGTGGCGACCGGTGACACCGGTACGGGTACGGCGGACGCGTCGGGCGCCGCCACCTGCGACGTCACGGTCACCAAGAAGGCCGACGCCCTCAGGATCGACGGCGCGATCACCCCGTACAAGTCCTTCGTGTTCCTGGAGGACCAGGCGGGCGTGAAGAACCCCGTGGACGTCGAGGTGCTGCCGGGGCCGCTGGCCCTCGGCCCGAAGGACGGTCAGCCGGCCGTCGACTTCGGTTCGGTCACCATCAACGGCAAGCCCCAGTCGGTGGTCGGCGTGTTCAACGCGGCGACCGTCCAGGACTTCCGCGGCGGCTCGCTCGGCTGGGACGTCACGGCGACCCGTACGCCGTTCCTGAACGCCACGACCGGGCACTCCATGCCGAAGGCGCAGATCGGCATCCAGCCGTCCTGCACCGTCACCAACCCGGACAGCCCGAGCACGTGCACCGCGGGTACGCCCGGGGCGATCACGGACACCCCGATGCAGGTGGCCTCCCAGGCCGCCGGCGGGGACGAGTTGACCGGCGGTGAGTTCGCGGTCGGTGGCGCCGGGATGATCCAGCTCCCGTCGTTCATGTTCGCCGACACCTACCAGTCGGTCGTCACCTTCTCGATCTCCTGATCGGAACCGGTTCTCGATCTCCTGATCGGGACCGGCCCAGGGTGGTGCGGCGCTCCCCGGCGCCGCACCACCTTCCCGGTTTCCCCCGGCACCTGCCCGGCTTCCCAGCCCCCCTCCCGGTTCCCCACCCGCCGGTCGTCCCGGCCGCCCACCGCGACCGTCCCGTCTGGAGACCCGCCCATGCGCACCCGCACCTCCCCGTCCGGTACGCCCCGCGGGCCGCGGCCCGGTCGACGCCTCGACCCTCTCCCCGACCCTCTCCCCGACCCTCTCCACGGCCCTCTCCACGGCCTTCGCCTCGACCTTCGCCTCCGCCTTCGCCTCGGTCTCCTCCTCGGCCTGCTCCTCGGCCTGCTCCTGCCGGTCGCGGGCCTGCTCCCCGCCGTCTCGGCCTCGGCCGCCGACAACGGCACGTGGGGGGTGTTCCCGACGCCGCCCGCCGGTGCCGCGATGACGGACCGGGCGTACTTCTTCCACCAGGGCGCGGCCGGGAGCACCGTCCGCGACAGCGTGACGATCGTGAACTCCTCCGACAGGGAGCTGACCTTCCAGGTCTTCGCGACCGACGCCGTGAACACCCCGGTGGGCGGCGCGTTCGCACTGTTGCCGGTCGAGTCGAAGCCGAAGGACGTGGGCACCTGGACGGCGCTGTCGACCGGGGCCGCCGGTACCGTCACCGTCGCGCCGAAGGGCCGCGAGGACATCCCGTTCACCGTGAAGGTCCCGGAGGACGCGACCCCGGGCGATCACGTCGGTGGGATCGTCGCGCTGAACACGGCGGTGGAGGGCGTCCGGGCGGACGGCAAGGTGCAGGTCGGGGTGAAGCGCTCGGTCGGCGCCCGCCTGTACTTCCGGGTACCGGGACCGCTGACACCCGGCCTGAGCGTGGAGGACGTGCGGGTCAGCCGGGGCGCGCCGCTGCTGCCCTGGTTCAAGGACGCGCGTGCGACCGTCTCGTACGCGCTGGTCAACCGGGGCAACGTGGTCGTGGAGCCGAAGGTGAGGATCTCCGCCGAGGGTCTGTTCGGGCGGGACGTGCTGGACCGGCCGGGCCGCGAACCGAGGCTCGTGCTGCTGCCCGGACAACGGATCGAGCTCACCGAACCGTGGGCGGACTCGCCGCAGTTGGAATGGGTGACGGTCAGGGTGGCGGCGGGGGCGAGCGCCTACCCGGATCTCGCCTCGGAGTCCGAGACGGACTTCCTCGCCGTACCGTGGCTCGCCGCGGGCATCGCGCTGCTGTTGACGGTCGCCGGCATCGCCTTCGCGATACTGCGCCGCAGGAGGAACATGGGGCCACAACAAGTGGAAGACGTACCGCACTTGGCGCGGACGCCCTGACCGGCGAGGGTGTCCCCAGTTGACGGCGACGGCATTCGGCCGCCGCCGGCAAGGGGGAGGCACCTGCGATGGGACGAGAGCACAGCGAGCCCCGGCCCGACGGGCCGTACGCGGACGACGCGCGGGCCGACCGGGTGCGGGTCGACCCGGTGCGGGCCGGCCGCGCGCAGGTGGGCCAGGTGCGGGCCGGCCCGGCGCGGGTGACGCCCGCCCCCCGCATCACCGCCGTGGCGCACGAAGCCGGGGCCGCGGTGAAGGGCGCCGGCCTGCTGACCCGCGTCGAACGCGCCCTGGGCACGGGCACCGCCGTCTACCTCCCCGGCGACGGTTGGATCCGTCTCACCCTCCCGCTCCACGACGGCGGCCCGGTCCCGGTCACGGTCGAGGTGCTCGCGGACACCACGCGGGTGCCGCACGGCATCGCGTACCTCCTGCCGGGCGGCGGCCTGAACTTCACCGCCGACTACTTCACCCCCGACGGCCACGCCGGCGGCGGCCTCGCCCACCACCTGCGCCGTCAGGGGCTGTTGGTCGTGGGGGTCACCCCGCGCGAGGACGCCGCCGGCGGCGTCGCCGACGTCACCGCCGACCGGGGGCTCGCGGCGCACCGCCGCGACCTCGCCGGTGTCGTCGCCGCGCTGGACGCCGTACTGCGACTGCCCTACCAGTACGCCGGTCACTCCGCCGGGGCCGCCCTGGCCCTCGACGCCGCCTCGCACGACCCGTCGCCGCGGCTGCGCCGGGTCCTCGTCCTGGACACCACCGGCCCCTACACCGGCGACCCGGCGGCGCGGGCGGCGAGGACCCGGGACGTGTACGCGGACCTGGTCGCGGGCGGCACGTACGCGAGCGATCCCGGCCTGGCCGCCCTCGTCGCGCGGGCGGTCACCGACCCGCACTCGCCCTCCCCCGTACCCTGGCCGCCGGATCCGGACCTGCGCTTCACGAACGCCGGGCTGGCCCACTTCGCGCTGATCCGCACCGCCGACCTGCCCGGCGAGGCGAACTGGATCCACCGGCGGGGCCACGCCGCCGGCGAGTACGTCTTCGGCGCGACCCCCGCCGAGGACCGGTTCGCCCTCACCCACACCCCGTTGGCCACCTGGCACGCGGCCACGGCCGCCCTGGGCAGCGGGCTGATCCCGACGGCCCTGATGCGGGACCTCGCCGCGATCTGGGCGGGCGACGAGGCCACGTACCGGATCGCCTGGGATCGCATCCGGGCCGATGTGGTGTGGGTCAACGCGGAGCTGGGGCGCGGCGACGAGTCCCGGGGCGCCGACCTGATCCGGGCGTGCGGCAACACTCGGGTCACCTTCACCACCGTCCCGGGCCTCGGCCACGCCGACGTGGTCTGGAGCCCCACGGCCCCCACCACCGTCTGGCCCCTGCTCAGACCCTGACCCCACTTGATCCAGTACATGGAGGTCGGGGCCTTTCCCCGTTTCGAGTCGAGGCTTCCACGGTTCAGCCGGCGGAGGCGGTGACCTGCGATGTTCCGAGAGAGCCGTTCCCCAGTCGGGTCGGCTACGCCCGGTAGATCGGCTCGTACGCCGCCACCTGGTCCGGGGTGACCTCCTCGACCGTGAGGTTCCCTGTCCACAGGTGGTCGCGGTAGCAGTACCCGTGAAGCTCGGCCCGTCGCCCTGAGGTGACCTTCCACGTTCCGGTGGGCAGCTTCACGACGACGTCGCTGCCGCACGCGAACGACCGGCTCGCCTGCGCCATGATCCAGCGCGCGTGATCGGCCGGCCCTTCCGTCTCCCGGCACATCTTCCGGGCCGCGTCCCACAGCCTCCCCCACTCGACGCCAGGAGTCAGCGGGCCGACGATCGCCACTTCTCCAATGTTCCGGCTGTCCAAGGAGTGGGTGGCGTAGCCGTACACGGTGCCGAACATCCGGAACACCGTCACGCGGCTCTGCCCTGCCAAGGGCTCCACAACTGCCATGCGGCTAACCTCTGTTCCTGGGTGGGCCCCGGGCGCCTTTGCCGCGCCCGGGGCTCATCTCTCGGGTTGATCAGCAGCCGTCGCCGTCGCCGCAGCAGGCCGGGGGGTTGCAGTCCTTCGCGGCACCCCACAGCCGGTCGTCGACGAAGAAGCCCGCGTCCTTGACGCGGTCCACCACAGAACCGATCAGGGGCCGCGTGCGGACGGTGGCCTTCGGCTCGTGCCCGAGGAAGAACCCGAACTGCTCCTCGCACCACGAGGCGTACGCCTGTGTGTGGAGGACGAACGAGTGCCACCCGGGGTCAACGGCGTCCGACGGGGTCATGTCGAACGCGCGGGTGTCGCCCATGACCTTGAGGAAGGCAAGGGCCTGGTCCACGATCCTGCGGGCGGTGGACAGCTCGTGTCCGTACTCCTCCGCGCAGAACTCAGAGACCTTCTCGAACAGCTCGGGACTGACGAGGTCTCGCCCGCGCCGTAAGGCGACGAGGGTTTCCAGCATGGTCGTCACAGTGAGATTCCCTCTCTCTTGACGGGTGGGGACTGGTTACGCGGCAGGCGGGGGCGGCCACTTCGCTCCGCCGCCGTCGCCCTCGTCTCCGGGGTCGGCCATGGATGCACCTCCTTTCAAGCTGCGGCCGGCATGGGCACCCGCCCCCACAAGGGGCGGGAGTCTGTGGCGATCAGCGCGCCGCTTGATGGCGTGCTCGGCTTCCCAGTGGAAGGCCCCGGAACCTTTGATCGTTCCGCTGCGCTCGCCCTCGTGGCCCTGGTCACGGACGCACTCGACCATGTAGTCCGACAGGTCTCGGCCGGTGATGCGGCGGTGGGTCTCGACTGCTTCGAGCGGCAGGAACGTGTACGCCCCGCAGTACCAGGGGGTGGCATCAGGAAGGGTGATCTTCACGCGCCGCTCCGGCGTCGCAAGTGCGGGTGGTTGAGGATCTCGGCGTTGCACTGGGCGACGGTCGGCCAATCGCTCTCGTCGTAGGCTTCGAGCCGCTCGACGTCCAGCGCGATACAGACTCCACAGTCGTCGGGCTCCGGCCACTGGCTCTGGTCTACGGCTGCGGCTATGGCTCTCACTGGTGTCCTCGGGCTGCGTGGCGCCGGATCAGGACGTTCATGTCCGTGACGACCGTGCCGGACAGGGGGCCCTTCGCCTGAGCACGCTGCCGAGCCCACCTCTGGCACTTCCCGCAGGTCTCCGGGGCCAGGGCCCAGGGGTGCGGAAACTTGCGTGCGACATGCCGTTCGAGTGCGTCCGTCTCCACGATGGCCACAGCACCCCTCCCGATGGCTGCGAGGTCGATGTGATGACCGTAGGGAGGGGGCTAGGCACAGCTCCACGTTGTTGCAAGCTGTTGCACGGATTCACTCAAGTGCGTTGATCGCCTTGGCGATCAGGTCCCTGGCCGGCGTTCCGCGCACGGCGATGCCGGACAGGTCCGCGAAGGCCCGCAGGTAGGTCTTGATCTCCCCGGGCGCTGTCAGGTTGATCTCTGCGGTGAGGGTCTCGACGGCTACCCGTTGGTCGTCGAAGGCGTAGAACGCTTCGAGCGGCCACACGGTCCGGCGGGCGCGGGCCGGGATGACGCCAAGGGATACGTTCTGCTGACCCATGACTGCGAGCAAGTGCTCCAGCTGCTCACGCATGGCCGCATCGTCCGAGACGCGGTAGTAGAGAACGGTCTCTTCCAGAAGGATCGCGAAGCGGTGGTCACCTTCCCTGATGACCTTGGATCGGGCCTGCCTGGCCCGTACGGCGTCGGCTACGTCGTCGGGGGTCCCCTGGAAGGTCGTGATTGCTTTGAGGAGCCCTGTGGCGTACCCGGCGGTCTGGAGCATGCCCGGCACCACGTTCGACGCGTACACGCGAAATGAGCGGGTCCGCTGGTAGAGCGGCGTCGTCTTCTCGTGGATGCGGCGCATGCCGTCGCGGTGGATCTGCTTCCACTCGACGTACATGGACTCTGCGTTTCGGGAGGCCGCGATTATGTCGGCTGCCTGGTCTGCGGCACCGCAGGCCGCGCACCAAGCGCGGATGTCTGCATCGGAAGGCCACGAGAGACCTCGGGCGATGCGGGATGACTTGGCTCGGTGCCAGCCGCACCGGACGGCCAGGTCATGCCCTGAGAGCCCGGCGTCTTTCATCAGCTCTTGCAGGCGGGTGGCCACGGCGGCCCGTGCTGCTTGGGCTGTGGAGAGCGGGGAAGAGGGCATGAACTGACCAGCCAGTGATCAGACGGTGTACTTCTCGTGCGGGATGCCGCGTTCCCACACGGCCTCGAACGCTGCCACGCAGTGCGCGGCTACGGCAGGGTCTTCCGTCTGGTCGGTGTGCACCCACCGGCCGACCCCATCGAAGATGTTGAACTGGACGAGCTTCCCATCGAACAGCCAGAAGTCATTGCCCGGAAGGGCAAGGTCTGACGCCTGCCTGCGGGGAAGCCAGCGGACCTGCTCACCGGCGGCCACGTTGGTGAAGGTGAAGGAGTGCTCGAACGCGATGTAGTCGCTGACCGGCTCCGAGACCACGCGGGCCCTGCGGATCAGCACCCCCTTGGCCGTGACCTCCTGGACGAGGTCGAGCCACGGACGCCACCAGGACGCGCGGTCGTCCGGGTCGAGCCGGTGCCCGTTCTTCCAGTCGGCGAAGCCGTCGATCTCGTTGTCGACGCCGTACCCGTCTCGCATCTCCAGATGAACGGCCGACTTCTGGACCGACCTGATGAGGTCGGAGAAGTCAGTCAGACTCTGCGACACGAATGGCCTCCTTGAGGAGCGGGATCATCCTGGGCTCAAGGACGATCAAGGTTTCATCAGCGGATCGGGGCGAGTCAGCCGATGCCTCGGCGAGAGTGTCGCTGCCCGCCTGCTTCCCCTGCACGAGGATGCGGCGGTCGTCGTCCACCCACACGGCCGGGCATCCGTGATCTCCAGACTCAGGATCTTTACCGACGAACCGTAAGGCCATGGTGTCCCTCCCTGTCGAGCGCGTTGCGCATGGTTGCACGACTCTCACCCTGACGGATCGAGACGGTCAAGGGTGCCGGAACAGCAGAAACCCCCGGCCGGTGAGGGGTGGCCGGGGGTTCTGGGTTGGTGGCGTCAGTGGTTGCGGGGGAAGCCCAGGTCGACGCCCGCCGGGGCGTCGGAGGGGTCCGGCCAGCGGGTGGTGACGACCTTGCCCCGGGTGTAGAAGTGGATGCCGTCGTTGCCGTAGATGTGGTGGTCCCCGAAGAGGGAGTCCTTCCAGCCGCCGAACGAGTGGTAGCCCACCGGCACGGGGATCGGGACGTTCACGCCGACCATGCCCGCCTGGATCTCCAGCTGGAAGCGGCGGGCCGCGCCGCCGTCGCGGGTGAAGATCGCGGTGCCGTTGCCGAACGGCGAGGCGTTGATGAGGGCGACGCCCTCCTCGTAGGTCTCCGTGCGCAGGACGCACAGCACCGGGCCGAAGATCTCGTCGCGGTAGGCGTCGGAGTCGGTCTTGACGTCGTCGAGCAGTGACAGGCCGATCCAGTGGCCGTTCTCGTTGCCCTCGACCGTGTAGCCGGTGCCGTCCAGGACCACGTCGGCGCCCTGCGCGGCCGCGCCCTTGACGTACGAGGCGACCTTGTCGCGGTGGGCGGCGGTGATCAGCGGGCCCATCTCGGAGGTGGGGTCGTTGCCGGGGCCGATCTTGATCTTCTCGGCGCGCTCGCGGATCTTCTCCACCAGCGTGTCGGCGATGGCGCCGACGGCGACGACGGCGGAGATCGCCATGCAGCGTTCGCCGGCGGAGCCGTAGGCGGCGGAGACGGCCGCGTCGGCGGCGGCGTCCAGGTCGGCGTCGGGGAGGACCAGCATGTGGTTCTTGGCGCCGCCGAGGGCCTGGACGCGCTTGCCGTTGGCGGAGGCGGTGGTGTGGATGTGGCGGGCGATCGGGGTGGAGCCGACGAAGGACACGGCCGCGATGTCGGGGTGGGCGAGCAGCGCGTCGACGGCGACCTTGTCTCCGTGGACCACGTTCAGCACGCCCGCCGGCAGGCCGGCTTCCGTGGCCAGCTCGGCCAGCTTGTTGGACGCCGAGGGGTCCTTCTCGCTGGGCTTGAGGATGAAGGTGTTGCCGCAGGCCACGGCCAACGGGAACATCCACATCGGCACCATCGCCGGGAAGTTGAAGGGGGTGATGCCGGCGACCACGCCGATCGGCTGGCGGATCGAGGAGACGTCCACCCGGTTGGACACCGACGTGGACAGCTCGCCCTTGAGCTGCGTGGTGATCCCGCAGGCCAGCTCGACGATCTCCAGGCCGCGGGCCACCTCGCCGAGCGCGTCCGAGTGCACCTTGCCGTGCTCGGCGGTGATCAGTTCGGCGATGGCGTCGCGGTTGGCGTCCAGGAGGGCGCGGTAGGCGAACAGCACCTTGGTCCGGGCGGCCAGGGAGGACTGGCCCCAGGACAGGAAGGCCTCCTTCGCGACGGCGACCGCCGCGTCGACCTCGGCGCTCGACGCGAGCGCGACCTGGGTGGTGACCTCGCCGGTGGCCGGGTCGGTGACCGGGCCGTAGTTGCCCGACGCGCCCTCGACGGTCTTGCCACCGATCCAGTGGTTGACGGTCTTCATGCCTTGCTCCTTCACAGATGGCGACGTCGCTGCGCGGCTTGCCGGTCGTACTCTTCACGGGCCAGGGCCGCCGACGATCGGGTCGCGGTCTCGGCCACGGGAACATCCCACCACGCCTGTGCCGGGGGTGGGCCCGACACAGTGTCGGGTGTTCGGGTCTGCGCGTAGACACATGTGGGGCGGTCGCTCCCCCGTGCCTCCGCGAGAGCTTTTCGCAGGTCACCGATGGTGCGGGCGGAGATCACCACCATGCCGAGGGAGGCCGCGTTCAGCGCGAGGTCCACGGGCAGGGGCTCGCCGTCGTACGCGCCGTCCGGCCCGCGGAAGCGGTAGGCGGTCCCGAAGCCCTCGCCGCCCACCGCGTGCGACAGCCCGCCGATCGAGGCGTAGCCGTGGTTGTCGAGGATCACCACCTTGATCGGGATTCCCTCCTGGACCGCCGTGACGAGTTCGGTCGGGTTCATCAGGTACGTGCCGTCGCCGACGAGCGCCCACACCGGGCGGCCGGGCGCCGCGAGGGCCACGCCGATCGCGGCGGGGATCTCGTAGCCCATGCAGGAGTATCCGTACTCGACGTGGTACTGGTCGGCGGAGCGGGGTCGCCACAGTCGGTGCAGGTCGCCGGGGAGCGAGCCGGCGGCGTTGATCAGGATGTCGGAGGCGTCGACGAGGGAGTCGAGCAGGCCCAGCGCCTGGGCCTGGGTCGGGACGGCGTCCTCGTCGGGGGTCTGCCACGCCCGGTCGACGAGCCGTTCCCACTGCCGGGTGCCGTCCTGGTAGGCCGCCTCGTAGGCGGGGTCCACGCGGTACCCGGCGACGGCCTCGCGGAGTTCCTCCAGGCCGGTCCGGGCGTCGCAGACCAGCGCCTTCGCGGCGAGTTTGTGGGCGTCGTACGGGTCGAGGTTCAGCCCGAGGAAGCGGACCCCGGGGTCGCGGAACAGGGTCGCGGAGGCGGTGGTGAAGTCGGTCAGCCGGGTTCCCGCGGCGATCACCAGGTCGGCTTCCCGGGCGAGGGAGTCGGCGGTGGCCGTCCCGGTGTGCCCGATGGCGCCCACGCCGGCGGGGTGGTCGTGCGCGAGGGAGCCCTTGCCGGCCTGGGTGACGGCGACGGGGATCCCGGTGGCCTCGGCGAACTCCGCGAGGGCCGCCCCGGCGGCGCTGTGCCGGATCCCGCCGCCGGCCACGAGCAGGGGGCGGGCGGCGGCGCGTACGGCCTCGGCGGCCTCGGCGAGTTCGTCCCGGTCGGGTCGGGGCCGGCGCACCCGCCACACCCGGTCGGCGAAGAACTCCTCGGGCCATTCGTACGCCTCGGCCTGTACGTCCTGGGGCAGGGCGAGGGTCACGGCGCCGGTCTGCACGGGGTCGGTGAGCACCCGTACGGCCTGGAGGGCGGCGGGGATCAGGGCCTCCGGGCGGCTGATCCGGTCGAAGTGGCGGGACACGGGCCGCAGGGTGTCGTTGACGGAGACGTCGCCGGCCCAGGGGACCTCCAGCTGCTGGAGCACGGGGTCGGCGGGTCGGGTGGCGAAGGTGTCGCCGGGCAGGAGGAGCACCGGGAGCCGGTTGACGGTGGCCAGGGCCGCCCCGGTGACGAGGTTGGTGGCGCCGGGCCCGATGGAGGTGGTCACGGCGTGGGTGGACAGACGTCCGCTCTGGCGGGCGTAGCCGACGGCGGCGTGCACCATGGCCTGTTCGTTGCGGCCCTGGAGGAACGGCATCCGCTCCGGTCCGCTCTCCAGCAGTGCCTGCCCGATCCCGGCGACGTTCCCGTGTCCGAAGATCCCCCAGGTCGCGGCGATCAGCCGCCGGCGGCGGCCGTCCCGCTCGGTGTACTGGGCGGACAGGAACCGCAGCAGGGCCTGGGCGACGGTCAGCCTGACGGTCATGGGGCGTCCTCCCCTCGGTGGCGGGCGGGCCCGGTCATACGGCGTCCTCCGCGCGGTGGAACGGCAGCCGGGGGTCGATGTCCTGGCCGGCCCAGGTGTCCCGGATCCAGCCGTGGTCGGGGTGGTCGCTGATCAGCCACTCCCTGGTCCGGTCGGGTCCGGCCATCACGTTCAGGTAGTACATGTCGTGCCCGGGCGCCGCGATGGACGGCCCGTGCCAGCCGTCGGGGATGAGCACGGCGTCTCCGGTCCTCACCTCGGTGAGGATGTCGGTCTTCCCGGCCGGCGAGGGGGAGACACGCTGGTAGCCGAGGCCGGGGGCGCCGTCGTGCGGGGCGATCTCGAAGTAGTAGATCTCCTCAAGCCGGGACTCCCGGCCGGGGCGGTGCTCGTCGTGCTTGTGGGGCGGGTACGAGGACCAGTTCCCGCCGGGGGTGAGGACCTCGACGGCGATGAGCCGGTCGCACTCGAAGACGTCGGCGGCGGCGAAGTTGTTGACCTGGCGGGAGCAGGTGCCGGCGCCCCGGAGTTCGACCGGGACCTCGCGGGCGGGTCCGTACCGGGCGGGCAGCGTCTTCTCGCAGCGCGCCCCGACGAGGGCGAAGCGGCCCCCGTCTGCGGATTCGATCGAGGCGTGGCCGTCCCGGGGCAGGTACGCGAAGTCGGTGACCGCGCGGAACACGCTCGCGCGGCCGCGCAGTGCGAAGACCCGTTCACGGGTCCGGTCCGTCGCGGCGCCGAGGGCGGCGGGCTCGGCGCACCGCACCACGCACCCTCCCGCCAGCGGGAGGACGATCCACTCGTGGTCACCGCACGCGTGCGCGTGCGTCTCGCCCGGGGCGAGTTCCACCACCCGCAGCGCGGTCAGCGTCATGTCGTGCGACACGGTCACCGCCACGATCCCAGCACCTCCTCGACCTCTTCGGCGTACGGCATGGCCGTGGAGCAGGCCAGCCGCGAGGCCACGATGGCCCCGGCCGCGTTCGCGTACCGCAGCACCTGTTCCAGCTTCCACCCGGCGAGCAGCCCGTGGCACAGCGCGCCGCCGAACGCGTCGCCCGCGCCGAGGCCGTTCACCACCTCCACGGCGACCGGCGGCAGTTCGACGGCGGCCCCGTCCCGGTGGACGGCCAGGACGCCGGCGGGGCCGCGTTTGACGACGGCCAGTTCCACGCCGGCCGCCAGCAGTGCCCGGGCGGCGGCGTACGGCTCGCTCTCGCCGGTGGCGATCTCGCACTCCGCGGTGTTCCCGACGGCCACCGTCGCGAGCGCCAGGGCGCGTTCGTACCAGGGCCCCGGTTCCCCCTCCCACAGCATCGGCCGCCAGTCCAGGTCGAAGACGGTCGTCCCGGACTTCGAGCGGGCCTCCAGCGCCGCCAGGGTCGCGCTCCGGCTCGGCTCCGCGCTCAGGCCCGTCCCCGTCATCCAGAACACCCGGGCCGCGCGTACGGCCGCCAGGTCCACCTCGTCGGGTGCGATCTCCAGGTCGGGGGCCTTGGGGAGCCGGTAGAAGTACAGCGGGAAGTGGTCGGGCGGGAAGATCTCGCAGAAGGTGACGGGCGTCGGGTACGCGGCGACCTCGGTCGCCCAGCGGTCGTCCACGCCGAACCCCCGCAGCTCGGCCCGCAGGTACGCCCCGAAGGGGTCCGCACCGGTGCGGGTGATCACCGCCACCCGCCGCCCCAACCGGGCCGCCGCCACGGCGACGTTGCTCGGGGAGCCGCCGAGGAACTTGCCGAAGGCGTCGACCTCGGCGAGCGGTACCCCCGTTCTCAGCGGGTAGAGATCCACCCCGATCCGGCCCATCGTGATCAGGTCGAACGCGGACCCCTCCGCGGCGTTCACCGGCACGTCCGTCACGTCTCCTCTTTCCCCCGGACCTCTTCTTTCCCGTCCCGTCGAGCCTCGCACCCTAAGGTGGCCGCCATGACGTCCTCCCCGCCCACGTTGACCCGTATCCGTGTCGGTTCGGCTCCGGACTCCTGGGGTGTCTGGTTCCCCGAGGATCCCCGGCAGACCCCCTGGGACCGCTTCCTCGACGAGGTCGCGGACGCCGGGTACGAGTGGATCGAACTCGGCCCGTACGGCTACCTGCCCACCGATCCCGTCCGTCTCGCGGAGGAGACGGCCGGGCGCGGCCTGCGGGTGTCCGCGGGCACCGTCTTCACCGGACTCCATCACGGCCCCGCCGTCTGGGAGGAGACCTGGGAGCACGTGTCGCGGATCGCGGCGCTCACCCGGGACATGGGCGCGGCCCATCTCGTCGTCATCCCCTCGTTCTGGCGCGACGACAAGACCGGCGAGGTGCTGGAGGACCGCACGCTGACGCCCGGTCAATGGCGTGATCTGGCCGCCCAGACGGAGCGGCTGGGGCGGGAGGTCCGGGACCGCTACGGGTTGCGGATCGTCGTCCACCCGCACGCCGACACGCACATCGACACCCCGGAGAACGTCGCCCGGTTCCTCGACGCGACGGATCCCGCGCTGGTCTCCCTCTGCCTGGACACGGGGCACTACGCGTACTGCGGCGGGGACAGCGTCCGGGCCATCGAGACCTTCGGGGAGCGGATCGGCTACCTGCATCTGAAGCAGGTGGATCCGGCGGTCCTCGCCGAGGTCGTGGCGCAGGGGCTGCCCTTCGGGCCGGCCGTCGCCCGCGGGGTGATGTGCGAGCCGCCCTCGGGGGTGCCCGCGCTGGAGCCGGTGCTGGCGGCGGCGCAGGCCCTCGACGTGGACCTGTTCGCGATCGTCGAGCAGGACATGTACCCGTGTTCGCCGGACCGGCCGCTGCCGATCGCCCGCCGGACCCGCTCCCACCTGCGCTCCTGTGGCGCGCGCTGACCCTTTGAGAGGCTGACCCTTTTGAGAGGATGCGACATGACCGACTCGCTCGGCATCGCCGTGATCGGCACCGGCAGGATGGGCGCCGACCACGTCCGTCGCATCGGCCGGACGGTCGGTGGGGCCCGCGTGGTGGCGGTGGCGGACCCGGACGGCGACCGCGTCAAGGAGGTCGCGGGCGGCCTGGCCGGCGCGAGCGCGCACACCGACGCGGAGGCCGCCATCGCCGCGCCCGGTGTGGACGCCGTGCTGATCGCCTCCCCCGGTCCGGCGCACGAGGAGGCGATCCTGCACGCCCTGCGGCGGGGGTTGCCGGTGCTGTGCGAGAAGCCGCTGACCCCCGATCCGGCGGGCGCGCTGCGGATCATGGAGGCCGAGCAGCGGTTGGGCCGCAGGCTGGTCCAGGTCGGTTTCATGCGGCGCCACGACGCCGAGTACGAGCGGCTGAAGGAACTGTTGGACTCGGGCGGGATCGGGCGGCCGCTGTTCCTGCACTGCCGGCACCGCAACGCCTCCTCGCCGTCCTTCTTCACCAGCGACATGCTGATCAGTGATTCCGTGGTGCACGAGGTGGACGCGGCCCGCTGGCTGCTGGGCCAGGAGGTCACGGCGGTGACCGTCCTGTCCCCCACCCCTTCGGCGGCTGCTCCGCCCGGGCTGAGCGACCCGCGCTTCGTGCTGTTCGAGACGTCCGGTGGCGCCGTGGTGGACGTGGAGATCTTCGTCAACTGCGGCTTCGGCTATCAGGTCCGGTGCGAGGCGGTCGGCGAGTCCGGCAGTGCCCGGATCGGTGACGGCCACGCGATGGTCGTGGAGTCGGCCGGCCGGTGGGGTGGGGAGATCACCCAGGACTTCACCACCCGGTTCGCCGACGCGTACGACCGGCAGCTGCGGCGGTGGGTGGCCGCCGCCGCGCGGGGCGGCGTGGCCGGGCCCGACGCGTGGGACGGGTACGCGGCGGCCGCGGTGTCCGAGGCGGGGCTCGCAGCGGGGCGCGGCGGGGTGCGGACGCCGGTGGAGTTGGTGGAGCGGCCCCCGCTGTACCGCTGACCCCGCGACGCCGACCGGTGGCGCCGGCCCGTGCGGCGCCGACCCGTGTGAGCCGGCCGCCGCACCGTTGACCGGTCATTTCATCCCACTCGACCCCCGTGTCGTATCTGTCACGGGGGTCGCCCTTGTGTCACGCATATCCGGATTTCGCGGGTTTTCCGTCACAGGGGCGCGACAGCCCCTCCCCGGCGCTCACTCGGCGTCGTTCTTCGGGCACAACCCGAGTGATCGTCACTGTCCACGCGCCGGCTCCCCCGACGGCCTCCCGGCCGGCCCCGCGGCGTGGACAAGGAGGTGTCGTCGATGAGCGACCGACAGCTGTGGTCGTACAAGGAGATCGCCGCGCACATCCGGGTCCAGCCGGACACCGTGCGCTCCTACCGCAAGCACGGACTGCTCCCGGCCCCGGACCACGTGGAGGGCGGCAAGCCCTATTGGTACGCCGACACCATCCGCGCCTGGGTGGCCCGGCGGCCCGGCAACCGGGGGCGACGCGAGGACTGAAACGGTCGACGGAGGTCGAGAACACTCGCGTCAATACCCCCTAGGGGTATAATCTCGAAGTGACGGGAGCACGGTGGAGTACACGCCGCCGCTTCCGGCGACCGCACACGCCCCCGATGAGGAGAACGACATGAGCGCCGAGACGGACACCCAGACCACCACCGTCTACCGGGTGACCGGCATGACCTGCGGGCACTGCGAGGGCGCGGTGACCGGCGAGCTCACCACCCTGCCGGGCGTGACCTCCGTCAAGGCCGTCGCCGCCACCGGCGAGGTCACGGTGATCTCGACCGCCCCCCTCGACGAGGACGCCGTGCGAGCCGCCGTGGACGAGGCCGGCTACGAGCTCGCCGGCCAGGCCTGAGCCCCACACCTCCCTCGGCAACACCCGCCGGGTCGTACCGGCCGACTCATACCGGACCCGTACGACCCGGCCCTCCCCCCGGAGCCGGACATGAGCGGCAGCACAGTGCACGACGGACCCGCGACAGCGGCCGACACCACCGAGACCGAACTGACCATCGGCGGCATGACCTGCGCCTCCTGCGCGGCCCGCATCGAGAAGAAGCTGAACCGGATGGACGGGGTCACCGCCACGGTGAACTACGCCACCGAGAAGGCGAAGGTCTCGTACGCGGGTGACGTACGGGTGGCCGACCTGATCGCGACGGTGGTCAGGACCGGTTACACCGCCCAGGAGCCCCCGCCCCCGGAGCCGGTTCCGACGGCCGCCCCGACGGCGACGGAATCCGCCGGGCGGACCGCGCCCGACCCCGAGCTGTCGGCCCTGCGCCAACGACTCCTGGTGTCCGTCGCCCTGTCCCTGCCCGTGGTGCTGCTCGCCATGGTCCCCGCCCTCCAGTTCGACAACTGGCAGTGGCTCTCGCTCACCCTGGCCGCCCCCGTGGTCGTCTGGGGCGGCTTCCCCTTCCACAAGGCCGCCTGGACCAACGCCCGGCACGGTGCGGCCACCATGGACACCCTGGTCTCGGTCGGCACCCTGGCCGCCTTCGCCTGGTCGCTGTGGGCCCTGTTCTTCGGGCACGCCGGCATGCCCGGCATGCGCCACGGCTTCGACGTCACCATCTCGCGCACGGACGGCTCCTCCGCGATCTATCTGGAGGTCGCCGCCGGGGTCGTCTCCTTCATCCTGCTCGGCCGCTACCTGGAAGCCCGCTCGAAGCGGAAGGCGGGCGCCGCCCTGCGGGCCCTGCTCGAACTCGGCGCCAAGGACGTGGCCGTGCTGCGCGGGGGCGCCGAGGTGCGGATCCCGGTGGGCGCGCTCGTGGTGGGCGACCGGTTCGTCGTCCGGCCCGGCGAGAAGATCGCCACCGACGGCACCGTCGTCGAGGGCGCGTCCGCCGTGGACGCGTCGATGCTGACCGGCGAGTCCGTGCCCGTGGACGTCGGGGTCGGCGACGCCGTCACCGGCGCCACCGTCAACACCTCCGGGCGCCTGGTCGTCGAGGCCGGCCGGATCGGCTCCGACACCCAGCTCGCCCGTATGGCGAGGCTGGTCGAGGACGCGCAGAACGGCAAGGCCGAGGTACAACGACTGGCCGACCGGGTCTCCGGGATCTTCGTGCCGATCGTCCTGCTGCTCGCCCTCGGCACCTGGGTGACCTGGCTGCTCGTCACCGACGACCCGACCGCCGCCTTCGGCGCCGCCGTGGCCGTCCTGATCATCGCCTGCCCGTGCGCGCTCGGCCTGGCCACCCCGACCGCCCTGATGGTCGGCACCGGGCGCGGAGCCCAGCTCGGCATCCTGATCAAGGGCCCCGAGGTGCTGGAGTCCACCCGCCGGGTGGACACCGTCGTCCTCGACAAGACCGGCACGGTCACCACCGGCCGGATGACCCTGTCCGGCGTGCACGCCGCCGAGGGCACCACCGAGGAGGAACTGCTGCGCCTGGCCGGTTCGTTGGAGCACGCCTCCGAGCACCCGATCGCCCGCGCCCTGGCCGACGGCGCGGCGCTGCGGGTCGGCGCCCTGCCGGTCCCGGAGGGTTTCGAGAACCTGGCGGGGCTCGGCGTACGGGGCGTGGTGGACGGACACTCCGTACTGGTGGGCCGGGAGCGGCTGCTGACCGAGCGGGGGATCACCCTGCCGGAGTCGCTGGCCGGGGCCAGGGCCGCGGCCGAGGCGGCGGGCGCGACGCCGGTGCTGGTCGCCTGGGACGGGACGGCCCGCGGGGTGTTGACCGTGGCCGACGCCGTGAAGGACACCAGCGCCGAGGCGGTGGCCCGACTGCGCGCGCTCGGCCTCACGCCGATCCTGCTGACCGGCGACAACAAGGCCGTCGCCGAGGCGGTGGCGGCCGAGGTGGGCATCGACGAGGTGATCGCCGAGGTGCTCCCGCAGGACAAGGTGGACGTGGTCCGACGCCTTCAGGAGCAGGGCCGTACGGTCGCCATGGTGGGCGACGGGGTCAACGACGCCGCCGCGCTCGCCCGGGCCGACCTGGGTCTGGCGATGGGCACCGGCACCGACGCGGCCATCGAGGCGAGCGACCTGACGCTCGTACGGGGCGATCTGCGGGTGGCGGCGGACGCGATCCGACTGTCCCGCAGGACCCTGGCCACCATCAAGGGCAACCTGTTCTGGGCCTTCGGATACAACGTGGCGGCGCTGCCCCTGGCGGCGGCCGGCCTGCTCAACCCCATGATCGCCGGTGCGGCGATGGCCTTCTCTTCGGTGTTCGTGGTGACGAACAGCCTCCGGTTGCGGTCGTTCCGATAGGGGATCACCTTCGCACCGTGCGCACATCTCCTTCACGGGAGACGCAGATCACAGTGATTCGAACGTAACCATCCGGCGGTTGCACGGGTCTAATGGGGCGGTGCCAGGAACGTCTTGGGGGACGTTCGCGGGGGGTCTTGGGGGACGTCCCGAGGCATCAGCCGGCCGGGACGCGTGCTCAACGGGGAGCCTTGAGCGGCCCTCCCGACCCGTACGGGTCCCGGCAAAAGCCCCATTGGAGTGCCCCGACGCGGCACTCCTCGCCGACACCTCGGCTCGGGTCCCGTGGGGGGAATCCGTTCCGGGGAAAGGAAAGCGCCCCGACCGTCGACCCGTGGGGGGATCGACGGCGGGGCGCTTTTCGTACGTTCGCGCGGCTCTTGACCTCGGGTCAGCGGGCCTCGACCGGAACGAAGTCGCGCAGGACCTCGCCGGTGTAGATCTGGCGCGGACGGCCGATGCGGGAGCCGGGCTCCTTGATCATCTCGTGCCACTGGGCGATCCAGCCGGGAAGGCGGCCGATCGCGAAGAGCACGGTGAACATCTCGGTCGGGAAGCCCATGGCCCGGTAGATCAGGCCGGTGTAGAAGTCCACGTTCGGGTAGAGGTTGCGCTCGACGAAGTACTCGTCGGCCAGCGCGTGCTCTTCCAGCTTGAGCGCGATGTCGAGCAGCTCGTCGCTCTTGCCGAGCGCCGAGAGGACATCGTGGGCCGCCGCCTTGATGATCTTCGCCCGGGGGTCGAAGCTCTTGTAGACGCGGTGCCCGAAGCCCATGAGGCGGACGCCGTCTTCCTTGTTCTTCACCTTGCGGATGAAGGCGTCGACGTCGCCGCCATCGTTCTTGATGCCTTCCAGCATCTCCAGAACGGACTGGTTGGCGCCACCGTGCAGCGGACCCCACAGGGCCGAGATGCCGGCGGAGATCGAGGCGAACATGTTCGCCTGCGAGGAGCCGACCAGACGCACGGTGGAGGTCGAACAGTTCTGCTCGTGGTCCGCGTGCAGGATCAGCAGCTTGTCGAGCGCCGACACCACGACCGGGTCCAGGTCGTACTCCTGGGCCGGCACGGAGAAGGTCATGCGCAGGAAGTTCTCGACGTAGCCGAGGTCGTTGCGCGGGTAGACCACGGGGTGGCCGACCGACTTCTTGTACGCGTACGCGGCGATCGTCGGGAGCTTGGCCAGCAGCCGGATCGTCGAGAGGTGGCGCTGCTTCTCGTCGAACGGGTTGTGGCTGTCCTGGTAGAACGTCGACAGTGCGCTGACCACGGAGGACAGCATCGCCATCGGGTGCGCGTCGCGCGGGAAACCGTCGTAGAACCGCTTGACGTCCTCGTGCAGCAGCGTGTGCTGGGTGATCTCGTTGCGGAACGACGCGAGCTGGTCGACGGTCGGCAGCTCCCCGTTGATCAGCAGGTACGCGACCTCGATGAAGGTCGAACGCTCGGCCAGCTGCTCGATCGGGTAGCCGCGATAACGCAGGATTCCCTGCTCGCCGTCGAGGTAGGTAATCGCGGACTTGTAGGCGGCGGTGTTGCCGTAGCCACTGTCCAAGGTGACGAGCCCGGTCTGGGCCCGCAGCTTCGAGATGTCGAAGCCCTGGTCACCGACGGTGCTCTCGACCACCGGGTAGGTGTATTCACCGTCCGCGTACCGGAGTACTACAGAGTTGTCGCTCACGTCATCCCTCACCGACGTAGTGCCTCTTCTTCGAGGTGCCCTGACTGCCTCTACCTTCCCCCATTTGGCGCAGGAGAGTGCACTCGGGGTCGGCCTTTGGTGGCTTTGGCGGCACTGAGTGCCGCCAACCTGCTCATCCTGCCCGCTCCGGACTGCGGCGGGAACCCCAAATGATCGATCATTTAGGTGATGTTTCCCACCGGTATCCGGCCGGACAGTCTGGGTGCCACCGCCGTGTACCTCCTGCCTGCGGAAACCGTACGCACCGCCTGGCCGAGGGCCTTCCGTGACCCGACCAGGACGACCAGTTTCTTCGCCCTGGTCACCGCCGTGTAGAGCAGATTGCGCTGGAGCATCATCCAAGCCCCGGTGGTGACGGGGATCACGACGGCCGGATACTCGCTCCCCTGGGAACGGTGGATGGTGACGGCGTACGCGTGGGCCAGCTCGTCCAGCTCGGCGAACTCGTAGCCGACCTCCTCGTCCTCCTCGGTGCGCACCGTCAGTTTCTGTTCGTCCAGGTCGAGGGCGGTGACCACGCCCACCGTGCCGTTGAAGACACCGTTGGCGCCCTTCTCGTAGTTGTTCCGGATCTGGGTGACCTTGTCGCCCACCCGGAAGACCCGGCCGCCGAACCTCTTCTCGGGCAGGTCGGGGCGGGCCGGTGTGATGGCCTGTTGCAGCAGGGCGTTGAGGTTCCCGGCGCCGGCCGGACCCCGGTGCATGGGCGCGAGGACCTGGATGTCCCGGCGCGGGTCGAGACCGAATCTGGCCGGAATTCGACGTGCGGCGACGTCCACCGTGAGTCGGCCCGCCTCCTCGGTGTCCTCCTCGGGGAAGAGGAAGAAGTCCGGCAGGCCGTCGGTGAGGGGCGGTACGCCCGTGTTGATCCGGTGCGCGTTGGTGACGACACCTGACTGCTGCGCCTGCCGGAAGATCCGGGTGAGCCGGACGGCGGGCACCGGGCCGCCCTCGGCGAGCAGGTCGCGGAGCACTTCCCCGGCGCCGACCGAGGGGAGCTGGTCCACGTCTCCGACCAGCAGCAGGTGCGCGCCGGGAGCGACGGCCTTGACCAGTTTGTTGGCGAGCAGCAGGTCCAGCATCGAGGCCTCGTCCACCACGACGAGATCGGCGTCCAGCGGGCGCTCCCGGTCGTACGCCGCGTCCCCGCCGGGTTTCAGCTCCAGCAGCCGGTGCACGGTGGAGGCCTCGGCCCCGGTGAGTTCCGAGAGGCGCTTCGCGGCGCGGCCGGTGGGCGCGGCCAGCAGCACCTTGGCCTTCTTCGCGCGGGCCAGTTCCACGATCGACCGGACGGTGAAGGACTTCCCGCAGCCGGGGCCGCCGGTGAGGACGGCGACCCGGCGGGTGAGGGCGAGTTGGACCGCCTCGCGCTGTTCGGGGGCGAGCTTGGCCCCGGTGCGGCCCGCCAGCCAGTCCAGGGCCTTCTCCCAGTCCACGTCCCGGAAGCCCGGCATCCGGTCCTCCTCGGCGTGCAGGAGCCGGCGGACCTGGCCGACCAGCGACAGTTCGGCCCGGTGGAAGGGGACCAGGTAGACCGCGGTGAGGGGCGGACCGCCCTGGGGGTCGGGCACGGGCTCGCGGACCACCCCCTCGGGGTCGGCGGCCAGTTCGGCGAGGCAGTCGATGACCAGCCCGGTGTCCACCTGGAGGAGTTTGACCCCGTCGGCGATCAGCCGTTCCTCGGGGAGGAAGCAGTGGCCCTGGTCGGTGGACTGGGACAGGGCGTACTGGAGCCCGGCCTTGACCCGTTCGGGGCTGTCGTGCGGGATCCCGACGGCCTGGGCGATGCGGTCGGCGGTCAGGAAGCCGATGCCCCAGACGTCGGCGGCGAGCCGGTAGGGCTGGTTGCGCACCACGGAGATGGAGGCGTCGCCGTACTTCTTGTAGATGCGCACCGCGATGGAGGTGGAGACGCCGACTCCCTGGAGGAAGACCATGACCTCCTTGATGGCCTTCTGCTCCTCCCAGGCGGCGCCGATCAGCTTCGTCCGCTTGGGGCCGAGCCCGGGGACCTCGATCAGCCGTTTGGGTGCTTCCTCGATGACGTCCAGGGTGTCGAGGCCGAAGTGCTCCACGATCCGGTCGGCGATCTTCGGCCCGATGCCCTTGATCAGGCCGGACCCGAGGTAGCGCCGGATGCCCTGGATGGTCGCGGGAAGGATGGTGGAGTAGTTCTCGACGCTGAACTGCCTGCCGTACTGGGGGTGGGAGCCCCAGCGGCCCTCCATGCGCAGGGATTCGCCGGGCTGCGCCCCGAGGAGCGATCCGACGACGGTGAGGAGGTCGCCGGAACCGCGTCCCGTGTCGACGCGGGCGACGGTGTAGCCGCTCTCCTCGTTGGCGTAGGTGATGCGCTCCAGCACCCCCTCGACCACTGCCGGTTGCACCGCTCCGTTGGTGGTAGTCATGCCCGAAAGCTACCGGGCGCCACCGACGGCGCGGCGGGCCTGTGGACAACCGGGTGCCGGGCGACCAGAAGGGGGTCCGACCTTCCGGCCGGACCCCCTCACGGTTACCCCTCCCTCGTCGGACTTCCCGATCCCCCCGGATCCCCTCCCGAAAGTCCCGACGCACCATACGACCCACCACACCCGTCGGGGGTTGCACGGCGATCCACGTCTTTGCCTCTCCATTACCCGAGCCGTACGCGAGTGCGATCCGAGATGCCACGCAATCACCTCAGACGTAGCGTTTCAGGCATGAGCGAACCCTCTTTCCAGGACGACGTGCTCAATGAGCTCGACGACGACAGGCTCACCGAGATCGCGGGCCTCCTCGGCACCGACGCGGCGGGCGCGCGCGACACGATCGCGACCACGGTCGGCGCGATGACCGGTGACCTCCAGCAGAAGGTCGAGGCCGACGACCACGACGGCGACGAGGTCCGCCAGGCCGTCGCGGAAGTGGCCGAACCCCCGTTGCAGGGCGTGGCCACCCTCGGCGGCGGGCTGCTCGGCGGCGGGCTGATGGCCGGCGTCCTCGCCAAGGTGAGCAAGCCGGTGGCCAACGCGGTCTCGAAGAAGACCGGCATCCCCGCGCCCACCGTCGCCCGGGTCATCGAGCTGCTGATCCCGGTGCTGTTGGCGGTCTTCGCCAAGCGGGCGGCCGACAAGGGCACGGGAGCGGCCCCGGCCCCCGGCGCGGCGCCGGGTTCCGCGGAAGCGGGTTCCGGGCCGGCGCCGGGCGGTGGCCTCGGCGACGTGCTGGGGCAGATCCTGGGCGGCGGCAAGAAGTAGGCGGCGCCGGTCGCCCGTACGGAGCAGCGCGGGCCGGGCGGTGCCGGGCCGTCCTCGCGGGGCGGGCCCGGTGCCCCCGGCCCGCTCCGCGCGCTATCCTCGGGCGCCATGGAGCCCCCTGGTGACCACTCTCGCGCGCGGGTTCGGCTACGGGAGCCGGTCCCCGGCGAGTTGGGGTGGATCGTGTCGCGGCACGGCGCCCTGTACGCCGCCGAGTACGGCTGGAACCAGGAGTTCGAGGGCCTGGTGGCCGGGGTCGTCGCGCGGTTCGCCGAGGACCACGACCCCTATGTGGAGCGCGTCTGGATCGCCGAACTCGACGGCGAGCCGGTCGGCTCGGTGATGTGCGTACGCGAAGACGGACAGCCCGGCGCCGCGCGCCTGCGGCTGCTGCTGGTCGAGCCCGAGGCGCGCGGTCACGGCGTCGGCGCCCTCCTCGTCGACACCGTCGTCGCCTTCGCCCGCTCGGTCGGCTACCACGAGCTGGTGCTGTGGACGAACGACGTCCTGGAGTCGGCCCGTTCCCTCTACCAGCGGGCCGGTTTCACCCTGGTCGCCGAACGGCCGCACCGCTCGTACGGGGTCGCGCTCACGGGGCAGGACTGGCGGCTGCCGCTCCGGGAGCACCCACCGCGCTGAGGGGCGCGGCGGCGGGCGTACGGGGCTTCGCCCGCGCGGGCGACAGGGAGGTCAGGCCGACCCCGCCGACGAGGAGCACGGCGGCCAGCCAGCGCAGGCCGGAGACGGACTCGCCGAGGACCAGCGCGGCCGAGGACATTCCGAACACGGGCACCAGCAGCGAGAACGGCGCCACCGAGGAGGCCGGGTAGCGGCGCAGCAGGTAGCCCCAGGCGCCGAAGCCGAACACCGTCGACACCCAGGCGACGTAGCCGATGACGGCCGCCCCGGACCAGTCCAGGGCGCGCAGCGCGGCCAGGTCCCGTTCGGGCCCCTCCAGCAGCAGCGAGAGCGCGAGCAGCGGCAGCACCGGGACGGTGCACACCCAGACCATGAAGTTCAGCGCGTCGGGCGGGGCGGCCTTGCGGGTCAGCACGTTGGACACGCCCCAGCAGGCGGCGGCCGCGACGACCAGGACGAAGCCGAGCACCGGCCCGGAGGCGCCCCCGTCGGCGGCGGCGACGCCGATCCCTGCGAGCGCGACGAGCATCCCGATCAGCCGTACCCGGCCGGGCCGCTCGCGCAGCACGACGGTGGCGAGGACGGCGGTGAAGACGGCCTGGACCTGGAGGACCAGGGAGGAGAGGCCGGCCGGCATCCCGGCGGCCATGCCGGTGAACAGGAGACCGAACTTGGCGATGCCGAGGGCCACTCCGACGCCGATGACCCACTTCCAGGCGACCTTGGGCCGGCCGACGAGGAACACGGCGGGCAGCGCGGCGACGAGGAAGCGCAGGGCGGAGAGCAGCAGGGGCGGGAAGTGGCCGAGTCCGATCTCGATGACGACGAAGTTGAAGCCCCAGACGGCGGCGACGAGAACGGCGAGTGCGGTGTGTACGGGACGCATGATCCGAGCATCGACCCCCGGACCATGTAGCACCAGCGCGGATCTCTTCCGGGATGGATGAAGCATCGCTTACGAATGGTCGGGGTCTCGGGGCTACCCTGGGCCCATGCTCGATCTGGCCCGGCTGCGCGCCCTGCACGCCGTCTCCGTCCACGGTTCGGTCGCGGGCGCGGCGGCCGCACTCGGCTACACCCCCTCGGCCGTCTCCCAGCAGATCGCCAAGCTGGAACGGGAGACCCGCACCACGCTGCTGGAACGACGCGGCCGCGGGGTCGCCCTCACCGAGGAGGCCCGGCACCTCGCGGACACCGCGCGGGAGTTGCTGGCGATCGTGGAGCGCGCCGAGACCACGTTGGAGGAGCGGCGCGGGCAGCCGAGCGGGCTGCTGACGGTGGCCGCCTTCGCCTCGGCGGCGCGCGGCCTGCTGCCGGCGGTGCTGGCCGACCTGGCCGCCCGGCATCCGGCCCTGGACGTCCGCCTCACGGAGGTGGACCCCCACCTCTCGGTGGACCTGGTGGCCCGCGGGGTCACCGACCTGGCGGTGGCGCACGACTGGGACATCGCCCCGCTGCCGGCCCCCGAGGGCGTCGAGCAGGCCGTCATCGGGGACGACCCCTGCGAGCTGGTGGTGCCGGCCGGGCACCCGTTCACCGCGCGGGCCGTGATCCGGCGGGCGGACCTGGGCGGACAGCGGTGGGTGTGTCAGCCGCCGGGGCGGGTCTGCCACGACTGGTTGACCCGGACACTGCGCACCGCCGGGTTCGAGCCGGACATCGCGCACGTCGCCGAGGAGAACCACACCATCGTGGCGCTGGTCGCCGCCGGACTGGGCGTGGCCGTCGTACCGCGCCTGGGCACCGGCGCGCTGCCGCCGGGGGCGGTGGCCGTCCGGCTCGAACCGGGGCCGGTACGCAGGCTGTACGCCCTGTGGCGGACCGGGGCCGCCCGACGCCCGGCCATCACCGAGACGGTGCGCACGCTCCGGGAGCACTGGGTCGCGGCGGCCCCGGGGCCGGAGTCCGGGACCTGACGCGCGAGGCGGCCCGGCCGCGCCCGCCGCACCCCGTCCGGGGGACTCCGCGAGTGTCCGGGACTCCCCCGACGCGCCCCCGCAGTAGCGTCCGGCGGGTGTCGTACCACGCCTCCCGCCGGTCCCTGCTCGCCGCGGCCGCCCTGGCTGCCGTCACGGCCTCCGGGGCCGCCTCCGCGGCCTCGGGGGCCCGCCGCGCCCCGGACGACCCACGCGCCCCGGGAGAGGCCCCGGGCGGGCCCTGGGGGCATCGGCCCGACCGGGCCGCGCTGCGCCGGTTGGCGGCCGGGATGAGCCTTGCCGAGAAGGTCGGCCAACTCTTCGTGTCCCGGGTGTACGGGCATTCGGCGACCGACCCGGACCCGGCGGACGCCGAGCAGAACCTGACGCTCTTCGGGGTGCGCACCGCGGCCGAACTGGTCGCCCGCTACCACCTCGGCGGGATCGTCTACTTCGCCTGGGCCCACAACACCCGTGCGCCGCACCAGATCGCCGACCTGTCCAACGGCCTCCAGCGGGCGGCCGCGGACACCGGGGCCCGCGTCCCGCTGCTGCTCTCCACGGACCAGGAGCACGGCGCCGTCACCCGGATCGGCAAGCCGGCGACCCTGTTGCCGGGGGCGATGGCGCTGGGCGCGGGGGGTTCGGCCGCGCGGGCCCGCCGGGCCGCGCGGATCGCGGGCGTGGAGCTGGCCGCGATGGGCGTCCGGCAGGACTACGCACCGGTGGCCGACGTGAACGTCAACCCGGCCAACCCGGTGATCGGCGTACGGTCCTTCGGCTCCGACCCGCGCGCGGTGGCGGCCCTGGTCGCCGCCCAGGTCCGCGGTTACCAGGGGGCGGGGGTGGCCGCGGCGGCGAAGCACTTCCCCGGCCACGGCGACACCGAGACGGACAGCCACGTCGGGCTCCCGGTGATGCGGCACACCCGCGCCGTCTGGGAGGAGTTGGACGAGCCCCCGTTCCGCGCGGCGGTCGAGGCGGGAGTGGACGTCGTCATGACGGCGCACATCGTCTTCCCCGCGCTCGACCCGTCGGAGGATCCGGCGACGCTCTCCCGGCCGATCGTGACGGGCATCCTGCGCGAACGCCTCGGCTTCCGGGGGGTGGTGGTCACCGACGCCCTCGACATGGCCGGGGTCCGCCAGAAGTACGGGGACGACCGGGTCCCGGTACTGGCTCTCCGGGCGGGCTGCGATCAGCTGCTGAACCCGCCCGACCTCGCTCTCGCGCACCGCAGCGTGCTCGCGGCCGTGGAGTCGGGCGAGTTGACGGAGGCCCGGATCGAGGAATCGGTCCTGCGGATCCTGGAACTGAAGGCCCGCCGCGGGTTGTTCGAGAACCCGTACACCTCGGCCCGCGCGGTGGACGCCGCCGTCGGCACGCCCGCGCACCTGGCCGCCGCCGACGAGATCGCGGCCGGTACGACGACCCTGCTGGCCAATCCCGTGCGGTTGCTGCCCCTGGACCCGGCGCTCGCGCCGCGGCTGTTGGTGACGGGGACGGACCCGGTGTCCCCCTCGGGTACCACCGGGCCTCCCACGGAGGTACTGGCGCGGGAGCTGACCGCCCTGGGCTGCCGGGCGTCGACGGTTCCCCCGGGCCGCGCGGTCGCGGCGGCTCCGGGCAACGCGGCGGTGCTCGTGTGCACGTACAACGTCCCGGAGGGGGAGAGCCCGCAGCGCGCCCTGGTGACGGAACTGCTCGCGACCGGGGTTCCCGTGGTCGTGGTGGCGATCCGCAATCCGTACGACCCGGCCCGGCTGCCGACGTGTGCGGCGGAGGTGGCGACGTACTGCTGGACGGACGTGGAGATGCGGGCGGCGGCCCGGGTGATCACCGGCCGGCGGCGACCCGAGGGCCGTCTCCCGGTCCCGGTGCCGGGCCGCTACCCGCTGGGCCACGGGCTGACGTACGGGTAGGTCCCCGTACGCCGGCCCGCGGCCCCGAACCCTGCGGGAGGGTTACGGCCGCAGCTGCGGCTCGCGCTCCAGGTCCCGCTGGTCTAGCCGCGCGTCCGGCGAGGCCAGCGGCTTCGCCTTCGCCGAGTCGCCGAGCGCGGCGGCCGGGGCCACCCCGGCCCACTTCAGGATCCGCGCGGTCGCGAGGGCCTTCTCGCCCTCCTGGAGCTGCGCGACGTTCGCCCCGTGGTTGGCGCCCGGCGCGATCATCACGTAGCTGTCCTTGACCTTGTACCCGAGGTGGAAGGGCTCGGCGCCCCACGGGTCGTTCTGCCCGTACACGAACAGCATCTGGTTCGCGTTGTCGCGCACCCAGCGGTCCACGTCCGTCATGGCCCCCGGCTGGAAGGTCATCGGGATGTCGCGGGGCACGAAGTTGCGCGGCGGCTGGTAGCCGTAGCGGCTCAGGCCCTTGAGGTGCGGCTGCTTGATGTCGGGCGAACCGAGCTGGGTACCCGCCTGGTAGTAGTACGGCGTGTACGTCTCGAGTCCCTGGTCGGCGTAGGCCGAGAAGCCCGAGATCGCGTCGATCGTGTCCCAGATCTCCTGGTCGGAGGCGGTCGCGGCGGTCGGGATCGCGGCGCAGTCGGCCAGCAGGCTGTACTGCCAGAACGCCCAGCTGTAGTCGAGCACGACGGCCTCGTAGGCCTTGTCGAGGTTCCCGACGGTGGTGAAGGTCCAGCCGTTCTCGGTGGCGGCGGCGGCGTACTTGGCCTCCAGCGGAACGCGGCGGATCAGCGCCTCGCGCTGCACGTTGTTCAGCTTGTCGCGGCACTCCTTGGTGCCGACCTTGTTGAAGAACCGGTCGTAGGCCGAGTCCTCCTTGTTGTTGACGTCGTTCGGCGCGACGTAGGCGACGACGCCGTCCATGTCACGCGGGTAGAAACGCTCGTAGTACGTGGCCGTCATGCCGCCCTTGCTGCCGCCCGTGGCGATCCAGTTCTTGCTGTAGATCTTCTTGAAGGCGGTGAAGATGCGGTGCTGGTCGCTGGCGGCCTGCCAGATGTCCAGGTTGCCCCAGTTGGCCGGCTCGGGCCGGGAGGGCGTGAAGAATCGATACTCCAGGGACACCTGGTTGCCGTCGACTATGGTCGTCGGCTCGCTCCGGCGCGGGTTGGTGTTGACGTTGTAGCCGGACGTGAAGAAGACCGTGGGCCGGGACGTGTCCTTGTGCAGCAGGGTGAGGCGCTGCTTGAAGGTGCCCTTCGACGGGTTCCGGTGGTCGACCGGCTGCTCGTAGTTGAGTACGAAGAAGCGGTACCCGGGGTACGGCTTCTCCTCGATCAGACTCATCCCCGGGATGCCGAGGATCCGGTCCTTGATGTCCGTGGCGGCGGTCGGCCCCGCGGCGGTGGCCGCCTGGGCCGTGACACCGGCCGCGCCCATGGTGCCGATGAGCACCACGAGCGACAGCAGCCATCCGAGCGTCTTGCGCATTCACCCTCCCCTTGCGTTCACTTCGGTCGCCGTGAACCTAGCGGGGTCAACACGCCGCTGAACAGACCCGGTTGGATCGATCGGCCGCAATGTCGTGATCAAGCCACGGTCAGCACAGGATCCAGCCGGAAGAGGTCGATCCGGCGCCCACGCTCCCCTTGACGAACACGCAGCGGTTGATCGCGCCGACGGTGACGGGGCCCGCGTACCGGGTGTATCGGCCGGCGTCGCGCACCGGCACCCCGCCGCGCGGCTGGATGCTCACCGCCATCTCCCGGCGTTCGCCCGGCCGCGAGGCGACCGTGATCGCGCAGGCCTGGGTACGGCTCTTGTAGACCCGCACCTCGCCCGTCGAGAAGGGCAGGGTCTTGACCAGCTGCCCCCCGCACCCGGCGGTCGCCGCCTGCGCCGGGGGCGCCGCGACGACCCCTGTGACACCCAGCCACAGCGCCGCCCCGAACACCCCGAAGGTCACGGTCCGTGTCCGGCCGCGCCTGCTTCGCTTCTGCATCACGCTGGTCCCCCGATCCGACGCACGTCGTGCGCACGCACGTACGTACGACGCGCTGACCCCCCGGATGGTTGCACCCCACAAGGGCATCCCGAAGGGGCAGGTTCGTGCCCGAACAGGGCGTGCGGGGGCGGCTGTAGAGGCGCCGGCGGGCCCCCGCCGACGTCGGCGGCAGCGCGGCGCCGGCGGCCCGTGACAGGACGCGGGCGGGGTGTCGGGGAGCGGACGGGGAGTCAGGCCGCGGCCCGCTCGTCCTCCCCCGCGAAGGTCCGCCAGAGCTCGGCGTACCGACCGCCCCGCGCCAGGAGTTCACCGTGCGTGCCGTCCTCCACGACGCGGCCCCGGTCCATGACGACGACCCGGTCGGCCCGGGCGGCCGTGGTCAACCGGTGCGCCACGACGAGCGTGGTGCGCTTGCCGGCGAGCCGTTCCGTCGCCAGGTTGACCTGTGCCTCGGTGGCCAGGTCGAGGGCCGCGGTGGCCTCGTCGAGCAGCAGCACGTCCGGGTCGACGAGTTCGGCGCGGGCCAGGGCGATCAGCTGGCGCTGACCGGCCGACAGGTTGCGGCCCCGTTCAGCGACGGTGTGCAGGTAGCCGCCGTCGAGGGTGGCGATCATGTCGTGGGCGCCGACCGCGCGGGCCGCCGCCTCCACGTCGGCGTCGCTCGCCTCGGCCCGCCCGTAGGCGATGGCGTCGCGGACCGTCCCCGGGAAGAGGTACGACTCCTGGGGGACGACCCCGAGCCGGTGGCGGTACTCCGTCAGGTCGAGCTCCCGCAGGTCCACGCCGTCCGCGGTGACCCGGCCGCCGGTCGGGTCGTAGAACCGGGCCACGAGCTTGACCAGCGTGGACTTGCCCGCCCCGGTCTCGCCCACGAAGGCGACGGTCTGCCCGGCGGGTATCCGCAGGGTGATCCCGGCCAACGCGTCGCCCTTCGCCCCCCGCTCCTCGGCGGCCCCGTAGGCGAAGTGGACGTCCTCGAAGGCGACCTCGCCCCGAAGCCGGGGCAGCGCGCGCGGATCCGCCGGACGCGGAGTGGTGGTGGGCTCGCGCAGCAGGTCCTGGATCCGGCCCAGGGAGACGGTGGCCTGCTGGTACCCGTCGAACACCTGGGAGAGCTGCTGGACGGGGGCGAAGAACAGGTCGATGTAGAGCAGGTAGGCGACGAGCGCGCCGGTGGTGAGCGTGGCCGCCTCCACCCGGCCCGCGCCGGCGATCAGCACGGCCGCGGCGGCGCCCGAGGACAGCAGCTGCACGAACGGGAAGTAGACCGATATCAGCCACTGGCCGCGCACCCGGGCCTGGCGGTACGCGTCGCTGCGCTCGGCGAACCGGGCCGCGCCGTCGTGCTCGCGCCGGAACGCCTGGACGATGCGGAGCCCCGCCACGGACTCCTGGAGGTCGGCGTTGACGCTGCTGACCCGGTCGCGGGCCAGCTCGTACGCGGCGACCGACTTGCGGCGGAACACGATCGTGCCGACGACCAGCACGGGCAGGGTGGCGAAGACGATCAGGGCCAGCTCGACGTCGAGGACGAGGAGGGCCACCAGGATGCCGAGGAAGGTGAAGACGGAGACGACGGCGGTGACGAGCCCGGTCTGGAGGAACGTGGACAGCGCGTCGACGTCTGTGGTCATCCGCGTCATGATCTTGCCGGTCAGCTCGCGCTCGTAGTAGTCGAGGCCGAGGCGCTGGAGCTGGGCGAAGATCTTGACGCGCAGGGCGTACAGCACGCGCTCGCCGGTGCGCCCCGTCATGCGGGTCTCGGCGAACTGCGCGGCCCACTGTCCGATGACCACCAGGAGGGCCAGCCCGGACGCCACCCACACCGCGCCCAGGGCGGCCTGCTCGACGCCCTGGTCGATGCCGTGCCGGATCAGGATCGGCAGCAGCAGGCCCGCGCCCGCGTCGAGCGCGACCAGACCGAGGCTGATGGCGAGCGGCGCCCAGAAGCCGCCGAGCAGTCGGCGCAGACCGTAGCTCTCCTCGGCGGACGCGGCCCGGGTCTCGTCCACGGCGGGCAGGTCGTCGGCGGGCGGCAGCGCGGCCACCTGCGCGAGCAACTCGGGGGTCGCGGGCATCCCGGCGACCGCCCCGGCCATGGAATGCCCGGCTCCCGGGGCCCGCAGGCCCGTGCCCGCGGCGGGTCCGGCCGCCGCCTTGGCGTCGTCCTGGCGCTGCCAGAGTTCGGGGGTGATCCCGCCGGCGACCCGGCGCTTGGCGTTCACGGGCTCCGAGTCGATCTCCGCCTCGATCTCGATGTCCCGATCGATGTCGCGCTCGATGTCCCGCTCGACGTCCCGCTCGATCCCGCACTCGATGTCGCGTTCGAACTCGGTCATCGCGGGCGTCTCGCGGATGCGCGGGGAACCGCCGCCGAGGGCCTCGGGATCGGTCAGCAGCCTGCGGTAGAGGGGCGAGCGGCGCTCCAGCTCCTCGTGCGTGCCGATGTCGGAGAGCCGGCCCCGATCCAGTACCGCGATCCGGTCGGCCAGCGCGAGCGTGGACCGGCGGTGGGCGATGAGCAGGGTCGTACGGCCGGCCATCACGGCCCGCAGCGCCTCGTGGATCTCGTGCTCGACCCGGGCGTCGACGGCGGACGTCGCGTCGTCGAGGAGCAGCAGCCGGGGGTCGGTGAGGATGGCGCGGGCGAGCGCGACGCGCTGGCGCTGCCCCCCGGAGAGGGTGAGGCCCTGTTCACCGACCGTGGTGTCGTACCCGGCGGGCAGCTCCCGGATGAACCCGTCGGCCTGCGCGGCCAGCGCGGCGGCCTCGATCTGCGCGTCGGTGGCGTCGGGGCGCCCGTAGGAGATGTTGGCGCGGAGGGTGTCGGAGAACAGGAACGAATCCTCGGGCACCAGGCCGATCGCGCCGCGCAGCGAGTCGTAGGTCAGGTCGCGGACGTCGTGCCCGCCGACGCGGATGGTGCCGCGGTCGGCGTCGTAGAAGCGCGGCAGCAGCAGCGAGACGGTGGACTTGCCGCTTCCGGAGGCGCCGACGAGGGCGACGGTCTCTCCTTCCCGGATGGCGAGCGAGAACCCGTCGAGCACCGGGCGCGCCGGGTCGTAGCCGAAGGCGACGTCCTCGAACTCCACGGTGGCGGGGGCGTCGGCGGGCAGCTCCCGCTCTCCCTCGCGGATCACGGGCTCGGTGTCGATGAGCTCGAAGACGCGCTCGGCGCCGGCGCGGGCCTGCTGGCCGACGGTGAGGACCATGGCGAGCATGCGGACAGGACCGACGAGCTGCGCGAGGTAGGTGGAGAAGGCGACGAACGTGCCGAGGGTGACCTGCCCCTTGGTGGCCATCCAGCCGCCGAGGGCCAGGATGGCGACCTGCCCGAGCGCGGGCACGGCCTGGAGGGCCGGGGTGTAGCGCGAGTTGAGCCGGATGGCCCGCATCCGTCCGCCGAACAGCCTGCGGCCGGCTTCGCGGAGCTTGCCGGTCTCCTGCTCCTCCTGCCCGAAGCCCTTGACGACGCGGACGCCGGTCACGGCCCCGTCGACGACACCGGCGACCGCGGCTGCCTGGGCCTGCGCGTACCAGGTGGCGGGGAAGAGCTTCTTGCGGCTGCGCTTGGCGATGAACCACAGCACGGGGGCCATGAGCAGGGCGACCAGGGTCAGCAGCGGCGACAGCCACAGCATGATGCCCAGGGATATCCCGAAGAGCAGGAAGTTCCCGATGGTCATGGGCAGCATGAACAGCAGGCCCTGGATGAGCTGGAGGTCGCTGGTGGCGCGACCGATGACCTGGCCGGTCGACAGCTCGTCCTGACGGCGGCCGTCGAGGCGGGTGATCGCGTCGTACATGTCGGTGCGCAGGTCGTGCTGCACGTCGAGCGCGAGCCGGCCGCCGTAGTACCTGCGTATGTACGTCATCACGTACACGAGCGCGGCCGCGCCTATGAGCATCCCCGCCCACGGGCCCATGGGCCGGCTCTTGTCACCTATGACGTCGTCGAGGATGATCTTGGTCACCAGTGGCACGAGCGCCATGACGGCCATGCCGCCCAGCGAGGACCCGAGCGCGAGCAGCACATTGAGCCGGTACCGCCAGGTGTAGGCGGCCAGCCTCCTGCCCCAGCCCTGTTTCTCCCCTGCCGCCGTCTGCGCCGCCGCCACGTGGTGCCTCCCCGTTGGTTCGTTCCTGCCGCCTCACCCAACGCGCCGACCGGCGGATTTCATCCCGCCGCAACAATCGCACTCCCGTCCGGGGACGGCACGCGAGCCGCACCCGACGGTGGGAGGGGGCCTGGGGCTAGGCGTCGAACGCGTACTCCAACACGTACGCGGACGAGTCGAGGACCATCTCGTTGACCTCGACGACCCGCCCGTCGGCGGCGAAGGCGGTACGGACGACCAGGACGACGGGAGTGCCCGTCCCGAGCCGCAGCGCGGCGGCCTCCTCGGGGCTGGGCATGCGCGACCGGACCTCCTCGCGGAACCGGGTCGGGGCGTGGCCGAGGTCGGCGAGGCGGGCGTAGATGCCGCCCTCGCCCGAGTCGGGCTCGGTGATGGGCGTCCCGGTGACGAGGGCGGCTTCCAGGTGAGAGGTGGCGAGCATGACGGGCTTCCCGTCGAGCAGGAACCTGCGGCGACGGACGCATGCGGGTGCGCCGGCGGTGATACCGAGTGCGACTGCCATCGCGTCCGAGGCCGGTTCCTCCGTGACCCCGATGAACTCGACCTCGGGGTCACGCCCCTTGGCGTCCGCGGCCCAGATGGATCCGCCCGCACCCCAGACCTCGACGGACAGCCGCTGGATTCCGCGACGCCTGATGACGACACGGAAGTGGCGCACGAACACCCCGGCACCTTTGCGCGCCTCGGCCAGTCCCTCCGCCTGGAGCACTCCGAGCGCCTGCCGTGCGGTCATCCGGGCGACCCCGTAGGTGACCATCAGGTCGCTCTCACCGGGCAGCCGGTCCCCGGGGCCGTACTCGCCCGAGGCGATGGCGTCCTTCAAAGCGGCGGCCATGCTCTGGTACTTGGGTTGCCGCCCGACGGCCTTTCTCGGCATGAGCCCCTCCCTGATCACGCCACGCAGCCTAGAGGGCCCACCGGTCACGGACGGGCATCTTCGCCCCATATCCGCCGGCCGCGAACATATCTAGACATCTCCCGGCGGCGGTACTCGTCGAGCGCTTCACTGGTGACCTATCTAGACATGTGAGGTGGAGATGAACCAGCCCCCTACGGCCCAGGAATTCTGGATCCTGCCACGCGGCCCCCACGCCCCCGGCAGGGCACGAGCCCTGCTGCGGGAACGGTTCGACGGGTGGAACGTGGCCGGAGAAGCGGCCGACACGGCCGAGCTGCTGCTCTCCGAGCTGGTCACCAACGCCGTACGCCACGCCCACGCGCCGCACGGCAGGGACATCGGGGTCCGGCTAGCGCGGTACGACGACGTGGTCCGGGTGGAGGTGTCCGACGCGGGTCCCGCCGTCACCCTCGCGCCCCGGGCCGCCGGAGAGTCGGACGAGCGCGGCCGGGGGCTCGCCATCGTGGAGGCACTGGCGGTGCGGTGGGGTCAGTGCCCCCGGGCTCACGGGATCGGCAAGGCCGTATGGGCCGAGATCCCCGTCAAGGGGTAGACAGCGGCTTCACCACCGGGGCCTTCGCGAGGGGCTTGTTCTCGCAGCCGAGGGCTTCGGTGACGCGGCGGGTCATGAGGTACGTGAGGGTCATCCGCTGGTCCTTGGTGGCCTGGTCCGCGACCGGCCGGGACGGGCGGAAGGAGAACATGGCGTCCGCCGAGAGCCGCACGTTCCGCGACTGCGCACCTAGTTCACCAGGCAGGTCGCACTGGACGAGCAACGTGGCCCCGCTGTCGCTCGCCACACCGCCCGCACCGTTCCATGCGTAGGACGCGCTGCTGGGTGAAACGGGCACGTCGGAGGTCGCCCGAGGGGACCAACCGAACGAGAAAATCGCATAGGCGCCGCGCTGCCGGTCATCCATCTCGTACCGGCACGCGGCGTTGAAGTACGAGTCCTTCCCCGGCCGCATGCGCTGTACCGCCCACTTCGTCTTGTCCACCAGAGCGCTCGTGGACTTGTAGGCCTTCGTCTCGAAGTCCTCGGTGGCGAGGATCCCCCGCACCAGCGCTTCCTCCTCCGAAGAGGCGCTGATCCCGCACGGGTTCGCCGCCTCCGCCTCGGAGTCGCCCGAGGTACACGACGCCAGCGACAGTACACAGACGAGCGCGGCCGTCGAGCGCCCGAGAGTCTTCATCACGTCACGGCTTGAGGTGCGCACGAGCAGCCTCCCGTCCCGAGGTGAACCCCTCGCCCGCCTCGTTCTTCGCGTGACCGAACGCGGGATCGTGGGTGATGTTCCGATCACGTCCCCACACATCGAACAGTTCGTTGGTTCCCTGCAGGCCAGCTCCGTAGTTGTTGCTGGAATCCTGCTTGCTCTTCCCCTCGGCCTCGTCTTTGATGCCTTCGACCCACTCGTACTTAAGCGAGTCGATCAGTGAGCCACCGACCGTGCCCACGACCGGGATCTCACCGATGAGCCCGTTCGCGACGGCAGCCGTGTGTTCGGACGTGCCCTCCGCCCACTGGACCTTGTCGTCTTCCCTGTCCTTGTAGACGTCGGCACCGATGCCGTTGAGCGCGCCGTTGGCCACGCCGATGCCGTGGGCGCGGTTGTCCCAGTCCGCGCTCACACCGTGCAGGTCGCCCTTGTACGGTGCCGCGGTGGCGAGTTGTTCCGCCGAGTACGCCCGCTCCGCCTCGACCATCAGGGCGTAGGCCGGGCCGTCGTCCGCGATACCGCGCATCACCCGGATCAGGCTGCCCTGGCCTACCGCGATCTGGGCCTTGTCACCCGACCCGTGGATCGAGTCGCTCCCGCTGACCATCCCCAGGTCGGATTCCTGGCCACCCAGGATGAGGTGCGTGTCGGACACGTAGTCGACCAGCGCCTTCGCCATCGGTTGGCGCAGGCCCTCCAGGTCCTCCGGGAACTCGTCGCCGCCCATCTCGTCGTCGAGGAGGCGGACCGCGTTGTGCATGACCCGGGCCTGGCCCTCGGTGTGGGGGCCGGGCGGGCCCAGCTTCTCGCCGTCGACGTGGCCGGTGGCCGCCGCCTGGATGGCCGCGCCGAGGCCCGCCGTCTTGTCGCCGTGCATCTCGATCGGAGGGCCGACGGCGGTCGAGATCCAGGGGTCCGGCATGTCGCGGTCCTTGAGCAGGTACTTCAGGTGCTCGTTCTTGTTGCCCGCCGCGTCGGGGTCGAGGAAGTACGTCGCCGAGTCCGGGTCCTTGGCCATGATGCCCAGGAGACCGTCCAGCGGGTCGGAGATCAGGTTGGGGCGCTGGGGGTCGTAGGCGTGGTCGTACATGTGGGGCTTCGACTTCTCGGCCTCGATCATGCCGTTGCCGAGGTCGTTGAGGAACTGCTTGCCGTAGCCGTCGCCGTTGGCCATGAGGGTGACCAGCGACTGGTACCCGTACGTCGGCCGCGCGCCCTTGGCCACCAGTTCGGGGCCCAGCTCCTTGAGGCCGTCGACGAACGGCTTGTAGGCGTAGCTCCCGGGGTCCTTCGTGCCGGAGGCGACCGTCGAGGCGAGGCCGGAGTTGATCGACTCGTAGAGCTTCTTGTCGGCCGCGGACGCCCCGCGGTCGTTGGCCGCCAGGTTCATCTGGTCGGCGAGGTGCAGGGTGTCCTTCGCGCCGAGGGCGTGCAGGTACGCCTCGCTGAAGTGCTTGTCGTCGCCGTTCTGCCTGAGGATGTCGTTGTAGTGCCGCAGTTCCTCCGGAGAGGCCTTGCCGTCGCGGACCTTCGAGGTGAGCGCGAGGGCCTCCACGGCCTCGACGTCGCCGACCGGCTTGGAGTTGAAGCCGAACATCGCGGTCCCGTCGGCCCCCGACGCGTTGAGCAGGGCGGTCTTGACGTCGGCGTCGAACTCGGTGACCGCCTTGACCGCGTCCCCGATCCGGCGCGTCCAGGACCGCTCGACCTCGGGGAGGTCCGGGTCGTGCCGGATCGCCTTCGCGGTGTTGGCGTCGACCTTGCTGAAGTCGTAGCTCGCGATGCCGTGGTCGGAGACCTTCATGCCGGCGGCCTCGGCGTCCGCCACGGCGGACTTCACCCGGCCCTTGAGGTCCGTGAACCGGGTGTGCGCGTCACGGAGCAGCGACTCCATGGCCAGCGCCTCCTTCTGCGCGGAGGCGAACTCCCTTCGCGTCATGCCCGCGTTGGTGGCGGCGGTCTGCGCGCTGGAGCCCATCCAGCCGTTGCCGGCGGACACGCTCTGGACCTCGTCCTTGTAGACGTCCTCCATGGTCTTGAACTGGGTCGCCATGGCCTTCCAGCCGTCGGCGGCCGTGGTCAGCGCGGAGAGGTCCGTCTGAACGATCTCGGAATAGCTCGGCATGCCGTCTCCCCCTACAGTCCCGCGACCTTGGACTGCCCCGGCTGGAAGCTGCGGCCCGTCAGCTGGTCGTTGCCGGTGAACAGGTTCGAGGCCCCGCGCAGCGCGGTCTTCTCCGAATTGAGCCTGGCCATCAGGCGTTTCACCTGGTCGTCCCAGTGCGCGTGCGCCTTCGTCAGGCCCGCTGCCGTGTCCCAGCCGGTGAAGGCCTTGACGGCGGTCTTCGTCGGTTCGTCGGCCACGTCCGCCGCCTTCTTCGTGCCGGGCTGCAGGACGTTCTCGATGGTGTTGGCCGCCTTCTTCTTCGCGGGCGGGGCCGTCGCGAGGGTGCCGGGGATGCCCGGCGTGGTGGATCCGCCCGGATCGGCGGCGAGTTGGTTCAGCCGCATCCTCGGGGACGGGCCCTCGGGCGCGCCCTGCCCGCCAGCGTTCCACTCCTGCTCGAACGACACTGTTTCCCCCGCGTGTTCCGACTCGGCCCCCCGGGCCCTGTGTGCCGGATCCGCCGCGTGTCGCATCCCTGCGCGTCGGATCCCCTGCGTGTTGGATCACGGGCAGCCTACCCAGCCGCCACAAGAGGCCCCCACAGGGCGGTGGAAGCGCGGGGAACCCGTGTACGAAGCGTGTACGAACCGTGCCGGGAGCGGCCTGGAACCCGTGCCGAGAGCAACCTGGCCGGGAGCAACCTAGAGGTGCGTCGGGGCGAACATCCGCAGGGCCGTCGGGAGGACCAGGACCGACGGGCCGGGGGCGGCCAGGCTCTTGGCGAGGTCCTCGCGGAGGGTCTCCGGGGTGGTGGTGGCCGCCGGTACGCCGAAGGAGGCGGCCAGGGCGACGAAGTCGGGGCGGGTGAGTTCGGTACCCGTCGAGCGGCCCTCGAAGGCGGAGGTCATGTACTCGCGCAGGATGCCGTAGCCGCCGTCGTCCACGATCAGCCAGGTGACGTCGAGGTCGTGCTGCCTGGCGGTGGCCAGCTCCGCGAGCGAGTACATCGCGCCGCCGTCGCCCGAGACGGCCAGGACCGGGGTGCCCGGTTCCGCGACGCAGGCGCCGAGGGCCGCCGGGAAGGCGTAGCCGAGGCCGCCCGCGCCCTGGGCCGAGTGCATGGTGTTGGGGTGTTTGGCGTCGAAGGCGGACCAGGCCCAGTAGGACAGGATCGTCATGTCCCAGAAGGACGGGGAACGGGCGGGCAGGGCGGCGCGGATCGACGTCAGGAGCCGCTGCTCCAGGGTCAGGTCCTGCTCCGCGAGTCGGGCCGCGATGGCGGACAGGACCAGGCGCACACGCTCCGGCGCCGTCGGGTCAGGGCGCTCGGACACCGTCTCCAGAAGGGCCTGGAGGGCGAGTCGGGCGTCGGCGTGGATGCCCAGGCCCGCGTGGTTGGACTCCAGCTTCCCGAGGTCCGCCTCGATCTGGACCACCCGGCCCTCGGGGAAGAAGGTGTGGTAGTTCGAGGAGAGTTCGCCGAGCCCCGAGCCCACGACGAGCAGGACGTCGGCGTCCTCCAGGAAGTCCGTCATGTGGCGGTCCTCCAGCCAGGACTGGAGGGACAGCGGGTGCGTCCACGGGAAGGCGCCCTTGCCGCCGAAGGTGGTGACGACCGGGGCGTTCAGGCGTTCCGCGAGCTGCTTGAGCTTGCCGGCCGCGTCGGAGCGCACGACCCCGCCGCCCGCGATGATCACCGGGCGTTCGGCGTTCTCCAGCCAGTGCGCGGCCACGGCGGTGAGCTCCGGGCGCGGGGCGAGCTCGTGCGGGGTCGCGTCCACGCCCGTGACCTGCGGGATCAGGGTCTCGGCGCGCAGTACGTCCTCCGGGATCTCCACCCAGACGGGCCCGTGCGGGGCGGTCAGCGCCGACTCCCAGGCCTCGGCGACGACCGAGGGGATCTGGGAGGGCGTGCGGGCGATGTGGACGGACTTCACGACCTCGCGGAACGACGCGGCCTGGTCCCACAGTTCGTGCAGGTGCCCGCGCCGGCCCCCGCCGAGGCCCGCGGTCGGGACCTGGGAGGAGATGGCCAGGACGGGCGCGGAGGCGGCCGCGGCCTCCGCGAGGGCGGGCAGGGCGGTCAGCGCGCCCGGCCCGGTGGACAGCAGCAGCGGGACGGCCTCGCCGGTGAGCCGGCCGTACGCGTCGGCGGCGAAGGCCGCGTTGTTCTCGACCCGCAGCCCGACCAGCCGCAGATCGGACCGCCCCACCGCGTCGAACATCGCCAGGGCGTGCTGCCCCGGCAGCCCGAACACGGTGGTGGCGCCGAGCGAACGCAACGTCTCCACGACCAGGTCCCCGCCCGTCCGCCCCGGGGGCGGCGCGAGGGCCGCCGCCTTCTGGGCTTCGGTGGGACGGAGTACCAGGTCGTGGTCGTGCGTCACTTCGCTTACTTGCCCTTCGCCTGCGCGATCTGTCGCGACATGATCGTGGTCAGCTCGTACGCGGTGTGCGAGGCCGCGACCGAGGTGATCTCGGCGTGATCGTACGCCGGGGCGACCTCGACCACGTCGGCGGAAACGAGGTTGCAGGAGGACAGTCCGCGGATGATCTCCAGCAGCTCGCGGGAGGTCATGCCGCCCGCCTCCGGGGTGCCGGTGCCGGGGGCGTGCGCCGGGTCCAGCACGTCGATGTCGATGGAGATGTACAGCGGGCGGTCCCCGATGCGCTGGCGGAGCTGGTCGGCGACCTCGTCGGCGCCGCGCCGGTAGACGTCGGCGGAGGTCACGATGCCGAAGCCCATCTTGGCGTCGTCGGTCAGGTCCTGCTTGCCGTACAGCGGGCCGCGGGTACCGACGTGCGAGAGCGCCTCGGTGTCGAGGATGCCCTCCTCGACGGCGCGGCGGAACGGGGTGCCGTGCGTGTACTCGGCGCCGAAGTAGGTGTCCCAGGTGTCGAGGTGCGCGTCGAAGTGGAGCAGCGCGACCGGGCCGTGCTTCTTGGCGACCGAGCGGAGCAGCGGGAGGGCGATGGTGTGGTCGCCGCCGAGGGTCATCAGGCGGGAGCCGGCGCCGAGCAGTTCGTCGGCGGCGGCCTCGACCTGGTCGACGGCCTCGTTGATGTTGAAGGGGTTCACGGCGATGTCGCCGGCGTCGGCGACCTGGGCGAGCGCGAACGGGGAGGCGTCCTGCGCCGGGTTGTACGGGCGCAGCAGGCGCGAGGCCTCGCGGATGGCGTTGCCGCCGAAGCGGGCGCCCGGGCGGTAGGAGACACCGGAGTCGAAGGGCACGCCGACGACGGCCACGTCGGCCGAGCCGACCTCGTCGAGGCGGGGCAGCCGGGCGAAGGTCGCGGGGCCCGCGTAGCGCGGGATGCGGGAGGAGTCGACGGGTCCGCGCGGCTGCGTGCTCATCAGGGGGTGCCTTCCGGAGGGGGTGTGCGGTCCTTCGAGCGTAAACGGACATCCCGGGGTCACGAAGTGTACGTTTCATCCATCCGGACCCCTCGATCCATACGGAGTATCCATGCCGCGCCTGGTGCAGGAGCAGCAGCCGCCCACCCCCGGCGTGGAGCTGGGGGCCCTGCTCGCGGACCGGGAGCTGGGGCTGCGCACGCTCGCGGCGGGTGGCGGGGGGACCACGGCCCCTTCGGCGCTCCCGACCCCCGCGGCCTCCGTGCACGCCGTCCACGCCTCGGAGATGCCGGATCCGTCCCCGTACCTGCTCGGCGGGGAACTGCTGCTGACGGCAGGCGCCTGGCTGGGCCGGGACGACGGGCCGGGGGCGGGGAGCGAAGCGGACGGCGGGGCGCGGGCCCCGGCCGACGGGGCGCCGGGCGGGGCGGAGCGGGGCGCGGCGAGCGCGCTGCGGTACGTCGAGCGGCTCGTACGGGCCGGGGTGGCCGCGCTCGGCTTCGGTGTCACCCCCGTGCACGGGACCGTGCCGCAGGGGCTGACGGACGCCTGCGCCGCGCTCGGGCTGCCGCTCGTCGAAGTCCCGCCGGGCACCCCCTTCACGGCGGTGGCCCGCGCCGTCTGGCGGCTGATGGCGCAGGCCCGTACGGCCGAGCTGCGCCGGGTCGCCGAGGCCCAGCAGTCGCTGGCGGCCGCGGCGGCGCGCCCCGACCCGGTCCCGTCGGTCCTGGCCAGGCTGGCCACCGCCCTGTCCGGGCACGCGGCCCTGGTCACCCCGGGCGCGCCCGACCGCTCCGCCGGACGAACGGTCCCCGAGCGGGCCCGGGAGGCGTTGGCGGCCCTGGCCCGCCACGTGGGCGCGCCCGGACCGGCCACCGCCACCGACCAGGCGGCCGGCTGGCACCTGTCGGTGTACGCCCTGGGACGCCGCCCGACCGGCGCCTCCACCGACCCGCCGGGCGCCGGGACCGGCGCGGGGCCGGGGCCGGGCACGGGGACCGGCGCCCCCACTCCCCCCGCCGACCCCGGCTCCCCCGCACCACAGGCCGCCTCCGCTCCCCCCGGGCCGGTGCTCGCCCTGGCGACCCCGCTGCGCGCCCCGGGCGACCAGACCATCGCCTCGATCGCCGCCGTGCTGCTGACCCTGATCACCGCCGACCGGCCCGGCGGGTCCGGCGAGGCGGCCGCCCTCACCCGGCTGCTGCTCGGCGCCACCCCCGCCCAGGCGCTCGGGCCCGGCCCGTGGACGGCGGTGCACGCCCGCGGCGGCGGCGACCCCGCCGCCTTGGCCGCCGCGCTCGGCACCCCGCTGTACGCCGCCGAGGGCACCCTCGTACGCCTCCTCACCCGGCGCGATCCCGGTCCCCGGCCGGGCTGGCGGCTCGGGGCGAGTTCGCCCGCGCCGGCCGACCCCGCGGCGCTGGCCGCCGCCGACGCGCAGGCCGCCCGCGCCCTCCAGCGCGCCGAGAGCGCCCGCGCGCCCCTGGCCCGGCACGCGGACACCGGTGTGGCCGGGCTGGTGGGCGAGGCCGAGGCCCGCGCACACGCCGAGGCGGTGCTGGCGCCGCTGAGCCCCGTGCTGCGGGAGACCCTGCGCGGCTGGCTGGCCCATCACGGCAGCTGGGACCGGACCGCGGCGGCTCTGGGCGTGCACCGCAACACGGTCCGCCAGCGCATCGCCCGCTGCGCGGCCCTGTTGGAGCGGGACCCCGACGACGCGGACGTACGGATGGAGTTGTGGTTCGCCCTGCGCTGGGCCGCCGCGCCCCCGGCGGGGTCCCCGCCGCCCGTCCCCCGGGACTGACGGCCCGGACCGGACCGAAACCGCAGCCGGGTCGTCGACCTCGACCGGGCCGACGGTCGCGACCGGACCGACGGCAGCGGCCGGGCCGACGATCGCAGCCGGAGACCCATGCCCCGGCCGGATCGGCGTTCGCGAAGGGAGCACGGGGGCAAGGGAGTTGGGATCCCGGGGGCACCTGCGCCGACGCCCCGCGCGGCAACGGGGCCGCCCCGGCTCCGGTCGCCGCACGCATACCCCGGACATACGCTGGACTCACCGGAGGCGGCGGGGGTCGCCGACCGGATCTCGTCTCGCCGATGGCCACTTGGCGCCATCGCCCCGAGCCGGCCGTGCGGCCCGTCACCGGGACCGCCCCCACGTGCGCCGGACCTTCCCGCATGCCCCCGTGCGACCAGGAGGTCGCCATGAACCACACCCGGACACACCGCCGCGCCACGGCCGCCGCCTCGGCGGTCCTGATGGCCGGAGGCCTACTGCTGGCGACGGGCACCTCGGCGACCGTCGCCGCCTCCGCGAGCCTCCCGTCGGCGGTCAGCCCGGCCGAGCAGCAGGCCATGCTCGCCCAGACGAACAGCGTCCGCCAACAGAACGACCAACCGCCCCTCAGCTGGGACGGCGGCCTCGCGAACCAGGCCCAGGATTGGGCCGACGACCCGAAGTCCTCCGAGGGAGGTGAGCTGCACCACAGCTCGCTCAACGTCGCCGAGAACATATCGAGCGTCGGACCGGACGGAGCCGTCGGCCAGTGGGCCTCGGAGAAGGCCGCTTACGACGCGGCGGGACCCGACCACGACACCAGCAGCGAGTCGTACCGGAATTGGGGCCACTACCACAACATGGTCCAGCCCAACTACACGAAGATGGGCTGCGGCGCGAGGAGCGAAGCGGAAGTCCAGGGCGGCTGGGTCACCGTGTGCCACTACTCCTGACCCACCGACCGCCGCCCACCCGACCGCCGCCCACCCGACCGGCGGCCCCCTCGGCCAGGGCGACGCGGGATCGCGACCGAACCGCACGCACCCACGCACCCCCTCCGATCCCCCCCCCGTTCGACCGATCGCGCGCAGCGCCCGGCAGACCCGTGCCGGGCGCTGTGCGCCGCACGACGGACCACCTCTCTGGACGGATGGACAACTCGCCGGTAACTTTGTATGAGCAAGCGCTTAGACATAAGCGGCGGACCGCCGCGACGAAGGGAGTCCGGCCGTGCGCCGTACCGTTTTCAACGAGGACCACGAGGCGTTCCGCGAGACCATCCGGGACTTCATCGAGACCGAGGTCGTGCCGGTCTACGACGACTGGTTCCAGGCCGGTCAGGCACCCCGCGAGTTCTACTACAAGCTCGGTGAGCTGGGCATCTTCGGCATCAACGTGCCCGAGGAGTTCGGTGGCGCGGGCCTGGACACCCACAAGTTCGAGGCCGTCCTCTACGAGGAGACCTCCCGCGCGGGCGTCAACTTCGGCGGCTCCGGCGTGCACGTGCTGCTCGCCCTGCCCTACATCAAGATGCTGGCCGACGACGAGCAGAAGAAGCGCTTCCTGCCGAAGTTCGTCACCGGCGAGGAGATGTGGGCGCTGGCGATGACCGAGCCCGGCACCGGCTCCGACGTCGCGGGCATGAAGACCACCGCGAAGCTCTCCGAGGACGGCACGCACTACGTCCTGAACGGCTCCAAGACCTTCATCACCGGTGGCGTGCACGCCGACCGGGTGATCGTCTGCGCCCGTACCTCCTCCCCGCGCGAGGACGACCGTCGCTTCGGCATCTCCCTCTTCGCCGTGGACACCAAGTCCGCGGGCTACTCGATCGGCCGCAAGCTCGACAAGCTGGGCCTGCGCACCTCCGACACCGCCGAGCTGGCGTTCGTCGACGTGAAGGTCCCGGTCGAGGACCTGATGGGCGAGGAGAACAAGGGCTTCTACTACCTCGGCGCGAACCTACCCTCCGAGCGCTGGGGCATCGCCTTCGGCGCGTACGCCCAGGCCAAGGCCGCCGTCCGGTTCGCCCAGCAGTACGTGACGGACCGCACCGTCTTCGGCAAGCCGGTCGCGCACTTCCAGAACACCAAGTTCGAACTGGCCTCCTGCCAGGCCGAGGTGGACGCGGCCGAGGCCGTCGCCGACCGCGCCCTGGAGGCCCTGGACGCCGGTGAGCTGACCGCCGCCGAGGCCGCGTCCGCGAAGCTGTTCACGACCGAGGTCGCGCACCGCGTCATCGACAAGTGCCTCCAGCTGCACGGCGGTTACGGCTACATGAACGAGTACCCGATCGCCCGCCTGTACGCCGACAACCGCGTGAACCGCATCTACGGCGGCACCAGCGAGGTCATGAAGTCCATCATCGCCAAGTCCATGGGCCTGTAGGGGATTCCGGACCCCTCGCGGGACCTACCCTTCCCCCCATGAACGAGGCTCTGACGACGCTCCTCGATCTGCTCGACCTGGAGCAGATCGAGGAGAACATCTTCCGCGGTACCAGCCGTTCGGCGCTGGTACCGCGCGTCTTCGGCGGACAGGTCGCGGCCCAGGCGCTGGTCGCGGCCGGTCGGACCGTGCCCGAGGACCGCACCGCGCACTCGCTGCACTCGTACTTCCTGCGCGCCGGCGACCCCGGCGCGCCCATCGTGTACTCGGTGGACCGGATCCGCGACGGGCGCTCCTTCACCACCCGCCGGGTGGTGGCCGTCCAGCACGGCCAGCCGATCTTCCACCTCTCCGCGTCGTTCCAGACGTACGAGGAGGGGCTGGACCACCAGACGGCGATGCCGGACGCCCCCGATCCCGAGACCCTGCCCACCGCCGCCGAGGCCCTGCCCGCGTACCGGGGCGTCTTCCGCGACCCGGACACGGTGGAGCGGCTGATCGAGGCACGGGGCGCGGTGGACCTCCGGTACGCGACGACCCCTCCGTGGGGCAGTGTCGGGCAGCCGGTCGAACCGCGCTCGCAGGTGTGGTTCCGCACCGCCGGGAAGCTGGAGAGCGACGACGCCCTGCTGCACACCTGCCTGGCCACCTACGTCTCGGACATGACCCTGCTCGACTCGGTGCTGCTCGCGCACGGCCGGGGCGGCTGGGCCGTCGGCGACGTGGTGGGTGCCTCGCTGGACCACGCGATGTGGTTCCACCGGCCGTTCCGCGCCGACGAGTGGCTGCTGTACGACCAGGAGTCCCCCTCGGCCGCCGCCGGCCGGGGTCTGGGGCAGGCCCGTATCTGGACCCAGGACGGGCGGCTGGCCGTCACCGTCATCCAGGAGGGCGTGGTGCGCGTCCCGCGCGGCTGAGTCCGCGTCCCGCGCGGGCGAACGAACGGGCCGGCGGACGGGCGGGCTGGACCGAGGCGCGGCCCCGTTTCCTCAGTCCCACCAGAACCCCCAGGTCCGCGCGCCGACAACGGCCTCGTCCGCGTAGGCGTGCACGCTGCCGGAGCCCTGCCAGACGTTGTCGGGGCAGAACGCGAAGTGCTCGGCGGCGACGGGGAGGGCGGCGGCCCGCGTCGCGGGCGGGGCGGCCACCGAGAGGTGGAGTTCGTCGAAGCCGAGGGCGAGGACGCGGGCGCCGTAGCGGTCTTCCCAGGAGCGCAGGACGGTGCTGACGCGAGCCGTGTCGTTCTCGTGGTTCAGCGGGCCGCGCCACCCCATCGCCGTGGGCGCGTCCGCCCCCCGGGCCGCCGGTATCAGGGCGAGTCGGGGGCTCGGCAGGACGCCCTCCCGGATCAGCTCGTCGGCCCGGGCGACGGCCTGTTCCTCCGGGTCCCCGTCCGGGACCCCGGGCTCGGCGAGCCCCGGCCACTCCCGGCCGAAGGGCGCGATCAGCTCCGCGCCCTCGGCTCCCTCCTCGGGGTCGGGGACCACCCCGGCCCAGTACGCGCGCAGGACCGGCTCCACGTGGTGGTCGTCGGGTGCGGACATCTCGCGGGGCCGCAGCTCGCCGCGGGTCCACCAGCTCTCCAGGCCGCGGCGGCCCTGGAACAGCACCGCCTGGAGGCCGGCCGCCCCTGCCGGGCCGCGGTGGACGGCGAGCGCTCCGGGGCCCACGGGCTCGTCGGAGACCCACACGAGCGGGGACCGGCGCGCGAACCGGCGGCCGGGCCCGTCGATCACCGTGCCGGGCGGCAACGCGAGCCCCAGGGAGCGGCCTTGCGGGTCGGCGGCCAACACGGACAGCGGGTTCGGCGTCTTAGTCATGGGGGCGACCGTAGGCGCCGACACTGACAACGCCCGTCCGTCCGGGCGCCGTTGCCGGTCGGGGCGAAAGGGACGGCCTACGCCTTGAGCTTGGCCCAGATCGCGCCGAGCGCGGCGATGTCCGCGTCGTCGAGCCGGTCGTCGAAGACCTCGGCGAGGGCCTCCCGGCGGGTGGCGTCCGCCTCCCGGAAGGCGCGCCGGCCCGCGTCGGTCAGGGCGATCCGCACGGAGCGCGCGTCGGTCGGGGAGGGTATCCGCTCGACGAGGCCGCGCGCCTGGAGCGAGTCGGCGACCCGGGAGACCTGGCTGCGACTGAGCAGGGTCCTGGCCCCCAGCTCGGAGGAGGCGACCGGCTCCTGCTGGGCGTGGAGCCACAGCATCACCTCGAACCACGAGAGCGGCAGGTCGTGCCGGCGGGTGAGGGCCTGGTCGACCCGGGCGGTGAGGGTGGTGCCGGCCCAGACCAGGCCGTAGAAGGCGTGGTCGCGGGGGGTGAGTCCGCCCATGGAGAGCTCGTTGTGCGCCATGTCGAGGAGCCTACCTAATTGCGTGCACACGCACACATGGCTAATGTGTGTGTGCACGCACAGAAATACGGAAACCCTCAGGAGACCCCCATGTCCGCCACCCCCACCCCCACCGGCCCCAAGGTCGTCCTCATCACCGGCACCTCCACCGGCATCGGTCTGGCCGCCGCGGTCGCCGCCGCCCGCGCGGGCCTGCACACCGTCGCCACCATGCGCGACACCCGCCGCGCCGACGCCCTGCTGGAGGCGGCCGACGAGGCCGGCGTCTGCGACCTGATCCAGGTCAAGCCGCTCGACGTGACGGACGCCGACTCCGTGGCCCGCTGCGTGGCCGAGGTCGTCGCCGAACACGGACGGCTCGACGCGGTGGTGAACAACGCGGGCGCCGGGTTCGTCGGCACGATCGAACAGCACGGCATGGAGCCGGTCCGGGCCGCGATGGAGGTCAACTACTTCGGCGTCGTCGAGGTCACCCGGGCGGCGCTCCCCCACCTGCGCGCCTCGGGCGGCCGGGTCATCACGGTGACGAGCGTCGGCGGCATGATCGGCCAGCCGTTCAACGAGGCGTACTGCGCGGCCAAGTTCGCCGTCGAGGGCTTCATGGAGTCGCTCGCCCCGGTCGTCGCCACCACCGGCGTCCAGGTGGCCGTCGTCGAACCGGGCGCCGTCACCAGCGAGTTCGTCGCCACCATCGGGGTCGACGTACCGACCCTGCTCACCGAGGCCGGACCGTACGCCCCCGCGCTCCAGGCCTACCTCGGGCGCACCTCGCAGGCCTACGACCACGCCCAGACCTCGGCCGAGGCCGCCGCCCCCGTCGTCGAGGCGCTGACCGCGGAGCGGATGCCGTTCCGGGTGCAGACCTCCGACTGGGCGCGGGACTTCGTCGGCATCAAGCTGGCGGACCTCGACGGTTCGGCCGTCCAGGACTTCACCGGCGGTTGGCTGAAGTGACCACACCCGCGGCGCGGCCCTCGCGGCCCGACCCGTCGGGCGGGGCGCACGCCCCGGCCGACGCCGGCGGCCCTCAGGCCAGGCCCGCGGCGTCCAGCAGGTAGGCCACCATCGGGTCGTAGTGGCGTGGGTCCCGGACGTGGTCGTCGAGCGGGATCGCGATCTGGAGGGTGCCCTCCGCCTCGGCGAGGAACAGGGCGGGGTCGTTGCAGTCCGCGTAGCCCACCGCGTCCAGGCCCCGCTGCGCCGCGCAGCCCGCCCAGCCGTGGTCGGCCAGGACCAGGTCCGGCTGGGGGCGTCCCTCGGCCGCCAGCCCGTCCAGGATCGCGGCCATGGGCTCCGGCGAGTGGGTGTGCCACAGGGTCGCACCCCGCTCCAGCACGGCGACGTCGGCGAACTGCCACACGGAGCACTCGTCCGCGACCAGCCCGCGCGGGATGACCACGATCTCGCAACCGGCCGCCCGCAGGGCCTCGCCGGTCGCCCGGTGGACGTCCAGGAGGCCGCCGGGGTGCCCGGTGGCCAGCAGGACGCTCTGCCGGTCCAGCGCGGCCTTGCGCAGTCGGGCCGCGAGCCGGTCCAGGGCGGCGACCGTCAGTTCCGGGTCGATGGTGTCCTGGCCGTGGCGGTGGGTCGCGTCGTCGACCACTCCGCAGCGTTCCGCCATCACGGCGAGCACGTCCTGCTCGTCGGCCCAGCGGTCGCCGAGTTCCAGGCCCAGCCAGTAGTGGCGGTCGCCGTTGGCGAGCTTGCGGTAGTGCGACAGGTTGTTCTCGCGCGAGGTGGCGACGTCACCCGCGATCCGCGTGCGGACCAGGTGGTCGAGGAGTTCGGCGCGGCTCGGCGCTTGAGAGGACTGGGCGGGCGTCTCTATCGGCTTCGGCATACGGCCCATTCTGCCGTCGCGTGCCGTCACGCGCCGGAACCATTTCGACCCGCGGATGCCGGGCGTCACCCCGACAGCGCCCCGAAGGCGCCGTTGGCGAGCCGCCGCAGCAGGGACTCGGTGGCCTCCCGGCCCAGCGCCGCCAGGTGCGGGGTGGAGTTCAGCAGGCCGAAGACCGCGTGCACGGAGACCCGTACCTGCGCCTCCCCCACCTCGGGGTGCAGCTCGCGCACGACCTGCACCCACAGCTCGACGTACTGGCGCTGCAACTGTCGTACGAGCTTGCGGTCGGCCTCCCGCAGCCGGTCCAGCTCCCGGTCGTGCAGGGTGATCAGCGCCCGGTCGTCGAGCGCGAAGTCGATGTGGCCCTCGACGAGGGAGGCCAGCAGCGCCGTCGGGTCGCCGGCCGCCTCCTCGGCGCGCCGCCGGCCGCCCGTGAGCAGCCGCTCGCTGATCCCGACGAGCAGTTCGGCGAGCATGGCGTCCTTGCCGGCGAAGTGCCGGTACAGGCCGGGGCCGCTGATGCCCACCGCGGCCCCTATCTCGTCCACTCCGACGCCGTGGAAGCCGCGCTCGGCGAAGAGACGAGCGGCCTCACTGAGGATCTGCTCGCGACGGGTCGGGGCGGCCGCTCTGGTGCTCATGGGAAACCATTCTAGACAGGGCCGTTAGCGCTCGTTAACCTAAGGCCCATACGCGTTAACGACCATTAACCGCGTGCACCGAGCAAGGGAGCTCGACCGATGCAGCAGGCACCAGTGCTGACGAGCGCCGCGGACCCGGCGTCCGAGGCCTGGCGGACCAACGAGGCCGCCCACCGCGAACTCGCCGAGGGCCTGCGCGCCCGACTGGAGGCGGCCCGCCTGGGCGGCGGGGAACGGGCCCGCGCCCGCCACACCGCCCGCGGGAAGCTGCTTCCCCGCGACCGCGTGGACGCCCTCCTCGACCCCGGATCGCCCTTCCTGGAGCTGGCCCCGCTGGCCGCCGAGGGCATGTACGGGGGCGCGGCCCCGGCCGCCGGGGTCATCGCGGGCATCGGCCGGGTCAGCGGTCGCGAGTGCGTCATCGTCGCGAACGACGCCACCGTCAAGGGCGGCACCTACTACCCGATGACCGTCAAGAAGCACCTCCGCGCCCAGGAGGTGGCTTTGGAGAATCGTCTCCCCTGCCTCTACCTGGTCGACTCCGGCGGCGCCTTCCTGCCCATGCAGGACGAGGTCTTCCCCGACCGGGAGCACTTCGGCCGCATCTTCTACAACCAGGCCCGCATGTCCGGCGCCGGCATCCCGCAGATCGCGGCCGTGCTCGGCTCCTGCACCGCCGGCGGGGCGTACGTCCCGGCCATGAGCGACGAGGCCGTCATCGTGCGCGGCCAGGGCACGATCTTCCTCGGCGGCCCGCCGCTGGTGAAGGCCGCGACGGGCGAGGTCGTCACGGCCGAGGAGCTCGGCGGCGGCGAGGTCCACTCCCGGATCTCGGGCGTCACCGACCACCTCGCGGAGGACGACGCGCACGCGCTGCGGATCGTACGGAACATCGTGGCGACGCTGCCCGACCGCGCGGCCCTGCCCTGGTCGGTGGAGGCTCCCGAGGAGCCGAAGGTGGACCCGTACGGCCTGTACGGCGCGGTGCCGGTCGACTCCCGCACCCCCTACGACGCCCGCGAGGTCATCGCCCGGGTCGTGGACGGGTCCCGCTTCCAGGAGTTCAAGGCGGAGTTCGGGCAGACGCTGGTCACCGGTTTCGCCCGGATCCACGGACACCCGGTCGGCATCATCGCCAACAACGGCATCCTCTTCTCCGAGTCCGCCCAGAAGGGCGCGCACTTCATCGAGCTGTGCGACCAGCGCGGGATCCCGCTCCTCTTCCTCCAGAACATCTCGGGGTTCATGGTCGGCCGCGACTACGAGGCGGGCGGCATCGCCAAGCACGGCGCCAAGATGGTGACGGCCGTGGCGTGCGCCCGGGTCCCGAAGTTGACGGTGGTCGTCGGCGGTTCCTACGGGGCGGGCAACTACTCGATGTGCGGCCGGGCCTACTCGCCGCGCTTCCTGTGGATGTGGCCGAACGCGAAGATCTCGGTGATGGGCGGCGAGCAGGCGGCCTCCGTGCTGGCCACCGTCAAGCGGGACCAGATCGAGGGCGCGGGCCAGGACTGGCCGGCCGAGGACGAGGAGGCCTTCAAGGCACCGGTCCGCGCGCAGTACGAGGAACAGGGCAACGCCTACTACGCCACCGCCCGCCTCTGGGACGACGGGGTCATCGACCCCATGGAGACCCGGCAGGTGCTCGGGCTGGCCCTGACCGCGTGCGCGAACGCCCCCTTGGGCGACTCCGCTTTCGGCATCTTCCGCATGTGACGTGAGGACCTCTTCGATGTTCAGCACTGTTCTGGTCGCGAACCGCGGCGAGATCGCGGTCCGGGTCATCCGCACCCTGCGGGAGCTCGGCATCCGCTCCGTGGCCGTCTTCAGCGACGCCGACGCGGACGCCCGCCACGTACGGGAGGCCGACACGGCCGTCCGGATCGGTCCGGAGGCGGCCGCCGAGAGCTACCTGTCGGTGGAGCGGCTCCTGGACGCGGCCCGCCGCACCGGCGCCGAGGCGGTCCACCCCGGGTACGGCTTCCTCGCGGAGAACGCCGCCTTCGCGGCGGCCTGCGCGGAGGCCGGGTTGGCCTTCATCGGGCCCCCGGCGAGCGCGATCTCCCTGATGGGCGACAAGATCCGGGCGAAGGAGACGGTGAAGGAGGCGGGCGTTCCCGTCGTCCCCGGCTCCTCCGGCAGCGGCCTCACCGACGCCGAACTGGTCTCCGCCGCCGAGAAGATCGGCATGCCGGTGCTGCTGAAGCCCTCCGCGGGCGGCGGCGGCAAGGGCATGCGGCTGGTCCGCGACGCGGAGCTGCTCGGCGAGGAGATCGCCGCGGCGCGGCGCGAGGCCCGGTCCTCCTTCGGCGACGACACCCTGCTCGTCGAGCGGTGGGTGGACCGGCCGCGGCACATCGAGATCCAGGTGCTGGCGGACGCGCACGGCAACGTGGTGCACCTGGGCGAGCGGGAGTGCTCGCTCCAGCGGCGCCACCAGAAGGTCGTCGAGGAGGCCCCGTCGGTCCTGCTGACGCCGCAGCTGCGGGCGTCGATGGGCGCGGCGGCCGTGGAGGCGGCCCGTTCCTGCGGGTACGTCGGCGCGGGCACCGTGGAGTTCATCGTGCCGGGCGGCGACCCGTCCTCGTACTACTTCATGGAGATGAACACCCGCCTCCAGGTGGAGCACCCGGTGACGGAGCTGATCACCGGACTGGACCTGGTCGAACAACAACTGCGGGTCGCGGCGGGGGCTCCCCTCGGGTTCGGGCAGGAGGACGTGACCCTGACCGGCCACGCCATCGAGGCCCGCGTCTGCGCCGAGGACCCGGCCCGCGGGTTCCTGCCCTCGGGCGGTACGGTCCTGGCCCTGTCGGAGCCGTCCGGCGGGGCGGTGCGCACCGACTCGGGTCTGACGGCCGGCGTGCCGGTGGGCTCCGCCTACGACCCGATGCTGTCCAAGGTCATCGCGTACGGGCCGGACCGCGCGAGCGCCCTGCGGTTGCTGCGGGGGGCCCTCGCGGACACCGTGATCCTGGGCGTCCAGACCAACGCCGGTTTCCTGCGGCGGCTGCTGGCGCACCCCGACGTGGTGTCGGGCGACCTCGACACCGGGCTGGTCGAGCGCGACCTCGCGTCGCTGCTCCCGGAGGGGATCCCGGACGAGGTGTACGCGGCGGCGGCGTTGCTCGCCGAGGAGCCCCTGCCTGCGCGGCCGGGAGGGTGGGTGGACCCGTTCGACGCCGCCGACGGCTGGCGCCTGGGCGGCACCCCCGCCTGGACGGTCCACCACCTGCGCCTGCCCGGCCAGGACCCGGTGGAGGTCCGCACCCGCCCGGCCGGGCGGGACACGGAGATCCTCCCCGGGAGTTCCGGTACACCGGCCCGCGGCCGGATCGTGGCCCGGACCCCCGACGCGGTCACGGTGGAACTCGACGGCGTCACCCACCGCTTCAGCCACGCCGCGTCCCCGGAGGGCACCTGGCTCGGCCGCGACGGCGACTCCTGGCACCTCCAGCGCCACGACCCCGTCGCCGCGGCGCTCACCGGCCGCGGCCACGGCGGCGCGGGCACGCTGGCCGCCCCGATGCCCGGCACCGTCACCGTCGTGAAGGTGGCCGTCGGGGACCGGGTGACGGCCGGTCAGAGCCTGCTCGTGGTGGAGGCGATGAAGATGGAGCACGTCATCTCCGCCCCGCACGCCGGCACGGTCACCGAACTCGACGTGACGCCCGGCACCACCGTCGCCATGGACCAGATCCTGGCCGTGGTCACCCCGGAGGAAGAGGAGGGCGCCGAGTGAACGGCCTGCCCATGACGGTCCCCGATCCCGGGCTGCCGACCCGCGTCCGCATCCACGAGGTGGGCGCCCGCGACGGACTCCAGAACGAGAAGACGCCCGTACCGACCGAGGTGAAGGCCGAGTTCGTCCACCGGCTCGCCGCGGCCGGCCTCACCACCATCGAGGCCACCAGCTTCGTCCACCCCAAGTGGGTGCCCCAGCTCGCCGACGCGGAACAGCTCTTCCCGTTGCTCTCCGACGTGTCCGCGGACCTGCCCGTCCTCGTCCCCAACGAGCGCGGCCTGGACCGCGCGCTCGCCCTCGGGGCCGATCGGATCGCGGTGTTCGGTTCCGCGACGGAGACCTTCGCGGCCCGCAACCTCAACCGCACCGTCGCCGAGTCCCTGGCCATGTTCGAGCCCGTGGTGGCCCGGGCCAAGGAACAGGGCGCCCATGTGCGCGGATACCTCTCCATGTGCTTCGGCGACCCCTGGGAGGGCGCCGTGCCCATCCCGCAGGTGGTCTCCGTGGCCAAGGCCCTGCTGGACCTCGGCTGCGACGAACTGAGTCTCGGCGACACCATCGGCGTCGCCACCCCGGGCCATGTCGGGGCCCTCCTCGACGGACTCGACGAGGTGGGCGTGGAGACCGATCGGATCGGTGTGCACTTCCACGACACCTACGGCCAGGCCCTCTCCAACACCCTCGCCGCGCTCCGGCACGGCGTGACCACGGTCGACGCCTCCGCCGGCGGCCTCGGCGGCTGCCCGTACGCGAAGAGCGCCACCGGCAACCTGGCCACCGAGGACCTCGTGTGGATGCTCGACGGCCTCGGCATCGAGACCGGGGTCGACCTGGCCGCCCTCACCGCCACGAGCGTGTGGATGGCCGAGCGGTTGGGGCGCCCCAGCCCCTCCCGTACCGTCCGCGCCCTCTCCCACAAGGAGTAACGAAGACATGTCCCTCGACCACCGGCTCACCCCCGAGCACGAGGAACTCCGCCGCACCGTCGAGGCCTTCGCGCACGACGTCGTCGCCCCCAAGATCGGCGACCTGTACGAGCGGCACGAGTTCCCGTACGAGATCGTCCGCGAGATGGGCCGCATGGGCCTGTTCGGCCTGCCCTTCCCGGAGGAGTACGGCGGCATGGGCGGCGACTACCTCGCCCTCGGCATCGCCCTGGAGGAGCTGGCCCGCGTCGACTCCTCGGTCGCCATCACCCTGGAGGCCGGCGTCTCGCTCGGCGCCATGCCGATCCACCTGTTCGGCACCGAGGAGCAGAAGCGGGAGTGGCTGCCGAGGATGTGCTCCGGCGAGGTGCTGGGCGCCTTCGGTCTGACCGAGCCGGACGGCGGCTCGGACGCGGGCGGCACCCGCACGACGGCCGTCAAGGACGGTGACCAGTGGGTGATCAACGGTTCGAAGTGCTTCATCACCAACTCCGGTACGGACATCACCGGGTTGGTCACGGTCACCGCGGTGACCGGGCGCAAGGCGGACGGCCGGCCCGAGATCTCCTCGATCATCGTGCCGTCCGGAACGCCCGGCTTCACGGTGGCGGCCCCGTACTCCAAGGTCGGCTGGAACTCCTCCGACACCCGTGAACTGTCGTTCCAGGACGTGCGGGTGCCCCTGGCCAACCTGGTCGGCCAGGAGGGCCGCGGCTACGCCCAGTTCCTGCGGATCCTCGACGAGGGCCGCATCGCCATCTCCGCGCTCGCCACGGGCCTGGCCCAGGGCTGTGTCGACGAGTCGGTGAAGTACGCCAAGGAGCGCAAGGCCTTCGGCCGGCCCATCGGCGACAACCAGGCCATCCAGTTCAAGCTGGCGGACATGGAGATGCGCGCCCACATGGCTCGTGTCGGCTGGCGGGACGCGGCCTCGCGGCTGGTGGCCGGCGAACCGTTCAAGAAGGAGGCGGCCATCGCCAAGCTGTACTCCTCCACGGTCGCCGTCGACAACGCCCGTGAGGCCACGCAGATCCACGGCGGCTACGGGTTCATGAACGAGTACCCGGTGGCCCGCATGTGGCGGGACTCCAAGATCCTGGAGATCGGCGAGGGCACCAGCGAGGTGCAGCGCATGCTGATCGCCCGCGAACTGGGCTTCGCCGGCTGACCGGTGGCCGACCGAAAGGTCGGCCGAGGAGCAGTTCACCCGAGGGGGCCCGGAGAAAGATTAGGGCCCCCTTACCGTTTTCGGCCAAGGTTAGGCTAACCTTCCCTCCGAACGGCCCAGTGGCCGCCCGGCACGCACGAAAGCGGACATCGACATGCCCAAGTCCCGATCCTCCCTCCTCACCCGCCGCGGTCTCATCGCGGCCGGCGGTGCCCTGAGCCTCGTCGCGGCGCTCTCCGCGTGCGGCGGCACCGACAAGGCGAAGGACGGGGCCGGCGAGGCGGACAAGACCGCTGCGGCCTCGGGCCCCTGGACCTTCAAGGACGACCTCGGCAAGGACGTCTCCACGAAGGCCGCCCCGAAGAACGTCGTCGCCTTCACCGGCACCGCCGCCGCCCTTTACGACTACGGCGTGAGCGTCAAGGGCGTCTTCGGCCCGACCAAGACCGCCGACGGCAAGCCCGACGTCCAGGCCGGCTCGATGGACATATCCAAGGTCGAGATCCTCGGCAACGTCTACGACGAGTTCAACGTCGAGAAGTACGCGGCCCTCCAGCCCGACCTGCTGGTCACCAACTCCTGGGACGGCTCGTACTGGTACGTCCCGGAGGCCTCCAAGGACAAGATCCTGAAGCTGGCCCCGGCCGCCGCGATCAAGGTCGGCGGCGACGTCAGCATGGACAAGGCGCTGGCCCGCACCGCGGACCTCGCCAAGTCCCTCGGCGCCGACATGAACGCCAAGAAGGCCGTGGACGCCAAGGCCCGCTTCGAGGCCGCCTCCGCCAAGGTCCGCGAGGCCACCAAGGCGAACCCGGGCATCAAGGTGCTCGTCGGTTCCGGCGCGGCCGACCTGTTCTACGTCTCCACCGCGAAGACCTCCGCCGACCTGAAGTACTTCGAGTCGCTCGGCGTCGAGTTCGTCGCCCCGGAGAAGCTGGACGAGGGCGGCTTCTTCGAGAGCCTCAGCTGGGAGAACGCCGGCAAGTACAAGGCCGACGTCATCCTGCTCGACAACCGCACCGGCACCCTGCAGCCGAAGGACCTGGCGGCCAAGCCGACCTGGGCCGAGATGCCCGCAGTCAAGGCCGGTCAGATCACCCCGCGCGTGACCGAGCCGATCTTCTCGTACGAGAAGTGCGCGCAGCTGCTGGAGGACCTGGCGAAGTCCATCCAGGGCGCCAAGAAGGTCAGCTGACCCCCGGCGCCCCCGACCGGCGCCGCACACACCCCCAGGAGGGACTCACCGCATGACCGTCACCGCATCCGACGCGGCCCCGGCCGTGGCCCACTTCCGGTTCTTCGAACTCGAGGTGCTCCGCACGCGCCGTCTCGGCCACTCGTTCCTGCGCGTCACGTTCGGCGGCGAGTCCCTCTCGGAGTTCCGCTCCGGCGGGTACGACCAGAGCCTGTCGCTCTTCCTGCCGGCCGAGGGCGCCGAGCACACCGTCCTGCCCTCCACGGACGAGGACACGTGGTTCGCCGCCTGGCGGGCGATCCCCGAGGCCGAGCGCCCGGTGATGCGCTCGTACACCGTGCGCGAGCAGCGCCGAACGCCCGAGGGCGTGGACGAGGTCGACATCGACTTCGTGCTCCACGGCGACTCCTCCCCGGCGTCCCGCTGGGCCGGGCGGGCCGTCGCCGGCCGCCGGGTCATGCTGATCGGGCCGGCCGTCGCGGAGAACAAGTCCGTGCGGTTCCAGCCGCCGGCCGCCACCGACGCCGTCCTGCTGTACGCGGACGAGACCGCGCTGCCCGCCGCCTCCGCGATCCTCGAACGACTGCCCGCCGGCACGCCGGTGAAGGCCTGGTTCGAGGTCCCGCACGAGGACGACCGGCTCGCCCCGGTGACCCTCGCCGACGCGGACATCACCTGGATCGTCCGCGACCCCGCCCTGGGGCGCGAGCGCGCCGACCGGCTCGTGGACGTGATCCGCGCGGCCGAACCGCTTGCCGCGCAGGCCCCGTACGCCTGGATCGCCGGCGAGGCGGGCACGATCCGCGCGGTCCGGCGCCACCTCGTGCGGGAACGTTCCATCGATCGGCGCGCGGTGCGCTTCGTCGGCTACTGGCGCCTCGGCGCGAGCGAGGAAGAGCTGCTCGCCGAGGCCTACGCGGGCCAGGCTCCCAGCGAGGACGCCACCGCGACCCTGTAGCCCTCGCGGGCCCTCGGTCCCACGTACGCGACTCCCACGTACGCGACTCGCACGCACACAACTCCCGCGCTCCGCGCGGACATTGAGAGATGGGTCTCGGCCTCCGGCCGGGGCCCCTCTCTATTTGGTCTGAAACTTAGGCTAGGCTAACCTAAGACTTCTCCCCACTCCCCCCTCTTCCCCTGCCCGGAGGAAAGTTGATGCGTTCGCATCTGCTGAACGAGACGACCGCAGACCTCTACCGGCGTACCGTCACCGAAGGCGTCGAACGCGTCGCCGCGAAGATCGCGACCACGGAACGGCCCCACACCGGTATATCCGTCGACGAACTCGCCCCGGTCATCGACGCGATCGACCTCGACAAGCCCCTCGAGGACCCGGCCGCCGTGCTGGACGAACTCGAAGAGGTCTACCTCCGGGACGCGGTGTACTTCCACCACCCGCGCTACCTCGGCCACCTCAACTGCCCGGTCGTCATCCCGGCCGTGCTCGGCGAGGCGATCCTCTCCGCCGTCAACTCCTCCCTCGACACCTGGGACCAGTCCATCGGCGGCACCCTCATCGAGCGCCGCCTGATCGACTGGACCGCGCGGCGCATCGGCCTCGGCGAGGGCGCGGACGGCGTCTTCACCTCCGGCGGCAGCCAGTCCAACTTCCACGCGCTGCTCCTGGCCCGCGACGAGGCCTGCCGCCTGGTCATGAAGCGGGCGCTGAACGAGGGTCGGGAACTCAGCAAGGCCGAGGTCCTGCCCAAGCTGCGCATCTTCAGCTCCGAGGCCAGCCACTTCAGCGTGAAGAAGTCGGCGGCCATGCTCGGACTCGGCTACGAGGCCGTCGTCTCCGTCCCGGTCGACCGCAACCGCCGCATGGACACCTCGGTACTCGCCCTGGAGCTGGAGGAGTGCGAGCGCGAGGGCCTCTTCCCGATGGCCGTCGTCGCCACCGCCGGCACCACCGACTTCGGGTCCATCGACCCGCTGCACGAGATCGCCCGCCTGGCCGGGCAGTACTCCGCGTGGATGCACGTGGACGCCGCCTACGGCTGCGGGCTGCTGATCTCGCCCACCCGCCGGCACCTCCTCGACGGCATCGAGCGCGCCGACTCGGTCACCGTCGACTACCACAAGTCGTTCTTCCAGCCCGTGAGTTCCAGCGCCGTGCTGGTCCGGGACCGGGACACCCTGGGGCACGCCACGTACCACGCGGACTACCTCAACCCCCGCCGGATGGCGGAGGAGCGGATCCCGAACCAGGTGGACAAGTCCATCCAGACCACGCGCCGCTTCGACGCCCTCAAGCTCTGGATGACCCTGCGCGTCATGGGCGCCGACGGTCTCGGCTCGCTCTTCGACGAGGTCGTCTCGCTGGCCGCCGAGGGCTGGGACATCATCGACGCCGACGCCCGCTTCGAGGTCGTCGTCAAGCCGCAGATCTCCACGCTGGTCTTCCGCTACGTCCCCGAGGGCGACGTCCGCGCCGACCTCGTCGACGAGGCGAACCTGCACGCCCGCAAGGCCCTGTTCGCCTCCGGTGAGGCCGTCGTCGCCGGTACCAAGGTGGACGGCCGCCAGTACCTGAAGTTCACCCTCCTCAACCCGCAGACCACGACGGCCGACATCGCTGCCGTCCTCGACCTTCTCGCCGCACATGCCGAGCAGTTCTTGGGAGAATCCCTTGCCCTCCACCGCTGAGACCCACGACTTCATCGGCATCGGCGTCGGTCCGTTCAATCTGGGACTCGCCTGCCTGACCGCCCCGCTCGACGAGATCGACGGTCTCTTCATCGAGTCGAAGCCGCACTTCGAGTGGCACGCCGGCATGTTCCTGGACGGCGCCCACCTGCAGACGCCCTTCATGTCCGACCTGGTCACGCTCGCCGACCCGACCTCGCCCTTCTCCTTCCTGAACTACCTGAAGGACAAGGACCGGCTGTACTCCTTCTACATCCGGGAGAACTTCTACCCGCTGCGGGCCGAGTACAACGACTACTGCCGCTGGGCCGCCGACCGCCTCGACAACGTCCGGTGGTCCACCTCGGTCACCGAGGTCACCTACGACGAGCAGGCCGGCCTGTACGAGGTCCACACCGACAAGGGTGAGACCCACCGGGCCCCCCGCCTGGTCCTGGGCACCGGCACCCCGCCGCACGTCCCGCGGTCCTGCGAGGGCCTCGGCGGCGACTTCGTGCACAACTCCGCCTACATGCAGAACAAGGCTGAGCTGCAGAAGAAGAAGTCGATCACCCTCATCGGCTCGGGCCAGAGCGCGGCCGAGATCTACCACGACCTCCTCGCCGAGATCGACGTCCACGACTACCAGCTCAACTGGGTGACCCGCTCGCCGCGGTTCTTCCCGCTGGAGTACACCAAGCTGACCCTGGAGATGACCTCCCCCGAGTACGTGGACTACTTCCACGCGCTCCCCGAGGACACCCGGTACCGGTTGGAGACCCAGCAGAAGAACCTCTTCAAGGGCATCGACGGCGACCTGATCAACGCCATCTTCGACCTGCTCTACCAGAAGAAGATCAGCATGCCGGGCCAGGTCCCGACCACCCTGCTGACCAACACCTCCCTGAACAGCACCGCGTACGACACCACCACGGGCACGTACACGCTGGGGCTGCGCCAGGAGGAGCAGGAGCGGGACTTCTCCCTCACCTCCGAGGGCCTGGTGCTGGCCACCGGCTACAAGTACACCTTCCCGGAGTTCCTGAACCCGGTGCGCGACCGCCTGAACTTCGACGGGCACGGCCGTCTCGACGCCGCCCGCAACTACAGCATCGACACCACGGGCCGCGGGGTCTACCTGCAGAACGGCACCACCCACAACCACTCCCTCACCTCGCCCGACCTGGGCATGGCGGCGTACCGGAACGCGTACATCGTCGGTGAGCTCCTCGGCCGCGAGCACTACAAGGTCGAGAAGTCCATCGCGTTCCAGCAGTTCGCCGCCCCGGAAGGCACCCTCTGATGAGCACCACCGAACTCCTCTTCTCCCGCACCGACAAGGAACTCGGTTCCTTCGCCGTGCGCCCCCTGGACCCCTTCGCCGACGCGGAGCTGCTCCACGGCTGGGTCACCCACCCGAAGGCGTCGTTCTGGATGATGCAGGACGCCTCCCTCCCGGACGTCGAGCGCGAGTACATGCGGATCGCCGCCCACGAGCACCACCAGGCCTTCATCGGCCTGCACGAGGGCCGTCCCGCGTTCCTGATGGAGACCTACGATCCGTCGGAGCTGGAGCTGGTCGGCCTCTACGACGCCCGGCCGGGCGACGTCGGCATGCACTTCCTCGTCGCGCCGAGCGACACCCCGCTGCACGGCTTCACCCGCGCCGTGATCACCACGGTCATGGCCGCGATCTTCGCCGACCCGGCCACCGAGCGCGTCGTGGTCGAGCCGGACGTCGCCAACACCGCCGTGCACGCCCTCAACGAGACGGTCGGCTTCGTGCCGGAGCGCCAGGTCACCAAGCCGGAGAAGGAAGCCCTCCTGAGCTTCTGCACCCGCGAGCAGTTCGAGGCCGCCGCGGCCGCCCAGGGGGTATCCATATGAGCCTCGCCGACGCCGTCGCCCACCTCTCCCCCGAGCTGTGGGCCCGCGCCAACCGCGCCCTGGTCCGCAAGGGCCTCGCGGAGTTCTCCCACGAACGCCTGCTGACCCCGAAGCCGCTCGGCTCCGACCTCTACTCGGTCCTCAGCGACGACTCGACCGTGGAGTACCGCTTCAAGGCGGTCCGGCACGCCCTCGACCACTGGTCGGTCGACGAGACCTCCATCACCCGCCACCGGGGCGGCGCCGAACTGGAGCTGGACGCCCTCGACTTCCACATCGAGCTGCGCGAGACCCTTGGCCTGAGCGCCGAGGTCCTGCCGGTGTACCTGGAGGAGATCTCCTCCACCCTGGCCGGCACCGGCTACAAGTACACGAAGCCGCAGGTCTCCTCCGAGGTCCTCGCGAAGTCCTCCTTCCAGGACATCGAGACGGGCATGACCGAGGGCCACCCCTGCTTCGTCGCGAACAACGGCCGGCTCGGCTTCGGCGTGCACGAGTACCTCTCGTACGCCCCGGAGACCGCCAGCCCCGTCCACCTCGTGTGGGTCGCCGCCCGCAAGGACGTCTCCACCTTCACGGCGGGCGCGGGCCTGGACCACGATTCCTTCATGCGCGAGGAGCTCGGCGACGAGACCATCGGCGTCTTCGCCGAGCGGATGACCGCGCTGGGCCTGGACCTGGCCGACTTCCACCTCTTCCCCGTGCACCCCTGGCAGTGGTGGAACAAGACCACGGTCACCTTCGCGGCCGAGATCGCGAACCGCCGTCTGGTGCTGCTGGGCGAGGGCCCCGACGCGTACCTCGCGCAGCAGTCGATCCGCACGTTCTTCAACCAGAGCGCACCGCGCAAGCACTACGTCAAGACCGCCATCTCGGTCCTCAACATGGGCTTCATGCGGGGTCTGTCGGCCGCGTACATGGAGGCCACCCCGGCCATCAACGACTGGCTGCACCAGCTGATCGAGGGCGACGAGGTCCTGAGGTCGGTGGACTTCTCGATCATCCGCGAGCGCGCGGCGATCGGCTACCACCACCGCCAGTACGAGCGCGCCACCGACCGGTACTCCCCGTACCGCAAGATGCTGGCCGCGCTGTGGCGCGAGTCCCCGGTCAACTCGATCCAGGGTGACGAGCGGCTCGCCACCATGGCCTCGCTGCTGCACGTCGACTCCGAGGGCAAGTCCTTCGTGGGCGCGCTGATCGCGGAGTCGGGCCTCACCCCGACCGAGTGGCTGCGCTCGTACCTGAAGGCGTACCTGGTCCCGCTGCTGCACTGCTTCTACCAGTACGACCTCGCCTACATGCCGCACGGCGAGAACACCATCCTCGTCATCGAGGGCGGCGTGGTGAAGCGGGCGATCTTCAAGGACATCGCCGAGGAGATCGTCATCATGGACGCGGACGCGGTGCTGCCGCCCGCGGTCGAGCGGGTCCGGGCGGACATCCCCGAGGACATGAAGCTGCTGTCGATCTTCACGGACGTCTTCGACTGCTTCTTCCGCTTCCTCGGCGCGATCCTCGCGGACGAGGGCATCTGCGAGGAGGACACCTTCTGGAAGGCGGTCGCGGACTGCGGCCACGACTACCAGGAGTCCATGCCCCAGCTGGCGGAGCGCTTCGAGCGGTACGACCTGTTCGCCGAGGAGTTCCAGCTGTCCTGCCTCAACCGTCTCCAGCTGCGCAACAACAAGCAGATGGTCGACCTCTCCGACCCGTCGGCGGCCCTCCAGCTGATCGGCGACCTCAAGAACCCCGTCGCGCCCTTCGCCCGACGGTGACCGACCCGCGGGCGGGCTTCCGATACGGTCCCTCGGAAGCCCGCCCGCGCCCTTGCGCCCGACCGCCCCGTTTGCCGCGTCACCGGGTCACCGCGTCACCGCGTCACCGCGTCACCGCGTCACCGCGTCACCGGGTCACCGGGTCACCGGGTCACCGGGTCCAGGGAACGTCCGGCGCCCGGAAGTAGCCGATGCCCTGCGCGTCCAGCCGCGGGCCCTGGGCCGCGAGCCGCTCCCGGTAGTCGTCCCAGTCCAGTGCCGCCGCCGGCGACCAGCCCAGCTCGGCCAGCCCCAGCACCCTGGGGAACGCCAGTTGCTCCCAGTCCTGCCGGGTGGCGACCGTCTCGGTCCACAGCGGCGCCTCCACACCCAGCACCGCCGACTCCGGGACCCCGGGCAGGTAGGCGCCCGGGTCCCAGGAGTAGGCCCGCCGCACCGGCACGTACCCGGCCCACGCCAACCCCGGCTTCGTCGCCTTGTCGTACTTCATGTCGAGGTACAGGCGGTCGGCCGGGGACAGGATCACCGGGTGGCCCGCCTTCGCCGCCGCCGCCACGCCCGCCTTCTCGGCCGCCGACGTCCGGTCGTGTCCCCAGTACTGGAGCACCGCGCCCGCCGCCGGTCGCGCCGAGGCCAGCTGGTGCCAGGCCACCACCGTCTTGCCGTGCTTGCCGACGACCGCCTGCGCCCGGTCCATGAAGGCCGCGTAGTCCGCCGCCGGCGTCGAGTGCGCCTCGTCCCCGCCGATGTGCAGGTACGTGCCCGGGGTCATCTCCGCGAGCTCGCCGAGCACCTCGTCGATGAACTCGTACGTCCGCTCGCTGCCCACGCACAGCGAGCTGAAGCCCACCTTGATCCCGGTGTACCGCTCGCGCGCCTTGCCGTCGCAGTTCAGCTCGGCGTAGGAGGCCTGGGCCGCGTTGACGTGTCCGGGCATGTCGATCTCGGGGACGACGTCCACGTACCGCCGGGCCGCGTAGGCGACCAGTTCCCGGTACTCGTCCTTCGTCCAGTGGCCGCCCGGGCCGCCGCCGACCTCGCCGGCGCCGCCGTGCTCGGCGAGCCGCGGCCAGGAGTCGCTCGCGAGCCGCCAGCCCTGGTCGTCGGTCAGGTGCAGGTGCAGGGTGTTGACCTTGTACTGGGCGAGCTGGTCCACGTACCGCTTCACCTGCTCCACCGGGAAGAAGTGGCGGGCGATGTCGACCATGGCTCCCCGGTATGCGAACCGAGGCGTGTCCTGCACCCTGCCGCCCGGCACCGTCCCCGCGCCCCGCGCCGGCACCAGTTGCCGCAGGGTCTGTCCCGCGTGGAACAGCCCCTCGGGGGTGCGCGCGGTGAGCGTGACCCCGGTCGGGCCGGCCTCCAGTCGGTAGCCCTCCTCGCCGAGCGCGCCGGCGGCCCGGTCGAGCCGCAGCCGGATCCCGTCCCCGTCCGCCCCGACCACCACGGGCAGCGGCAGGCCGGCCGTCGCGCGCAGTTGCCCGGCGAGCAGCTCCCCGACCTGCCGCACCTCCGCGCCGGAGCCCGGGGCGGTACGGATCACCGTTCCCGCCCCGAACGCGTACCCGGCGCCCTCGGCCCGCGCGGACACGGGTGCGGGCAGCAGCCGTTCGTAGGGGGTGGGCGCGGCGGCCCGCACGCCCCCGGGCCTGGAGTCGTCGCCGTGGGCGGCGGTGCAGGAAACGGCCGCCGCGCCGAGGACGAGGAGGGCACCGAGCGTGCGTCGCAGGACTCTCATGACCTCAGGTATAGGCCAATCGGGCACGACACGCCGATGCGAGAATCGCGGGATGGCGGAAATCATCCAGAAGGACGGCACGTGGACCTTCGAAGGGGACGCGGTGCGCATCGTGCCGGGCCGCGACAAGGAGGTCGGCCCGCTGCGGCAGGCCCTCGGGGAACTGCTCGTGCCGCTGGGCGCGATCGGCGGCGTCTCCTACGAACCGGGCCGCAAGTCGGGCCGGTTGCGGCTGCGTCCGCGTGACGGCGCCGACCCCCTGCTCCAGGTGACGGGCGGGCGGCTGCCTGAGACCTCGGACCCCTACCGGCTGACCGTGGAGTCGGACCGCACGGGAGTGGCGGAGTACTTCGTCGACGAGATCCGCAACGCGCTCCTGCTGGACCAGGTGGACCCCGGCCCCAGCGACCGCTACCTGCTGCCGGGTCCGGCGGTGCCGATCACCGCGAGCGGGGGCGACGGCACGGTGTCCTTCGACGGCGACCGGATCACCCTGGACTGGAACTGGACGGCGGAGGAGGCCAAGCAGTCGGCCGGCTCCCGGCAGTTCCGGGTCGCCGACCTCCGGGGTGTGGAGTGGGCCCCGTCGCGGGGGCTCTCCAACGGCGTCCTGCGGTTCACCCCGGCGGGGGCGCAGGCGCCACCGTCCCCCAAGTACGACCCGTACGCGCTGGAGCTGTTCGGGACGGGCCGCAAGGAACTGGCGACCGCGCTGGTCGCGGCGGCCGTGGCGGCCCGCCTGCCGCACCCGGCCGCCGCGCTCGCCCCGGCCCCGGCCGCGCTCCCGGCGGACGGCGCGGATCACGACGCCCTGTTGCGTCGACTGCGCGAGCTCGGGGAGCTGCACACGTCGGGCGTCCTCACGGCCGAGGAGTTCTCGACGGCGAAAGCGGCGATTTTGCGCCGTTTCTGACCGACCAGGACCGGAATTACCCATTCTCCTGGTCCAGACCAGCTCGATTCTGCCCGAATCCGGGCAGGATCTTTGCATTCCGCCCCACATCCCGCGAGTATCTACGGGTGCTCGACCGCCGCCCGTCACATGACGATCTCGTCGACCACCTGGTGCGCAGCACCTCGCTCCAGCGGGGCGAGGCGGCCCGGGTGGTACTCGACGTACTCGCCTACTTCGACGAGACGACGGAGGAATTCGTCCGCCGCCGCCACCGTGAACTGCAGTCCGGTGGCGCGGTCAACACGGAGATCTTCGAGCGGATCGCGGCCGAACTGCCGCACCGCGCCGTGGCGCCGCCGGAGCTCTCGCTCCGGCAACTGCGCCGCATCGTCTACGGCTGACCGGTGACCGCGCGGACGGACGCGCGGAGACGACCGGAGCACTCGTTCAGGACTTCAGGAGGGGCAAAACCGTATGTGCGGAATCGTGGGTTACATCGGCAAGCGTGACGTGGCACCGCTGCTGCTGGAGGGCCTCCAGCGGCTGGAGTACCGGGGTTACGACTCCGCCGGCATCGTCGTCAACAGCCCGAAGTCCGCGGCCCTGAAGGTCGTCAAGGCCAAGGGTCGCGTCCGCGAGCTGGAGTCCCGGGTCCCCAAGCGCTTCGCCGGCACCACCGGCATCGCCCACACCCGCTGGGCCACCCACGGCGCCCCGAGCGACATCAACTCGCACCCGCACCTGGACGCCGACAACAAGGTCGCGGTCGTCCACAACGGCATCGTGGACAACGCCTCCGAGCTGCGCGCCAAGCTGGAGTCCGAGGGTGTCGTCTTCCTCTCGGAGACCGACACCGAGGTCATCGTGCACCTCGTCGCCCGCTCCGCGGCCGACACCCTTGAGGAGAAGGTCCGCGAGGCCGTCAAGGTCATCGAGGGCACGTACGGCATCGCCGTCATGCACGCCGACTTCCCCGACCGCATCGTCGTGGCCCGCAACGGCTCCCCGGTGGTCCTCGGCATCGGCGAGAAGGAGATGTTCGTCGCCTCGGACGTCGCCGCGCTGGTCGCCCACACCCGCCAGATCGTCACCCTCGACGACGGCGAGATGGCCACCCTCAAGGCCGACGACTTCCGCACGTACACCACCTCCGGCACGACGACCACCGCCACGCCCGAGACCGTGGAGTGGGAGGCCGCCTCGTACGACATGGGCGGTCACGACACGTACATGCACAAGGAGATCTCCGAGCAGTCCGACGCGGTCGACCGCGTCCTGCGCGGCCGGATCGACGACCGCTTCAACACCGTGCACCTGGGCGGCCTGAACCTGGACCCGCGCGAGGCGCGCGGCATCCGCCGGGTCAAGATCCTGGGCTGCGGCACCTCGTACCACGCGGGTCTGATCGGCGCCGGCCTCATCGAGGGCCTGGCCCGCATCCCCGCCGACGCCGAGCCGGCCTCCGAGTTCCGCTACCGCAACCCGGTCGTGGACCCCGACACCCTCTACATCGCGGTCTCCCAGTCCGGCGAGACCTACGACGTCCTCGCGGCCGTCCAGGAGCTCAAGCGCAAGGGCGCCCGCGTCCTCGGCGTCGTGAACGTCGTCGGCTCCGCCATCGCCCGCGAGGCCGACGGCGGCGTGTACGTGCACGCCGGCCCCGAGGTCTGCGTCGTCTCCACCAAGTGCTTCACCAACACGGTCGTGGCCTTCGCGCTGCTCGCCGTGCACCTCGGCCGGATCCGGGACCTCTCGGTCACCGACGGCAAGCGGATCATCGAGGGCCTGCGCAAGCTGCCCGCGCAGATCCAGGAGATCCTCGAAGGCGAAGAGGACATCAAGAAGCTGGCGGCCGAGTACGCCGACGCCAAGTCGATGATGTTCATCGGCCGGGTGCGCGGTTACCCGGTGGCCCTGGAAGCCTCCCTGAAGCTCAAGGAGATCTCCTACATCCACGCCGAGGCCTACCCGGCCTCCGAGCTCAAGCACGGTCCGCTCGCGCTCATCGAGCCGGCCATGCCGACGGTCGCGATCGTCCCGGACGACGACCTGCTGGAGAAGAACCGCGCGGCGCTGGAGGAGATCAAGGCCCGCAGCGGCCGGATCCTCGCGGTCGCCCACCGCGAGCAGGAGAAGGCCGACCACACGATCCTCGTCCCCAAGAACGAGGACGAGCTCGACCCGATCCTGATGGGCATCCCGCTCCAGCTCCTGGCGTACCACACCGCCCTGGCCCTGGGCCGGGACATCGACAAGCCGCGCAACCTGGCCAAGTCGGTCACCGTCGAGTAGTCGAGCGGTCGGACGGCAGCACGCGCGGAAGGCCCCCGGGGGATCACGTCCCCCGGGGGCCTTCCGCGTTCCTCACGGCTCCCTCGTACGGCTCAGCTCGCGGGGACCGCGTCCCCGCGGGCCCTGCTGCCGAGCGCCACCGGCCAGTGCGCCAGCGCGGCCGTGGCCCCGTACCAGGCCAGCAGCCCGGCGACCGCCGCCACCCAGCCGGCGATCTTGGCGAGCAGACCGCTGTCGGCGAAGGCTCCCACCGCGAGGAGCAGCAGGGAGAGGGTGAACAGGGCGTACACGCCCTGCCCGAACAGTCCGCTCGCCGCCCCCACCGTGAGGGTCAGGCCGAGCAGGGCGAACAGGACGAGGAACGCCCCGGCGGCATCCGCCGAAACCTTTCCGTCGGCCCCCGCGGCCCAGGTGAACCAGAAGGCGCCGAGCCCCGCGAACGCGGTGCCGTTGAAGCCGTCGCCGCCCCGGAATTCGAGGATCCCGAGGACGAACAGGGCGAGACCGCCGACGTAGGTGGCGAGCGAAACGGAGTTCGCGGCGGTCACGCCGTCGATGATGCCGGTGTGGCCGATACCGAACGCGAGAAGGGTGAGACCCAGGGCAATGTGCCCGAGGGTCGAAGTAGAGGCCGAGCTTCCCGCAGAGACACCGTTGTCCACGGCGGGCTCCCTTCGATCTGCAGTTGTTTGCTGCGTCCCAGCAGCACTTATCTACCCTTTATATGAGGGTTCACAACCGCACGAACGGCGTACAGAGGGTCACGGAATGACAACAACCGGTCGCTGTGCCCGCTTGGCCAGTCGGCCCGCCACCGAGCCGAAGATCCGGCCCACGATGCCGTGCGTGGAGCCGACCACGATGGCGTCCGCCGAGTACTCCCGGCCGACCTCCTCCAGCTCGTGACAGATGTCCCCGCCCCGCTCGACCAGGATCCAGGGCACCTCGGACAGGTAGTCCGCACAGGCCAGCTCCAGCCCCAGGACCTCGGTGCGATGGTCGGGGACGTCCACGAAGACGGGGGGCTCGCAGCCGGCCCACACCGTGGTGGGCAGCCGGTTGGCCACGTGCACGATGATCAGGCCGGATCCGGAGCGTCGGGCCATCCCGATGGCGTACGCGAGGGCCCGCTCACTGGAGGTCGAGCCGTCGAAGCCCACCACGACGCCGTGCCGGAAGGCCGGGTCGCAGGGATGGCGCGTCTGTTCCACCGCGCGCAGGTCGGCCGACGCGGAGTCGGCGAGGGGTTTGCGCTTGCGGTCCGCGGGTTCGGAGAATTCGTGACCGGCCATGGTGTCTCGGCGAAGGGTCCTCGGGGGGAAGCGACAGGGGCGAAATCGGCGACGCAGTGTGACGGAGCTCTGTCCGGGAAGCATCTTCCCAAGCCCATACCCTCCAGGGTACGGCGACACTCCTGTCCTGCACAGGGCATGCCGCCCTTGGAGAGCGTCCCAGGGAGCATGCCGGAGGGACGGCGCGTTGGCAATGTCGACTGGCCCCTACAGCCAGTGACGAGCGGAGCGGGCACCACCCGTGCGCGCAGTGACCGTGCCCCTCCGCGCACCGTTGGACAGGCGTCCGACCGTCCAGGAAGAGCCCGCAGGGAGTACGCCGTGCCCGGCCGTCCGGTCCACCCCGTCCAGCCCGCTCCGCCGACGCGTTCCGTCCTGCCCGGCACGTCGTCGCGTTCCGGCGCCCACTCCGGCGCGCACTCCGGCAACGCGACACCGCGTCTCGCGCCCGTTCCTCTTCCCCCTTCCGCGCGTCTTCACCCTTCCGTGCGTCGCGCCCGAACCCGGCATGACGACCCCGCGGGTGACGTGGTGCGCTGGGCCGTCTTCAGCTGCCTGCTCGTCCCGGTGGTCCTGGTCGTCTACGGAACCTCCTTCGGCGGGGCGGCCGTCGCGACCCTGGGTCTCGCCGCCGTCACCGCCGCCTGCCGGGTGCTGCTGCGGCACTCCGAGAAGGCCGAACGGTCCGCGGCCCGGGTGCGCACCGAGGAGCCGTTCGCGTCCAGCCGGCGCGGCCGACACTCGCGCGGCGGGGCCGGTTCACACCGCGGCCGCCACGGTTCCGGGGGCGTCTCCCCTCTCGGCTGACCGATTCGCACGTACACACCCGCCTGTTTTAAGCCAACTTCCCGGCAGGTCGCCCCCCTTGCCGGAATGTCCCCCCAACCCCCCCATCACCAGCGACGACAGAGCTCCGGGGGGCGCGTGACCCTATGGGTACGGGCCATGGCCGGACTCTGCGCTTCCCGCACGGGTAGCGGAGTGGAACCCTTACTGATCGAATGCTTTTCGCCAAGTTGCCAAGTCGACATAGCGCTGCGTGCTGAACTTGTCACGCCGACACCACGGGACGCAGTAGATTCGATCATGTATTTACGGCGGGGGATCCACGTGCAAGGCCGAGGGGAAACGTGCAGGTGCGACCAGACCAAGGAGTCGCGACACCCAAGGGGGGCTTAGCGCCATGAGCCAGGATTCCACCGCCGTCGTCGCGGACGCGGGCCGGAAGCTCGCGGGGCGTCGCCGCAGAGAGATCGTCGCCGTGCTGCTGTTCAGCGGCGGCCCGATCTTCGAGAGTTCCATTCCACTCTCCGTGTTCGGCATCGACCGGCAGGACGCGGGAGTTCCACGCTATCGACTGCTCGTGTGCGCCGGTGAGGACGGTCCGCTGCGGACCACCGGCGGACTCGAACTGACCGCGCCGTACGGGTTGGAGGCGATCGCCCGGGCAGGCACGGTCGTCGTTCCGGCCTGGCGCTCCATCACTTCACCGCCGCCGCCGGAGGCGCTCGACGCACTGCGTCTGGCGCACGAGGAAGGTGCCCGGATCGTCGGACTGTGCACGGGGGCCTTCGTGCTCGCCGCCGCCGGTCTGCTCGACGGTCGGCCCGCGACGACGCACTGGATGTACGCGCCGACGCTGGCCAAGCGGTACCCGTCCGTCCACGTCGACCCGCGCGAGCTGTTCGTCGACGACGGCGACGTACTGACGTCCGCGGGCACCGCGGCCGGAATCGACCTGTGCCTGCACATCGTGCGCACGGATCACGGCAGCGAGGCGGCCGGGGCTCTGGCCCGCCGGCTCGTCGTGCCGCCGCGCCGCACGGGTGGCCAGGAACGCTACCTCGACCGGTCACTTCCGGAAGAGATCGGCGCGGATCCGCTGGCCGAGGTCGTCGCCTGGGCGCTGGAACACCTCCACGAGCAGTTCGACGTGGAGACGCTGGCCGCCCGCGCCTACATGAGCAGGCGCACCTTCGACCGGCGGTTCCGTTCGCTCACCGGCAGCGCTCCGCTCCAGTGGCTGATCACCCAGCGGGTACTCCAGGCACAGCGGCTGCTGGAGACCTCCGACTACTCGGTCGACGAGGTCGCCGGGCGCTGCGGGTTCCGTTCGCCCGTCGCGCTGCGCGGTCACTTCCGCCGGCAGCTGGGGTCCTCCCCGGCCGCCTACCGGTCCGCGTACCGGGCGCGCCGGCCGCAGGCCGACGTGTCGCAGGTGACGCAGATCTCGGAGGGCCCGCTCCCGCACCAGCGCACTCCGCAGCCCCAGCGGGCGGCGGCGGCCCTGGCCGCGGCCGGTCAGTCGGTGACGGAGCTGTACGCGCCGAACCGGGTGCTGCGCGAGCACGCGTAGTCCCGCCCGCCCGGACCACGAAGGTCCCTCTCGTCGGCCGTCCCCGACGAGAGGGGCCTTCGGGCGTGTACGGGCCCGGTCCGATCCGGCGAAGAGCGCATAAGGTGGGCGCATGAACGATCGCATGGTGTGGATCGACTGCGAGATGACCGGGCTCTCGTTGACGGACGACGCACTTATCGAGGTGGCCGCACTGGTCACCGACTCGGAGCTCAACGTGCTCGGCGAAGGCGTGGACATCGTGATCCGCCCGCCGGACGCTTCCCTGGAGACCATGCCCGACGTGGTGCGCGAGATGCACACCTCGTCCGGCCTGCTCGACGAGCTGGCCGGCGGGACCACGCTCGCGGACGCCGAGGCGCAGGTCCTGGCGTACGTACGGGAACACGTCAAGGAGCCCCGCAAGGCTCCGCTCTGCGGAAACTCGGTCGGCACCGACCGCGGCTTCCTGCTGCGCGACATGGCCGCGCTGGAGAGCTACATGCACTACCGGATCGTGGACGTGTCCTCGGTCAAGGAGCTGGCCCGCCGCTGGTACCCGCGGGCGTACTTCAACAGCCCGCCGAAGAACGGGAACCACCGGGCGCTCGCGGACATCAAGGAGTCCATCGCCGAGCTGCGCTACTACCGCGAGGCGGTCTTCGTGCCGCAGCCCGGACCCGACTCGGACACGGCCCGCACCATCGCCGCCAGGCACGTGGTGGGCGGCGCGTAGCACCCTCCGGAGGCGGGCGGCGGGGAAAGGGGGGAGCGAGCACCCTCCCGGACCCTGTACGCTTTTCTTCGGCCGGTCGGTTTTCCGACCGGACATGGTGGGTGTAGCTCAGTTGGTAGAGCACCTGGTTGTGGTCCAGGTGGCCGCGGGTTCAAGTCCCGTCACTCACCCTGTGGAAAGGCCCCGTCCCGCGCGAGCGGGCCGGGGCCTTTCGCGTGCTCAGGAGGATTCCCGGACCACCAGCTCCGTCGGCAGGACGACCGCCGTCTCCCCCGACTCGCCGGCGATCCGCTCCAGCAGGACACGCGCCATGGTGCGGCCCATCTCCTCGATCGGCTGGCGCACGCTGGTCAGCGGCGGGTCCATGTGGCGGGCCACCACCGAGTCGTCGAAGCCGACTAGTGCCACGTCCGCGGGGATGCGGCGACCGGCGGCCCGCAGCTCGCGGCGGGCGCCCGCCGCCATGACGTCGGAGGCGGCGAAGACGGCGTCGAGGTCCGGCCGGCGGTCCAGCAGCTCGCGCACGGCCCGGGCGCCGCCCTCCTCGGTGAAGTCCCCGACCGCGATCAGTGCCTCGTCGACCGGGTGCCCGGCGGCCTGGAGGGCCTGCCGGTAGCCGTCGAGGCGGCACTGGGCGCCGTACACGTCGAGGGGTCCGGTGACGGTGGCGATCACGCGCCGGCCCCGGCCGAGGAGGTGGCGTACGGCCTGGGCGGCTCCGGCGAGGTTGTCGGAGTCCACGCTGGGGAGCGTCTCGTCGGCCGAGCGGCGTCCGCTGATCACCGCGGGGATGCCGAGTTCGGCGAGCAGCTCCGGGAGCGGGTCACCGGCGTGCACGGAGACCAGCAGCACCCCGTCGACGCGGTGCCCGGACAGGTACTGGGCCAGTCGGCGGCGTTCCCGCTCGCTGCCGGCGAGGGTGAGCACCAGCTGCACGTCGGTCTCGGCGAGGGTGGCGCCGACTCCGCGGACCACGTCGGAGAAGTACGGCTCGGCGAAGAAGCGGGCCTCGGGCTCGGGGATGACGAGGGCGATGGCGTCGGTGCGGTTCGCGGCGAGGGCCCGGGCGGCGCGGTTGGGGACGTAGCCGAGCTCGGCGACGGCGGCCTCGACGGCGGCCCTGGTGTGCTCGCTGACCTTGGAGGATCCGTTGATCACCCGGGAGACCGTGCCGCGTCCGACCCCGGCCCGGACCGCGACCTCCTCCAGCGTCGGCCGTCCCCCGCTGCGCCCGTGCCCGTTCATGGCTTCCTCCCGGCTGGTGAATCTACCCGTTGACTGCCTCTTGACGATGGTGGGAGCGCTCCCACACTGTGGCACACGACACCCGGTACGTTCCATCCCCCAGGGAGGATCCTGATGCGAGCCCGAAGAAGACTTGTGACCGCGGTCGGTGCGATGGGCGCGACGGCGCTGCTCCTCGCGGGGTGCTCGCAGGACCCCGGCGAGGCCCCCGCCCAGGGCGGCTCCACCGGCGGCAAGGCGAAGACCACCCTCACGGTCGGGGTCTTCGGCGCCTTCGGGCTCCAGGAGGCGGGCCTGTACGACGAGTACATGGCGCAGAACCCGGGGGTCAGGATCGAGCAGACCTCCATCGAGCGCAACGAGAACTACTACCCGCAGCTCCTGACCCACCTGGGTACCGGCAGCGGACTCGCCGACATCCAGGCCGTGGAGGTCAACAACATCGCGGAGGTCACCGCGACCCAGGCGGACAAGCTGGTCGACCTCGCCAAGGCGCCGGGCGTCGACAAGGGCGCCTACCTGCCGTGGAAGTGGGCCCAGGGCACCGCGAAGAACGGGGCCACGGTCGCCCTCGGCACCGACATAGGCCCGCAGGGCATCTGCTACCGCAAGGACCTCTTCGCGGCGGCCGGGCTGCCCACCGACCGGGCCGCGGTCGGCGCGCTGTGGGCGGGCGACTGGAACAAGTACCTGGAGACGGGCAAGGCCTACAAGGCGAAGGCCGGGGCGGGCAAGGCCTTCGTGGACTCCGCGTCGGGCGTGATGGCGGCGGTGACGGGCAGCAGCGCGGAGCGGTTCTACGACGCGCAGGGCAAGGTCGCGTACAAGACGAACCCCGCGGTGCGCGGGGCCTTCGACCTGGCGGCCTCCTTCGCCGTCGAGGGGTTGAGCGCGAAGCTCCAGCAGTTCACCCCGGCCTGGGACCAGGGCTTCTCCAACGGGAACTTCGCCACCGTGTCCTGCCCTGCCTGGATGCTCGGCTACATCCAGGACAAGGCCGGTCCGGCGGGCAAGGACAAGTGGGACGTGGCGCAGGCCCCGAAGCCGAGCAACTGGGGCGGTTCGTTCCTGGTGGTGCCGAAGGCGGGCAAGAAGGCCGAGGAGGCGGCGAAGCTGGCGGCCTGGCTGACGGCCCCGGCGCAGCAGGCGAAGCTGTTCGAGAAGCGCGGCAGCTTCCCGAGCGCGAGTGCCGCCTACAGCCTGCCGGCGGTGTCGGGCGCGAAGCACGCGTACTTCGGCGGCGCCCCGATCGGGGAGATCTTCGCGCGGGCCGCCGAGGGGGTGCCGGTGACGGTGATCGGCCCGAAGGACCTGGTCATCGCGCAGAACCTGGCGGACATCGGGATGCTCCAGGTCGACCAGAAGGGCCGCACCCCGCAGGAGGGCTGGGACGCCGCGGTGAAGGCGATCGACAACGCCCTGGAGCAGTGAGGTTCCGGTGACGGACGAGACGGCTGTTCTCGCCCCCTCCGCCGCCGGCAGTGAGCGGCCGGCGGCGGAGGGGGGCGATCGGCGCCAACTGTGGCGCTCCCGCCGCTACCGGTGGGACCTGCGCTGGAGTCCGTACGGCTTCGTGGCGCCCTTCTTCCTCTTCTTCGCCGCGTTCGGGCTGTTCCCGCTGCTCTACACCGGCTGGGCGGCGCTGCACCAGGTGGAGTTGACGGACCCGGACGCCATGACCTGGGTGGGGCTGCGGAACTTCACCCGGCTGTGGGACGACGCGTTCTTCTGGAACGCGCTGCGCAACACCTTCACCATCGGGTTGTTGTCGACGGTGCCGCAGTTGGCGATAGCGCTGGGGCTGGCGCACCTGCTCAACTACAAGATGCGCGGATCGGCCTTCTTCCGGGTCGCGGTGCTCACCCCGTACGCGACGTCGGTGGCCGCGGCCACGCTGGTGTTCGTGCTGCTCTTCGGCCGGGACTACGGGATGGTCAACTGGGTTCTGTCCACGGTCGGTTTCGGGCCGGTGGACTGGCAGAACGGCCCGTTCGCCTCCCAGGTGGCGGTGTCCACGATCGTGGTGTGGCGGTGGACGGGCTACAACGCGCTGATCTACCTGGCGGCCATGCAGGCCGTCTCCGCCGACCTCTACGAGTCGGCGGAGTTGGACGGGGCCTCGCGGTGGCAGCAGTTCGTCCACGTCACCGTGCCCTCGCTGCGACCGACGATCTTCTTCACCTGTGTGGTGTCGACCATCGGGGCCACCCAACTCTTCGGCGAGCCGCTGCTGTTCAACGGCGGGGCGGGCGCCACGGGCGGCTCGGACCACCAGTTCCAGACGCTGGGGCTGTACCTGTACGAGCAGGGCTGGGTGAACCTGCACCTGGGGCGGGCCTCCGCCATCGCGTGGGCGATGTTCCTGATCCTGCTGCTGATCGCGGGCCTGGCCCGGCTGCTGCGAAGGGTGTCCCGATGAGATCGCTGCGCGCGGGGAAGCCGACGTACGTCGTCCTCGGGATCTTCACCCTCGGCTCCCTCTTCCCCCTGGTGTGGACGGCGGTCGCCGCGTCCCGGAACAACACGCGGCTGGCGCAGACCCCGCCGCCGCTCTGGTTCGGCGGGAACCTGGGCCACAACCTGTCGGTCGCCTGGACCGACGCGAACATGGGCGCGGCCCTGCTGAACACGGTGATCGTGGCGGGCACGATCACCGCGGGCACCGTGCTCTTCTCCACCCTGGCCGGCTTCGCCTTCGCGAAACTGCGGTTCCGGGGGCGTCGGCCGCTGATGGCGCTGGTGGTCGCGACGATGCTGGTGCCGCCCCAGTTGAGTGTGGTCCCGCTGTACATGTTGATCGCCGAGCTGTCCTGGACGGACCGGCTCCAGGCGGTGGTGCTGCCGGCCCTGGTGGGTGCCTTCGGGGTGTTCTTCATGCGGCAGTACCTGGTGCACGCGCTGCCGTTCGAACTGGTGGAGGCGGCGCGGACCGACGGGGCGAGCTCGTGGCGCGTCGTGTGGCACGTGGTGTTCCCGGCGGCGCGTCCGGCGATGGCGGTGTTGGGGATGCTGACCTTCGTCATGGCCTGGAACGACTTCTTCTGGCCGATCGTCGCGCTGACGCAGAACGGCAGCCCGACGGTGCAGGTGGCCCTGACGGGTCTGGGCCGGGGGTACATCCCCGACCAGTCCGTGATCATGGCGGGTGCGCTGCTGGGCACGCTCCCGCTGCTGCTGGTGTTCCTCGTCTTCGGCCGCCAGATCGTCGGCGGCATCATGCAGGGAGCGGTGAAGGGTTGATCGGGATGAGCGGGATGAGCGGGATGCGGTTCCCCGACGGGTTCCTGTGGGGCGCGGCCACGGCCGCCTTCCAGATCGAGGGCGCGGCCGAGCTGCGCGGGCCGTCGATCTGGGACACCTTCTGCCGTACGCCGGGGAAGGTGCACGGCGGCGACACGGGAGACGTGGCGGCCGATCACCATCGGTTGTGGCGCGAGGACGTCCGGCTGATGGCCGGGCTGGGGCTGGGGGCGTACCGGTTCTCGGTGTCCTGGCCCCGGGTGCTGTCCGGCGGGCTCGGCTTCTACGACGCGCTCGTCGACGAGTTGCTCGCGCACGGGATCGAGCCGTGCCCGACGCTGTACCACTGGGACCTGCCGCAGGAGTGGGAGGACGCGGGCGGCTGGCCGGAACGGGAGACCGCGTACGCCTTCGCCTCGTACGCCGAGACGGTCGCGAAGACCCTCGGGGACCGGGTGGGGCGCTGGACCACCCTCAACGAGCCCTGGTGCAGCGCGTTCCTCGGCTACGCCTCGGGGGTCCACGCGCCGGGGCGCACCTCGCCCGCCGATTCGCTGCGCGCCGCGCACCACCTCAACCTGGCGCACGGGTTGGCCGCGTCGGCGCTGACCTCGGTCCTGCCGTCCTCGGCGCGGGTCGGCATCGCCCTCAACCCGAGCGCGGTGCGTCCACTGACCGACTCGGAGGCCGATCTGGACGCGGTGCGGCGGATCGACGCCCTCGCGAACCGGATCTTCACCGGGCCGCTGCTGCACGGCGCCTACCCCGACGACCTGCGGGTCGACACGGCCGCGCTGACCGACTGGTCCTTCGTCCGGCCGGGCGACGAGGCGCTGATCCACCAGCCCCTCGGCTTTCTCGGGGTGAACTACTACACCCCGGCCGTGGTCTCGGCGGCCTCCGGCGGCCCGCGCGCCGACGGGCACGGCGACAGCGAGCACTCGCCGTGGCCCGGCTCGGAGTCCGTGGCCTTCCACCAGCCTCCGGGCGAGCGGACCGACATGAACTGGTCGATCGATCCGACCGGGCTGCGCGAGCTGTTGTCCCGGTTCGCCGGCGAGGCACCGGGCCTGCCGCTCCTCGTCACCGAGAACGGCGCCGCCTACGGCCCTGACCTGCACGATCCACTACGCATCGACTATGTGCGCGGGCATCTCGCGGCGATCCACGGCGCGCTGGCCGACGGGGCGCCCGTGGAGGGCTACTTCCTCTGGTCGCTGATGGACAACTTCGAGTGGAGCCACGGCTACGGCAAACGGTTCGGCATCGTCCACGTCGACTACGAGACCCAGGTCCGCACCCCGCGCTCCAGTGCCGTCTGGTACGCCGACCTGGCCAGGAGCGGCCTCCTGCGGTGACCGGCGTTCAGCCCCTGGCCGGGGGCCAGTTCTCCAGGGCGACGTGCAGCACGTCGATGATCCGCTCCCAGGACGCGCCGACGTCCCGGGGGTGGCCGAAGCCGCCGGTGGCCTCCAGCCCGCTGTACCCGTGGAAGGTGCTCCGCAGCAGGCGGACTGCGTCGGTCAGGTCGGGTTCGGCCAGGCCGTAGGCGCGCAGCACCCCGTATGTGAGGTCGATGAAGCGGAGGTGGCCGGCGGACGCGGCGCCCCGCTCCGGGGGGAGCTGGATCTGGGTGGCCGCGTACCGGCCGGGGTGGCGCAGGGCAAAGTCGCGGTAGGAGTCGGCGAAGGCGGCGAGTGCGTCCCGGCCCGAGCGCCCGGCCACCGCCGCGCCGATCAGGTCCGCGATCTCGCCGGCCGCCAGCACGGCCACCCTGATCCGCAGGTCCTGGAGATTGCGGACGTGGGAGTAGAGGCTGGCGTCCTTCACCCCGAAGTTCCGGGCGAGGGCCGACACGGTCACCTTGTCGAAGCCGACTTCGTCGGCCAGGTCCGCGGCGGCCCGGGTGACCCGCTCGGCCGTCAGACCCGCGCGCGGGGCCATGCGTTCACCTCCGCCCGCTGGTTCCCGGACCGTCCGGGGAATTCTCCGAATATACATACGCCCCGACGGGAGCCCCCGCGACGCGGAGGCAGGGCCCTGTCCGGCGGGCGCGGGTCCCTGCCTCCGCTCACGCGGGGCCCTGACCGGCCGCTCTTCGGAGACTCTTTCTGGTCCGGTCCCCCGTGAGAGGACCGGGGCGCCCGCGGTGTCGACCACCCCTGGTCGGACCGTCCCGCGCCGCCCACTCCCGGAGCGTCAGATGTCGCCCACCGGTCACCCCTTGCCCTATCACCTCATGCCCGCCCGGCCCGCGTTCCGGGCCCGGATCCTCCCACCACGCCTTCCACCACTCCCTCCACCGCACCTTCCACCACTCCCCTGCCGAACGACGACCGGCGGCGAGGATCGACGCGACAGACGTCGACGCGACGGACCACGTCAGGAGGAACACCTTCATGGCGAACACCTTCATGCCAGACACCGACACAACGGACTGCGACATGGCGGGCAGCGACATGGCGGGCAGCGACATGGCGGGCATCTCCACTCTAGAATGAGCCTCTGACACAGATTCTGTGTGACGCACTCCCTGCGTCACACAGTTAAATTTGAAGCACGGAGAAGCCGATGTCAACCAAGTCCCCTCGTTCGGGTAAGGAATGGACCCGCGCGGAACTGCTCGCGCGGATCCTCATCGAGAGCGACCGGCACCACACCGATTACGCACGCCTCCACCTGGCCATGGCCGACCACCTCGGCCTGCACCCCACCGACACGCAGTGCCTGCGTCTCCTCGCGAACGAGACGGAGCCGGTGAGCACCGGCCACATCGCCCGGCTCACCGGTCTGACCTCGGGATCCGCCACGCGTCTGGTCGACCGGATGGTCAAGGCGGGTCTGGTGGAGCGGCACGCCGACCCGCACGACCGCCGCCGTTCCCTCGTCTCCCTGGCGCCCGAGGCCCGGCGGCGGATCGGCGCCGCCTGGGAAGCCCCCGACCGGGCCTTCGGCACCGCGCTGCGGGACTACTCGGACGGCGAACTCGCCGTCATCGCCGACTACCTCCACCGCGCGGCCGAGGTGGGGCGCGTCGAGGCCGAGCGGCTCGACTCCGCCGACTGATCCCCGGCCGGCCCGCGGACACAGCAGCCACCCGACCGCCCCGCCGCCGGCACCCGCCATCGCCACCCGCGATCCAGCCGCCACCCGCACTGCCCGGCACCCGCCATCCGTCACGCGCGGTCCAGCCGCCACCGCCCGCCCGGCACCCCGGCACCCGCCACCCGCGGTCCAGCCGCCACCGCCGGCCTCGCCCGCCCTGCCCGGCGTCCCTCATCCCGCACCCCGCACCCGGCACCCGGCACCCGGCACCCGGCACCCGGCCGCCCAACGCGAAGGTCCGTCCGTCGCGAAGGTCCGGCCGCCAACGCGGAGGTCCGCCCGTCGGAAAGGTCGCCCGTCGGGAAGGTCCGGTCCGCCCGTCGGACACGGGGTTCCGAAGCGGTGGTTCCGTCGCTACCGTCCCGGATCGACGGGCACGACGCGCGCCGGAGACACGGGAGGGTCGGCGTGCGGATGGAGGATGCCCGTGTCCCGATCCACAGCCGCTCCGAGCGGCTTCCGCGGTGTGTTCGCCCTCGGCGGCGGCGCCGCCCTTCCCGTCCACGCTTTCCTGGCCCGGCTGCCCGCCGCGCTCTGCCCCGTCGGCACGCTCATGCTCATCAACACGCGCGACGGGATCGGGGCGGCCGGCGCCGTCGCCTCCGCGCTCTGGCTGGGTCAGGCCGTCGGTGGACCGGTCATCGGCCGGTCGGCCGACCGGCGCGGCCACCGGCCCGTGTTGCTCGTGGCCTGCGGCGCGAACGCCCTCACCCTGTTCGCCCTGGTGTCGGCGGTCCTGGGCGGGCTGCCCCTGCCCGCCCTGCTCGCCCTCGCCGCCGCGGCCGGCCTCACCGTCCCGCAGGTCGGGCCGCTGGCTCGGGCACGCTGGGCGCGGCTGGCCGGGGAGGACCGGGTCCTGAAGGGGGCCGCGCTCTCCTTCGACACCACCCTGGACGAGGTCGGGTTCATGGTCGGCCCCGCGCTCGCGGGGATCCTCGCGGTGGCCGTGCACCCCGCTTCCGCGCTGGTGTTCGCCGGCGTGCTGATCCTCGTCTTCGGCACCCTCTTCGCCCTGCACCCGACCGCGCCCGGGCCGACCGCGCCCGGGCCGACCGCGTCCGCGCGGGCCGGCGGAGCCGCCCAGCCCTCGACCATCCAGCCGACCGCGTCCCCGACCGCGTCCGCGTCCGCGCGGACCCGGACCCGGACCACCCGGACCACCCGGACCACCCGGACCATGACCGCGCGGGCCGCCGTACGACTGTGGTCGCCCGGGCTGGTCCTGCTGTTCGCCCTGGCCGTGCTCCAGGGGGCCGCGATGAGCGGTGCCAACACGGGGGTCAACGCACTCGCCGAGGCACGGGGCGAACCGGGCGCGGCCGGACTGGTGTGGGCCGCGATGGCCGTGACCAGCTCCGTCGCCGGCTTCGCGACCGTGGCGCGACCGGGGTCGACCGACCTGACCGTCCGGCTGCGCCGGACGATCGCGCTACAGGCCGTACTGACACTGCCCCTGCTTGCCGTGTCGGGCCTGTGGGAGGCGGCGTTCGCCGTCGGGGCCGTGGGGTCTGCCGTCGCCCCGCACCTGATCGCGCTGTTCGCTCTGGTGGAGCGCGCGGGGCCGGCGGAACGCCTGGCCGAGGCCATGACCCTGCTGGGCAGCGGGCTGATCCTCGGTCAGGCCCTGGCGGCGGCAGTGGCCGGTCCACTGGCGGCGGCGTACGGCCACCGGGCGGCGTTCGCCGTGGCCTGCGGGGCGGTCGTCACGTCGGCGGTGGTGGCCGCGGTGGCCCGGCCCGGGTGGGTACGGGGCGCGACGGGCCCCGCGCCCACCCCCGCCTCGCAACACGACGCGGACGCAGGAGAGTCCCGTACGGGCGGCGTGGACGCGTCCCGTACGAAGGACTTCACCAGGAACGTCACCAAGGACGTCACTCCGGACGGCACGCCCCACATCCCCGCTCCCCGCGCCGACGGCAGGCCTACGCCCCGCCGGTAGGGGTGCGGCCTCCCGGGTCCGCGCTCCGAACGCATCGAGCCCGGACCGGCGCACCCGCCTCAGCCCGGACCGGCGCACCCGCCTCAGCCCGGACCGGCACACCCGCCTCAGGCCGACCCGGGCACCCGCCTCAGGCCGACCCGGCCACCCCGCCTCAGGCCGGTCGGCCCGTCCCCGCCTCGGCCGCCTCGACGCGGAAGTTGAAGTCCGCGTGTCCCAAGGTGCCCATCAGGCGCAGCCACAGCGGCAGCAGCATCTCCGTGCCGCGGGCGGTCTCGATGCCGCCGAGGTCCAGGATGCGGGCGTCCGGCCAGCCGAAGGAGTGGAGCAGTTCTCGCACGGCCCGCTTCGCGTCGGGGTCCTCCCCGGACAGGAACACCTGGTGGTCCCCGGGGACCCGCGCCGGGTCGACCATGATCCGGCAGTTCATCGTGTTGAGCGTCTTCACCACCCGGAGTCCGGGGAACGCCCGCTGGAGCATCTCCCCCAGGCTGTCGTCGTTGACCACGTCCAGCCGGGGCGGGAATCCCTCCGCGAAGTCCAGCGGGTTCGCGACGTCGATGAGGATCCGGCCGTCCAGGTCCGCCGCGCCCGCCTCCCGCAGCACGGCGACGCTCGCCAGCCCGTTCGTGGCGTTGATCAGCGTCTCGCCTTCGCTCGCGGCCTGCGCGAAGGTCGCCACCGGGAGGCGCCCGTCGGCGAACTCGGTGCGTTGGCGGGTGGCCTCGGGGACACGGGTTCCGATGACCACTTCGTGGCCCAGGTCGAGCAGGCGGCCGGCGATCGTGCGGCCGACCGTGCCCGTGCCCAGCACTGCGTAGCGCATGCTCACGTCCGATCCGGGTGCCGATGTCGTGCGGGGGAAGAGGTCCGTGGCGGCCGGCGCCGCGAACCGTGCCGTGGGACCGTACCGACCCGCCGGCGCACGGGCCGCCAGGCGCGCCCCGGACCGCCCGCACACGGTCTCGACCGCCCCCGACCGGCCCAACCCGACCCCGGCCCGGTCCGCCCCGACCCGGACCGACCGGCGAGGGACCCGCTCGACCCCCACGGACCCGACCGGCCCCCCAACCCGACCCGCCCCGACCCCGACGACGACTCCCTCGCCCGTCAGTCGACCCGTCAGTCGCCCCGGCGCTTGCGCCGGCTGCGGCGTGCCTCGCCCCGTGCCCGGCCGTCCAGCGCGATCCACACCCTTACCTCGGTCCCGCCGAGCACCGAGCGCCCCAGCCGGACGTCGCCGCCCGTGGACTCCGCGACCCGGCGCACGATGTCCAGGCCCAGGCCGGTCGAACCGTCGCGGCCGCCGTCGTTGCCGCGGCGCAGCGCCGCGTCCGGGTCGTCGATGCCCGGTCCCGCGTCCGAGACGAGCACGATGACGGCGTCCCCGGCGTCGTGGACGTCCACCGCGAAGGGGGTGTTCTCGGGGGTGTGCCGGAAGACGTTGCCCAGCATGGCGTCCAGGGCGGCCACGAGTTCGGCCCTGGCCACGGGGATCCGTACGGTGCGGTCCACGCCCGCCAGCCGAACCTCGCGCCCCTCGTCCTCGGCGAGCGCCGACCAGAAGTCCATGCGGTCGCGGATCACCTCGGAGGCGTCGCAGCCCGCGCCCACCGAGGTGTGGGGGGAGCGCTGTTCGCGGGCGGTACGGATGATCGTGTCGACCTCGCGTTCCAGTTGCTCCACCGCCGCCCGGGTGTGGTCGGCGGCCGGGCCGTCCCCGAGGGAGGCCGCGTTGAGCCGCAGCACGGTGAGGGGGGTGCGGAGCCGGTGCGAGAGGTCGGCGGCGAGTTCCCGCTCGTTGGCGAGGAGTTCCACGACCTGGTCCGCCATGGAGTTGAACGCGACGGCCGCCGAGCGGAGTTCCTTGGGGCCGTCCTCCGGTACGCGTGCCCCGAGCCGCCCCTCGCCCAACTGGTGGGCGGCGTCGGCGAGCCGTTCGGCGGGCCGCACGAGGCGGGCGCCGAGTCGGTCCGCGACCGCCACCGAGCCCACGATCAGGGCGAGTCCGACGCCCGCGAGGACCATCCAGGCGGTCGCGACCCCGTTGCTGACCTCGCTCTCCGGCACGTGGATCTCGATCACGGCGATGTCCCCGGATCCGAGGGCGGTGGGCTGGAGGAGCGCCGAGCCGCCGCCGGACACCTTGGCGGTGGTCGCGCGGCCCATCTTGCGGGTCTGGGTGACGGCGTGTTCCCCGGCCCAGCCGTCACCGATGTCGACGGGGGCGTCGTCGCCGATCGCGGGCACGTGGACGGCCATCCGCCCGGCGGCGCCCATCTGCGTGGACTCCACGGCCTTGCGCAGTTGGACGGGGTCGGTGGTGATGGAGAGGGTGGGCCCCATGGTGGCGGCCTGTCGTTCGGCGTTGGAGAAGGCCCGGTCGCTGGCCATTTCCTGGACCACGAGCCCGAGGGGTACGGCGAAGGCCACGACCACCATGGCCGTGACCGCGAGGCACACCTTGACCAGCGCCCATCTCACGCCGGCGGCTCCAGTTTGACGCCCACACCCCGCAGCGTGTGCAGGTAGCGGGGGCTGGCGGCGGTCTCGCCGAGCTTGCGGCGCAGCCAGGACAGGTGGACGTCGATGGTCTGGTCGTCGCCGTACGACTGCTGCCACACCTCGGCGAGCAGTTCCCGTCGGGACACGACCACGCCGGGCCGGCCGGCGAGGAAGGCCAGCAGGTCGAACTCCCGTCGGGTGAGGTCGAGGACCGCCCCGTCGAGTTCGGCCTGTCGGCGCAGCGGGTCGATGGCCAGTCCGCCGACCCGCAGGACCCGCGAGGGGGGTTCCACGCCGGCGGCGGCGCGGGAGCGGCGCAGGACGGCGGCCATCCGGGCGGAGAGGTGTTCGACGGAGAACGGCTTGGTGAGGTAGTCGTCGGCGCCGTCGTTGAGCAGCCGGACGATCTCGGCCTCGTCGTCGCGGGCCGTCGCGATGATGACGGGGACGTCGGTGATGCCGCGCAGCATCTTCAGGGCCTCGGCCCCGTCCAGGTCGGGCAGTCCGAGGTCGAGGATGACCACGTCGAAGCGGTGGTGCGCGACCTCGCGCAGCGCCTCCAGGGCCGTGCCGACGCTCCGCACGGTGTGGGAGGCCTCGGTCAGGTGCCGGATGAGGGCGGAACGTACGAACTGGTCGTCCTCGACCACGAGCACACTTGCCATGGCGGCACCGTAGTCCATTCGGGGGATGCCGGGAGGCGCCGGGCCATCTCTGTGACGGGTGGTGCAGTATGTGCCGTGATGCTGAGAGGACTTGTACATGCCATGGCGTGGACGCTGTCCACGGCGGCGGCGGTGACGCTGTCGTGGTGGGGCGTGCACACCGTCATGTCCGGCACCGCCTACGATCCTCCGCTCGCGGTCCCGCTGACCGCGGTGCCGTTGTCCTCCTCGACGCACCACACGGATCCGCCGTCCTCCCCCGCTCCGCCGCCCGCGTCCCCGTCGCCCTCCCCCTCGTCCTCGGCCCCGTCCCCGTCGGCCACGCCGTCCGCCGGGAAGCCGAAGCCGCCGTCCGCGTCGCCGAGCCCGCGCCCGTACCGGCAGCCGGACGACGGGTCCGGCGGGGACGACGTGAAGGGGTACTCGGTGTCCGGCGGTCGGGTGGCCTTCGACATCGGGAAGTCCTCGGCCGAGTTGGTGTCGGCCACCCCGGCGGCCGGTTGGCGCATGCAGGTGTGGAAGCAGGACTTCTGGATCCGGGTCACCTTCACCAGGGAGAGCCGCGAGGTGTCGGTGTTCTGCACCTGGCACGACACGGCCCCGCGCGTGGAGATCGTGGATCCCTGAGCCGGCCGGGGGTCCGCGCGGCCCCCTCGGCTACGGTCGGCACCGACCTGTGGTGACGAGGGAGGGACGGCGGACATGGGTGGCGCGCGGTACGTCACGGACCTGATCGAGGCGTGCGAGCGGCACGCGGGCGTACCCGCGCTCGGCGCCGGCCCCTCCTGGCTGCTGACCTTCGACGAGGTGCTGTCCGAGGCGTACCGGCTGGCCGGCGCCCTGTCCGGGCTGGGCGTCGGCCGCGGGTCGGGGCTGGCCTGCGTGACGGCCGGCAACCCGCCCGAGCAGCTGCTCGTACGGTTGGCGGCGCACCTGCTGGGTGCCCGGCTGACCCAGGTCGTCGTCGGACCGGCCACCCACGGCCTGGAGTTCCTGCTGCGGGACTGCGAACCGGCGCTGGTGGTCCACGACACCCCGGTCCCGGACACCGGGGTCGCCCGGGTGACCGTGGGCGCGCTGCTGGAGTCGGCCCGGGCCCTGGACGCGACGCCGGTACCGGTACGGGCCCGCGAGGAGGACGTGGCCCGGGTGACGTACACGGGCGGTACGACGGGCCGCCCGAAGGGGGTGGCCTCCACGTTCGGGGCGATGGCGGCCCGCAAGGCCGATCGCGGCCGGAGCGCGGAGCGGGTCTACCTGTCGGTGACCTCCCTGGCCCAGCGGTCCGGGGGCCGCTGCCTGGAACAGTTGCGGGCGGGTGGCCGCAGCGAGGTCCTCGGCCCCTTCGACACGAGGGGGTTCGCCGATGCCTGCCGCCGGCTGGGGCCCGTGTCCACCTACCTGACGACCTCGATGGTCTACCGGCTGCTGGACGACCCCGTGACCGCAGCCGGGGTGCCCGGCCTGGAGCAGGTCTCGTACGGCGACGCGCCCGTCCACCCGGAGCGGCTGCGGCGGGCGCTGACCGGCTGGGGGGCCGGCAAGGAGTGGCGGCAGGGGTACGGGATGAACGAGTCGGGGGTGATCTGCCGGCTCACCGCGGCCGACCACGAGGCGGCGGCCGGCGACCGCCCGGAACTCCTCGGCTCGGTGGGCCGGCCCGTGCCCGGGGTGACGGCGCGGGTCCGTGCGGCGGACGGGAGCGCGTGCGCGGAGGGCGACACCGGCGAGGTGTGGGTGCGGTCCGCGACGGTGATGGCCGGCTACTGGAAGCGGCCAGGGCAGACGGCGGAGGTGCTGCGTGACGGCTGGCTGCGCACCGGGGACCTCGGGCACTTCGACGCGGACGGGTACCTGTACCTCGACGACCGGGTCAAGGACGTGGTGATGGTGGACGGGGAGAACATCTACTGCGGGCCGGTGGAGACGGCGCTGACCCGGCATCCCTCGGTGGCGGAGGCCGCGGTGGTGGGCCGGTTCCACGAGGTCACCGGCGAGGAGGTGTGCGCCTTCCTGGTGCCGGCCGCCGGTGCGGACCCGTCCGGGGAGGCGGCCGACGCGGCGTGCGCGCTGGTGGAGCGGGAACTGGCGCGGGACCACCGCCCGACGGGGGTGTTCTGGCTGCCGGCCCTCCCCCTGACGGACCGCGGCAAGCCGGACAAGCGCCGCCTGCGCGAACTGGCCCGGCGGGACGCGGACGACGAGGCCTAGCGGAACACCGACGGCGGGGGTTCCGGCGAGGCCACCGCCGAGGCGTCGGTCACCGGGGCCGCGCCGCCCGCGAAGTCCGCGAGCGCCCGACCGTGCTCCACCCGCCCGGGGTGGGGATCGGTGGCCACGCGCCGGGTGAACTCCGCGACCGGCAGCTCCCGGTCGGCGGCCACGAGCACGGCGTTGCCGAAGCGTTTCCCCCGCCACACCACGGGGTCGGCGGCCAGGGCCAGTTCCGTGAACCGGGTGGCGGCGGTGGCGATCTGGCCCTTCAGGTGTGCCAGCGGCGGGCCGTCGGCGAGGTTGGCCACGTACCAGCCGCCGGGTGCCAGGGCCCGGCGTACGTCGTCGAGGAACTCGGCGCTCGTCAGGTGGGCCGGGGTGCGGGCGCCGCCGAACACGTCCGCGATGACCAGGTCGGCCCAGCCGTCCGGCACCTTGGCGAGGCCCGCGCGCGCGTCCACGGCCCGCACCCGGACCCGTGCCTGCGGGTCCAGCGGCAGGTGTTCCCGTACGAAGGCCACCAGGCCGGCGTCGATCTCCACCACCTGCTGGGTGGAGCGGGGGCGGCTCGCCGCGGTGTAGCGGGCCAGGGTGAAGGCTCCGCCGCCCAGGTGCACCACGTTCAGGGGCTGCCGGGCGGGCGCGACGAGGTCGATGAGGTGGCCGATCCGGCGCTGGTACGCGAAGTCCAGGTACCCGGGGTCGGTGAGGTCGACGTGTGACTGCGGCGCCCCGTCGATCAGCAGGGTCCAGGCGCCCGCTCGCTCGCGATCGGGGGCCAACTCCGCCCGGCCGCCGTCCACCTGCCCGACGACCGGCTCCACGGCGCCCCTGCGCCCGCTGCCCTTGCTCTTCCCTGCCATGCGCCCATTATCGCCGGTCAGGGCATCAGCGGCAGTTGTCCGCCGCCTCGATCAGTCGGGCGGCCTCGCCGAGTGCCGCGCGCAGCACGTCGGGGTCGGTGACGGGTCCGACGGCCTCCGGGGGCAGCAGCCAGCCGGTGCCGTCCACGGGCGACGAGGCGCAGAGCTGGGTGTCGCCGATGCGCAGGCCTCGTCCGTTGGTCTGCGTGCAGGCGCTGCCGGGCAGGTCCCAGGCGTCGGCGGTGCCGGGCGGGACGAGGAAGCCGAGGGTGTCGCCGGAGCCGTCGTGCAGGACGGGGCCGACGCCGGGGGCGGTGTGGTGGGTGGCCCGACGGATGATGTCGACCGCCTCCAGGCCCTGCCGGGTGGGCACGGTCACCAGGTCGGGCGCCTCGGCCGGGTCCGGCGCGTCGAGGGTGTCCAGCATCCCGACCGCCCGGGGCTCGGGCGTGGTGTTCGTTCCGATGCTCTCCATGCCGCCCTCCACCAAGGGAACCCCTCCTCGATCCGCGTACGAGCCACTCCGCATGGGTTCAACGCGGTGGGACGTCAACGGGTGCGGCGCAACGATGCCGCAAAGGATGGCAGTTCATGGCGGATCGCGGGTGAGATATCCGTTTTGTAGCCAAACACCGCATGAACGGTCCTTCGCCGGCGGTACCTTCATGCGCGCCGGGCACAGTCTGAGGAAAGCCCGAAGTCCAGAGAGGCCACGTCCATGGCGGCGTCCCCCCACTCACCCAACTCCTCCTTCCGGCGATTGCGCGGAGCGCGTTCCCCGGCCGAGTTCGCGGCCTCGGTCCGCCGGGCCGCACGGGAGATCGGCGAAACGGTTTCCTGCGACGCCCGCTACATCGGGCGGGTGGAGTCCGGCGAGATCCGCTGTCCCAACTACGCCTACGAGCGCGTGTTCCTGCACATGTTCCCCGGTCGCACCCTCGCCGACCTGGGATTCTCCCCGCGTGAGGCGGTGCGCGGGCGCTCCGCGCAGCGCGGCGCCCCGACGTCCCCCTCCTTCCCCCACCTCATCCACCGTTCCAAGGAGAGCGACGTGCTGCGTCGCGCGTTCATGGCGGGCGGCTCCGCGACCGTGGCGGCCGCGACGCTCGGTCTCACCCTGCTCGGCGATTCCCGCCGGTTCCCCTCGCGGGCCGGCGAGTCCGAGGCCGCCGCCGTCGAGGAGGCCGTGCGTCAGATCCGTCTGCTGGACGACCGGCACGGGGCCGACGCCCTGTACCGAAGGGCGGCCGAACCCCTGCGCACGGCCTACGCGTTGCTCGACGCCGGCGCCACCCGGCAGTCCACCGAGGACCGACTGCACTCGGGGGCGGGCGAGTTGGCGGTGTCGGTGGGGTGGCTGGCGCACGACTCGGGCCGTTTCGAGGACGCCCGCTCGCACTACGCGGAGGCCCTGGCGACGGCCCGGGTGTCCGGCGACTCCGCCCTGGAGGCGCACGCCTTCAGCAACATGGCGTTCCTGGCCCGGGACTGCGGGCGGCCGCGCGAGTCGGTGCGGGCGGCCCAGGCGGGCCGGGGCGCGGCCCGCGCGCTGGGCTCGCCCCGGCTGCTGTCGCTGCTGGCCCTGCGGGAGGCGGGCGGGTGGGCGGGGCTGGACGACCGCAGGGCCTGCGAGGAGGCGCTGACCCGGGCGCACACGGAGTTCTCGCGGGGCGCGGCGGGCGCGGACCCCGAGTGGATGTCGTTCTTCGGGGAGGCCGAGTTGGAGTCCTTGGAGTCCCGGTGTTGGGCGGCGCTCGGGGAGCACGCGCGCGCGGCCCGGCACGCCCGTCGGGCGGCGGACCTCCAGGACCCGCACTTCGCCCGGAACGTGGCCCTCTACACCGCCGAGCTGGCCGACAACCTGGCGCACGCGGGGGCGCCCGACGAGGCCGCCTGGGCGGGCACCCGGGTGCTGGACCTGCTCGCCGAGGTCCAGTCGACCCGGGTCAGGTCGATACTGGCGGGGACGGCCAAGACGCTGGTGCCGCAGCAGCGTTCACCGCGGGTCGGCGCCTTCCTGGCCCGCCACGCGACGGCCTGACGCCCGCGGGACCCCCCGGCCGGTCCGATCCGGGGCGACCGGTCCGATCCGGGCCGACCGGGCCGACCGGGCCGACGCTTCGTCGGCGACGCTCAGCCGTCCAGATGGCCGGTGTCGTTCCAGCGTTCCAGCGCGGGTTCGCCGTACGCCCAGCCCAGCACCGACAGGGAGGTGGGGTCCAGCCGGATCCGGGCGCCGAAGGAGGCCTCGAAGCCGAGCCAGCGGGCGGCGAGCGTGCGCAGGACGTGGCCGTGGGCGAAGACGAGGACGTCGCGTTCGGCCGAGCGGGCCCAGGCGACGACCTCGTCGGCGCGGGCGGCGACGTCCGCGACGGACTCGCCGCCGGGGACCCCGTCGCGCCAGATCAGCCAGCCGGGGCGGATCGCCTGGATCTCGGCCGGGGCCATGCCCTCGTAGTCGCCGTAGTCCCACTCCATCAGGGTGTCCCAGGGTTCGGCGCGGGCCCCGAAGCCGGCCAGGTCGCAGCTCTCGCTCGCGCGGACCAGGGGGCTGGTGCGCACCTCCAAGCCGGGCAGGCCCGCCCACGGTTCGCGCGCCAGCCGTTCTCCGAGCAGCTTCGCGCCCCGCCGGCCCTCCTCCAGCAGGGGCACGTCGGTGCGTCCGGTGTGCTTGCCGAGCTGCGACCACGCCGTCTGGCCGTGGCGGGCCAGCAGGATGCGGGGGGCCATGTGAATTTCTCCCGGTACATGTTGATGTGTACGGATCGGCCCGCTTTCGAGGCGGTTCCGTCGTTCGTCCATCATCCATCACCCGTACACCGGGCAACTCCCCCGGTCGCGCAAGCGTCCTGCACCCCATGACTGACAGGCAGCGGCCCCCTCGATGGGACCCACGCCCGGCACCCCCTCGCGCGGGCCCTGGGGATCGCCTACCCGGCCGCCACCGCGCTGGTGGTCATGGGCACGGCCAACCACTACTTCCTGGACGTCGTCGCCGGGGCCGCCGTGATGGGTCTGGGCCTGCTCCCGGCCCGCCGGTTCCGCTCGGGAACAGCCGGTTTCCGGTGTAAGACCACGATTGTCAGTGGCGGATGGGACACTTCCGCCCGTGAGCTCCTACCCGACCGGCGGCCCTCCGCAGAGAACACCGCAGACGACGACACTGCGGCAGCGGCTCGCTGACCTGCGCGGCCCCGCCGTGCCGCCCCGCCCGCTCGACGCCCGGGCGCTGGCCGCGCTCGCCGCCAACCCGGGCTGCGGCAGACGGGCCCTGCTCGACGGGGCCGGGGTGGACAAGACCGCCCTCGCGCAGGCCCTCGGCTCCCCCGCCCCCTTCGGGCAGTCCCAGTTCGCCATAGTGCGCGGCAACTCCTTCGAGGCCAAGGTCAAGGGCGACGGCGGGGCCGAACTCCTGCGCCTGGTCCACGAACGGCTCGGCGCCGGGGGCGAGCCGCCCGGGCCGGCCACCCCGGTGCCCGATCTCACCGCCGCCGGCCCCGAGGGACGCGCCGCCCGCACGGCGCTGGCCCTGCGCGAGGCCACGGCCGCCGGGACCTGGACGCTCCTCGACCACCCGATGCTGGCCTTGGAGGTGGCGGGCACGCCCGCGTACCTGGAGCCGGACGCCGTCGTCGTGCACCCCGACGGTCAGTGGACCGTCGTGGAGATCAAGTCGTTCCCGATGATCGACGGGGGCGCCGACGCGGCGAAGGTGGGCGCCGCCGCGCGGCAGGCCGCCGTATACGTGCTGGCCCTGGAGAAGACCGCGGAGAAGCTGCCCGGCTCCACCGTGGGTCACCGGGTCGTGCTGGTCTGCCCCAAGGACTTCTCCAACCTGCCCACCGCGGCACTCGTCGACGTGCGGCGCGAACGCGCCGTGACCCGGCGCCAGTTGGAGCGGCTGACCCGCGTCGAGGAGCTGGCCGCCGCCCTGCCGGAGGGGACCTGCTTCGATCCCGCCCGGCCGGCCGAGGAACTGACCGAGGCGGTGTCCGCCGTCACCGCCGCGTACGCCCCCGAGTGCCTGGCCGCCTGCGAGCTGGCCTTCCACTGCCGGGAGCGGGCCCGCGACTCCGACGAGGTGACCGCGCTCGGCCGGTCCCTGCGGGGCGAACTGGGCGGTCTGACCACCGTGGAGGCGGCCCTCGCGGCGGCCTCCGGGGCGGGCCGCGCCGAGGACCCGATCGCGGCCGCGCTGCACCAGGCCGCGCGGCTGCGCGCCGAGGCCCTCGCCCTCGTCCCCGCCCGGACGTCCCCGGAGGCGACCGCATGCCCCTGCTGAACACCCTCGCGCGCCTGGAGGCGGTCCGGGCGGGCCGCGCCCAGGCACTGGCGACCGTGCGGCACCGGCATCTGAGCGAGCGCCCGCTGGTCGTCGTGCCGCTGACCACCGCCGGCGAGGCCGGGGCGCCGCTGGGCGCCCTGGTCGGCACCGATCCGGCGGAGCCGACGCTGCTCGTGGTCCCGCAGCCGCGCGACCGCGACCTGCGCTGGACGTTCCTCGCGGAGCTGGCCGACCTGGTCCTGCCGTACGTGGACGGGTACGCGGACGACGTCGAGCTCGTCGAGCGCAACGAGACCGATCCCGAGACGGGCGCCAAGAGCAAGGTCGCCGCCGAGCTGTGCCTGGACGCCCCCCAACTGATCGTGCCCAGCCGGGCGGGCGTGGAGTACGTACGGCTCCTCGGCCGGTCGATGCGGTTCCGGCGGACGGCCGAGGAGGACCCGGAGAACCCGTATCCGGCGCCGGCCCGGGTGCCGCTGCTGGGGCGCTGGTTCACGCACCTCGGGGAGCGGGCGCGGGTGCCCGGTTCCTCGATGCTGCTGTCGGCGACGGACCTGCTCGGTCGGCACTGGGCGACGGGCCAGAGCAACCTGGAGGACCAGCACCTGGGCGCCCTGCTCGCCTGGATCGCCCCTCCGGAGGGGGAATCCGGCGCGGAGGCGGCCCTGCGCGCCGAGGTGGCCCGGGACCCGCGGGGCGGGCTGCTGGTCCCGCCCGCCGGACCGGCCACCGACCCCGCCTTCGACAACCGGCTGCTGGCCCCGGCGATGGCCCGCTACGACGCGGCGCGCGCCTCGGGCGATCCGGCCGCCGTCGAGCGGGCCGAGCGGGACGTCCGGGAACTCGTCGCGGACCAGATGCGCCCGACGTGGGAGGCGGTGTGGCGGGCGCTGGAGCTGGTGCGCGCGCTGCCCGCCGGGGAACGGACCGAGGAGCGCTGGACCCGCGACCGCTGGTCGTACACCGGGCACCGCGACCGGGTGCGGGCCGGCGAGCCCCCGCAGCCGCGCCGCGACGACGCGGTGACGGCCGCCCAGAAGCTGGCCACGCGCGAGACCGAACAGGTCCGTCTCGACGCCCAGGAGGCGCTGGACGACCCCCTGGTGATGGCGGGTCGGCGGCTGTCCGGGGAGGCCTTCGCCGGCGAGGTCACCGAGGTGGTCATGGAGTGGACGCAGGCCAAACGGCCGCGGCCGCGCCCGCTGGTGACGGTGGACACCGAGGACCGGCCGCAGCTGGCGGACGGCGGGGGCGGGAAGGTGTTCCGTTCGCTCGACGGACGCCCGCAGGCGGCCGAGTTCGTGCGGTTCGAGGAGGCGGGGCGGATCGTGCTGCGGCTGCTCGACAAGATGGGCGGCGGCAAGGAGCCCACTCCCGGCTCGGTGCCGGAGAAGGGCGACCGGCTCTGCTGGACGCTGTTCGAGCACGACGCGCGCGGCGGCCCCAGGCTGCCCGAGCCGGAGAAGACCCCGTGGACGCACGGCGGGCCGCCGGCGCACCTGAGCGCCGACCGACCGCACCTGCCCGCGCCCGATCCCGTGACCGCCGAGGACCTGTTGTGAGTTTCGATCCGGGAGCGGCCGCAGACCGGGCGACCGCCGCCATCCTGCACGACACCCTGCACGGCGCGGATCGGGGCGTGGTCGTCGACTCCCCGCCGGGCGCCGGCAAGTCCACGCTCGTGGTCCGGGCCGCCCGGGAGCTGGCCGCCGCCGGGCGCCGGCTGATGGTGGTCGCGCAGACGAACGCGCAGGTCGACGACCTGGTGTTGCGGTTGCACGGCAAGGATCCGGGGCTGAAGGTCGGCCGGCTGCACAGCAGCGACGGCGACGCCTACGACCCGGCGCTGCGCGAGCTGCCCTCGGTGACCCTGTCGGCGAAGCCGGCCGACCTCGCCGAGCTGCCGATCACCATCTCGACGGCGGCGAAGTGGGCGTACGTGAAGGACACGGATCCGTGGGAGCACGCCATCGTGGACGAGGCCTACCAGATGCGTTCCGACGCGCTGTTGGCCGTGGCCGGGCTGTTCGAGCGGGCGCTGTTCGTGGGCGACCCCGGGCAGCTCGACCCGTTCAGCGTGGTCGGCGCGGAGCAGTGGGCCGGGCTGTCCTACGACCCCTCCGCCTCGGCGGTGTCCACCCTGCTGGCGCACAACCCGCACCTGCCGCAGCACCGGCTGCCGGTGTCCTGGCGGCTGCCCGCGTCGGCCGCGCCGCTGGTGTCGCGGGCGTTCTACCCGTACAGCCGGTTCCGCAGCGGCACCGGCCCCGGTGAGCGGAAGCTGTCGTACGGGGTCGCCTCGGACGGTTCGGGGCCGGACCGGGTGTTGGACGAGGCCGCGGAGTCGGGCTGGGGCCTGCTGGAGCTGCCCGCGCGACACACGCCGCGGACCGACCCGGAGGCGGTGCGGGCGGTGGCCCTGGTGGTGCGCCGGGCGCTGGACCGGGGTGCGGTGACGGAGGACGAACAGTCGGCGGGCCCCGCGCCGTTGACCGCCGACCGGATCGCGGTGGGCACCGCCCACCGGGACCAGGCCGCCGCCGTGCGGGCGGCGCTGACGGCGCTGGGCGTCCCGGGGGTGACGGTGGACACCGCGAACCGGCTCCAGGGACGGGAGTTCGACCTGACGGTGGTGCTGCACCCGCTGTCGGGGCGGCCGGACGCGACCGCGTTCCACCTGGAGACGGGGCGGTTGTGCGTGCTGGCGTCCCGACACCGGCACGCCTGTGTGGTGGTGGCCCGGGCGGGCATAGCGGAACTCCTGGACGACCATCCGTCCTCGGAGCCGGTACAGCTGGGGGTGACGGTGAAGTTCCCGGACGGCTGGGAGGCCAACCACTCGGTGCTGGCGCACCTGGCGGAGCATCGGGTGGCCTGGCGGCCCTGAGGCGGGAGTTCGGGCGCCGACGTCCTCGGTGGGGCCGCGCCCGCCCGGTTGTGGCGCCTCACCCGTCCGCGGCTTTGCCGGGGGGCCACGTCACCCACCAGACTGCCCCCGACACACCGCACCGACAGCCGAAGGAACGAACGCCCCATGACCCGTCTGCACGTCATTTACGCCGCGACCCGCCCCACCTCCTCCGGGCGCCCGCTCGCCGAGTGGGTCGTCGGCAGGGCCCGCGAGCACGGCGCGTTCGAGGTCACCCCGATCGATCTCGCCGAGATCGCGCTGCCCTTCCTGGACGAGCCGGAGTACGCCTCCAGCGGCATCTACACCCATCCGCACACGCTGGCGTGGAGCGCGCTGATCGACGCGTCCGACGCCGTGCTGTTCGTCCTGCCGATGTACAACGGCGGCTACACCGCCCCCTTCAAGAACGCCATCGACTTCCTCTACCGCGAGTGGCGGGGCAAGCCGGTCGGCATCGTCAGCTACAGCGCGGGCCCGACCGGCGGAGCACCCGCCGCCGAGATGCTGCGCCCGGTCCTGACCCGTCTGGGCATGCTGCCCACCGAGCGGTCGGTGGCCGTCCCCGGCATCAACGCGCTGGTCACGGACGAGGGATTCGAGGCTCCGGAGGGGCTCGCGGAGGGGCTCACCGGCGTGTTCGACGACATCGCGGCGCTCGCGAAGGAGCCGGCGGGCGTCTGACACCCCGGGTGCACTCTTGCGCGACGTTGGACAATGGAGGGTGGCCCTGAAGGGACGACGTACGCGCAGCAGGAGGACACGCATGGCAGAGCCCGAGCGCACCGAGCGGAGGTTGCGGCCCGCGCCGCTGCTCTTCGAGCCTTCCGAGGTGGCAACGGACCCGGAGCACTTCTTCGACCTGGAGTCGATGGACGACCCGCGGGAGCTGCTGACCCGTGCGACCGAGCTGACGCTGGCCTTCCGGGCGGCCCAGGAGCGCGCGGTGGAGTTCCAGGCCGTCGCCGCGGCGCAGCTGGCCGACCCGCGCCGGTTCGACCGGCTGCCCGCGGCGGCCATCGCGGAGCAGGCGGAGTGGACCGAGGACTACGCGGTCAAGATGATCGAGTTCGGCGAGACCCTGCTGCGGGACGGCCACCCGGACGGCCCCTAGGCCCTGGCGAACCGAGGCCGGCCGTGCGCCGCATCCGGATCCGGGTGCGGCGCACGTCACATCTGGCATATGCGGGGCGCACCATACCCCCGGCCGGTCGCCCCTGTCCCGGATTCCGGTAACTCCCCGGATTGGTCGGGCTACCCCCGGTAGACCTGGGGGCATGACGACTCTGACAGGCTGCGCCGCCCTCGAAGTCCGCACCTCCCCCGCGTCCGCGACCCTCGTCACCTCCGAGGGCGCGGCCTGGCTCGCCTCCGCGTGCGCCCTGCCCCACGACACGCTCGCCGCGTGGCGGGCGCGGCCCGCCGCTCCGGCCGCGCTGCCCTGCGGGACCACCTTCGACGTCGTCAACGTCCCGCTCGTGCTCGGGCGCCGCATGCTCGACCTGCTGTGGGCCGAGGGGCCCGGTTCCGGGCCCGCCGCCGTGCACCGCGGCCGGACGCTGCTCTTCGCCGCGCCGGGCACCGCCCAGCGGCTGCCGGCGCTGCTCGCCTGGGAGGAATGGGGCGAGACCACGGCCGCCCCGCTCTGTCACGGCCGGGGCGACGCGGTCACCGTGCCCCCGCTGGCGCCCTCTCCGGGGCCGTCCCGCTGGCTGGTGGCCCCGGACTCCCGGCGGCCCTGGCTGCCGGGCGCCGATTCGCTGCTCTGGGCCTTCCTGCACGCCGCCCGCCTGCAGGTATCGATTTTTGGTTCGGCCGATCCTGATGCTAATGTCTAGCTCGTCACCAAGCGCCGCTAGCTCAGTTGGTTAGAGCAGCTGACTCTTAATCAGCGGGTCCGGGGTTCGAGTCCCTGGCGGCGCACAGACGGAGAAAGGCCCCCACGCGAGTGGGGGCCTTTTTCGTGCCCGCGATGCCCTTCGGACCGGGGCCCGCGCGGCTACGTGGTGATCTTCACGGTGTACGCGCCGGACTGGGTCCGGTCCGCCACCTCGATGCGGATCCGTTCCCCCGGCACCGTGAACGTCTCGCCGACCTCCAGCGGGGCGTCCGCCAGCGGCGGGTACACGGACCGGTCCCAGCAGGCCTCGGTGCCCGGATGCCCGTCCAGTACCTCGATCGGCCCGCCGCCCGAGGCCGGCTCGTTGCGGACCCGGTAGATCAGGACGCCTTCGGTGCAGGTGTCCCCGTCGTTGCCGGCGGAGCCCCGGGCCTCGATGGCGATGGCGCTGCCGGGGCCGGTGCGGACCACGGCCAGCCGGGTGCCGCCGGTGCCTCCGTTGGGCACGCCCTCCGCGAGCGGTTGCAGGGTGTGCAGCGAGGAGCCGGAGCGCACGCAGTCGACCTGGGAGGGGCTCAGCCAGCCCAGCTTCCACTTGTGCCAGGCGAACAGGTCCGGGGCCATGCCGAACTGGCTGCCCATGACGTCCCAGTCGCCGACGTACGTGTCCCAGTCGCCCTTGCCGTCGGACGGTCGGTGGTAGAGGTCGGGCAGGTCGAAGACGTGCCCGGTCTCGTGGGCGAGGACGTTGCGGTCCGGCGGGTGCTGCTCGAAGACGGTGACGATCCGCCGCAGGTCCGTGCCGTCGGCCCGGATGGGCCGGTCGAAGTTGACGACCTTCGTGGCGTCCGAGTCCACCCCGGGCGCGTCCGGGTCGGCGACGAAGTACACGACGTCGTACTGACTGAAGTCCACCTCGGGGTCGGCGGTGGCGACGGCGTCCCGCAGGTAGGCCGCCCGGTCCTCGGGGGCCCAGTCGCGCTGTATGCCGTACGCCGTGGACGGCTTGGGCATGCGGATCCACTGCTCCCGCGGGTGCGGGACCAGCCGGAAGCGCCCGTACGAGGCCCGCTGGAAGAACTCGCTGGTGGCGGGGAAGTAGTCGCCGGTCAGCTGCTCGGGGGTGACGGCGGTGCGATGGTCGGGGAAGGAGAGGAAGACCATGACCGCGTTCAGGGTGCGCTCGGGCCTGGGGTAGGCGCCGTTCCAGGTGTCCAGCCCGAGGGAGTGGTGCGCCGCCGTACGGGTCAGCGCGCAGGGACCGGCGCCGGAGGCGGACGCCGCGGGGGTGGCGACGAGCGACATCGCGGCGAGCGCCGCCATGGAAGTGACGACGGCCGCCGTACTTCGGATGCGGGAGCGGTCCACTCCCCCGGGTGTCTGCTGTCGCGGCACATCGACCTCCGGTGGTGGATTTGTACCCTTCCATCCACCTTGAGGTGATTGTCTTACCAATGCCCTGTTCCGCTGCCCCACACGAGTGAGCGATACGTCAAGTCGGTGACCCCCGGACTTCACGGACGCGCCTACAGAACGTCACGACCGGTCACGGGAGATCAGTTGCGACCCCCGGGCGTTCACAGCCGCGCAGGAACGATCACGCGTCGATCGGCCGGCGATCCGTCATCACCGCGAACCACCGCCCTCCGTACGGCGACGCCGCTGGATAGGGCCGTCCGGCAGCCTCTATGATCGGCACACTTTCCTGCACGGACACTCACGAGCACTGCGGGAGCCAACGGTGAGCGGAACCTCAGAGGGAACCGGTTCGGCGGCCGACCGCATCCGATCGGCCACTACGGAGCGTCACCCGGCAGTGCCGGCAGTGCCCGGCATGTCGAGCGAACCCGCGGCGGCCACCGCGTCGGCCCCGCGGTCCCCGCGCACGTCCGGGGCACGCGACTACCAGGCCGCCTTCAACGCGGCCCATCTCGCGATGGCCGTCGTCGACCGCAGCGGGCACGTCGTCGCCGCCAACGAGGCACTCGCCGCGCTGCTGGGCGCCGAACCGCTCGCGCTCGTCGAACGGTCCGCCGCCGACCTGGTGGACCTCGCCGCGGAGGCCCGCACCTGGCAGGCCTACCAGGAGGTGCTCCGCGGCCGGCAGGCCCGACTGCGCTGCACCCGCCGCCTCAAACACCCCGACGGACACTCGCTGTGGACCGAGGTCACCCTCGGGCCGGTCCCCGGAAGCGGGGACGTCCTGCTGTCGGTCGCCGACATCAGCGACCGGCGCGACCTCCAGGCCCGGCTGCGCCACCTCCAGATGCACGACCCGGTGACCCGACTCCCCAACCGGACACTGTTCTTCGAGCGGCTCTCCGCCGCTCTGGAGCACTCCTCGTACGAGCACGGCGGCACGGGGCGGATCGGGCTGTGCTACCTGGACCTCGACGGGTTCAAGGCCGTCAACGACACCCTGGGCCACCGGGTCGGGGACCGGCTGCTGGCGGCCGTCGCGGCCCGGCTGACGCAGTGCGCCGACCAGTCCGGGTACGGGCGCACGAGCGGGCACCTGGTGGCCCGGCTCGGCGGCGACGAGTTCGCCCTGCTGGTGGAGGACTCCACCGGTACCGAGCAACTCGCGGACCTGGCGCGGAGCGTGTTGAACGCCGTACAGGAGCCGTTCGACCTGGCCGGTCAGCGACTGTCGGTATCCGCGTCGATCGGCGTGGTGGAGCGGGCGGCGGCCGGGACCTCCGCGACGGGGCTGATGCAGGCCGCCGACACGACCCTGTACTGGGCGAAGGCGGACGGCAAGGCCCGCTGGACCCTCTTCGACCCGGAGCGCAACGCGCACCGCATGACCCGGCAGGCCCTGTCCTCGACGCTGCGACCGGCCGTGGAGCGGGACGAGTTCCGACTGGAGTACCAGCCGCTGGTGGACCTGGAGAGCGGGACGGTGCGCGGGGTGGAGGCCCTGGTGCGCTGGAACCACCCGCAGTTCGGCATGTTGACGCCGAATCGGTTCATCGGGATCGCCGAAGAGGACGGCTCCATCGTCCCGTTGGGACAGTGGGTGCTGCGGACCGCCTGCCGGCAGGCGCGCCGCTGGCAGATCGAACAGCCCAGTGACGCGCCGGTGTTCGTCTCCGTCAACGTCGCGGTGCGCCAGGTGTGGGACTCGGACCTGGTCGGCGATGTCGCGGAGATCCTCGCCGAGACCGGACTGGCCCCGCAACTGCTCCAGTTGGAGCTGACGGAGTCGGCGGTGATGGGCTCGGCGGGCCGGCCGTTGCAGGCACTCCAGGCGCTGAGCGACATGGGCGTGCGGATCGCCATCGACGACTTCGGCACCGGGTACTCGAACCTGGCCTACCTGAGCCGGTTGCCGGTGTCGGTGCTGAAGCTGGACGGCTCCTTCGTCCGCGGGTTCCGCTACGAGGAGGGCTCGCACCCGAATCCGGCCGACGAGACCATCGTCGAGGCGCTCGTCCAACTCGCCCACCGGCTGGGCCTGACGGTCACCGCCGAGTGCGTGGAGACCGCGGGCCAGGCGGCGCGCCTGCGCCGCGTGGGCTGCGACACGGGCCAGGGCTGGCTGTACTCGCGGGCCGTGGCCCCGGAACGGATCGCCGAGATGATCGGCTCGCGCCCCGGGGCCGAGGGCTAGGACCGCGCGGTCAGCCGAGCTTCTCGCCGTACACGCGCTCGACCGTCATCGTCATCAGCACCCTGCGGTCGGACACCATCACCGACCGGTACTCCTCCCAGTCCGGGTGTTCGCCGGCGGCGAGGCGGTAGTAGTCCACCAGCGCGTCGACCTCGGGGCCGTGCGGGTCGGTGCCCGGGCCGACGAGCGTCACGGGCCCCTCGGCGGTGGCCCAGGAGCGGCCGTCGGGGGCGGTGACCTCCAGGGCGGCTCGCGGGTCGCGGCGCAGGTTCGCCGTCTTGGCCCGCCCCTCGGTCATCGAGACGTGCAGCAGGCCCGACTCGCTGTCGTAGAAGGGCATCACGGGGGAGAGTTGGGGGAGGCCGCTCGACTTGATCGTGGCGAGGACACCGAGTCGGCTCCCCGCGAGCAGCGCGCGCGGTTCGAATGGCGTGGCAGTCATGTCCGGAGTCAACCCGAGACCGGTCGGGGGTTGTTCCCGGCGCGCCGGTGCGCGGAACACGGCCGCCCCCGCCCCGGGAGGGGGCGGGGGCGGCCGGCGCTCGGCGCGGGGTGGGGGGATCAGCAGGCGCCGAGGTCCTTCCAGACACCCCATTCACCGGTGGAGCCGGGCACCTCGTTCTGCGTCCACCACTGGGCCTTCCACTTGTGACCGTTGTGGGAGACCTCGGTGCCGCCGGTGTAGACCGTGCCCGCGACGTACGCCGGGACCGAACCGCAGCCGGTGGGCGGCGTCGTCGGAGGCGTGGTCGGGGGCGTGGTCGGCGGGGTCGTGGGCGGAGTGGTCGGAGGTGTGGTCGGCGGGGTGGTCGGCGGCTGGGTGGTGCCGCCGAGGGCGTCCGAGATCTGGTTCAGCAGCGTGGTGTTGTTGTCCAGCCCGAGGAGGGAGTACATCATCGCGCCGGCCAGGCCGCGCTGCTTGCCGTAGTCGACCCGGGCCTGGATGGACTTCTGGTTGAGGCCGGTGAAGAACTCGCCGTCCTTGTAGAAGTACGAGGCCTTGGCCTGGTCGTCCCAGAAGGTGTTCGCCGGGTTGTCGACGAGGCCGCCGAGTTCCTTGTAGTTCGCGATGCCGGCCTGCTGGCTGGTGGGCCGGGCGCCGGAGGCACCGGTCGCGGACTGGGCGAGGCCGTTGTTCGCCCCGGCGGGGACGCCCTTCCAGCCGCGGTAGTAGAACTCGTAGCCCAGGGTCAGCTTGTTGGCGGGGAAGCCGCCGGTGATGCCGTAGGCCGGGTTGCCGTCGATCCAGGAGTCGATGGCGTTGTCGATGCTGTACTTCTGGGTGCCCGGGGCGATCGGGTCGGTCGGGTCGCCGGCCGGGGAGTACAGCGGGGACTGGTGGTAGGTGGGGCCGTCGCTGTCCCAGGCGCCGTGCATGTCGTACGTCATGATGTTCGCGTAGTCGAGGTACGCGCCGATCTTGTCCGTCTCGATGTACTTGATCTTGTCCTGGCCGGCCGGGAGGGCGGAGGTCAGCAGGTACTTCTTGCCGCCGTTGGCCGCGCCGTAGGCGTCGAGCTGGCTGCGGAACTCCTTGAGCAGGAGCGTGAAGTTCTGCTTGTCCTCGGGGGCGTAGTGGTTGCCCAGGTGACCGCCGGAGGAGCCGGGGTACTCCCAGTCGATGTCGATGCCGTCGAAGATGCCGGCCGCGACGCCCTGGCCGCCGTAGCCGCCCTCGACCGGCAGGTTGCCCTTGATGTACTGGTCGATGCAGGACGACACGAGCTTCTTGCGGGAGGCGTCGGTCTTGGCCGCGTCGCTGAAGTACTTCGAGTAGGTCCAGCCGCCCAGCGAGATGTTGATCTTCAGGTGGGGGTACTTGGCCTTCAACTGCTTGAACTGGTTGAAGACGCCGACGATCGGCTGGTCCCACTTGTCGGCGACCCCGCTGACGCTGTCGGCCGCGCTGAAGGACTTCTGGTAGTCCGCGTACGAGTCGCCCGCGCCGTCACCGGCGTTGGGGTTGTTGTCGTCGCCCGCCGCCTTGTTCGCCTCGAAACAGGTGAGGTTGGTGGGGTGGATGTTGCCGAACGAGTAGTTGATCACGTCCAGCTTGCCCGCGATGCCGCGGGTGTCGAGGTGCTTCGGGTAGAAGGCGTTCCCGTACACGCTCCACTGGTCGTAGTACGCGATCTTCACGCCGCCGGCGCTCGCCGTGCTCGCGGAACCCGCGGCCTGGGCGGTACCGAGGCCCGCGAAGCCGGCCAGCGCTCCGGCTGCCAGCGCGGCCGTGGCGGCGGCCGCGACGAGGGGTTTACGGATGTGCATGAACTGACTCCGGGGGGTGGGAGGGGGGCATCAGCTTCAGGTGAGAGAAGTGATAGCGATCACCCCGGCCCCCAGTCAATGGTTTGGACCAAAGAAGGACTAGACCACTCAGGCGCCAAAAGGCCTCGTCAGAGACCTGAGGGCATACGCAGAACCGCTCGCCACCCCGGGTGACGAGCGGTTTAAGGCTGCACTAAGCCATGTGCGGGCAAGGTTTTGGCAACAAACCAGCCAAACCCCGTTCTTGTGCGCTCAGGCGGGGTTCGAGTCCTGCGTCGGCATGCCGTACGCATCTGCGATGAGCCCGTACGATCGCAACCGGGCCTCCCCGCCATGGGCGTTGGCGGTCAGCATCAGCTCGTCCGCGCCCGTCCGCTTCACCAGGTCGTCGAGTCCCTCGCGGACCTCGTCGGGGGTGCCGTGGACGATGTTCGCGAGCCAGCCGTCCACGAACTCCCGCTCCAGCGGCGAGAAGGGGTACGCGGCCGCCTCCTCGGGCGTCGGGACCAGCCCGGGTCGTCCGCCGCGCAGCCGCAGCATCGACAGCGCGCCCGTGAGCACCTGCGCCCGGGCCTCCTCGTCGGTGTCGGCGGCCAGGGCCGCGGCGCCGATCAGGGCGTAGGGGGCGTCGAGCACGGCCGAGGGTCGGAAGCTCTGCCGGTACAGGTCCAGCGCGGGAATCGTGCCGGCCGCCGAGAAGTGGTGGGCGTACGCGAAGGGCAGGCCGAGCTCGCCGGCGAGGCGGGCGCTGAAACCGGAGGAGCCGAGCAACCAGATCGGCGGTCGACCGGCGGGGCCCTGCACGGGGCCGGGCACGGCGTGCACTCGGGCGTAGGGGTGTCCGTCGGGGAAGTCGTCGTCGAGGAAGCGGATCAGCTCCCCCAGCTGCCGGGGGAATCCGTCGGCGGCGGCGTCCGCCCGTCCGGCTCCGCGCAGCGCGGCCGCGGTACGGGGGTCCGTGCCGGGCGCGCGCCCCAGTCCGAGGTCGATCCGGCCCGGGGCGAAGGCCTCCAGGGTGCCGAACTGCTCGGCGACGGCCAGCGGGGCGTGGTTGGGCAGCATGACCCCGCCCGAGCCGAGCCGTATCCGGGAGGTGTGGGCGGCGAGGTGGGCGAGGATCACCGCCGGGGAGGAGCTTGCCACGCCGGGCATGGAGTGGTGTTCGGCCACCCAGTGCCGGTGGAACCCCCGGGATTCGGCCAGCCGGGAGATCGCCACGCTGGTGCGCAGCGACGCCTGGGCGGTGCTGCCGGCCCCGACGGTGACGAGGTCCAGCACCGAGAGCGGGACCGGCGCGCTCCCCCGTACGGTCCCCCGGATCGGATCCGCGGTGCCTCCCGTCCCGGCTGCCCTGATTCCCTCGTCCCCGGCGTCATTCATCGTCGCTCCCGTCCCGTGCGGCCCTCGCGGCTTCCTGCATGTCCGTACGAGGAATTCGAACCATCGAGGGGGCCGGGGCATTCCCGACGGGCCGCCGAGTCGGCCATGCCTCTGGCATATGCCAGGCGGGTAGGTCCAGGCAGAGGGACTTGATTGAGCCATCAATCTCTTCAACAGGCGCTCCACACAAGCCTCTTGATGGCTATCGTGGGGGAGCAAGCGGTAACAACCTGGTAGGGGGAAAACCGTGGCGCTGAAGCCCGAGCCGATCGCGCCGTTCCATTCGGTGCAGTACGCCCTTCGCGTACTCGAAACGATCGCCCGGCACACCGGCGGTGTGACCGACGCGCAGATAGCGCGTGAGACAGGCCTGCCCTCGGCCCACCTGTCCCCGATGCTGCTCATGCTGCGCCGGGAGGGGTACGTGCTCCAGGTCTCCGACGGCGCCTACGCCATAGGGGACTCCCTCGTCCTCCTCGGCTCCGGCGTCGACCGGCAGCAGGCCCTCCAGGACAAGCTCCAGGACACCCTGGACCGACTGCGGGACTCGGTCGGAGCGGCGGTCTACATCAGCCGCTACGTCGACGGCGAGGTCCGCATCACCCAGTTCGCGGACAGTCCGCGCACCCCGAAGGTGCACGAGTGGGTCGACTTCCGCTCGGCGGCGCACGCCAGCGCGGTCGGCAAGTGCCTGCTGACCCAGCTCGACCAGAACGGTCGACGGGACCACCTGTCCCGGCACAAGATCGCCCGACTGACCTCGAAGACGATCGTGAACGAGCGCGTGCTGTTCTCCAAGCTGGACAGCCAGCCCGCCACCGTGCCCGTGCTGGACCTCCAGGAGTACGCCGTGGGCACCGTCTGCGCGGCGGTACCGATCACCGCCGGCGCCTCGGTGGGCTGCCTGGCCCTGTCGATGCCGGTCGAGCACGCGCACCGGCTGCGGGCCGCGGCGGAGACGCTGAACCGGAAGGCCGCGCCGCTGCTGCTGTCGCTCACGCTCTGACGGGCCGCGCACCCGGGGACGAACACCCCGAAGGCCGCTCGGGCCGTTGCGCCGGGGCCCGGAAACCACTTCGGGCGGTTCCCGGTGAACCGGAAACCGCCCGAAGTACAAGTGCGCCGCCAGGGACTCGAACCCCGGACCCGCTGATTAAGAGTCAGCTGCTCTAACCAACTGAGCTAGCGGCGCCTGACAGAGAAAATACTACCCGGTCCCCGGGAGTGCTCAAAACCATTACCCCCGAGGTGCGCGAGGACCCCGCGCTCACGCCGACCCCGGGGTCCGGGCCGCGCCATGGGCCCCCGGCGGGGCGGCCCGGGGGCGGTGACGCCGGCCACACCCTCGGGGTGGTCGCGGGGCCCGGGTCAGCGGTCCAGGAGGTCGGACCGGCCCTGGGCCTCGTAGGAGGACAGCAGGGCGGCCAGGGACTGGGCGTCCAGGGGCCGGTAACCCGGTTCGCCCGGCGGGGACCACCAGACCGGGTCCGGGCAGCGGAAGCCGGCGCGGCGCAGGGCCACGCGGTGGACCTTGTTCGTCGCCGTCGTCGGCATCTCGGGGACCACCCGGACGTAGCGCGGCGGCATCTTCGTGCCCAGGTCGGGCTGCGCGGCGAGGAACGCGGCGAACGCCGACGGGGAGAACGTCGCCCCCGGGCGGAGGGCGACGGCCGCCATCACCTGGTCGCCCGCGACCTCGTCCGGCACGGCGTAGACCGCCACGGCCGCCGCGTCCTCCCATCGGGCGAGGACGTTCTCGATGACGGCCGCGGCGAGGTTCTCGCTGTCGACCCGCAGTCGGTCGTCGGTGCGGCCCGCGAAGTAGAGGAATCCGGCGGCGTCCCGGAAGAAGAGGTCTCCGGTCCAGTACCAGCCGTCGCGGGTGCGCGCCGCCTCGGCGTCGGGGTTGCGCCAGTAGCCCTCGAAGAGGCCGCGACCTCGGTTGACGAGTTCCCCGATGGCCTCGCGGCCGTTGAGGAGGCGGCCCGAGCCGTCGAGGACGGCCGCCGGGCATTGCCTGCCCGTCTGCGGGTCGACGACCGCGAGGTCGTCCCCGGCGCCGGCGCGGCCCAGTGCGGCCGGCGGGGTGTCGGGGGTGCGGACCACGGACGCGCCGCCCTCGGTGGCCCCGTAGCCCTCCACCAGGCGGACCCCGAACCGCTCGGTGAAGCGGGCGGCGTCCACCGCGCCGGCCTCGGTGCCGAAGCCGAGCCGCAGGGTGTGCGCGCGGTCGTCGGGGCGGGGCTCGGTGGCCAGGAGGTACTGGATCGCCCGGCCGACGTAGGTGAAGTAGGTGGCCTCGTAGGCCCGTACGTCGTCCAGGAACCGGGAGGCCGAGAAGCGCCGCCTCAGGGCCACGGACGCGCCGCCGGCCAGCGCCGGCAGCCAGTCGGCGATGACCGCGTTGCCGTGGAAGAGCGGCATGCAGACGTAGTGGACGTCGTCGGGGGTGACCGAGAACCGGCGGGCCAGCGCGGTTCCGGCGGCGGCCAGGCGGCCCTGGGTGCAGAGGGCGGCCTTGGGGGCGCCGGTGGAGCCGGAGGTGAAGTAGAGGAGCATCCGGGAGGCGGGGGTGGGGCCGCCGGAGAGTACGGCCTCCCCCGGCTTGGCTCCCGCGTAGGGCGCCAGCAGTCGCGCGTACTCCTCGGTGTCGGTCACGAGGATCCGTACGCCCGGCAGGTCGAGGCCGCGCAGCAGCGGCAGGTGGGCGCGCTCGGTGACGAGGATCCGGCAGTCGGTGTGCAGGATGTCGCGGGCCAGTTCGGGGCCGCGCCGGGTCGGGTTGATCCCGGCGACGGCGGCCCCCGCGAGGGCCGCCGCGCCGAGCCAGAACGGGAACTCCGGGGTGTTGTCGAGCAGCACTCCCAGGTGCGGCTCGGCCTCCGGCGGCAGGAGGTCGACGAGCAGCGCGGCGCGCGCGGCGGCCTCCTGGGCGGTCCGGTGGCGGCTGAGGACGGCGTGCTCGTGCTTCAGCCCGGGCCGGTGGTCGCCCCATTGGCGCGCGATGAGCTCCGCGACGGTGTCGGGTGTGGTCGTCGTCCGCATGCCGCCGGAGGTTAGCTGACGTTACGTCAGAATTGAACGTCGGAGCAGGAGTAGAAGGCCATCGGGGTGTCGTTGACGGTCCAGACCGCCAGGATCATGTGCCGACCGGTCTTCCCGCTCGGCATGGCGCCCTGGTGGACGGTGGTCATGGCGGGGCGGGCGCCGTTGTAGGCGACCGTGAGGAAGGGCTGGGGGTCGAGGGCGGCCCGGGTGAGCGGCTTGGTGGGGTCCCAGCCGTTCTTGGTGACGTAGTACTTGAAGTCGGTGGTGGAGTGGTTGGCGGTGAACTGCCACCGGAAGCCGTAGCTCTGGCCGCTGTTGACGCGGGTGGCGGGCCAGGTCCCGCCGCGCTGGTCGTCGAGTTCGGCGAACTGGGCGTTGCCGGCCGCGCATATCTTCCCGTCGGCCGGTCCGGCGGCCGGGAAGCCCTTGAAGCCCTCGGCGCTCTGCGGTTCCCACTGGATCTGGCCGCAGTTGGAGACGGTCTTGTTGGCACAGAGCTTCTGGCGACTGATGGGGGTGTCGGTGTATCCGTGACTGCTGGCGGTGGGGGTGCCGAGGAGGGTGGCGCCGGCGACGAGGCCGAGACCGAGGGCCGTGACGCCGGCTCGTTTGGGCATGCGGAAGGAACGCATGATGCTCCTTGGACGTGGGGGGAGTCTGGCGAGAGCGTGCGCACGCGTGGGGATGGTTTCCAGGTCTAGACCAAGTCCCAGATTATTGACGAGAGTTGGCCATGTCTATACCAATGGGAAAACGGGTGGTCCGGTCGTTCCCGGCCACCCGTTCTCCCGCGTCGCTCGTCGTCCGCTCCCGCGTCGCCGCCGTCTTCTCCCGCGCCTCGGCCGCCGATCGCCGCTACTGGTCGGAGCGGCCGGTGTAGAAGGCCACGGTGAGGTCCTTCACCAGGGCCTTGCGCTCGTAGTCGTCCAGCTCGACGATCCCCCGTGACGTGAGCCGGTGGACCGTGTCGTCGACCGCGTCGACGACCGAGGACAGCACGGCATCCCGATGCCGGGCGTCGATCGCCGCGATCCGACGGCGCCGCATGGCCTCCGCCACCTCCGGGGCGTACTCGATCCGGGTGGGCTGGGCGGAGAACACCTCCACGCCGACGGCCTCGGTCTCGGCCGCCAGCAGGCGGGTCAGCGCGTCACCGACCGCCTCGGCGTCGCGCAGCGTCGGGGCGTCGTCGTGGAAGGCGTCGGCCGGCAGCTGGGACAGCACCCGGGCCATGGCCGACTCGACCTGCTCGGCCAGGTACTCCGTGTGGTCCCCGACGGCGAGGGTGGCGCGGGCCGTGTCCTTGACCTGCCAGACGACCTGCACGACCACCTGGAGGGCGAGGCCCCCCGAGTCCACCGCGGGCATGGGGTCGCTGCGCCAGTGGCGCAGCCGCACGTCCACCCGCCGGCGCAGCAGCAGCGGGCTGACCCAGGTGAGGCCGGTACGGCGGACCGTGCCCCGGTAGCTGCCGAAGAGGGTCAGCACCCAGGCGTGGCCGGCCTTGGCGCGGCCCAGCCCGCCCAGTGCGAGGAGCGTGACGATGCCGAGGAAGGCGAGCGGGGGCCAGTGGGTCGCGCGCAGCCCCTGGTAGGCGCGCGGGGCCGCGCCGAAGCCGGCGGCGAGGGCGTCGGGGACGGCGCCGGCCCGCCAGAGCACCGCCGAGCAGCCGGCCAGCGCGAGGCCGCCGACGGCCACGGCGATCCAGCCGGGCAGTACGGGTCCGCGGTGTTCGCGGAGCCGGTCGTCGCCCCGGGGGACACGACGGCCGGCCGCGGGGCGGGACGCGGGGGCCGCGTGCCCGGACCGCCGTGCGGCCGGGTCCCCGGCCGGAACGGGGGGCCCCGTGGGCGTCTGCCCGAGGAAGGGCAGGTGCACGGGCACCGCGGTGGCCGAGGCCCCCTGGGCGGGACGGAGCCGGGGGAGGTCCCGGGTGTCGTCCTCGTCGGCGTCCGCCATGCCGCGGGCCACTGCCCGGGCGACGAGATCGGCGACGCCGTCCGCCGCGACGCCGGCCACGTCCGGTCCGGGGACCGTGCGCACGACGGGTTCGGCGGGCGGCCAGAGCTCGTCCTGCGGGTGGCCGGCCACGCCCGGGCCGGGGGTCGGGGCGAGGGCGGCCGGAGGCCGGGGTTCCGGGGCCGGGGCGGGCCGGCGGTCCGTCACGGGCCGGGGCCGCGGGGCGTCCGCCGGGGCGTCCACCTCGGCGCGTGCGGCCGGCACCGCGTCCTGGGCTTCCCCGGTCGGTCCCTCGGCCGGGGAGGCCGGCACGACCGGGGGCTCGGGGGTCCCGGGCGCGTGGTTCGCAGGGGCGTCCCGGGGCGGCTGCGGGTACGGGGTCGCCGAGTCCGCGCGGGCGGGCCACGCCGGCGGGGCGGTGTCCGGAGCGTCGGCGGGGTGACCCTGGGCGGGCGTCGGGTACGCCGCCGGCTCCGGCGCGGCGGCGCGCAGGGGGCGGCGCTCCGGCTCGACGGGAACGGAGCCGCGGTACTCCGGCACGGGCGGCGGGGCCGCCACGGGCTCCGGCCGGGCGTGGCGGGGGTACGGCTCCCCCGCACCCGGCTCCCCCGCGCCCGGGTCGGCCGCCGCGGGCGGACCCGCGTGGGCGAACGCCGGCCGTGCGAACGCCGGGTGCGGCGTCGGGAGCATCGGCTCGGGCACGGCCGGGCGGGCGTGCGTGTCGTCGGCCGGCCGGTCGGCGGCGTGCGCCGGGTGGGGGCGGGGCGCCGAGGCGTACGCGGGTGACTCGTCGGCGCGGTCGGCGGCGCCGGGCGCGGGAACGGCGGTCACGGTCCGGGGCGCGGGGTCGACCGGGGGGATCGGGGCGCCGGGGTGCGAGGCCCACGGGTGTCGGGCCGGGGCGGGCAGGTCGCCCGGGTACCGGGAGGCCGCGCCGTCGGCCGCCTCTCCCCCGCGGGGTTCCGGCGGGGCCGGCGGGGGGCCCGGCCTCCGGGCCCCGGCGGCGGCCCGGGGCGGGGAGGGGGGGGGGGGGGGGGGCGCGG